>NZ_AP043783.1:0-1097500 GCF_055387725.1 Lutaonella thermophila
GCGTTTAACGTCGTGAAGTAGCACCCTTGTATGTATGTAATGCAAAAAAGGCTTGTCGCAATTCACGACAAGCCTTTTTTGTTTTTTATAACTCACTAATCTTGTAAAAACTGTATGAAAAAATACGTTTTAAAAACATCGTATAAAAAAATTATAGCAGATACTATTACACCTGTAAACTTATATCTTAAATTAAGAGATAAGTACCCTAATAGTTTACTACTGGAGAGTAGTGATTATCATGCCAATCAAAACAGTTTTTCGTATGTGTGTTTTAACCCTATTGCACACATAAAAGTAGAAAACAACACAATAGAATGTTTATTCCCGGATGGTGTAAAACAGCAACAAGAAATTAAAAATACAAGTGAAGTTATAAACCAAATACACCAATTTGCCGAGTGTTTTAGCAGCACATCTAATCATACTTTTAAGTTTATAACTAATGGGCTTTTTGGTTTTGTTGCTTATGATGCCGTTAAGTATTTTGAAAGCGTATCTATTTCCTCTAAACCACATGCTGTTAATATCCCCGAAATTTACTATGCGGTTTATAAAAACATTATTGCCATAAACCATTTTAATAACGAAGCCTATATTTTTTCGCATGATTTTAATACCAAAGAAAACATTCAAGAAATATTGCATGTTATTAATACTAAAAACTATGCTTCCTATCCTTTTTTTACTGATGGCAATCCGGTTTCTAATTTAAGCGACAGTGCTTACAAAGATCTAGTTGTAAAAGCCAAAGAACATTGTTTTAGAGGTGATGTATTTCAGCTTGTATTATCAAGAAGATTTGCACAGGCTTTTAAAGGAGATGAGTTTAACGTTTACAGAGCCTTAAGAAGCATAAATCCATCGCCATATCTTTTTTATTTTGATTATGGCTCTTTTAAAATATTTGGCTCATCGCCAGAGGCTCAACTCGTAGTTAAAAATAATAAAACAGAAATACACCCTATTGCCGGAACCTTTAAACGTACCGGTAATGATGAAGAAGATGCTATTACTGCAAAAAAGCTTTTTGCAGATCCTAAAGAAAATGCAGAACATGTAATGCTGGTAGATTTAGCGAGAAACGATTTAAGCCGAAATGGCACCAATGTAAAAGTAGAAACCTATAAAGAACTTCAGTTTTTTTCGCATGTTATTCACTTGGTTTCTAAAGTGGTGGGGCAAAAAAAACCAGATACCAAAACAATGCAAATAGTTGCTAATACTTTTCCGGCAGGAACGCTAAGCGGAGCTCCAAAATATAAAGCCTTGCAACTTATAGAACAATACGAACCTACCAACAGAGAATTTTATGGTGGCGCTATTGGTTTTATGGATTTTAACGGAAACTTTAACCATGCAATAATGATTAGAACTTTTTTAAGCAAAAACCACACGCTGTATTACCAGGCTGGTGCCGGTATAGTATCTAAGTCTAAACCTGAAAACGAAAACCAAGAGGTTTATAACAAATTAAAAGCATTAACAACAGCCATAAAAATGGCAGAAACCATTTAAAGCAAATGAAAAAAGTTTTAATGATAGATAATTACGATAGCTTTACCTATAACCTAGTACATTATTTAGAAGAATTAAATTGTGATGTTACCGTAAAGCGAAATAACGAGCTTTCATTGCAAGATGTAGCTTCGTTTAACAAAATTATACTATCTCCGGGACCCGGAATACCGGACGAAGCCGGCTTGTTAAAACAAATTATTGCCAAATACGCTCCAACTAAAAGTATTTTTGGTGTATGCCTAGGAATGCAAGCAATAGCCGAAGTTTTTGGAGGTAAGTTAATTAATCTATCTACCGTTTATCATGGTGTTGCCACCACAGTAACCTGCACTAAAAACGATGTGCTTTTTACCAACCTACCTAAAACTTTTGAAGTAGGCAGATATCACTCGTGGGTAGTTGATAAAAAATTACCTGAAAACTTAATTGCAACCTCCTTTGATGAAAACGGAGAATTAATGTCTTTAAGACACAAAGAATATGATGTTTGTGGTGTGCAATATCACCCAGAATCTGTTTTAACCCCTTTAGGAAAACAACTATTAGAAAACTGGGTAAACCACTAAAAATTGGTTTTATGAAAGATATTTTAAACAGACTGATTAATTACGAAAGCATATCTGCAGAAGAAGCAAAAAATACGTTGATAGAGATTGCAAAAGGGAATTTTAATGCAAGCCAAGTAGCTGCTTTTTTAACTGTTTATATGATGCGTAGCATAACGCTACAAGAGCTTCAAGGTTTTAGAGATGCTTTGCTAGAAATGTGTATTCATGTAGATTTTTCTGAGTATAACACAATAGACCTTTGTGGTACAGGAGGTGATGGCAAAAACACTTTTAACATTTCTACCCTTGCTTCATTTATAGTTGCCGGAACCGGTATAAAAGTTGCTAAACATGGTAATTACGGAGTATCGTCTGTAAGCGGGTCTTCAAATGTATTAGAATATTTAGGAGTTAACTTTACAAACAATACATCTAAGTTAAAAAAGTGTTTAGAAGAAGCCAACATTTGTGTGCTACATGCTCCTTTATTTCATCCTGCCATGAAACAGGTAGCTCCCATAAGGAAAGAGTTAGGCGTTAAGACTTTTTTTAATATGCTTGGCCCGATGGTAAACCCTTCTTTTCCTGCTAATCAAATGGTGGGCGTGTTTAACTTAGAGCTGGCAAGAGTTTATAGTTATTTATACCAACAAACAAATAAAAGCTATACTATTTTACATGATTTGCAAGGTTATGATGAACTTTCGTTAACCGGAAACGCTAAAATTATAAGTAATACAGCCGAAACAGTATTGTCTGCAAAAAATTTTAAAACAAATACCATAACACCACAAGATCTTTTTGGGGGAAATACTGTAAAAGATGCTGCTAAAATTTTCTCTGCTGTATTACATGCAGAAGGCACAGAAGCCCAAACTAAAGTTGCTTGTGCAAATGCAGCACTTGCCATCGTCACAGCAAAGCATATAGCATTAGATGATGCATACCAACTAGCTCAAGAATCGTTACAAAGCAAAAATGCTTTGAATGCATTTAAAAAAATGTTAGCCATTTGTAATTAATAATTTTCTATGACAATTTTACAACAAATAATTGCCTATAAACAACAAGAAGTAGCTTTAAAAAAGCAAGTTATTGTTATAAAACAACTAGAAAATGCTAAACTATTTAGCAAACAAACTATATCGCTAAAAGAGCAATTAGCAAAAAGTAGTAGTGGGATTATAGCAGAGTTTAAAAGACGTTCCCCCTCTAAAGATAATATTAATCAAAAAGCTTCTGTGATTACGGTAGCAAATGCATATGAAATTGGCGGTGCTACTGGGATGTCTGTGCTTACTGACACTAATTATTTTGGTGGATCTGCTGATGATTTTTTATTGGCTCGGTCCACAACAAACCTACCTTTACTTCGTAAGGATTTTATTATAGATGAGTTTCAAATATTAGAAGCTAAAGCTCTTGGAGCCGATGTAATTTTATTGATTGCTGCCTGCTTAACCAAACAACAAATTACAGCACTTTCTGAGGTAGCCAAACAACTACAACTTGAAGTTTTATTAGAAATACATGATGAAACCGATTTACAAAAAACCAACCTAACCAATATAGATATAATTGGCGTGAATAATCGTGATTTAAAATCGTTTAAAACCAATATACAAACAAGCATAAACCTAAGTAAAATAATACCCGATTCTTTTATTAAAATATCTGAAAGTGGTATTAGCAACCCAGAAAATGTGAACCTCTTAAAATCGTATGGATATAACGGCTTTTTAATAGGAGAACATTTTATGAAACAAGACAATACGGTTAAAGCCGTACAAAACTTTATTAATAAAATTAATCCCCATGAAGCTTAAAGTTTGTGGGATGAAAAATCCCGATAACATAAACAAAATTGCAACATTAAAACCAGATTTTTTGGGGTTTATTTACTATAAAAAATCTCCAAGAGCTGTTACTGCACAATTACCAAAAACACCAAAACAAATAAAAAAAATAGGTGTTTTTGTGGATGCTTCTGTTGATCAAATTGTGCAAACCGCCAAAGAAAATACATTATGGGGAGTACAACTTCATGGTAAAGAAACTGTAGCATTTTGCAATTCAATAAAAAAAACTATGCCAAGTCTAAAAATTATAAAAGCATTTGGGGTTAGTAACAGCTTTAACTTTAATATTGTTGAGCCTTACAAAGCGGTTGTTGACTTTTATCTTTTTGACACTAAAGGCAAACTTCCCGGTGGTAACGGAATAACTTTTAATTGGAACTTACTTAAAAATTATACCGCTAACAAGCCTTACTTTTTAAGTGGCGGTATTGGCCTTGAACATATTAATGAACTTACAAAGTTTAAAAAATTACCTGCTGCAAAATATTGCTATGCCGTAGATATTAATAGTCAGTTTGAAAGTATTCCCGGCTTAAAAAAGCTGCATTTACTAAAACGGTTTATGCATCAACTAAAAAATAATTTATAACAAAACACAAATGAGCTACCAAGTAGACAACAATGGTTATTATGGCATTTTTGGAGGAGCTTATATTCCCGAAATGTTGTATCCTAACGTTAAAGAATTAGAAAAAAACTATCTGAATATTTTAGCTTCAGATGAGTTTAAAACAGCCTTTAATAAATTACTTGCCGATTATGTTGGCAGACCATCTCCTTTATATTTGGCCCAACGATTATCAAATAAATACAACACCAAAATTTACTTAAAACGTGAAGATTTAAATCATACCGGTGCTCATAAAATTAACAATACAATCGGACAAATTTTAGTTGCAAAACACTTAGGTAAAAAAAGAATTATAGCCGAAACCGGCGCCGGCCAACATGGCGTTGCTACTGCTACAGTTTGTGCTTTAATGGGTTTAGAGTGCGTAGTATATATGGGAGAAATAGATATAGCCAGGCAAGCCCCTAACGTTGCCAGAATGAAAATGCTGGGCGCTAAAGTTATCCCGGCAAAATCAGGAAGTAAAACCCTTAAAGATGCAACAAACGAGGCTATAAGAGATTGGATTAACAATCCAACCAACACACATTATATTATTGGCAGTGTTGTTGGTCCGCATCCGTATCCTGATATGGTTGCTCGTTTACAGAGTGTTATATCAGAAGAAATTAAACAACAATTTTTAGAAAAAGAAGGAACAGAAAACCCCTCGCATATTTTAGCTTGTGTTGGTGGGGGCAGTAATGCAGCAGGAGCTTTTTATCATTATTTAAATAACACAAACGTTCAATTAGTTGCAATAGAAGCTGCAGGTAAAGGAATAAATTCAGGTAAAAGTGCTGCCACTTCTGTTTTAGGGAATGAGGGTATTATTCATGGAAGTAAAACTTTGTTAATGCAAACACCTGACGGGCAAATTGTAGAACCTTACTCAATTTCTGCCGGACTTGATTATCCGGGTGTAGGACCGCTACATGCACATTTATTAACCAGTAAAAGAGCCCAGTTTCTGTCGGTTACAGATGCAGAAGCAATGAATGCCGGATTAGAATTGTGCCAATTAGAAGGAATTATTCCTGCCATAGAAAGTGCACATGCCCTTGCTGCACTCTCAAAACTAAGTTTTTCTGATAAAGATATTGTTGTAGTTAATCTTTCTGGTAGAGGTGATAAAGATTTAAACACGTACATAGATTATTTTAAACTGTAATATTTGTAGGTTATTATGAACAGAATTAAAAATATATTTAATAAAAACAAAAAAGTACTTTCTATATATTTTACGGCCGGCTACCCAAACTTAAATGACACCACTAAAATTATTAGCGAGTTAGAACAAAGTGGTGTAGATTTAATTGAAATTGGTTTGCCTTTTAGTGATCCATTAGCCGATGGGCCAACTATTCAAAACAGTTCAACAAAAGCGCTTTCTAATGGTATGACAACAAAATTGCTTTTCTCTCAGCTTGAAAACTGCAGAGAAAACATTTCAATCCCGCTAATTATAATGGGTTATTTTAATCCTATTTTACAATTTGGTATAGAAAACTTTTGTGAGGCGTGTGCACGAGTTGGAATAGATGGTTTAATTATACCCGACCTTCCGTTAGAAGAATACACTCGTAATTATGCATCAATTTTTAAAAAAAATAATCTATCAAATATCTTCTTGATTACCCCACAAACGCCAAAAGAAAGAATTTTACAGATAGATAGTATTAGCGACAGCTTTATTTATATGGTTAGTTCTGCCAGTACTACCGGAGCGAAAAATGTTTTTAATGAAACAGAACTGAACTACTTTAAGCGTATTTCTAATATGAATTTAAAAAATAAGTTATTAGTTGGTTTTGGAATTTCTAACAGTAAAACTTTTACGCAAGCAACAACGTATGCAGACGGAGCTATAATTGGTAGTGCCTACATAAAACATTTACAAAAAAACGGCGTAGAAAAAACCCGAGATTTTATTAACCAATTTAAATAAGCACTTTTAAAAATCTAAAACCACGCCAAAACTCGGAATTATACTGCTTGTGTCTGTAACAATAGGCACTAAAGTTTTGGGTTCTATTACTTGTCCGTTTTCATCTCTGGCTAAACCATATTCGGTTGGTTGAGGAATTTGCTGTTTTAATAGGTTTTGAGCTTCAACAAAAATATTAAGTGATAGATCTTTAAAATTCCATTTTTTATCTATTCTAACATCTAACTGGCTAAACACATCTAATTTAACTTCTCCTAATCTGGTGTAATCTAAAATAATTTCGGGATAGCTTTCTTGTGTAGCCTCTAAATCTACTGGGGCATATGGCGTTTTTCCTGCAAAACGATATCTAGAGCTAATTTCCCAATTATTGTTTAATTTATAACCTCCGGTAAACGAAATTAAATGCCTGCTATCCCAAACAGACGGGACATATTTATTGTTATTTAGCCCTGTAAACTCACTAAAAAACCAAGTGTACGAAAAAATACCGTAAAAGTTTTTTGATAATTTTTGCTGAAATAATAGTTCGGTACCATACGCTTTACCGCTACCGGTAGTTGCAACGTCTTCGCTTCCTAATACCTCAAATCCAGCTCCTTTATTAGCTAAAGAAACTTGATCTACAACAGAAATCGGGTAATCTTCATATTTTTTGTAAAATGCCTCTACAGAGAAGCTTGCCGAAGGTGTAAAATAATGTTCTACCCCAAGCACAAAATGATTGCTTGTGGTATACGATACATCTTTATTTACCAAGGTGTTATTGTTATCTTTAAAACCTAAAATAGTGTATGGCGGTAGTTTAAAATAACGGCCGGCAGTAGCATTAATTTTCCAGTTATCAATAAACTCATAAGATATAGCTGCTCTTGGAGAAAATGTACGTAAAAGGTGGTCTGTAGTTGTAAAGGTATCATCGTCTAAACGAAACCCTACAGATACATCTAACCTATTATTTAAAAAAGAACGCGTAACATTGGCAAATAACCCATACTTTACAAAATCTATTTCAGAATTAAACGTGTTTTGATAAACGTTATTTATTGTATTGTTTTTATACTTAGAATATTGCGTGTTAAATCCGGCCGAAAGCTTAAATTCATCATAAAATTTAGTGACTAAATATCTAAGCTTTGTTTCGGATTCTACGGCATCATTTGCAAAAACTACACCCGTTTGATTTTCTGCATCTTCATACTTAGTAAATTTGTTTTGCAGTCTGTTAGTACTTAAAGTGGTTTGCATAAATCCGCTACCATCTTTAAATCTTTTTTTCCAGGTTAGGCCAATAGTATTGGTTTTTTGGTTTATAAAAGGAGACTGCTCTAACTGTGCTTGCTGCTCTGCATCAAAATCAGCAGGAGCTTCAACAGAAAAATCATCAATAGAGCCCAAACCAATAAGGCTTAAAGTGTTATACTCATTTATTTTATGATTTATTTTGTATTGATAATCCCAATAGCTTGGTCTAAAAGGGAGGCCGATTACTTTAAATAAAAATTGCAAGTAGCTTCGTCTAACCGAAACCAGATAACTAGTATTGCTTTCTGCTTTTTTTCCTTTAAAAAGTGGTCCTTCTACCGATAGTGCTGCTTCACTTGCACTAAGCCTGAAATTGCCTGCAAAATTTCTGGTATTTCCTATTCGTTGTTTAAATTGAAGTACACCTGATAGCGGATTATCGTATTGGGCTCCGAATGCAGATGCAGAAAGTGTTACATCGTCTATAAACGAAACATTAATCATACCAACGGGACCTCCTGCGCTTCCTTGGGTACTAAAGTGATTTATATTAGGCACCTCTACCCCATCTAAATAATATACGGTTTCGTTCGGGGCGCCCCCGCGAATAATTAAATCATTTCTAAAACCACCAATAGAGGGTGATACACCGGGCAAGGTTTGCGCTACCTGAACAACATCATTATTACTGCCCGGATACGTTGCAATTTCTACGGCAGATAAGGTTTGTGTAGATAAAGGAGTTTCTTTAGGTTTACTAATTCTGCTTGCATTGGTAACTTCTACCTCATCTAAGGCTTCTACTAATTCTGTAAGTACAAAATTATACGCAGGCGTACCTTTAGATTTTACAATTACATTATACTTTGTTTGGGTTTTATATCCTAAATAACTTACTATTAAATTGTACGATCCGGGTTCTATATTTGTTATGCTGTACTTTCCCTCTTGATTGGTTTGAGCTCCTTTTTGGGTTCCTTCTAAATAAACCGATGCACCAAATATGGGTGTCCCCGTTTGATCTGTTACCACCCCATTTAGTTCTCCGTAAACTTGAGCAAAAAGTAAATTAGTAAAGAAAAAAATAAAAATTGTTGTTAGGTAGTATATTCGGATCATCTTATGTTTCACTTAAATTATAACTATACAAATTTATACCTAAAAAAATAGGCTTTACAACAGCCTTAATAATAAAAGTTAATACCACTATAACTCTTTTCTAAAAACGTTTTTATGTTAAAAAACTACTTCTAAATTATTACTGTTTAACACTTTTTAACGATACTAAAAAGCTTATAATACTTGACATTAACTTAGTTTTTTAGTATTTTTTATACAGTTGTTTAACCTAAAATGATGAGTTATGATTAAAGAAAAGAAGGAAAAACGCAAACAAGATTTGTTTTCTATTTTTGGAAGACTTAGAAAAAAAGTAAAAGAATTTAACCCAAATGCTAAAACCATTTCTGAACATACTAAAAAAGAAAAAGTTTAATGGGAAAAGGTGATATAAAAACACGTCGTGGTAAAATTATAATGGGCTCTTTTGGAAAGCTACGTCCCAGAAGAAAAAAATTTAGATTAAGACCCAAACACGTTAAGGGCGAAACCGTAAACAACGGTTAGCCCAAAAAGTAGGGTCTGTATTGCTCTACTCTAAATAAAAAAGTATTGTACTCTGGGTTGATAGCTTTTTTTTGTTTGTATAAAAGCATACTCCCTATTGCTCTGTTTGCACTTCCTGAAGGCGCTATTAAAGACACTGTTTTTATTTCTCTTTTACCAATTTTGAGTTTGTGAATTCTGGGTAATGTATTAGTAACTTCTACAAAAGGTAATCCATGCTTTTTTACAAGTTTTCTAAACAAATATTCCGGACCGTTTTTACTGTTTCCGCCCATAAAAAGTAATGTTGTTATTGATTGATGCTTTTTTACATATTCTATTACATCTCTAAGTTTTAAATTTTTCATTCCTAAATCTGAAGCATCAATTTTATCTCTGTAGGCATACTCTACTATATCGCAAATTCCCAGTTGGTGTTGTTGTAACAATTGTTTTCTTTGGGTAATTGCTTCTTGCGAGTTTTCATATAATAATGGTGTATTGTAAATTTTTTCTAAAATAGGCCATAGCAAACCATCTTTACTGCCATAGCAAAAATCTACATCTTTATCTTTTAGTGTTCTTGTTGTAAATCTGGCAGGAGGCAATGTTCCTACAATAAGTTTCTTGGTATTATCTGGAATATAAGCAGAATACGGGTGAGTATGCTTAAACATATGATTTTGAATTAAGTGCTAAAAATAGTACTTTTAAAAGCTAACCAACAAAAATGAAAACTTTATGGGAAAAGGTGATAAAAAAACGCGTCGTGGTAAAATTATAATGGGCAGTTACGGCAAGCATCGGCCTAGAAAAAAAGTCCGTGCTGCAGTAGTTGAAGCTGTAAAAAAAGAAACAAAAGCCAAAGAAAAGACTACTGCAACAGCTAAAAAAGCAAGTGCGCCTAAAACCACTAAAGCAAAAGCTACGGCTAAAAAAACAACAGCAAAAAAGACCACAACAACTAAAGCAAAAACTACAACTAAAAAAACAACTGCTAAGAAAAAGGCAGAATAACAAAAAAGCTCCCAATTGGGAGCTTTTTTTATCGAATAAATACTAATTCATTTTCTGATGAAAATTCTTCACTAAAGCCATATCCTTCATAATTAAATCCTTTTAAATCGTCCAGTGTTTTAGCATTAGTGTCTAAAATATATCTTGCCATATAACCTCTTGCCAATTTAGCATATGTCATAATAGATTTGTAAGTACCATTTTTGTAATCTTTAAAAGATGCCGTAATTACCGGAACCTTAAGCTGTTTGGCATCTATGGCTTTAAAGTATTCGTTACTTGCTAAATTTACAAAAACCTCATTGTCTGAAAGCTCACTATTTAATGCTTCGGTAATCTTCTTTTTCCAGAACTCATACAAATTTTTGTTTTTACCAATGGCTAATTTGGTTCCCATCTCTAATCTGTATGGTAATATTAAGTCTAGTGGTTTAAGCAAACCATATAAACCCGATAGTATTCTAACGGTATTTTGTAAGTTGTCTATTTTATCTTCGGGTAAAGTATACACATCTAGCCCACGATAAACATCTCCGCTAAAAGCATAAACAGCTTGCCTTCCTTTATCTGGAGTAATTGGTAATTGCCAATCTTGATTTCTGTTGTAATTAAGCTCAGCCAAACTTTCAGAAATTCCCATGAGCTTGCTTAAACTCTTTGGAGATTTAGACTTTAGCACCTTATTAATTCGTTCTGCTTCGGTTAAAAAGGTTGCCTCTGTATAAGTTGCAGTAGGAACTTTACTCTCAAAGTTTAATGATTTAGCCGGAGATAATACAACTTTCATGATTATAATTTTGATTGATATCAAATTTACAAATGCTAATTAATTTCTAAGAGCAGAATGCTTAGAATGTTTTAATTAAGCAATAGTATTTATTTATAGTTATTCGGGTTTGGCATGTTTTGCATACATTCTCCACTTTTCTATACAGGATTGCATGTCTGACGGAATTGGAGCTTCAAATTTTAAAAATTTTCCTGTAGTAGGATGTTCAAACCCTAATGTTTTAGCGTGTAGTGCTTGCCTTGGAAGTATTTTAAAACAGTTTTCTACAAATTGTTTGTATTTAGTAAAAGCTGTTCCTTTTAAAATTTTATTGCCTCCGTAGCGCTCATCATTAAATAAAGTATGCCCAATGTGTTTCATATGAACTCTAATTTGATGAGTTCTTCCGGTTTCTAATCGGCAAGACACTAAAGTTACATAGCCCAAACGCTCTATAACTTTGTAGTGAGTAATGGCTTCTTTACCTTGTGAACCATCTTCAAAAACAGCCATTTGCAATCTATTTTTAGGATGCCTCCCAATGTTACCTTCTATAGTGCCTTGATCTTCTTCTACATTCCCCCAAACTAAAGCAAGGTATTCGCGTTCACTGGTTTTATTAAAAAACTGTTTTGCCAGGTGATTCATTGCGTGCTCTGTCTTGGCAATGGCAAGGAGTCCACTTGTATCTTTATCTATTCTATGAACCAATCCGGGTCTGTTGTTACTATTTTGAGGAAGGTTATCAAAATGATATACAAGGGCATTTATAAGTGTTCCTGAATAATTACCATGCCCCGGATGCACAACCATTCCTGCCGGTTTATTTACAACCAAAACCTCATCATCTTCAAAAACTATATCTAACGGAATATTCTCTGGAGTAAGTAAAAATTCATACGGAGGATGCTCAAAAAGAACCTTTACAACATCGTTTGCTTTTACTTTATAGTTTTGTTTTACAACAGTACCATTAACCCAAATGTTACCGTTTTTAGCTGCTTGTTGAATTTTATTTCGAGTAGCGTTCTCAATAAAATTCATTAAAAATTTATCTACTCGTAAAGGCTCTTGTCCTTTACTTGCTGTAAAACTGTAATGTTCATACAGCTCATCATCTTGAGATTGTTCTAAATCGGTATTATTGGTTGTCATTTATTAATCTTCTGAATTTGCTTTAATTTGAGCTCGTTCGGTAACCGTACCGTTACCGCAAACCAACTCTACTTTAGATGTTTTAGGAAGTTTTTCGCCCGGCTTTATGTCTTTTCCTTTATACTTTATGTAATAAACCATGTCTTTACCAAGCTCATCAATATACGTAACTCTACCAACTTCTAACCCTACAGCTCTAAGTCTGGCTTCAGCATTTCTGCGTGTTACTTGTATAATATCTGGGATGGTAACATCTTTATATCCTGAAGGGTTAACGGTTAAATAAATTTTCCTGTCTTCTTTAACTAACTCTCCTGCCGGTGGGTTTTGCTCTATTACAGAAAAACGTGGGTATTTTGGGTTATAATTTGCCGAATCTAAAACCTGGTATCTTAATCCGGCTTTATCTAAAAGTTCTCTTACTTCTATCATTGTTTTACCGGCTAAATCGGGTACTAAAATATGCTCCCCGTGGTTGGTAGAGGCTTTAAGCCATTGTAGCATTAAAACAACCAAAACAATAGCAGTAACCGCCATTAACCCTATATGACGTAAAAAGGTTTTACTTTTTAAAAATGAAATAAAGCTCATATTAAGATTTTAAAGCAAAGATATAAAACCCAATACTTTTTACATTGCATTAAAATAATGATATTTTTGTTTTAGCAACCACAATTAATAATTAGCTTTTTACATGAAAAAAAACATCGCTATAATTATGGGCGGATATTCTAGCGAATACGAAATATCCGTTAAAAGTGGTAATGTGGTTTACCAAAACTTAGATAGAGAAAAATATAATCCGTACAGAATTCTTATTTTAAAAGACAGATGGGTTTATATAGATGACGCCAATCAAGAACATCCTGTAAATAAACACGATTTTACAATTACCGTTAACCATAAAAAAATTGTGTTTGATTGCGTTTTTAATGCAATTCATGGTACGCCGGGCGAAGACGGTTATATTCAGGCTTATTTTCATTTGTTAAACATCCCACATACCAGTTGCAATATGTATCAAGCTGCTCTTACCTTTAACAAAAGAGATTTGCTTGCTACATTAAAACCTTATGGCATTAAAACTGCAGCATCTTATTACCTCAATAAAGGAGATACTATAAACGAAGAAGCTATAATTAAAGCTGTTGGACTACCGTGCTTTGTAAAAGCCAATAAAGCCGGGAGCAGCTTCGGAATCACTAAAGTTACTAAAAAAGAACAACTTAAAGATGCTATAAATAAGGCATTTACAGAAGACGATGAGATTATTATTGAGTCTTTTTTAGATGGTACTGAGGTAACCGTTGGAGTGTTAAAATATAAAGGAGAAGTTACAGTATTACCCATTACAGAAATAGTTTCTGAAAATGATTTTTTTGATTACGAAGCTAAATATTTAGGCAAATCTCAAGAAATAACTCCTGCCAGAATTTCTGAAGAATGGGCAACTAAAGTAGCTGCTATAGCTAAAAAAATATATACCATTTTAAAAATGGACGGTTTTACCCGTTCTGAGTTTATTTTTGTTAACGGAGAACCACATTTATTAGAAGTGAATACCGTACCGGGATTATCTACGGCAAGCATAATCCCGCAACAGGCAAAGGCTGCAGGCATATCTTTGCCGGATTTGTTTGACAACGCCATACAAGAAGCATTAAATAAAAAAATGTAACTTTACCAGAATGAGAAGAGCTATTTTTCCGGGTTCGTTTGATCCTATTACGTTAGGACATTACGATATTATAACCAGAGGAATTACATTATTTGATGAGCTTATTATAGCCATAGGTTTAAATGCCGATAAAAACTATATGTTTTCTCTAAATGAGCGAAAACAATTTATAGAAGAGGCATTTAAAAATGAGCCTAAAATTAAGGTAATGACATACGAAGGACTTACGGTAGATTTTTGTAAAAAAGTAAATGCCGATTTTATTTTAAGAGGCCTTAGAAATCCAGCAGATTTTGAGTTTGAAAAAGCCATTGCTCATACCAATCGAAAATTATCTGAAATAGAAACGGTTTTTTTATTAACCTCTTCCGGAAAATCGTATATAAGCTCATCTATTGTTAGAGATGTAATCAGAAACGGTGGTGATTACACCAGCCTAGTCCCTAATACAGTAGTTGTTAAAAAATAGCGCTTTAAATTGTAAAAATAAACTCATCCTCTTTCATGCAAAAAATATATGCTTTACGCTTAATTAGCTTTTTACTTATTACCTGCTTTTTTGTAGGATGTAAAGACGAAGAAGCCAAACAAAAAGAAAAGTTCACCACTCATTTTGAAAAAACTAAAGGCACAGAAACACCTACCTATCAAGAAGTTATAGATTTTTATATAGAGCTTTCTAAACATTCTCCAGAAATAAATATGCAAACAATGGGAGCTACAGATAGCGGAATTCCATTGCATATTGTAACATACAACGAGGATGGCGAATTTAATTTTAACAAAGCCCGAGAGAAAAAAACTATACTCTTAATAAATAATGGTATTCACCCCGGAGAGCCCGATGGTATAGACGCTACCATGTTACTCTTTAGAGATTTAGCATTAAAAAAAATTAAACCTCCAAAACATACAATTATAGTAGCTATACCTATATATAACATTGGTGGTGCGTTGAACAGAAATAGCCATACAAGAGCTAACCAGAATGGACCAAAAGAATACGGCTTTAGAGGCAATGCTAGAAATTATGATTTAAATAGAGATTTTATAAAAGCAGATACCAAAAACGCTCGCTCGTTTGCAGAAATCTTTCATTTAGTTCAACCAGATGTTTTTATAGATACTCATGTTAGTAACGGTGCAGATTACCAATATACTCTTACACATTTATTTACACAGCATAACAAGTTGGGTGGTGAGTTAGGTAATTATCTTCAAAATAAATTTATGCCCGCAATAGAAGAATCTCTTAAAAATAAAGATTGGGATGTTACCCCGTATGTAAATGTATTTAATGCTGTACCAGAAAAAGGATTCTCTCAATTTATAGATTATCCTCGCTACTCTACCGGATACACTGCTCTCTGGAACACCTTAGGGCTAATGGTAGAAACGCATATGCTAAAACCTTACAAACAGCGTGTAGAAGGCACTTATGCCATTTTACAAGCTGCAATAGATGTAGCAGAAAATGAGCATATTACTATAAAATCTGCAAGAAAAGACGCTTTTGATTATTATGCTAACATAACCCAATACCCATTGCAATGGGAAATAGATACTACCCAAACAACAACACTTAACTTTAAAGGTTATGAAGCAACTTTAGATACCAGTAAAGTAACCGGTTTAATGCGCTTAAAATATCATCAAGACAGGCCTTTTACTAAAGAGGTAACTTATAAAAACTTTCTAAAACCAACCCATAGCGTAACCGTTCCTGAGGCATATATAATTCCAAAAAATTGGTTGAATATAATACCCCTGTTAGAGCAAAATAAAATTACCATGCAACCCTTAGAGACCGATACTACTTTGCTGGTAGAAAGCTATAAAATTGAAAGCTACGAAACTTACTCAAGACCTTATGAAGGGCATTATCCTCACTTTAATACTAAAGTAAGTAAGACTCTAAAAAAGGTTCAGTTTAAAAAGGGTGATTTATATATTTCAACACAACAAAAAGGAATTAGATATTTATTAGAAACTTTAGAGCCTGAAGCTGTTGATTCTTTTTTTAATTGGAATTTTTTCGATACGATTTTGCAACAAAAAGAAGGCTTTTCTCCATATGTTTTTGAAGACATTGCTGCTAATTTATTGGTAGAAAACGATAGCCTTCAAAGCGCTTTTAAAAACCTAAAAGAAACAGACGAGAATTTTGCTAACAATTGGTTTGCCCAATTAAACTGGATTTACAAAAATTCTCCTTACTATGAGCCGGCTCACTTGCAGTATCCGGTTTATAGAGTTTTAAAGGGCAACCCTAATTAAATAAGGTTTTAATATTTGCATACGATTTTTCTAACGCCTCTTTGGCTTCTTTTTCGTCAAGCCAAACTACTTTGTCTATACCCTCGTTTTTTTGAGGTTTTAACTTACCGTTATAGGTAGTGTGCATTTTATACCAGTGTGTTTCTTTTAGCTTGTATTTACCGTTACGCTGAAAAATATGATAGGTAATTCCTAAAAGCGACTCTATTTTAACATCTTTAACTCCGGTTTCTTCTTCTACTTCTCTTACCGCTGCTTCTTCTATAGACTCTCCCTTATCTACCTTTCCCTTTGGCAAATCCCACTTGCTGTTTCTATGAATAAACAACATTTGCCCTTTATCATTAAAAACTAAACCACCACCTGCAACCACAAAAGGAATCTTTTTTTGTAGTTTTTTTAAAAGCTTGTCTTTATCAGGATGATATAAGTATGCTGCTTTTATTTCTTTATTGGTAAGACGATTAATAACATCTTCTAAATTAACCGTATCTAACATAAAGAGTTTAAAATCTGTCTCTTTTTCTAAAGTATTGGTTAAAACAATGGGGCATTCATTTACAAAAACTTTATACATTTGCAGCATGGTTTTAGATAAAGACACTGCCAGAAAAACGGCCGAACTCTTGTTGCAAATTAATGCAATAAAGTTGAATCCGAAAAATCCTTTCACTTGGGCCTCAGGCTGGAAATCTCCAATTTACTGCGACAACAGAATAACACTTTCTTATCCGGTTATTAGAACTTATATAAGAGAGCAGTTAGCCAAACAGGTTGAAGAACTGTATGGCAAACCCGATGTTATTGCCGGTGTAGCTACCGGAGCTATTGGTATTGGCATTTTAGTCGCAGAATTTTTAGGATTACCATTTATATACGTTAGACCGGAGCCTAAAAAGCACGGTAGAGGCAACCAAATAGAAGGGCATTTAGAGAACGGACAATCGGTTGTTGTTATAGAAGATTTAATAAGTACCGGAAAAAGTAGTTTAAATGCCGTAAAAGCACTAAAACAAAACGGTGCAAATGTTAAAGGCATGCTCGCTATTTTTAATTATGGATTTGATGTTGCAACCCAAAACTTTAAGCAAGAAAACATAACTATTAATACATTAAGCAACTACCATTACTTATTAGAGCAAGCTTTAGAAACTAATTACATTAATCAATCAGAATATACAATATTACAACAGTGGAGTACTAACCCAGAAAGTTGGAAACCTGCTGTTTAAAAAAACTAAAAAAATGACAATTAACAGTCCTGAAACAACAGTAAATAAATCTACACAAGAGGTTTTTAATTTTTTGTCTGACGTAGAAAACTACAAAAAATTAATGCCGGAAAACACCAGCAAATTTGAAGTGCTAAGTGAAGACTCATTTGTTTTTGCTTTAAAAGGCATGCCGGAAATTGTTTTAAAAATTAAAGAAACGCAACCTAATAACAAAGTGGTTTTAGGTGCTGCTACCGACAAATTACCGTTTACACTAACAGGAAATATTAGCGAGGTTGACGCTCAAACCTCATCGGTTAATTTAGTTTTTGAAGGTAACTTTAATCCCATGATGGCCATGATGATTAAAAGCCCTATTACCAATTTCATAAAAACACTTGCAGAAAATTTAGCTAAGCAATAAACCTAATACAACATTTTAATTTGTTTGAGCTCGAAGGTTTTTATTACCTCATCTTCGAGTTCTACTTTTAATAACCCTTGCTCTGTAACACCTCTAATAATTCCGGGAAACATAACCTCGTTAGTATCTTTAAACGTAACAGGCTTGTCTTTTTTAAACAAAAGCGAGTTGTATTCATGAGCATATTTCCAGAAAGTATCCGGAGAACATAGGTTAAACACCTCTTTTAATTTCTCTAAAAGCAACACAAGCACCTCATCTAAATCATGTACTTTGCCGGTTAAATTTTTTAAGGAGCTAACTTTTGGTAAATTAGTAAATGTAGTTTGGTTAACATTTAAACCAATTCCAATTACAGATCCATTTATATGCTTTCCCTTAAGGATGTTTTCTATTAAAATTCCACAAATTTTATGATTGCCTGACAAAATGTCGTTAGGCCATTTAATATGCAAATCGGGTATTTGTAATGTTTGCAATGCTCTGTAAATACCTAAAGAAACCAAAATATTTAAGTTAAACCCTTTAGTGGCTTCTAAGCCCTCTACCCTTTTAAAAATGCTAAACGTAAGGTTTTTACCGGGTTCTGATTGCCAAACAGCTCCCATTTGCCCTCTTCCTTGTTCTTGGTTTTGAGCAACTATAACAGTAAAATCATCAAGTTCTTTTTTAAGCGCCTGCTCTTTTAAAAAAGTATTTGTTGAAGGTATGGCATTAAGTTTGACAATATGCATATACAACCTTATTAAGTATTTGTAATGTTATGTTAAAATGAATACTTAAAAAAACAAAAAAATAATAACTTTGCAATAAACAAAATTTACTGAATGACAAAAAAACAAAGTAGTGCAGAACAATTAATAGCAGGAATTATTCAAGGAATAGAAAATGTTAAAGGTAAAGACATTAGTATTCTTGATTTACGTGAGATAGACAACACAGTATGCGACTATTTTGTTATTTGTAGTGGTACTTCTAACACACAGGTAAACGCCATCGTAAACTCCATTCAAAAAATTGTAAGCAAAGAGCTTAAAGATAAACCCTGGCACGTAGAAGGTTCTGACAATGCAGAATGGGTTTTAATTGATTATGTTGATGTGGTTGTGCATGTTTTCCAAAAACACATAAGAGAGTTTTACGATATTGAAGGCCTGTGGGGAGACGCTAAAGTAACAACAATTGCAACTACTGTATAATTTTTAGAAAGACAAAAATTCATGGCAAAAGATAATAATCCCAATACCAAAAAACCTAGATTTAGCTCATATTGGATTTACGCAATCATTCTTTTTTTAATTATTGGAATGAACTTCTTTTCTGGCGGAATGTGGCAATCACAGCCAGAAACAACTCCTTCTGATTTGCAAGAGTTTTTAAAAAATGGCGATGTCAAAAAGATTGTCATTATTAAAAACGCAAGTAAAGCAAAGGTTTATTTAACCCCAGAAGCACTTACAAAAGAAGTTCACCAAAAAGTGGCCGATAATGCGCTACTACCATCTGCCGGTACGCCTCAATATCAAGTTACTTATGGTGATTTACAAAACTTTGAGAACGAGCTTAATCAAATAAAAAAAGACAATAATTTAGAAACAGAGATATCGTACGATATAGAGTCCAACTACCTTGGCGAAATCTTACTCTCAATTCTCCCATTCATTCTTTTAATTGGAATTTGGGTGTATTTAATGAGAAGAATGTCTGGTGGTGGCGCCGGTGGTGGCGGACAAATTTTTAATATCGGAAAATCTAAAGCAAAACTCTTCGATGAAAAAACAGACATGAAGGTAACATTTAAAGATGTTGCCGGATTAGAAGGTGCTAAAGAAGAGGTTCAAGAAATTGTTGAGTTCTTAAAAAACCCTGAAAAATACACCTCTTTAGGTGGTAAAATACCTAAAGGAGCACTATTGGTTGGCCCTCCGGGTACCGGTAAAACGTTATTGGCTAAAGCAGTAGCAGGAGAGGCAAAAGTACCTTTCTTCTCGCTTTCAGGTTCAGATTTTGTAGAGATGTTTGTAGGTGTTGGTGCCTCTAGGGTTCGTGATTTGTTTAAACAAGCCAAAGAAAAAGCACCTGCTATAATTTTTATAGACGAGATAGATGCAATTGGTAGAGCACGTGGCAAAAACAACTTTACCGGTTCTAACGATGAAAGAGAAAACACATTAAACCAGCTATTAACAGAAATGGATGGTTTTGGCACTAATACAAATGTAATTGTATTGGCTGCTACCAACCGTGCAGATATTTTAGATAAGGCACTAATGCGTGCCGGACGTTTTGATAGACAGATTTATGTTGATTTACCCGATTTAAGAGAGCGTAAAGAAATTTTTGAAGTACACTTACGTCCAATAAAAACTTCAGAAACGTTAGATCTGGATTTCTTAGCTAAGCAAACCCCCGGGTTCTCTGGTGCAGATATAGCCAATGTTTGTAATGAAGCTGCATTAATAGCAGCGCGTAAAGGAAAAAAAGCTGTAGAAAAACAAGATTTTCTTGATGCAGTAGACAGGATTGTTGGTGGTTTAGAGAAGAAAAACAAAATAATTACACCAGAAGAAAAGAAAACAATTGCATTTCATGAGGCCGGACATGCAACAGTAAGCTGGATGCTTGAACACGCTGCACCACTTGTAAAAGTTACTATTGTCCCAAGAGGGCAATCGTTAGGAGCTGCATGGTATTTGCCAGAAGAACGCCAAATTATGCGTCCGGAACAAATGTTAGACGAAATGTGTGCTACTATGGGTGGTAGAGCTGCAGAAAAAGTAATCTTTAATAAAATCTCTACCGGCGCATTAAGTGATTTAGAAAAAGTTACCAAACAGGCACGCGCCATGGTTACTATTTATGGTTTAAATGATAAAATTGGTAACATTACATATTATGATTCATCAGGGCAATCAGATTATACGTTTACCAAGCCATATAGTGAAGAAACCGCTAAAATTATTGATGCAGAAATTTCAAGAATTATAGAAGAACAATACCAAAGAGCTATCAAAATTCTTGAAGAAAACAAAGAAAAACTCATAGAACTCGCAGAACGTTTACTAGAAAAAGAGGTTATTTTTAAAGACGACCTCGAGAAGATTTTTGGTAAACGTCCTTTTGAAAAAGAAAAAGAAGAAGACGATTTAGTACCAAAATCATAATTTTTTCGTTATATCAGAGTTAACAAAAAGCAACTCTGTTTTAACTATAAAATTGCGCGCAAGATTCTTGATGAGTTTGTTTAAAAAAATTTTTGGTTCGAGCGATAAAAATGACGGCAAGAAAACCACTTCCGATCAAAGAGGAAAATACATGCCAGAACTAAAACTTCCGGTTGATGAAAAATTTACCATCAACTTTAAAAAAAATGGAGGTAAGTTCTTGTATTGCGACTCTTTAGATGAAGTTCATGAGTGCTTTTTAAATATCCTTACAGAAAACAACTGGAGGGAAAGTCAAGTATATTGTCTTGATGAACTTTTAGCCAAAAAATTTAAGAATTTAAACGTAGTTCATTCAGAGAAAAATCATAAAAGCGCTGTTTTCTTTACCACCTGCGAGTATCTTGTTGCAGATATTGGTGCCATACTTATTAGCTCAAGACAAATAAAAGAGAGCAAATTGAAAGACCTCCCCGATAATTTTATTGTATTTGCAACTACCAGCCAATTAGTAGATACACTTGGCGAGGGATTACGAGGCATTAAAAAGAAACACAAAAGCCAAATACCAACCAATATTACTACTATTAAACATTTTGAAATTAAAGACGAAAAAGATTTCATGACCTACGGAAGTAGCTCAAAAAACTTATATTTGCTGCTTCTGGAAGACTTATAGCATGAGAGAACTTCTAAAACGATCTATTACTGGTTTTTTATACGCATTTTTACTTTTAGCTGCAGTCTTTTTAAGCACAGACGCCTTTGATTTTTTATTTATGTCTTTTGGACTTATTTGCATTTATGAGTTCAAGAAAATAATAAGACTAAGCGGCTACTATATTTTTATTGCATTTTTAGCACTTTGGTGGTTGGCTATTTACCTTTTACAAGGCAAGCTGTTTATTAATTTTTTAATGCTGCTAACCGTAACAACAAATTTATTTTTAATACGGTATTTACTAGCACTTAAAAACAAACCACTTGTTAACTTTCAGAAGTTTTTAATTACTTTATTTTACTTAGGAGGCGGATGTATTTTTTTAACCGTTATACCTTACCAATATGATGACTTTTCTAAGTATATTATAATTGGTATTTTTATATTGATTTGGGTTAACGACTCTTTTGCATATTTAGTAGGTAAAACAATAGGCAAAAACAAACTTTTTGAGCGAGTTTCACCTAAAAAAACAGTTGAAGGAGCACTCGGAGGTTTTGTGTTCACGCTCTTAGCCGCATACTTTTTACATAGATTAGATTCTGAACTAACCCTTTCTCAATGGCTTGTTTTGGCTTTTGTTGTTGTTGTCACCGGATCTATTGGAGATTTGGTTGAATCTAAATTTAAACGTATTGCAGGCGTTAAAGACAGTGGTGCTATTTTACCCGGTCATGGTGGTTTGTTAGATAGATTAGATAGTTTAATTTTTGCAGCTCCTTTTGCATATATAACACTTCAAATTTTTATTTATGTTTCATAAAGAAGGTCATAAAATAATTTTAGCAAGTCTGTTTATAGCTATAATCCTAGCATTATTAGCTCATTATTTTGTGTCTGTAGAATGGCTAAAGGTAAGCATCCAGTTATTTGCTATACTTTTTTTAATTGCCATTTTACAATTTTTTAGAAACCCTAAACGAGTTCCTGATTTAAATGATGCTACAGTATTATCTCCGGTAGATGGAAAAGTTGTAGTTATTGAAGAAGTTTTTGAAAAAGAATATTTTAAAGACAAAAGAATTCAGGTATCTATTTTCATGTCTCCTACTAATGTTCACGTTACCAGATATCCTGTAGGTGGCACTGTAACCTATTCAAAATATCATCCCGGAAAATACTTAGTAGCTTGGCATCCTAAGTCTAGCGAAGAAAATGAGCGTACTACAGTAGTGGTGAAAAATAGTGTTTTTGGAGAAGTTTTATACCGTCAGATTGCAGGTGCATTAGCCAAACGAATTGTTAACTATGCCAAAGAAGGAGATAATGTTACACAAGGTTCTGACTCCGGGTTTATAAAATTCGGGTCTAGAGTAGATGTTTTTCTTCCGATAGGTACACCAATTCATGTGCAATTAAACCAAAAAGTTAAAGGCGCTAAAACGGTTATTGCTTCTTATGAAAAATGATACATTACATAACAAGTTTATTAAGGCTGTAGATTATGTAAACAATTATACCGATCCTCTTCCGGCAGATTTTCTTTTAAAACTCTACGCCTATTATAAAATTGCCAATAAAAACTTTGACAACCCAAAAAGTAAAAAACCACTAATTAGTGCATTTAAAGCCAATGCACTGTTTCAGGCCAGAAATGTTACCGAAAAACAAGCCAAACAATTGTATGTAGAACTGGTAGAAAGCTACTTTAAAATATCGCTTTAAAACAAAAAAGCTTAGCCAATTATTTAAAATTGGCCAAGCTTTCTTTAATAGTAGCTATTTTAGCCAAAGCATCTGCTTCTTTTTTACGCTCCATAGCTACTACTTTTTCTGGTGCATTATTTACAAACCTTTCGTTTGCTAATTTCTTTTGTACTGATTGTAAAAACCCTTCAGTATAAGCAAGCTCTTCTTGTAGTTTTTTAATTTCTTCTTCTATATTAATTGCATCACTTATTGGGATAAAATATTCATTAGATTTTACTCTAAACGACAGTGCTCCTTCTACTTTATCTGTAACTAAGCTAAGCTCTGCAACATTACCTAATTTTTTAATAATATCATTAAAAGTATCCGGAACATTCTCACTGTTAATTACCGAAAGATTTATGGCTTCTTTAAACGGAATGTTTTTCTCTTTTCTGATTGCTCTAATATTCGAAATTACTTCTGAAGCAAACTCAAATTCGCTAATAATATTCTCATTAAAGTTTTCTGATTTGGGCCAATTAGCTACAATTAATGCTTGCTCTGGAGTTCTGTTTGCTATATGTTGCCATATTTCTTCGGTTATAAATGGCATAAACGGATGCAGAATGGTTAAGTTTTTCTCTAATATTTGTATAATGCTATTGTACGTATGCGCATCTATTGGTGCTCCATACGCCGGTTTAACCATTTCTAACAACCAAGAGCAGAAATCGTCCCAAATTAATTTATAAGTAGCCATTAAAGCATCAGAAATTCTGTATTTGCTAAAATGGTCTTCTATCTCTGCAATTACTTTATTAAATTTTGCTTGATACCAATTTATAGCAGTTTTTGCGTATTGAGGCTGCTTTATATCTGAAGCAACTTCCCATCCTTTTATTAACCTAAATGCATTCCATATTTTATTGGCAAACGCACCTCCTTGTTTACATAATTCTTCATCAAACATTAAATCGTTACCTGCTGGTGAGCTCAATAACATTCCAACCCTTACGCCATCTGCACCGTATTTATCTATTAATTCTAACGGATCTGGCGAATTTCCTAACGATTTAGACATTTTTCTGCGCTGTTTATCTCTAACTATTCCGGTTAGGTAAACATTGCTAAACGGTTTTTTCCCTCGGTATTCATATCCTGCTATAATCATTCTTGCAACCCAGAAAAACAAAATTTCAGGTGCTGTAACTAAATCGTTAGTTGGATAATAATAGTCTATTTCTTTATTGTCTGGTTCTAAAATACCGTTAAACACACTAATTGGCCATAGCCAAGAAGAAAACCACGTGTCTAATACATCACCGTCTTGCTTTAAATCTGCTAATGTAAGGCTTGTATTATCGGTTTTATCTTTAGCAAGCTCTAATGCTTTTTCTGCAGTTTCTGCTACAACAAAATCATTTTTCCCTTCGCCATAATAATATGCAGGTATTTGATGCCCCCACCAAAGCTGTCTAGAAATATTCCAATCTCTAACATTTTCCATCCAATGACGGTAGGTATTCACAAATTTTTCGGGCACTAATTTAATATCGCCTTCTAACACAGCTTCTAAAGCTGGCTGTGCCAAATCTTTCATTTTTAAAAACCATTGGTCTGAAAGCTTTGGTTCTATTACAGCCTTAGTACGCTCTGATGTACCTACTTTATGTGTGTGCGTTTCTGTTTTTACTAAATGTCCTTTTTCTTGAAGCTCTTTTACAATTTCTTTTCTAACCTCAAACCTATCTTTACCTTGGTAATGAAGTCCGTAATGATTTAAAGTAGCATCATCATTAAAAATATCTATTACTTCCAGATTGTGCTTATCTCCAAGCTCTTTATCATTAATATCGTGTGCAGGTGTTACCTTTAAACATCCTGTACCAAACTCTACATCTACATACTCATCTTCTATAATTGGTATAACCCTATTACAAATTGGTACAATTGCTTTTTTGCCTTTAAGATGTTGGTAACGTTCATCATTAGGGTTTATACAAATTGCAGTATCACCTAAAATGGTTTCCGGTCTGGTGGTAGCAATGGTAACGGTATCTTGGCTACCTTCTATTTTATACTGTAAATAATATAACGTTCCTTGTCTTTCTTCATAAATAACTTCTTCATCAGACAGCGTTGTTTTAGCCTCCGGATCCCAGTTAACCATTCTGTAACCTCTGTAAATAAGACCTTTATTGTAGAGATCAACAAACACTTTAATTACAGAAGCAGACATGTCTTCATCCATAGTAAACTTCGTACGCTCCCAATCGCAAGAGCATCCGAGTTTTTTTAATTGCTCTAAAATGATACCTCCATGCTTGTGAGTCCAATCCCAAGCATGCTTTAAAAACTCTTCTCTTGTAAGGCTACTTTTTTCTACACCTTCTTTTTTAAGCTTTGCAACTACTTTTGCTTCGGTAGCAATTGAGGCATGATCTGTACCCGGCACCCAACAAGCATTGTATCCTTTTAGGCGGGCTCTTCTAATTAATACATCTTGCAATGTATTGTTAAGCATATGCCCCATGTGCAATACTCCTGTTACATTTGGTGGCGGAATAACAATAGTATATGGTTCTCTTTCATCGGGTTCTGAATGAAAATAATTGTGTTTCATCCAGTACTCGTACCACTTATCTTCTACTGCTTTTGCATTGTATTTAGAAGGTATACTCATCTTTTTGGAACGGTTTTTGACTAAAGGTTACAAAAGTAGTTAACTCTGCAGGATTACAAAAGAATTTTGCGGGTGTGTTTAAAAATAGTTAAATTTGAAGTTCACTTAAAACCAAAAATAATGAAAAAACTAGTTTTAGTATTTTTTTTAGGTTTAATGAGTGTTGCCCTAAATGCTCAAGAAAAAGTAGCCAAAATTGAATTTAAGTCTACTACAATAGACTATGGCGAAATTGCAAAAGGTAGTGACGGTGTGAGAGTTTTTACTTTTACTAATACCGGAGATGCTCCTTTAGTAATCTCTAAAGTTTTTTCTAGCTGTGGGTGTACCATTCCTAAAAAACCCGAAAAACCTATTATGCCAGGTGAAACTGGTGAAATACAGGTTAAGTACGACACCAACCGTGTTGGCCCTATTAGAAAAACAGTAACCGTAATGTCTAATGCAGATACTCCAACAATAGCATTAAAAATTAAAGGTACTGTTATAGACCCAAGTAAATAGATTAAAACCCTATATACATTCAAAAGCCTCTTTTAAAAGAGGCTTTTTTTATAATATCTTTTTTAAATCAAAAGAGAAAACCAGTTCTCGCCCTTCTCTTTCTATTCTTAACATAATCCGTTTACCCGGCTTTTCATTCATTAATTCAGATAGTTCTTGAAGGGTAAATCTATGTGCCATTTTTCTGTTAACAGACAAAATAACATCTCCTTTTTTTAAGCCTGCTTCCTCAGCAGGACTGCCGGGCCTAACTTCTGCTATTTCTATGGCAGGAAACATAGAGTATTTATATATTCTTGATAGAAAAATTTCTATGGTATTAGAATTGTCTTGGGTTTCTTTAATTACTCCGTTAAAGTCGTTTGCACGTTCTTTAACTATTCTCATACCATTGTGTTGTAACTCTAATCCACTCAAATTAAATTTAAACGGTACTTTAAAATTACCGTTCTTTTTTAACATTAAGTACTTATTCTGATAATTAAAAATTACTGTAAATCTTTTTAAAATATCTCCTCCTAAACTACCGTTTCTGTGTACAAGCCTGGTAGTTAAATGCTGTAAGGAAGTAGAATCAGGAAATGCAACTTTAGCATCGGTTAAGGTAAATTTTCCTAAATTAAATTCGTCTACCCTTGCCCTTTTACCATGCACATTACCACTTAAACCTCTTCCTAAAAAATCATCAAAATTTTCTGCCGGCACATTAATACCTTTATCGGCATTAGCAAATAACCACAATGCATCACTACTACCGGAGTCTACAAGAAGATTTACAGGGATGGCATTATCATCCCTGACCGAAACCGATGCGCTCACAAAAGGTTTGTTGTTTCTAACATCAATAGGAATAATTTCACATTTTTTGCAAAGTTTAGTTTTATATTTATCAGGATCGTATAGAGTTATTTTCTTTGATGCATAATTAATTTTCACAACAAAATCTCTAAAAATATCATATCCTATTATACCATGCACCGGAAAGCCTATCCTTGGAGAGAAATTAATACCTTGATCTAATACCAAATACATAGCTTGGTTGTAGTTAACGGCATCTTTTATTTTTACAACATTCCCTTGTGATTTTAATGCTCTAATTGATGTTCCACTACCCAATCCTTTAATTTTTATTTCCTCCACATTTTTTACCTCAAGTGTATCTTCACTAAACAAACTAAAGAGTATTGGACTATTAACTCCGGAGTCTAAAATAAAAGAGAGTTCTACGCCATTAATCTCTATCGGCAAAATAATTAAGTTGTTAACAAACTTAAATTTAACAGTAACTTTATCTTTATTATTAGGCAAACTGTAATGTTGCGCCCAAGAATTTACAGCACAAAAAATTAATACAAAAAGAATAATATGTTTTTTAAATAAAGTCATGATACTATATAAATATAGCAACAAGATTTTGTTGTTTTTTACACTTTAACAAAGTTTAACGAGTAAAAAGACACATTAAAGCAGCGTGATTTATAAAATATATTTTGCAATTTTGTGAACTCTAAAAACTATAGCCAATGCCAACTATATCAGAAAAAGGGCGTTTAATGCCAGAATCGCCAATTAGAAAGTTGCAACCTTATGCCGAAAAAGCGTATAAGGAAGGAAAAACAGTATATCATTTAAATATTGGACAGCCAGATATTAAAACCCCTGAAGTAGCATTAGAAGCAGTAAAAATTCATTTACTTGATATTTTGGCTTATACCCGCTCTGAAGGGGCTGAAAGTTATAGAGAAAAAATAGCAGATTATTATAAAAAGAATAATATTCATGTAACTGCAGATGATATAATTGTTACCACCGGAGGCTCTGAAGCTTTATTATTTGCCATTGGAAGTATTACAGATCCGGGAGACGAGATTATTATCCCAGAGCCTTTTTATGCTAATTACAATGGTTTTGCTACAGCTTCCGGAGTTAAAGTAGTTCCGGTAGTTTCTAAAATAGAAGATAACTTTGCCTTACCTCCTATTGAAGCTTTCGAAGAATTAATTACCCCTAAAACCAAGGCAATTTTAATTTGTAATCCCGGTAACCCAACCGGCTATCTATACACGAAAGAAGAGATAGAAAAACTCGCTAAAATTGTTAAAAAGCATGATTTGTTTTTAATTGCCGACGAAGTATATAGAGAGTTTACTTATGATGGTTACAAACATTACTCTGTGATGGAACAAGAGGGCTTAGAAAATCATGCTATTATGATTGATTCTGTCTCTAAGCGTTATAGCATGTGTGGTGCCAGAATTGGTTACTTAGTTTCTAAAAATAAAGAAGTAATTAAAACCGCATTAAAATTTGCGCAGACCCGTTTAAGTCCGCCAACATTTGCACAAATAGCCAGTGAAGCTGCACTACAAACACCACAAAGTTATTTTGATGAAGTTATTGAAGAATATGCTGATAGAAGAAACACTTTAATAGAAGCCTTACAGCAAATACCCGGTGTAAAAATTGCAACCCCAAAAGGTGCTTTTTACTGTATTGCAGAGCTTCCTGTAAAAAACGCAGACCACTTTGCACAATGGTTATTAGATAAGTTTGATGTAGATAATGAAACCGTAATGGTTGCTCCTGCAGCAGGTTTTTACTCAACTCCTGGCGTTGGGCTTAATCAAATAAGAATTGCATACGTTCTCAATAAAAAAAGCTTGCTAAAAGCAGTTAACATTATTAAAGAAGCTTTAAAAGTTTATAAAGACTAGTGAAGGTTCAAGAAAAAATATCTTTAAAGTCCTATAATACTTTTGGGATAGATGTTAACGCGCGTTATTTTGTAGAAGTAACAACTATTCCGGAATTAATTGCAGCGCTTTCGCTAAAAAACTATCCCGAACCATTTATTTTAGGAGGCGGCAGCAATATGCTTTTAACAAAAGACCTCAATAAACTGGTTATCTATGTTAATTTAAAAGGCAAGTATATTATCTCTCAAGATACTTCTCATGCCCTGGTAACTGCTATGGCAGGAGAAAATTGGCATGAGCTTGTACAGTGGGCATTAGCACATAATTTAGGAGGTATAGAAAACCTGTCTTTTATACCAGGCAATGTTGGTTCTGCTCCTATTCAGAATATAGGAGCTTATGGGGTTGAGCTTAAAGATGTTTTTGAACGCTGTACTGCTGTGCACAGCAAAACTAAAAAGCAAAAAACGTTTTCGTTAAAAGCATGTAAGTTTGGGTACAGAACCTCAATCTTTAAAGAGAAAGAAAAAGGTAACTACATAATTACTAGTGTTACACTAAAACTTACCAAAAACAACCATAAAATCAACACCACGTATGGTGCAATAGAAAGCTATTTACAAGAACAAAACATTAAAGACCCAACCATACAAGATGTTTCTAATGCGGTGATTGCTATTAGAAAAAGTAAACTTCCGGATCCGGCAGAAATTGGCAATAGCGGTAGTTTTTTTAAAAATCCTGTTATACCAAAACAAGCATTTAATACATTACAAAAAAAGTACCCAAACATGCCTTTTTACAAGGTATCTGAAGACCAATATAAAGTGCCTGCAGGGTGGTTAATAGAACAATGTGGTTTTAAAGGAAAACGATTTGGCGATGCCGGAGTACATACAAAGCAAGCTTTAGTTTTGGTAAACTACGGTAGCGCAACCGGCAAAGAAATACTAGAACTATCAAATAAAATTCAAGAAACCGTAAAAAAACAATTTAATATAACGTTAGAAAACGAAGTGAATATAATTACATAAAAAAACCTCACCGCAAATACCTTACGGTGAGGACCAAATCAAACTAAACTAACCTAAAAAACCTTAAACCCACAAACAAAAAGTGTTTTAGAATTTTATCTAATTTATTACGTATGCAAGTATTAATTAATACCTTTGAGTAAGTAAGAATAAGATCTTTGTTATTTTATTTACGAAAGAAATTTGATTTTAGATTTTAAACACTCTAATTTTTTTACAACGCATGAGTGCGCTACTTGAAAAACATATAACAGAACTACTTAAAGAACAAAATGATAAAGCAATATCATTGCTCTACGATCATTATGCAGATACTTTATACGGAGTAGCGCTTAAAATAACCAAAAACGAAGAGTTGGCTCAAGACGTGGTTCAGGAGAGTTTTGTTAAAATCTGGAAAAACGCTTCAAGTTACGACCCCAGTAAAGCTAAACTTTTTACTTGGTTATTTCGTATAATTAGAAATACAGCTATAGATAAGTTAAGAAGTATTAACTCTAAAACAGATAAAGAAATCCAAATTGACATTTCTAACGTATATAATGTAGGTGTAAACAGCTATAAGCCAGAACATATGGACTTAGCTGAGCATGTAAACAAATTAGAAAAAAAGTATCAAGTAGTGCTTGAAGCCCTGTTTTTTCAGGGGATGACACAGCAGGAAGCCAGTGAAGCATTAAACGTTCCGTTGGGTACTGTTAAATCAAGATTAAAAATTGGCTTACGTGAGTTACGTAAAATATTTGGACCGGTAAATATCGTTTTACTATTATTATTGTACTAAGTTATGAACGAAAAAGTTAAAATATTTTTAGAGACAGATTTGCTAGAAAAGTATCTGCTTGGTATCACCTCTCCTATGGAGACGATACAAGTAGAACAATATCTAGGCAAATATCCCGAGGTTAGGCAACAATATAATGAGTTGCAAGAAAACCTTGAAAGCTACTCTCGTGCCTATGCTGTAAAAGCTCCTGAGCATCTTAAAGCTGCTGTCTTAAAGAAAGTAGCTTCTTCTGGAGGTGGTTTCAACAGAAAACGCTTTTACAGATATACTATTGCTGCCAGTATTGCTGCATTAATTTTTGCTAGCACTACTTACTTTTTATGGAATCAAAACAAAATGCTTACTTACGAGAACTCTCTTGTAAATCAAAAACTTAAGGATCTAGAACAAAATATTAATGCAACAAACAATAAATTAGACGACGTTAAAAACCAATTTATAGTTTTAAACAATCCAGAAACTCGTAAATATGTTTTAAGAGGTAACCAAAAAGCTAAAAACCTTAAAACAGTTGCATACGTTAATCCGGTAAAAAAACTATCTTTTATAAACGTAGCCGAATTACCAGAATTACCCGAAGAACAAGTATTCCAAATGTGGGCTAATGTAGATGGTAAGATGGTTAATTTAGGTGTGTTAGAAAAAGCAGAAAACAAACTGCTTTCTGTGCCTTACACAGAAGATGCTATTAGCTTTAAAATAACTATTGAGCCTAAAGGAGGTAATGAAACTGCTACAATAGAAAACACTGTTGCAGATATAGAATTTAAGTAACAACTATTTAACATATACTATTTAAAAGGTCTGTTTAAAAAACAGGCCTTTTTTTGTACTTTTGCCACAAACTTCACAACATGAAACTTTTACTTTTAACACTTGTTTTATTACTACTTGCCGTAGCTGGTATTGCTATTAAAATTTGGGTTAAAAAAGATGGTAAATTTGCAGGAACATGTGCCAGCCAAAATCCGTTTTTAAACAAAGACGGTGAAGCTTGTGGTATTTGTGGCAAAATGCCCGATGAACAAGAGTGTAAAAAAGACCAAATTGAGTCATAAAATATTAGAGCTTCTTTTCTTGTAATTTCTATTTGTTATATTTAACATTACTTTTATTGTTGGTGATTTTAAAGCTAAACATTTGGAAATTACACCATCTACCATTAAAGACAACATAAAAAAAGCTAAACAAGGCAACCAAAAAGCCTTTAGTTTTTTATTAGACACCTTCTGGCACGATGTGTACGGTTTTCAATTAACACGTACGCATGATGAAAATGATGCCGAAGACATTACAATTCAGACCTTTTCTAAGGCTTTTGATAAGATTAATTCGTATGATGAAAATTACGAGTTTAAAACTTGGTTGTTTACTATCTCTAAAAACATTCATATAGATTTAGTCAGAAAAGAAAAAAAGAGTGTCTTAAAACAGGCCAGTACAGATGATGATGCTGTTTATGAAGTTGTAGATGAAACGCCAACTGTTGAAGACAAAATAATTACCGAGCAGAATTTAGCTAAACTCCTTAAATACATTAAAAAATTAAAACCCCATTATCAAGAAGTAATTAACCTTAGGTATTTTCAAGAACTTAGCTACCAAGAAATTGCAAATACCCTAAACGAACCCTTAAATAATGTTAAGGTAAAACTTTTAAGAGCAAAAAAACTCCTTGCAGAAATTATTGAAAGTAAAAAATGAAACAATTTTTAAAAACCTTAGGCCCTGGTTTATTATTTGCCGGTGCTGCAATTGGTGTGTCTCACTTAGTGCAATCTACAAGAGCAGGAGCCGATTTTGGTTTTGGATTGCTTTGGGCTCTTTTGTTAGCAAACATTTGTAAATACCCATTTTTTCAATACGGTCCGAGGTATGCTTTAGCAACAGGAGAAAGCTTGTTAGATGGTTATAAAAAATTACACAAAAGTGTTTTATGGATTTATTTTATACTCACGCTAGCCACTATGTTTACCATTCAAACAGCTGTAACAATAGTAACAGCAGGTTTAGCCTCAAACATTTTTAATGTAAAACTAAGTTTAGTTAGCTGGAGTATTATAATTACTGTTATTTGTTTTGCTATTTTACTTTTTGGCAGATACAAATTGTTAGATGGCTTAATGAAAATAATTATTATAACCCTTACCATCTGTACATTTATAGCTGTTAGTATTGCCTCTGTAAACACAACAACAACTTTAAATTTTTCTCAAGTACTTCCTGAAAACGCATTAGAAGTTGGGTTTTTAATTGCTTTTATGGGTTGGATGCCTGCTCCGTTAGATATTTCTATATGGCATTCACTTTGGGCCATAGAGAAAACTAAATCAGAATCAAAATTCACTTCAAAAAAAGCATTATTAGATTTTAATGTTGGTTATACAGCTACAATTGTATTAGCAGTTTGTTTTGTAGCACTTGGCGCTTTGGTTATGTATAATAGCGGAGAAACTTTTTCTGAGCAAGGAGGCAAATTTGCACAACAACTAATTACGTTATATACCCAAAATTTAGGAGATAATGTGTATATATTTATTACCGTTGCAGCCTTCACAACTATGTTTAGCACTACCCTAACCACTTTAGATGCTTCTCCAAGAGCAATGGCAAAAGCAAGCCAATTGTTAAACACTAAAGGCATCTTTAAAAAGTACATTCTGTGGATACTTATTTTAGTTATCGGCACCCTATTTATTTTAAGCACACTTTTAGCAGAAATGGGCACCTTGGTTAAAGTAGCCACTATTTTATCTTTCATTACTGCACCTTTTTACGCCATAGCTAATTTTTGGCTTATTACATCTAAATACACTCCTAAAGTTTGGCATCCATCAACAAAACTTAAAATACTAAGCTGGATTGGCATAATTTTCTTAATCGGATTTAGCATTTGGTATTTGGTAGTTATATAAATAAAACAATAATTACTTTGTATCTTTGCAGTTCTATAATAAAAAAATATGAGCACTACTACAACAGACAGTGTTATACCTCCAAAAAGCAAGCCTAAATGGTTACGTGTAAAACTGCCTACAGGTAAAAAATATACACAACTAAGAGGACTTGTAGATAAATACAATTTACATACAATTTGCACCTCGGGAAGCTGTCCTAATATGGGAGAATGCTGGGGAGAAGGTACTGCTACTTTTATGATTTTAGGGAATATTTGCACACGATCTTGTGGTTTCTGTGGTGTTAAAACCGGAAGACCTGAAACTGTAGATTGGGAAGAGCCCGAAAAAGTAGCGCGCTCTATTAAAATAATGAATATAAAGCATGCCGTTATTACTTCCGTAGATAGAGACGATTTAAAAGATATGGGGTCTATTATCTGGGCAGAAACTGTAAAGGCTATCAGAAGAATGAATCCTGAAACAACCCTAGAGACCCTTATCCCCGATTTTCAAGGTGTAACCAGAAATATTGATAGAATAGTTGATGTTGCACCAGAAGTGGTTTCGCATAATATGGAAACTGTAAGACGCCTAACTCGTGAGGTAAGAATACAAGCCAAATACGATAGAAGCTTACAAGTATTAAAGTACCTTAAAGAGCAAGGTGTAAACAGAACAAAGTCTGGTATAATGCTTGGTTTAGGCGAAACAGAAAAAGAAGTAATTGAAACATTAAAAGATTTAAAAAATGCTAAGGTAGACGTTGTAACTATTGGGCAATATCTACAACCAAGTAAAAAACATTTGCCCGTAAAAGAGTTTATAACACCAGACACCTTTAATAAGTACAAAGAAATTGGTTTAGAAATGGGCTTTAGGCATGTAGAGAGTGGTGCATTAGTTAGATCATCATACAAAGCACACAAACACATAAACTAGTTAAAAATAAAAACAAAAAACCTTAAGAACGTGTGAAAGATCACGTTCTTTTTTATTTAAACTTTAAAATATATACCTTGTAATATGGCACAAAAAATTACTGTAGGCATTAATGGTTTTGGAAGAATTGGTAGAACATTATTCAGGCTCCTTTTAGATCACCCAAAAATTACAGTAGTTCAAATAAATGATTTAGCCGATGCTAAAACTCTTAGCCATTTACTCAAGTACGATAGCATTCATGGTGTATTACAAAAAGAAGTTTCATTTACACAAGACACCATTGTAGTAAACAATAAAAGCTTTAAGTTAACCAATTATAAAACTCCAGATGCATGTAACTGGAACGACATAGATGTAGTTGTAGAGGCAACCGGAAAATTTAAAACTAAACAACTATTACAAGGACATTTACTTGGTGGCGCCAAAAAAGTAATTTTATCTGTACCACCAGAAGACTATACTATAAAAACTGTTGTTTTAGGTGTAAATGAACACATTATTTCTGCATCAGACACAATCATATCTAATGCTTCTTGTACAACAAATAATGCGGCTCCTATGATTAAAATTATTAATGAGTTATGCGGGATAAATCAGGCATACATAACAACAGTTCATTCTTACACTACCGATCAAAGTTTACACGACCAACCTCATAGAGATTTACGCAGAGCCAGAGCTGCTTCTCAAAGCATAGTGCCCACTACAACCGGTGCTGCTAAAGCATTAACAAAAATTTTTCCGGAACTAAGTAATGTTATTGGAGGTTGCGGAATTAGAGTTCCCGTACCAGACGGTTCGCTTACAGATATTACATTTAATGTAAAAAAAGAAACCTCTATTGAAGCCATAAACGAAGCCTTTAAAGAAGCCTCACAAAAAAAATTAAAGGGAATTATAGACTATACTGAAGATCCTATCGTTTCTATAGATATAATAAACAATCCTTTTTCGTGTGTATTTGATGCGCAAATGACATCTGTTATTGGCAACATGGTAAAAATAATTGGTTGGTACGATAATGAAACGGGTTACAGCGCTCGATTAGTCGATTTAATTGAGTACATATTCGATAATTAACTATATTTGAAGGTTACACTTAACCTATGAAGTATATTATTAAACAATACTTACTTCTAATAACGTTACTTTTTTGCGGTACTGTCTTACCCCAAACAGACAATAGCCTATCGCAAGATAGTGTTACTATTACTAAACTTTCAAACACTGGATTACAATCTAAATTAGATAGCATTCATATTTATTTTAATCAAGCTCAAACCTTTAAAGATCAATCACAATATGGTGCCAGTATAAAAAAACTAAACACTGTTTTACAGCTTGCAAAAAAAACTGATAATATTGAAGTATTAATTGATTGCTATAATTTATTTGCAGAAGTATACACGGATTTAGAAAAATACTCTACTGCAAGTCTATACTTAAAAAACACAGCTACCTTACTTGAAAGCAACGAATACAATTACGGTAAAATAAAGTACGAAATTTTAAAGGGCGTTATGCATTTAAAGAAGAATGAATATGATAAAGCCCTCGAACGATTTCAAGAAGCAAAAAATTACAACATCCCTCCAGACCAATACCTTGAAGATTTAATATTACTGCACGAAGCAGAAGCTTATGTAGGAAAAAAGCAAGTTCAAAAAGCCGGCAGAATATATGAACGCTTGTTAGCAAAAAAAGACACTTTTTCTAGAAAAGATATTAGAACAAAAATGCTTTTAAATCTGGCAGAAATGGATTTAAAAGCAAACAATTTAATTCTGGCAGAAGAAAACGCATACAAAGCACAACAACTTGCCAAAGAGCATAAATATTACAAGCAGTTACTTGATTCGTATTTGGTATTAAGTAAAATTCACGAAAAAGAACAACTTTACTGGAGAGCCTTACGCGAATTAAAAGAAGCACAAAGAATTAAAGATTCCTTTTTTAATCCGATTTCTATTTTACATGATGAAACGGTGGCAGTAGAAAACGAATCGGCGTATAAAGATGAAGTTATAGAAAACCAAGCCGGACTTATAGAGCAACAACAAAAAACAGTTAGTCGTTCTAAACTTACAACTGTACTTACTTCTGCTTTCTTGATTATAATATCATTACTTACCATATCGTTGTACAGAAACAACCAAATAAAATTAAAAACCAACGATTTATTACTTAAAAAAAATCTCGAGCTTCAAATGGCTAAAGAAGAAGCAGAAAAAGCAATGCAAACTAAAGCTCAATTTTTATCTACTGTAAGTCATGAACTTAGAACGCCTCTTTATGCCGTTACCGGATTAACGCATTTATTGCTTGAAGAAAACCCTACAGAAAGTCAGAGAGAACATTTAGAATCTTTAAAGTTTTCCGGAGATTACTTACTGGCGTTTATTAATGATATTCTTCAAATTAATAAAATAGAAGCAAATAAGGTTAGCATTCAAAAAGTTAAATTTAACTTACGTAAAACCCTTAAAGAAGTTGCTACATCACTTCAACAAACTGCAAAAGACAGGAATAATAAAATTATTATAGATGTAGATGAAGACATTCCTAATTACCTGATAGGAGACCCACTTAAAATGTCGCAAATATTTATAAACCTTGTGGGTAACGCTCTTAAATTTACTAAAGACGGTACGGTTACTATAGCTGCTAAAATTTTAGAGAAAGATCAAGACCGCACTAACATTTTATTTGAAGTAATAGATACAGGTATAGGTATTAATAAAGAAATGCAGAAAAACATCTTTGAAAGCTTTTCTCAAGGATCGGTTCAAATTAACAGAAAATATGGTGGTACAGGATTAGGACTAACCATTGTAAAAAATCTTCTTTCTTTATTTAATAGTGAAATAAAAGTTAAAAGTGAAATTGGCAAAGGAAGTACTTTTTATTTTGATTTACGATTTAAAAACGTAATTGCTGCAGAACAAAAAGAAGAAAAAGAACCGGAAGAAGTAGTAGAAGAAAACAAGTTACAGGGCTTGCATTTATTATTGGTAGAAGACAACAAGATTAATCAAGTAATTACCCGTAAAATGCTTGAGAAAAAAGGTATGAGCTGCGATATAGCAGATAATGGATATCAAGCCATAGACAAGGCAAAAGAAAATAAATATGATGCCATTTTAATGGATATTCATATGCCGGGTATTAGTGGTGTTACTGCTACACAAGAAATCAGAAAATTTGACACCAAAATCCCAATAATTGCATTAACAGCAATATCTATAGATGATAGCACAGAAAACTTCTTTAGTGCCGGTTGCACCGATGTGGTAACAAAACCATTTAAACCAGAGGTGTTCTACAAAAAAATTGCAGAAAACGTTTTTGCAGGCAAAGCTTAATTATTTTTTGGCACAGAATTTGCTTTTACTTTCTCGGATAACTTTGTTCTCATTAGCAAAATTATTCTGAGTTAGTTGGTTAGTTAGTTTAAAAGGCACGATTAGTTCGTGCCTTTTAGCTTTTTACAGTTTTTATAAGCAATTTTTTAAAAGTTTCTTCTTTGGCTAAAAACTTAGTCTTTATAGGCAAATAATAAACATTATTAAGTTGATTAAGCCTAACAAAATCTTTCTCTGTAGTAACAATGAACTCTTTAGTTTTTAACGTTTCTAACTCTTTAGTATTAAAAAAGTGATGGTCTGGGTATTGTAAGTGCTCAAAAATCAATTTTTGGTCTTTTAAAAAGTCTACTAAAGGTTTTGGGTTTGCAATACCCGTTACCAACGTAACATTATTTGGCAGGTTGTTTAACGGTATAGCTTCCTTTGTATTGGTTATAGCATCGTGGTAAGCTATTGTTGTAAAAAATAAATGCTGATTCTCAGTAAGCTTTAGCTTTTTTGCAATATTTTGCTGTTCTTCTTCAGACAAATTCTCAGGACACTTAGTAACTACAACTACATTGGCTCTCTTAGCTTGATTTTTATGATCTCTTAAATTTCCGGTAGGCAAATACCAATCATCACAATACAAATCATTATATGCTGTTAAAAGAATCGCCATTTTAGGAGTTACTTTTCTGTGCTGAAAAGCATCATCTAAAACAATAGCCTCTAAATCAGGATGTAGGCCGGTTAATTTTTGTATTCCCTCTACCCTATTTGCGCTTACGGCTACCGGAACATCCGGAAAATTAGTATGCAAAGTATAGGGTTCATCACCCAAATCTTCAACAGTAGTGTTAGAGTTAGCTAATAAAAACCCTTTAGATTTACGTTTGTATCCTCTACTTAATAAAGCTACTTTATAATTGGCACGTAAAGCAGCTAAAATATAGGCTGCCATTGGTGTTTTTCCGGTGCCACCTACAGATAAGTTACCAATACATATAATGGGTATTTTAAATGATTTGCTTTTAAAAATTGATGTATCGTAGCACCAATTTCTAATGTACACAATTAGTGCATAAAGCAGCGAGAAAGGAAAAAGTATTTTTCTGAGCCATTGCATAACAACGAAAGTATTATATTTTATCTTTGAACAAAATAAAATTCTTAAAAATGATTGTTCAAGACGTCATTAATTACATAGAAGAACTCGCTCCGCTACCTTACGCTGAAGATTTTGATAATGTTGGTTTGCTTGTAGGAAATAAAAAAGCTAAAGTTACCGGAATATTAGTTACGCTTGATACGTTAGAAAATGTGGTAGACGAGGCTATTGCCAAAAAATGTAATCTTATTGTTAGTTTTCATCCCATTATATTTTCCGGATTAAAAAAAATTACAGGCTCAAATTATGTAGAACGTGTAGTAATTAAAGCCATACAAAATAATATAGCTATTTATGCAATTCATACTGCTTTAGATAATAGCTTTTTAGGAGTTAACGCTAAAATTTGCGAGGTCTTAAAACTTAAAAAAACAAGTGTTTTAATTCCGCAAAAAAACACTATTAAAAAACTCATAACATTTGCCCCAAAAGAAAGTGCAGAAAAAGTAAGACAAGCTTTGTTTAATGCAGGTGCCGGTAACATTGGTAATTACGATAATTGTAGCTTTAATATAGATGGGATTGGTACTTTTAAGGGCAATGAAAATTCTAATCCTACAATAGGAGAACGAGGCAAATTACAGTTAGAGCCAGAAACACAAATAGGGGTAACATTTAAAAAACACTTAGAGCAAAAAATACTAAGTGCTCTTTTTAAAGCACACCCATATGAAGAAGTTGCCTACGAAATAACAACACTAGAAAACAACAACCAACACATTGGAATGGGTATGATTGGTGAGTTTTCTGAGCCAATTTCAGAAACCGATTTTTTAAACAAACTAAAAAAAGCGTTTAACGTTAAAAGCATAAGGCATACAACCTTACTTAATAAACCCATACAAAAAGTTGCCGTACTAGGCGGTAGTGGTGCATTTGCTATTAGCCATGCTAAACGTGCAAATGCAGATGCTTATGTAACTGCAGATATTAAATATCATCAATTTCTTGAAGCAGAAAACAAGTTATTATTAGTAGATGTAGGGCATTATGAAACAGAGCAGTTTACAAAAAACCTTTTAGTTGAGTATCTTACAAAAAAAATTCCTAATTTTGCAATCATTTTATCACAGAGTAATACTAATCCTGTCAACTATTTTTAAATATGGCAAAAAAAACAGAAACAACCGTAGAAGAAAAATTAAGAGCATTATACGATTTGCAATTAATTGATTCTCGAGTTGATGAAATTAGAAATATTAGAGGTGAACTTCCTTTAGAGGTTGAAGATCTTGAAGATGAAGTTGAAGGACTTAAAACCCGTTTAGACAAACTTTCTGCAGAATTAGATACTATAAACCACGACATTGCCAGCAAAAAAAATCTTATAGAAGAAGCCAAAGCGCTTATTAAGAAATATACAGAGCAGCAAAAAAACGTTCGTAATAATAGAGAGTACAACTCTTTAAGTAAAGAAATAGAGTACCAAGAGTTAGAAATACAATTAGCCGAAAAGCACATTAAAGAATATAAGGCTAAAATAGAGCAAAAGAAAGAGGTTATTGCAGAAACTAAAACTCGCTTAAAAGAACGTGAAGCTCACTTAAAACACAAAAAAGGAGAATTAAACGATATTTTAGCAGAAACCGAAAAAGAAGAGCAGGCATTATTAAAAAAGTCTGAAGAGTTCGAAAAAAATATAGACGAGCGCTTAGTAAATGCATATAAGCGTATTAGAAAAAGCGTTAAAAACGGTTTAGCCGTTGTACCAATTGAGCGTGGAGCTTCTGGAGGTTCGTTCTTTACTATTCCGCCTCAAGTTCAAATGGAAATAGCTTCAAGAAAAAAAATAATTACAGACGAGCACAGCGGGAGAATTTTAGTTGACCCTGCATTAGCCGAAGAAGAGCGTGAAAAAATGGAGAAGCTATTTGCTTCACTATCATAAAAAATAAAGCTTAAAAAACCCTGCAAATATGCAGGGTTTTTTATTTTTATATGGCATTTTCACTCTCCTACACATGAGGTTTTATTTTCTTTTAGTAATCAGTTTATTGGTGTCATGTACCAATGGCAACGCCCCTCAAAATGAACAAGTTCATAATGCAACTAATGATAGCTTTATAAAAGCTGTAGATTTATCTTCTATCCCAGAAGTAAATCAGTACAACATTACTTTTTTTAACAAAAACTCTAACCCGATTTCTATTTTACCTTTTTTAAAAAATAACGGTGTAAATACCGTTAGGGTAAGACTCTGGCATTCACCAACAAAACCTTTTTCTAATTTTAAAACTGTAAAATCTTTTTCAAAAGAGATTAAAAATAATGGTTTAAAACTTTGGCTTACCGTACACTATTCAGACTCATGGGCAGACCCATCACAACAAGAAACTCCTTCTAAATGGAAAAATTTATCTTTTTTTAATTTGAAAGATAGCGTTTATAACTACACTTACAAGATTGTATCAGAAATTAATCCTGAAATCATACAAATAGGGAACGAAATTAATAATGGTTTTTTACATCCTACCGGGTATATTGATAACTTTACTGAACTTACATCATTGTTAGAAATTGGATGTAAGGCTGTTAGAGATGCAAGTTCTAACACCAAAATTATGTTGCATTATGCCGGCCATGAAAACGCTTTCTATTTTTTTAATGAGTTTAATAACTTAGATTTTGATTACATTGGAATATCATACTACCCCATTTGGCACGGCAAAGATTTGGTTGCTTTTTCAAATAGCTTAGATAAATTAACTGTGTTTAATAAACCCCTTCTTATTGCAGAAACCGCCTATCCTTTTACTTTAAACTGGAATGACCAAACCCATAATGTTGTAGGATTACAAAACCAACTACTTGATGCGTATCCTGCAACTCCATCGGGGCAAAAACAATACCTCAACAAGTTATTTAGAATTATAAAAAACAATCGTTTAGGAAAAGGTATTGCATATTGGGGAGCAGAGTTGGTAGCCTTTAAAGGTGAAAATGCTACAGATGGGTCGGCGTGGGAAAACCAAGCTCTTTTTGATTTTAATAAAAAGGCGCTTCCTGCAATTGATGTTTTTAATGAGAATTAAATCTCACGTTTTTTTTAAACCTTAAAATCCAAAAAGCTAAAATTAATAGTATATATAATAGCACATCCCGCATTAATGCGTCTATATATATTCCTTCAGGTCCCTTTGCTCGTCAGAGGGATTTTTTTATCCGTTAAAGTTTGCGTCAGTGTGCGAACCATCACAATAAGGTTTATTACCAGAATACCCACATCTGCAAAAAGCCGTTGTTTTATTTTTTTTCTCTGTACTACCATCCCTATGCGTAATGTGTATAGTTCCGTAAACTAAAAGCGGTCCGTTTTCTAAAACTTCAACTTTAGTTTCTAACGATACACTCTTTGCTGTGGTTTTATCCTCTCCGGAATTTAAATAATAACTTAATGCACCCGAAGGGCATTCTTGTACTTGTTTAATTAATGATTCTGAGTCTGCATTATCAATTTTAATCCAAGGCTTCTCTTTTGGCATAAAAACATCTGGTAATCCTCTAACACAATTACCAGAATGAATACATTTTTTAGGCTTCCAAACAATAGTAACCTCGCCATTGGTATATTCTTTTGTAACATCCATTCTTAAAAATTTTTAGTCTTGTTATTAAAGATACTTAAAATCTGTAGCAACAAAAACTAAAAAAAGATATCATTATCTTTACTGAAATTTAAAAACACATGAAACGGTACCCCTTTTTATTAGTTTTAGCCATTCTTATTTCTTGCAATACAAACACCAAAACCAAACAAAAAAATTCCCAACAACAACAAAAAAGCATTCTTGAAAAAATAGCTGAAGCACATGGTTTTGAACACTGGCAAAATGTTACATCTTTAACATACACCTTTAATGTAGATAAAGGTGAGCGTCATTTTGAGCGTTCATGGGTTTGGGAACCAAAAAAAAACAGCATTACCCTTATAACAAATACAGATACTGTTAGTTATGTTAGAAAAACGCCTTTAGACAGTGCTTTAATTAAAGCAGACCGAGCTTTTATTAATGATAAATATTGGTTATTAGCCCCATTTAATTTAATCTGGGATAAAAAAAGTTTCACTTACACATTTACCCCCAACAGCACAGCCCCTATTAGTAACAAAAGCATGAATAAATTAACTATAGTTTACAAAAATGAAGGTGGCTACACCCCCGGAGATGCATATGATTTTTACTTTGAAGACGATTACCTAATTAAAGAATGGGTGTTTAGAGAACAAAATAGTAGTGAGCCATCTTTAATTACAACCTGGCAAGATTATAAAGATGCTGGCAACTTAAAAATAGCTACAAATCATGTTAATAACGATGGCAGTTTTAAATTATATTTTACCAATATTACTGTAAAAACCAAGTAAATGGAATACAAAGCTACACTTGATTTTGCGAAACATTTAGATGCAATAGACCCTTTAGCATCATACAGAGATAAATTTCATATCCCTAAAACTAAAGACGGTAATGAATGTGTTTACATGTGCGGAAACTCGTTAGGTTTACAACCCAAAACAACAAAAAAATACATAGAGCAAGAACTTAACGATTGGGCTACTATGGGAGTAGAAGGGCACACTAAGGCTAAAAACCCTTGGATGCCTTATCATGAGTTTTTAACTAACAGTATGGCTAAATTGGTGGGTGCAAAACCAATAGAAGTTGTTTGTATGAATACCCTAACAACCAACTTACATTTACTAATGGTTTCTTTTTACAATCCCACACCAACCAAATATAAAGTTGTAATAGAGAGTGATGCATTTCCTTCAGATAAATATGCCGTGCAATCACAACTAAAATTTCATGGTTTTAATCCTGAAGAGGGACTTATAGAATGGAAACCCAAACCAGGAGAATCTTGCCTGCACATAGAAGATTTAGAACAATTATTAGACGAGCAAGGAGACCAAATTGCCATGTTGTTAATTGGTGGAGTAAATTATTATACCGGGCAATATTTTAATTTAAAGCGTATAGCAGAGATTGGTCATAAAAAAAGCTGTACAGTAGGTATAGACCTAGCTCACGGTATAGGCAACATTGCGCCTAACTTGCATGAAAACGGCGTAGATTTTGCAGCTTGGTGCACGTATAAATATTTAAACTCAGGACCGGGAAGCTTAGCAGGTTTATTTGTTCATGAAAAACATGCTTACAACAAAAATCTTAAAAAATTTGAAGGCTGGTGGGGGCACAACAAAGAAACCCGGTTTAATATGAGACATGATTTTGATAGCCTCCCCGGAGCCGAAGGATGGCAACTTAGTAACCCTCCTATTTTATCTATGGCTGCAATTAAAGCTTCATTAGATATTTTTGAAGAAGTAGGTATTGATAAACTCAGAGAAAAATCAGTATTGCTAACCGGATATTTAGAGTTTTTAATAAATTCTATTCAAAACGATCAAATAGAAATTATTACACCAAAAAATCCAGATGAAAGAGGATGCCAATTATCTATAAGAGTAAAAAATGCCAATAAAACATTACACACACAATTAACCCAAGCAGGTGTAATTTCAGATTGGCGTGAACCCGATGTAATTAGAGTTGCCCCCGTGCCTCTTTACAATAGTTTTCAAGATGTTTTTAAAATGGTGTCTATTTTAAAAAATATTTTACAAGTTCAGGCATGAAAAAAAACGAACACATTCTAATAATTGGAGCAGGCTTGTGTGGTTCTCTCTTGGCCTTACGTTTGGCGCAAAGAGGATATAAAGTAACCGTTGCAGAAAAAAGACCTGATTTAAGAAAAACTAATATTAGCGCCGGAAGATCTATAAATTTAGCCTTTTCTGATAGAGGAATTAAAGCAATGAAGTTAGTGGGTATAAATCATAAAATAACCCCACTATGTATCCCAATGAATGGTAGAATGATTCACGATACTTCCGGAAATTCATTTTTATCTCCTTATAGCGGTCGTAGTCATGAATACATTAACTCTATTTCTAGAGGAGAGCTTAACGGAGTGCTATTAACCGAAGCAGAAAACCATAATAACGTATCTATTTTATTTAACAAAAAATGTACATCGGTAGATATAGAAAATACAACAGCCACATTTTATTGTTATGAAACTAAAAAAGAACTACAGTTAAATGCCGATGTAATTATTGGCACAGATGGTGCCGGGTCTGTGTTACGTAAAAGTTATTACCTAGAAAAAAAGTTTTTATTTAGCTACTCGCAAAATTATTTGCAACACGGCTATAAAGAACTCTCAATACCACCAACCCAAGACGGTGGTTTTAAAATAGAAAAAAACGCGCTACACATATGGCCTCGAGGTGATTTTATGTTAATTGCCTTACCCAACTTAGATGGCAGCTTTACAGTAACACTTTTCTTATCATATAATGAAGGAAAGTATAATTTTGACAACCTTAATAACGCCGAAAAAGTTACCACCTTTTTTAAAGAGCAATTTCCGGATGCTTATAAACTAATGCCTAACTTAGTTGATGAGTTTTTTGCCAATCCAACAGGAGCACTCGGCACAGTAAAATGTTCTCCTTGGCATTATAAAGGCAATACGCTATTAATGGGTGATGCTGCACATGCTATTGTGCCTTTTTACGGACAAGGAATGAATGCATCGTTTGAAGATGTAGTGGTTTTCGATGAAATTTTAGAACAACATCAAGGCAATTGGGAAGCTACATTTAAAGCCTACGAAAAAACCCGAAAAAAAGATACAGATGCTATAGCAGATTTGGCTTTAGATAACTTTCACGAGATGAAAGATCATGTGGCGAATCCTATTTTCCAGAAAAAAAGAAAACTCGAAATTGCCTTAGAACAAACATACCCTGATCAGTATTTTTCTAAATATGCAATGGTAACTTTTAATGAAAATATGCCATATAGTAAGGCTATGACTCTTGGAAGAGCTCAAGACAAAGCTCTTTTAAATATGATCGCAGATAATGAGATAAATACAGACGAAGATTTAGCAACCGTATTAAAAAAGGTAAAAGAAGAAACAAAAGAAATTATAGAAGAAGATAACATTGCAAAAAAAATACAGCACCAATAAAAACACTATTATGAATACTAGTAAACTTATTAAAGGGAAAGCAACACCCAGAGGCGCATACCCACATGTAAAACGAGTAGGAGATTTTATTTTTGTTTCTGGTACCAGCTCAAGACGCCCTGATAATACTTTTGAAGGTGTAGAGATAATAGATGAAATGGGCACAAAAAAGCTAGATATAAAAGCTCAAACAAGAGCAGTTTTAGAGAACATTAAAGATTACTTAGCAGAAGAAGGCGCTACTTTACAAGATGTAGTAGATGTAACAACATTTTTGGTAAACATGAATGATTTTGCCGGTTATAATGAGGTGTACGCAGAGTATTTTAGCAAAGAAACCGGTCCAGCCAGAACAACAGTTGCAGTACATCAGTTACCACATCCGGATTTAGTAGTAGAGATAAAAGTTACTGCTTACAAAAAACAATCGTAAAACTTATAATTACACAACTTCTAATGGTTACAATATTAAACTTCATTGATGGTAACTTTTGCAAACCCATTTCTAATAAATGGTTAGATAATTACAACCCATCTAATGGTGAAGTTTATGGTAAAATACCAGACTCTAATGAAGATGATGTAGAGCAAGCATACAAAGCTGCACAAACCGCATTTAAAAAATGGTCTCAAACCCCAATAGAAGAGCGCAGTAAAATACTTTTAAAAATTGCTTCAATTATTTATGAACGGTTAGATGATTTAGCTAAAGCAGAGTCTTTAGATAATGGTAAACCAATTAGCCTAGCAAAAACGGTTGATATACCACGAGCCTCAAGTAATTTTTCGTTTTTTGCTAAAGCAATAACTCAGTTTTTTAGTGAAGCTCATGATAGTGTTGGCCTTAAGGCTATAAATTTTACACTCAGACAACCCATTGGCGTTGTAGGTTGTATATCTCCTTGGAATTTACCGCTATACCTTTTTACCTGGAAAATTGCTCCCGCGCTTGCTGCAGGCAATACTGTTGTGGCAAAACCAAGCGAAGTAACCCCTTATACTGCTTATTTGTTAGCAGAGATTTGTAATGACGCCGGTTTACCCAAAGGAGTTCTGAATATTGTTCATGGCTCTGGTCAAACTACCGGACAAAGTATTGTTTCTCATCCAAAAATTAAAGCAATATCCTTTACCGGAGGTACAAAAACAGGAGCTCAAATAGCAAGAACTGCAGCACCTATGTTTAAAAAATTATCATTAGAGCTAGGAGGAAAAAACCCTAATTTAATATTTGCTGATTGCGATTACGATTCTATGTTAAGCACAACACTTAAATCTTCTTTTGCCAATCAGGGTCAGATTTGTCTTTGCGGTTCTAGAATATTTATTGAAGAATCTTTATACGAAAAATTTAAAGAAGATTTTGTTGCAAAAACAAAACAGCTAATTGTTGGGCATCCCTCCAATTCTAAGACTCAAATTGGTGCATTGGTCTCTAAGTCCCACTTAGAAAAAGTTAAATCTTATATAGAAACTGCAAAAAAAGAAGGTGGTAAAATTCTTTGCGGAGGTAATCAAGTGGTACTAAAAGGCTACGAAAACGGGTATTATTTAGAGCCAACTGTAATAGAAATTAACAACACCAATTGTACTGTAAATCAAGAAGAAATTTTTGGCCCTGTAGTTACTATTATGCCATTTAAAACCGAAGAAGATGCATTACAGTATGCTAACAATGTAGATTACGGCCTCTCTGCTACAATTTGGACAAAAGATGTAAATAGAATTATGCGATTAAGTCAAGAAATTGAAGCCGGTATTGTATGGGTTAACTCTTGGCTGTTTAGAGATTTAAGAACTCCGTTTGGAGGAGTAAAAAATTCTGGCGTAGGCAGAGAAGGTGGTTTTGAAGCATTACGATTTTTTACAGAACCCAAAAACGTTTGTATAAAATACCAATAACATGAATTTAGAGTTAAAAAATAAAAACGCTGTAGTATGTGGTAGTACTGCAGGTATTGGTAAAGCTACTGCTATTGCATTGGCTACTCTTGGCGCTAATGTTACTTTGATTGCCCGAAACGAGCAAAAGCTTAAAAAAACTATAACCCAGCTACCAAATAAAAATCAAAACCACGATTATATAGTGGCAGATTTTAGTAATCCTCAAGAGCTACATACTAAAATACAAAAAGCATCAGCACAAAAAAATTATCACATTTTAGTAAACAATACTGGTGGTCCGGCTGGCGGACCGGTTTTTAATGCCACTTTAGAAGCTTTTGATTCAGCTTTTACACAGCATTTAAAATGTAATCATGTATTGGTGCAAGCATTAGTACCGGGAATGAAAAAAGCTCAGTACGGCCGAATAATTAATATTATTTCTACCTCTGTAAAACAACCGTTAGATGGCCTTGGTGTCTCTAATACTATACGTGGTGCAGTGGCAAACTGGGCAAAAACGTTGGCTAATGAGCTTGGACAGTTTAATATTACAGTAAACAATGTGTTACCGGGTGCAACTGCAACAGAACGCTTAACAGAAATTATAAATAATAAAGCTCAAAAAACAGGTAAAACACCTGACGAAGTGGCCACAGCAATGAAAAGCACCATCCCGGCTAAGCGCTTTGCACTGCCCGAAGAAGTAGCTAATGCAGCTGCTTTTTTGGCTTCTCCGGCTGCATCTTACATAAACGGTATAAATCTTCCCGTAGATGGAGGTAGAACCAAATCATTATAAATACTAACTTTACGGTATGAAACGTAAATTACGTATAAACGGACATTCGCATTTATTGCCTTACCCGGAAGAGATTCCAAGATTTATGAAAGAAAAAGAAATATTCTGGGTAGACGATGAGCGTAAACACATGCTACAAAAAGGATGGAGCAGACCTGTTACAGACTCAAGCTTTTTTTTAAACGAAAAACTTGAGTGGATGGATAGGTACAATATAGATCATGCTGTTGTACTCAACCTATCACAATTGTACGGTAATGGGTTGCGCTTGGAAGAGATGAAAATGGCATTGCGTTTTCAAAACGATTTTAATGCCAAAATACAACACGATCATCCTAATAAATTTACTTGTGGTTTTGTTGTTCATCCGGGTTTTATTAGGGGTGCACTTTGGGAAATAGAACGTTGTGTAGAAGAACTTGGTATGCGCCTGCTTTGCCTGCCTACGCACTACATGGATACAATAGGCACTTGGCGTTGTATTTTTGATGAAGAAAACGAACCTATTTTTGAGCTTGCCAGTAATTATAATTTAGCTGTAGAAATTCACCCATACGATGGCGAAAAATTTATTCTACTAGAAAATACTGCCTGGCGTTTTCACTTAATCTGGATGTTAGCGCAATGTGCAGATGCATATCATTTTATGACCTTAAGAGGTTATCAAGATAAATTTCCCGGAATGCGTGTTTGTTTTGCACACGGTGGACAATTAGCACAAATTAATCTGGGAAGGCGTATTCAAGGTTTTGATGGTAGACCAGATTTATTTGAAGGCATGCACCATCCTAGAAAAGCTGTTGGACATAAAAATATTTTCTTTGATACTTTAGTTCACGATACAGGCTCTTTAGAGCTATTAGTTAAAAACCAAGGACCAAAACAGGTTATTATTGGTTTAGACGACCCCTACCCGCTTGGTGAAATGGAAAGCGAGCAGCAATCATCTTATCCCGGTAAAATTTTAGATTTAGCACGTGAACGTAACATTTTAACGCAAGAGCAATGTGATGCAATCTGGGAAGATAACGTACTGCAGTGGCTTTTTGGGGATGATGAGAAAGCAAAGCAAGAACTTATAAACAAAATTTTGTCGTAATGCATTTTTTATCAGAAGAATTAGAAAATTACGTTGCAAATCATTCACAGAGTGAGCCAGAACTTCTTCAAAAATTAAACAGAGAAACACACTTAAAAGTACTTCAGCCTAGAATGCTTAGCGGGCATTTTCAAGGAAGAGTACTGAGTCTGCTGTCTAAAATAATAGCTCCGAAAGTTATTTTAGAAATTGGTACTTATACAGGTTATTCGGCTTTATGTTTAGCAGAAGGATTAAAAGCAGATGGCGTATTACACACAATAGATAATAACGAAGAGCTTCTACCCATACAACAAAAGTATTTTAAAGCTTCGGGCTATGCCGATAAAATCAAACAACATACTGGTAATGCGCTAGAGATTATCCCAAGAATATCAGATTCTTTTGATTTAGTTTTTATTGATGCAGACAAGGAAAATTATGCAAATTATTTTGACTTGGTAATTTCTAAAATGAATCCCGGAGGTATTATTCTTTCTGATAATGTGCTATGGAGCGGAAAAGTTTTAACAGAACCCAAGCCTAATGATAAAAGCACAATTGTAATAAAAGCTTATAACAAAAAATTAATAGAAGACCCAAGAGTAGAAACTGTATTATTACCCATTAGAGACGGGCTTACAGTAAGTAGGGTTAAATAATTTTTGGGGCTATTTTAGCCAAATAAAGTTTGTAAAAAGCAATTGCTATTAAAGTCCCAACCAAAGCACCAACTACAATATCTGAGGGATAATGAACCCCAACATAAATTCTACTTAAACTAAATAAAATTGGCCATAAAAAAAGCAAGTAAATGTATTTAAGTTTTTTCCTTAAAAACAACACTACTAGCACTGTTATTGAAAATGATGTTGAAGCATGGCCGGAAAAAAAACTATAATTAGTAGGTGTTTTTAAAATCCTAATTAAACTTTTTAACTCTTCGTGATTATTAGGGCGTAATCTTGCTACAAATTCCTTTACACCTTCGGTAAAGGCTAACACAAAAAGTAAAGCTGCCACAACCGTTGCAATTATTGCTAAAGCTTCTTTTTTAGGATACTTTTTTAATACTAAAAAAAGTAAAAAAGCATATAAGGGAATCCAGGTTAAAATATTAGTAATAATAAGCCAAATACCATCATACTGCTCAATACCAAGCGAGTTTAGGTATACAAACAACTCTCTGTCGTATGCATTTAGCTTTTCTAACATTAAAGTTTACGTTTTACAGAGCCTGTTACGTTTTCTATATCTTCTTTAACCTTGTTTATTTCTTGATTAATTTCTTTTGTAATTGAAGTATCAATGCCTTGCTTTTCGGCACTTTTTTGAATTTCACTCTTTATTTCGTTTGTAGCATCTTTAAGCTGACGCATACCTTTACCCAAACCACGAGCTATCTCTGGTATTTTGTCTGCACCAAAAACCATAACTACAATAAAGAGAATAAAAACTATTTCTGCTCCGCTTATAAAAAGAAACATACTTTGTGTTTTGGTTCACAAATATAGTGAAGTTTAGCACACATATATATAAAAAAGTCGGCTCTAAGAGCCGACTTTAATTAATATTTTGTGTATAAATTAATCTTCTTTTCCTCTTACTTTCTCTTTAAAGGCATCAAAATCAGATTTAGTTTCTTTTGATGGCCAAGCATTGTTAGAGGTATCTATATCTGCAGTTTCTTCGTAAGGGTCTACAACTATAGAAACTATTTCTTTATCTGATGCAATAGCTTTACTAACTTCTTTATCGTTAAGCCTCCAAATTTCTGCAGGGTACTTTACAATTTCTTTACTTCCGTCTTCATAAGTATATTCTGCTATAATAGGCATTACTAATCCGCCCGGTTTCTCGAAAGTAACTTTATAAAAGTATTTAGGGTTTTTAATCTTTTTGCGCTCTTCTTCGGTAAAGTTATCCATTAAATACTCGTTAATGGTAGATACCTCTGTTGCAGTTTGGTTTTTAAGGCTTTCATCAAAATCTTCACTCCCCTCTTCTACAAAATATACTAACGGTGGTAATCTTTCTAAATCTATACCTCTTTGGGCTGCCATTTCTCTAATTTGTTTGTTTGGCTTAGAAGTTAGGTAGTATTTTTTAACCTCTTTAACTCCAATATCTACATAATCTGTTGTATAGAACCAACCTCTCCAGAACCAATCTAAATCTACAGCAGATGCATCTTCCATTGTTCTAAAGAAGTCTTCAGGAGTTGGATGTTTAAACATCCAGCGTTGCGAATAGGTTTTAAATGCATAATCAAACAGCTCTCTACCCATTATGGTTTCTCTAAGAATATTTAAAGCTGTTGCCGGTTTACCGTAGGCATTGTTACCAAATTGGTAGGTGTTTAATCCTTTACTCATTATAGGAGCAATATAATCTTGGTCTCCAGACATGTAAGGAATTATGTTTTTTGCCGGTCCTCTTCTTGATGGATATTTATCATGAGGAGCAATTGCTTCAGGATATTTTTCACCAAAGTCTTGCTCTGCTACATATTGTAAAAATGTATTTAACCCTTCATCCATCCAAGTCCACTGGCGCTCATCTGAGTTAACAATCATTGGGAAATAGTTGTGTCCTATTTCGTGTATAATTACGCTAATCATCCCAAATTTTGTACGCTCACTATAATTACCATTTTCATCCGGTCTACCATAATTCCAGCAAATCATCGGATACTCCATACCTTGATTTTTAGCATGTACAGAAATGGCTTTATGGTACGGATAATCAAACGTCATTCTTGAATACGATTCTAAAGTGCTTGCAACTGCTTTGGTAGAATATTCTTCCCAAAGCGGGTTACCTTCTTTTGGATATAATGATACTGCCATTACGGTACGATCGCCAATTTTAACAGCCATCATATCCCAAATAAATTTACGTGAAGTTGCAAAAGCAAAATCTCTCACATTTTCAGCATAAAATTTCCAGGTTTTTTTCTTTTCAGAAAAGCCTTTTTCTGCAGCTTCTGCTTCTTCTTGGGTAACAATTAAAACAGGTTTATCAAACGATTTTTTTGCTTGCTCGTAACGACGAAGCATTTCTTTACTAAATACTTCTTTACGATTGGTAAGTTTACCGGTTGCATCTAAAATATGATCGGCTGGAACCGTAATATTCACTTCAAAATTACCAAAAGGTAAAGCAAACTCATCTCTTCCCCAAAACTGTGAATTTTGCCATCCTTCTACATCATTATATACAGCCATTCTTGGGTAAAACTGAGCAATAACATATGCATAATTACCATCTTTAGGGAAATACTCATACCCAGAACGACCTCTACCATTTACGTGATCATTAATATTATACCACCACTTTATGTTAAATGAAAACTTCTCTCCGGTTTTAAGTGGTTTTGGAAGTTCTACACGCATCATGGTTTGGTTAATGGTATATGATAATGGTTTACCATTAGTGTCTGTAACCAATTCTATATTAAATCCACCATCAAAAGGTTCTGTCATATATTTGTTAACAAAGCCTCCGGGTTGGATTGCCGGTTGTACGCCATCGTCTTGAATTAAAGGGGTTTTAGAGTCTTTAGCTCGCATGTTTTGATCGAGCTGAACCCAAAGGTAATCTAAAACATCTGGCGAGTTATTTGTGTAAGTTATGGTTTCAAAACCAGATAAACGTTGGTTTTTATCATCTAACTCAATGTCCATTTTATAGTCTGCCTGCTGCTGGTAGTATGCAGGACCGGGTGCACCAGAAGCTGTTCTAAACATATTAGGTGTAGAAAACTCTTGGTACAACTGTCTAAACTTATTTGTGTTTGTGTGTCCGGGTTTTCTTTCTGGCTTTTTCTCTTCTTGCGCAAAGGTTGTAGCACCAAAAATTAAAGCCAAAGACAAAAGGCATAACTTTAACCGATTCATAGTTTTTAAATTGTTTTTACTTGATAATTGCGAAAAATACTAACTTTTAATGGTTGTGGTTTGGTTTGTTAAAAGTTTAACATTCCTTTATGATTTCCTTTGATAAAAATAAAACTTTTCCTGTCGTCTTTCAATCGTATATGGACGACATTTTGCTGATCATCAAAAGCATCAAAAAGTACTTTATTAGAGACTTCTATTGATTGGATTTTTTGTGCGTCTATATTTTCTACTTCTATATAGCATTTCATAATATCTACATCGTATTCTTTTCCTAAAAAGTTTAACGCTACCGGCTTACCATTAATTTTTATTTCTAAAAAGCTTTTTAAATACCTATCTATATAATCATTTGCTTTTGGATGTTCTTTTTTTGTGCCAAGTTTAGCAGTAAAATCATATCGTTCTTTAAGAATATATTCAAAATCGTCTATAAAAATTCTAGAAGTTATTTGCAGTGCTTTATCTTTTTCAGAATAATCAACATTTGTTACGCTTACGTAAAATTTATGCGCTGCTGTGAAAGCGAGTAAAAGTACACTTACAAAAAGTAATATTAGTTTAACTTTTAATCTCATATTTTTATTATTTGATGGGTAAATGTAAAACAAAATGTATTCCGTTTTACCTAAAAAAATTTTAAATCTGGTTATAATTTGTTTATTGCTTTAAATTCTTCACACTTCTCTTTTAAAAAATCAAACAGTTTTAAATTGTTGTTGTCAGACAACAAATTACTAAAGTCCGAATCTTGAGCACAAAAATCTAAAAAACTATATATATGGTCTTGCTTTAGATTGAATGCATTAGACAAAAGCAAATCTTCATAGTTATTTACTACACTATTTATGTTTTTTTGGGCCTCTTCATGAGCAATTCGGCTTTTTAGCTGTTTAATTCTTCCCGATATAATATTTATAATGTAATCTACTGACAAGCCGTTGGGCGAACTAACAGCTGTATATAATTTTCTTTTATTTTTTGTAGGCAAGATAACTCCGGCATTTGGAATTCCTGTTTTAAAAAGTAATGTGTAATCATCAGTGTTTATTTGCTTTGCATCATGTGCAATAGATCCGGTTAGATTATAAGGCATTACTGTAACCTCTTCAAGTTGATTAACCTTCGGTAACAGATTTAGTGTTATAAATGGATTTATTTTATGGCTTTTATTTATAATTATTTTGGTAGTACTAAATTGTAAAGATCTTATTAGTAGTGTATCATTCTCTTTAACTGAAATTGAAAAAAAACCATTATTGTTAGTTATTGTAGCATTGTTGGAATTTACATTCTGTACTGTAATGCCCTCTCTATCTTGTGGCGCTACATTAACAACTCCTTTCAGTGTAAAAGTGGGTTGCTGAGCTATAACAGAAGCGTGTATAAAGCACACTAGTATTATTAACTTTTTAATTTCCAGTATTTAAGGTTTTTAAATAGTTTTTGCTTTCTGTTACTAAGAAATCAATTAAAAAAAACTCTGAGTCTTTTCTAAACAACTTGTTATCATCAAACTTGGTATCGCAATAAAACAAAAAATCGTTAATGTTAGCCTGAGGTATTTTAAGGTAGTACACAAAAAACATATCATCGTACAATTGTCTTAAAACATTACTCGGTTTAATTGTTTTATTAATATTATCACCTTTTCTATTCGATTTGAAAATTGCCTTAAAAATGTTTACAAAATTTACCCCATGCTGCATACCTCTTTCACTTTGAGCTAACGCATAATTTTCTACTTGAGTGGCTTCTATCTGTTTCGTAAAAAACTTTTTTAAATCGTTCTTGCTGCGCATCTAAAAACTTCTCTTGATTTTCTGGAGTAACTACAACTTCATCAAGCTCAGTCACTTTTTCTTTAACTTCTACAACCAATCTTCCTTTATCAATTATTTCCTTAGTTATTTTTACTGTTTTCAATTCGTAATTTACAGCAGTAAAAGCAAGTATGTCTCCAATTTTTGCTGGTATAGTAAACTCCCCATCTTTATTGGTTATTGTTGCCTTTTCTGAAGTAATATTTATTACATTTTGGCCAACCACACCAACATTTCTATACAAAACTTCACCTCTTATAATTTGGTTTTCTTGAGCAGCTACTGTAATAGTAAAAACAAATATTATATACACAAGTTTTTTCATAGTGTAAAGAAAATAAGAAGATATAATTAAACTGAAAAGAAATCGGTAAAGTTTTGTTAAAAACAAAAAAACCCAAGCTTTTTGAGCTTGGGTTTTGGAGCGGGAGACGAGATTCGAACTCGCGACATTCAGCTTGGAAGGCTGACGCTCTACCAACTGAGCTACTCCCGCAAAACAGGCGCAAATATAAAAAGGTATTTTAAAATTATCAAACATATTTTACTATTCGTCTAAATAAATTTAACCTTTCAACCACATAAAACTACATTTACCAGAAAAACAATAAACTTATACTAATAACGTTGTAATTTTGCTTTGTTTATTTATAGTTACCCAAATTTTATTAAACCCTAAACCATGACATTATTTAGACTTTACTTGCTTTTTTTTCTAGTGTGCACTGCTCATTTAGCATCTTCGCAAGTCAAAATAGGTAATAATCCTAATATCATAGATTCTAACTCCATTTTAGAATTAGAAAGTACCACAAAAGCATTTGTTTTAACAAGAGTTACTAATACTCAAATGCAGAGTATTACTCCTCTTAAAGGAGCTTTAGTATTTAATACCGATGTTAAATGTGTTTTTTATTTTGATGGAAGCACATGGAATAATCTATGTACTTCAGGAGAAAATGGAGTAGGAATAGAATCTACAGTCAATAATGGTGATGGAACAATAACATTTAATTATACATATGGTTCAAGCTTTACTACTCCAAATTTAATTGGACCTAAAGGTGATCAAGGACCTGCTGGACCGCAAGGACCTAAAGGTGATCAAGGCGACCCAGGACCTGCTGGACCGCAAGGACCTAAAGGTGATCAAGGTGAACAAGGACCTGCCGGGCCTGCTGGACCGCAAGGACCTAAAGGTGATCAAGGCGACCCAGGACCTGCCGGGCCTGCTGGACCGCAAGGACCTAAAGGTGATCAAGGTGAACAAGGACCTGCTGGACCGCAAGGACCTAAAGGTGACCAAGGTGAACAAGGACCTGCCGGACCTGCTGGACCTGTTGGACCCCAAGGACCGAAAGGTGATACGGGTGAACAAGGACCTGTTGGACCTGTTGGACCGCAAGGACCTAAAGGCGATCCGGGTGAGCAAGGACCTGTTGGACCGCAAGGACCTAAAGGTGATCAGGGTGAACAAGGACCTGCCGGACCTGCTGGACCACAAGGACCGAAAGGTGATCAGGGTGAACAAGGACCTGTTGGACCTGCTGGACCACAAGGACCTAAAGGTGATCAGGGTGAACAAGGACCTGCCGGACCTGCTGGACCACAAGGACCGAAAGGTGATCAGGGTGAGCAAGGACCTGTTGGACCGCAAGGACCTAAAGGTGAACAGGGTGAGCAAGGACCTGTTGGACCTGTTGGACCGCAAGGACCGAAAGGTGATCAGGGTGAGCAAGGACCTGCCGGACCTGCTGGACCTGTTGGACCACAAGGACCGAAAGGTGATCAGGGCGAACAAGGACCTGTTGGACCTGTTGGACCACAAGGGCCTAAAGGTGATCAGGGTGAACAAGGACCTGCCGGACCTGCTGGACCTGTTGGACCCCAAGGACCGAAAGGTGATACGGGTGAACAAGGACCTGTTGGACCTGTTGGACCGCAAGGACCTAAAGGCGATCCGGGTGAGCAAGGACCTGTTGGACCGCAAGGACCTAAAGGTGATCAGGGTGAACAAGGACCTGCCGGACCTGCTGGACCACAAGGACCGAAAGGTGATCAGGGTGAACAAGGACCTGTTGGACCTGCTGGACCACAAGGACCTAAAGGTGATCAGGGTGAACAAGGACCTGCCGGACCTGCTGGACCACAAGGACCGAAAGGTGATCAGGGTGAGCAAGGACCTGCTGGACCTGCTGGACCACAAGGACCGAAAGGTGATCAGGGTGAGCAAGGACCTGCCGGACCTGCTGGACCCCAAGGACCTAAAGGCGATCCGGGTGAGCAAGGACCTGTTGGACCTGTTGGACCACAAGGACCGAAAGGCGATCCGGGTGAGCAAGGACCTGCCGGACCTGTTGGACCCCAAGGACCTAAAGGCGATCCGGGTGAGCAAGGACCTGTCGGACCTGTTGGACCGCAAGGACCGAAAGGTGATCAGGGTGAGCAAGGACCTGCCGGACCTGCTGGACCTGTTGGACCACAAGGACCGAAAGGTGATCAGGGCGAACAAGGACCTGTTGGACCTGTTGGACCACAAGGGCCTAAAGGTGATCAGGGTGAACAAGGACCTGCCGGACCTGCTGGACCTGTTGGACCACAAGGACCTAAAGGCGATCCGGGCGAACAAGGACCTGTTGGACCTGCTGGACCACAAGGGCCTAAAGGTGATCAGGGTGAACAAGGACCTGCCGGACCTGTTGGACCGCAAGGACCTAAAGGTGATCAGGGTGAGCAAGGACCTGTTGGACCTGCTGGACCACAAGGACCGAAAGGTGATCAGGGTGAACAAGGACCTGTTGGACCACAAGGACCTGTCGGGCCTTCAAATGCTTACGTTGGGTATTTTATTATTACCTCATCAGGAAACCAAGTAATATCTGGGTTACCATTTAAGCCTTCTAAAGTAAGTTTTGTGGCTCATGCAAACGTTGAACAACTGAATATTGACAATGACAACCAAGTAGGAAATAATGCAAGAGGAATAAGTAATTCTTATGGTACCATGAATGGTTTTGCCAGAGATGATAGTGGTAGTATTACACAGCAAGTTATTTATGTAGGCGGACATGGTAATTCCATTAACGATATTTCTAGATACGCATCAAGCTCAAATTGCATTGGTTTACGTTATGGCGATCAGAATGGTAATAGCCTTGGTAAAATTACAGCCTCTTTAACAAGCTTTAATACAGACGGTTTTACAATAAACGTTACCTACACCCCAGGAACTGTTACTAATAACAGCTCTAACCCTGTTCTAAGGGTTCAACCTAATGACATTTATAATGAAAGGGTTGTTGTTATATTCCATGCTTATGAATAGTTTTTTATTTTACATAACTAAAACTTTAACAAGGCTTATACCGCTCTTCTGTTCTTGTTTGGTTATTAGCCAAACTGCATTTTACAATGCCGGCAATGTAACTATTCATGAGCAAGGAACTGTTGGTTTTCATCTTGACATTATTAATGATGGTAATTTTGATGAAAACAAAGGGCTTGTTGGCATATACAGTTCTGGTACATTACAAGTTTCAGGGAGTAAAAAACCTGTTTTCTATAATCTTGATCAAGCTGCATCAAAATTAATTTTAAATGTACCTGTTGGTGTGTATAACACTAATAATTTTATGTTGGGGAATATTGTAACACCAAAAAATAATTCTTCTATCTCGTTTGATTTTATTGATGATGCTTATTACGTAGGAGCCTCAAATAGTGCACATGTAAACGGTTACGCATCTGTTAATGGTGTTAGTACTTATACCTTTCCAGTTGGTGATGGGAGTTTTTTACGCCCATTAATCATAGAAAATGCTGATTTTGAAACCACTTATAAAAGTGCTTATTTTAGAGAAAATCCTAACACAACAAGTGTTTTTAATTTTTCGATTACTACTTCAGAAAAGCACCCTGAATTAGACAATATTAGTACTACAGAATTTTGGGTTTTAGAAGGTACTCAGGAAACAAATATTACGTTAACCTGGGACCCTAATAGTGCTATAGCATCACTCACAGATGATTTAGACGATCTTATTATTGCCGGATGGAGCATAATAAACAACCAATGGATTAGTTTAGGTAATACGTTTGTTGCCGGATCATTAGAAAATGGTTCAATATCTTCAATAGAAATCATTCCAGACGATTACGCTGCCTTTACATTTGCCAATCAGTCATCATTATATTTAGATGCCGATACCGGTGAAGGTCTTTCAAATTATTTTATCTCACCTAATGGTGATGGTTTAAATGATTTTTTAGAACTCCCTGGTATTGAAGAAATAGGAGCAAATACCATGAGTATTTTTAATAGATGGGGAAAGTTAGTATTTAAAAAAGAAAATTACGATAACTCTTTTAACGGCATAGCCAATGTTTCTATGGTTGTAAATAAAGACTCTCAGCTTCCTACAGGTACTTATTTTTATATTCTGGAAATGCATGACATTGGTTCTCAACACCAAGGATACATTTACATATCTAGATAAGCTCATTGATTGTCAGCTGGTTTAATGTCTGTTTTCTTAAAAATAATGGTATTTTTATAGAAACCACGGTCACATGAAAATACTGCAAGCACAAAACAACAATAGAGGTGCTTTTTCTATCAAAATAAATAACACTAAAGTTGCAGAGATAACTTATTCTATAGCTAAGCCCAACACTTTAATAATTGATCATACTGAAGTTAATGATGACTACAGAGGTAAAGGACTAGGCAATGAGCTTATAAAAAATGTTATAACATTCTCTGAAAATAACAACTACAAAATACTGCCCCTTTGTCCTTTTTCCGATGCTTATTTTAAAAAGCATACTGAATATAACTCATTGCTTAAATAATGAATGTAATTGCAGAGACATCCAGATTATTACTTAGAGAGTTTAGTTTAAAAGATGCCCCATCTTTATTTGAATTAAATGCAGATAAAGAAGTATTAAAATTTACTGGAGATGTTTCTTTTAAAAATATTGCTGAAGCAAGGTTATTTATTCACAACTATCATCAATACCAATTGTATAAACGAGGTAGATGGGCTGTTATATTGAAAAAGAATAATCAATTTTTAGGTTGGACAGGATTAAAATATCATCCGGATAAAAATTATACAGAAGTAGGATATAGGTTTTTAAAGCATCATTGGGGTAATGGTTATGCTACAGAAGCAACAAAGGCATCTTTGGCATATGGATTTAAAAAATTACAATTAAAGGTAATCTACGCTCATGTTCATCAGTATAACTATGCATCAGTTAGAGTTTTAGAAAAATGTGGAATGAATTTTGTTGAAAAATTTATGTACAATAATATGCCTGCATTGCTTTATGTTAAGCATAATCCTCTTTAAAAGTATGAAAAGAAGAACGTTTATAAAAAATTCATCATTAGCAACATTTGCAATAGCAACACCAAGTTTATTTATTTCTAACAACTTAGCTGTACAAGAATATTCAGATTTAGAGTTAACCGGTAAGGTTACACCTAAACTTTATGGCGAAGGAAATCATTTAAGAAAAGAAGCATACGAAGCTTTTTTAGAGATGCAACTAGCAGCTAAAGCAGATGGGGTTAACATTAATATTGCGTCTGGCTACAGAAGTTTTGAACGTCAAAAAAGTATTTGGGAGCAAAAATATTTAAGTTTCACACAAGAGGGCTTAGATCCTAAAGCTGCATTACAAAAAATAATAGAATACTCAACAATACCAGGTACTTCTCGTCATCATTGGGGTACAGATATTGACGTTTTTGATGCATACACAAAACACTCTGGAAAAATATTAATTACAGAAAATTACATAGAAAAAGGGCGCTATAGTGCTTTAAGAGAATGGATGGAAGCCTATGCAGATATTTATGGTTTTCATCTAGTATATACTGATAATCCTAACAGAAAAGGCTTTAAATATGAACCTTGGCATTACAGCTATGCCCCTTTATCTAAACCCATGCTTAAGCAATTTAGGAAAATTAATATTATGAAATTTTTAAAGCACGAGAATTTTATAGGTAGTGAGCATTTTTCTACCGGATTTATTAAAACATACATCAAAGAAAATATTTTAGACATTAACCCTTATTTGCTTTAAAAATTATTTAATTTATTATCTTTTAGTAATTATGAGAAGAACAAAATCTAAAGTTAAAATTTTAATAGGCTTGGCTATTGCTGTATTTGCAGTTGTAAAGTATTGTTCATCTACAGAACTAAATCCGTATACCGGCAAAAAACAAGCAATTTCTTTAACACCAAATCAAGAAATAGCCATAGGCTTGCAAAGTGCTCCGCAAATGATGGCGCAACATGGCGGTTTACATCCCGATAACAGGCTTCAAGCTTTTGTAGATATGGTGGGGCAAAAACTGGTAAATAACACTATTGCTAAACAAACCCCTTCCTCTTTTGATTTTCATTTGCTTGCAGACAATAAAACCATAAATGCATTTGCGCTCCCAGGTGGACAAATTTTTATAACCTATGTATATACAATAAACTAAGCACAGAAGATGAATTGGCTGGAATTTTAGGGCATGAAATTGGTCATGTTATAGCCAGACACTCTGCAGAAAGGTTGTCTAAACAAGAGCTAACTCAAGGTATTTTAAGTGGTGTAGCGGTAGGAACAGAAAGTCAATCCACCACACAAATAGCGGCTTTAGTAGCTAATGTTATTAATATGAAATACGGAAGAGATGATGAGCTTGAAAGTGATGAGCTTGGTGTAAAATTTATGATTAAAGCAGGCTACAATCCCGAAGCACTTATAAGCGTAATGAAAATTTTAAAAAAAGCTAGCGGTTCTAGTAGCGTTCCGGAGTTTCAAAGTACACACCCTGATCCTGAAAACAGGATAGCAAAAATTAAAGAGGCAATTGAAAAGTATAAAAAACTCAAAACCAAATCTTAAAATCTAATCCTTAAAATCACCTTTAGCATTACCTAATATCACCAAGAATTAATCGTTTATCCAAAAAATTTCAGATTTAAACTTATTTTTTTAACTTTACTGTAAACGTACAATATATTTATTACGCATTAAACAACTGTATGAGTTAATTTCATCTTTTGTTTCTTACATTACAAAATGTTGCCTCAAGCTTGTTGTGTAACCACTTAGCTATGCCTTATGTTTAATTACAATACACAACTATATGGGAACATTTTTACTTTTAAAAGAAATTTATGAAGAAGCATTTAAAAACACTACTCCTAAGTATGTAGTTGCATTCTTAAAAACCTTTTCTTGGTTTTGCTTTTTTTGCCTAGGATTACTATTTTATGCTTTCTTTTATAGATTATTAACAGGCTATACTTTTTAAAATTTTCCATTGTTTTAATAACAATGGTTTGAGAACACTATATGTATATGCAAAAAGGCTGCTTTACTATTAAAGCAGCCTTTTTAATTAACTAACTAAAATTTAACTACTCAAAGCCTCATCAATAATTGCAACAGCCTTATCTGCACCAGATATTTTTGCAATTTTTCTGGCAGTTAAACCATTAACATTTACGGTCTCTAAATTTGCGCCATTTTCTATTAAAAGTTTTAAAATAGCCGTTCGGTTATATCTTGCGGCATACATAGCAGGGGTAAGATCTTGAGATTGTTCGTTTACATCTGCACCTAAAGCAATTAATTTTTTTACTGTATCTAAATCTCCTTTTGCAATAGCTAAACAAAAGGGAGAAATCTTAAAACTAACAGCATTTATAGTAGCTTTTTTATTAATTGCATTCTCTAATAATGCATTACTTTCGGCAGCCTGCAAACTTGGTAAAATAAAAGCAGCTGCAAAGACAACAGTTAAAATTGTTTTTTTCATGATGAATGTTTTAAAAGGTTTTTTGATTTATATATAAAATGACGAATAATATTTAGTAGTGTTTCACTAAAAAATATTAAATAACATTACTTTAACCTTTATTTATAAAGAGTTGTTAATTCTTATACTAATTTTAACTTAATAGGTGTTTGTTTTAAAAAATACTTTAGTTTTCTGCTAACTACTTTTATCTTTGAGGCACAATAAAATTATATGAATAAGAACGTAATATTAATGATTTTAGATGGTTGGGGAATCTCTCCAGATCCAAAAATTTCTGCCATAGACAACGCTAACACTCCTTTTATAGATAACTTATATAAGCAATACCCTAACAGTACTTTACTAACAGACGGAATGAATGTAGGGCTCCCCGATGGGCAGATGGGAAACAGTGAGGTTGGTCATATGAACTTAGGCGCCGGACGTATTGTTTATCAAGATTTAGCTAAGATTAATCTTGCCGTACAAAACAAATCTCTTAAAGATGAGAAAGTTTTAGTTGATGCGTTTACTTATGCTAAAAACAATAACAAAAAGGTACATTTATTAGGTCTGGTTAGTGATGGTGGTGTTCATTCTCACATAAATCATTTAAAAGGATTGTTAGATACAACACATTATTTTGGGTTAAAAAATGTGTTTGTGCACGCCTTTACAGACGGACGCGATGTAGATCCTAAAAGTGGGAAAGAATTTATTAAAGATATTGCTGAGTATTGTAACAGCAAAAACGCACAACTTGCGTCTATTATTGGCAGGTATTATGCCATGGATAGAGACAAAAGGTGGGAACGCACAAAACTTGCTTATGATTTGTTAGTAAACGGTAAAGGAAATCCATATACAAATCCTGTTCAAGCAATAACAGATAGTTATAGTAAAGGAGTAACCGACGAGTTTATAGAACCTGTTGTATTGTACAGCAATGATAAAACTCCGGTTGCTACAATTAGTGATAATGATGTAGTTGTGTTTTTTAATTTCAGAACAGATAGAGGAAGACAATTAACTCAAGTATTATCACAACAACACTTTCATGAGTATAACATGCACAAATTACCGTTATACTATGTTACAATGACCAACTATGATGAAACTTTTAAAAATGTGCATGTGGTATATGAAAAAGAAAACATAACACAAACGTTAGGTGAAGTTTTATCAAAAGCTAATAAAAAGCAACTACGCATTGCAGAAACCGAAAAATATCCGCACGTTACTTTCTTTTTCAATGGAGGTCGTGAAGAACCTTTTCCGGGAGAAGAACGAATTTTATGTCCGTCTCCCAAGGTGGCAACCTACGATTTACAACCCGAAATGAGTGCTTACGATATTACAAATGCTATAATTACTGAATTAGAAAAAGAGCATTTTAATTTTGTATGTTTAAATTATGCCAATCCGGATATGGTTGGACATACCGGCGATTTTAATGCTGCAGTAAAAGCCTGTGAAGTTGTAGATGAATGTGTAAGCAAAGTTGTTAGCAAAGCAGTAAAACACAATTATTCGGTAATAATAATAGCAGATCATGGCAATTGTGATACTATGTTAAATCCTGATGGTAGCCCTAACACAGCACACACAACCAATCCTGTACCTATTATAGTAGTAGACAACGACATTAAAAAAGTTAACTCCGGAATTTTAGGTGATGTAGCACCAACTGTTTTAAAAATGATGGGAGTAGAAAAACCTGATGCTATGACCCAAAATTCATTAATCTAAAGTTTATTATATATCATGAAAAAACTAAGTTTATTGTTAGTTTTAGGAATACTTACCGCCTGCGCTTCACAAAAAAAATTAACATCAGAAAATAATATAAATAAGACAGTTCCTTACAAAGACACCGTTATTTTATTGGGTAAAGCCAATAAGCAAGGATTTTTACAGCCCCCTTTCTCTAGTTGGTTTACAGAAAATTATAATTTATACCATGCAGACAATAATACCTTAAATGAGCTTAAAACAGCACTAAAAGATGTTACAATAAAGGTGTTTATGGGCACATGGTGTAAAGACAGTAAAAGAGAGGTACCGTTTTTTTATAAAATACTTGAGACTGCTTCTTTTAATTCTGAAAATTTAACGTTATATGCTGTTAGCAGAGATAAAACCACTCCTGAGCAACACGAAAAAAATCTAAACATAGAGAGAGTCCCAACCTTTATTTTTTACAAAGATGGTAAAGAATTAGGCCGTATTGTTGAATACCCAATAGAAACGTTAGAAAAAGATATGCTTACTATTGTAACCAACCAGCCTTATAAGCATGCCTATGAAGAATAATTAACTTATTGCATTGTAATATTCTCGTTCTATTTGCTCTCTGTGGTTAGGATGTGCAATGTTAACCAATGCTTTTACACGTTCCTTTAATGTTTTACCGTAAAGGTTAGCAACGCCATATTCTGTAATTACATAGTGTACATGCGCTCGTGTAGTTACAACCCCTGCTCCTTTGTTTAAAAATGGTACTATTCTACTGATTCCTTTTTTTGTAACCGATGGGAGTGCAATTATAGCTTTTCCTCCTTCACTTAATGAAGCTCCTCTAATAAAATCCATCTGACCACCAACCCCGGAATACATATCATAACCAATAGAGTCTGCACAAACTTGTCCGGTTACATCTACCTCTATGGCCGAATTGATTGCTACCATTTTCGGGTTCTTTTTAACTCTAGAAACATCATTAACAAAAGATGCATCTCTCATTTCTATAAAAGGATTATCATCTACAAAATCGTAAAGTCTTTTAGAGCCTATTAAAAATGTTGCCATTGCACGCCCCGGGTTAACCCCTTTGTAATTACCGTTAATTACATCTTTCTCTATTAAATCTATTACGCCATCAGAAAACATCTCTGTATGAAGCCCCAAGTTTTTATGATTATGTAGTTTGCTTAGTGCTGCATTAGGTATAGAACCAATACCCATTTGCAGCGTACTCTCGTCTTCAATCAATTCGGCAATATAACTACCTATTTTTTCTTCTTCCGGGCTTATGGGAGCAACTTTGTGTTCGTAAATTGGTGTGTTTACTTCTACCAAAGTATCTATTTCAGAAATATGTATTATCCCGTCTCCATGTGTTCTTGGCATTTGAGGATTTATTTGTGCTATTACATGTTTAGCGTTTTCTATTGCTGCCTGAGTTGCTTCAACAGAAACCCCTAAAGAACAATACCCATGCCTGTCTGGAGGAGATACATGAATTAATGCAACATCTAACGGAATAATATTTTTTCTAAATAGCCGTGGCAACTCACTTAAAAAAACCGGAGTATATGACCCATTTCCTGCCTTTAATGTGTGGCGAACATTTTTTCCAATAAAAAATGAATTTACATGAAAACTATCTTTTAAATCGGGGTTAGCATATGCAGCTTCACCCTCTGTATGTAAATGACACACTTCAACATTTTTAAGCTCGTGAGCCCTATTTGTCATTGCATTAGCTAAAATTGTGGGTGCTGCAGCTGCTGCTTGTAAATAAACTCTATCATTAGACTTTATTATAGATACTGCTTCTTCCGGAGTTTTGTATTTGCTCATTGTGATTTTTGTTGTAAAATTACAAGGCATTACCTTGCAAAAACATGATATTTTTCAGGGTTTTAAAAAATTATTAATTAAGCAAAAATTAAATATTCGTTACCTTTGCAGGCATGATACACGTTAAGACAAAAGAAGAAATTGAAATTATGCGCGAAAGCGCACTTTTAGTGTCTAAAACCTTAGGAATGCTGGCTAAAGAAATTAAGCCCGGCATTACTACTTTATATTTAGATAAACTTGCAGAAACTTTTATTAGAGACCATGGCGGAGTTCCTGGGTTTTTAGGACTTTATGATTTTCCTAATACTTTGTGTGTTAGCCCTAATGAGCAAGTTGTACACGGTATTCCTAATGATGTTCCTTTAAAAGAAGGCGATATAGTATCTATTGATTGCGGAGTTTTAAAAAACGGGTTTTACGGAGATCATGCCTATACTTTTGAGGTTGGTGAGATAAATCCTGAAACTAAAAAACTGTTAACCGTTACAAAAGAGTCTTTATACATAGGTATTAGAGAATTTAAAATAGGTAATCGTGTTGGCGATGTTGGTTATGCTATACAACAATACTGTGAAGCTCATGGGTATGGCGTTGTTAGAGAGCTTGTAGGACATGGTTTAGGCAGAAAAATGCACGAAGACCCAGAAATGCCTAATTACGGAAAAAGAGGAAGGGGTAAAAAATTTGTTGAAGGTATGGTAGTTGCCATAGAACCTATGATTAATATGGGAACCAAAGAGATTAGGCAACATCGTGATGGTTGGACAATTACTACCAGAGATAAAAAACCAAGCGCTCATTTTGAACATAATGTGGCAATAGTAAACGGTAAGCCAGAGCTATTATCTACATTTGCTTATATATACGAAGCGTTGGGTATTAAAAGCAACGAAGAAGATGAGTTTAGACAAACACAATTAGTGTAGTTTTAAAACTCTAAGTAGCAAGCATTACGGTTTTAAAAAACTATCTAAAGCATTTACCGGATTTTGAAAAAAATAATAGGCTTAGTTTTAAATACTATACCAAGACCTGTTTTAATTAAATTAAGCTATTTAATTAGGCCTTTTTTAGCATTTGCTTTAAAAGGCAATACCTACACCGACCCTATTGATGGGAAAAGCTTTAAACGTTTTTTACCTTACGGATATGGTACTCAAAGAAGCAATGTGCTTTCTCCCTCTACGCTCTCGTTAGAACGCCATAGGTTACTTTGGTTGTATTTAAAAAACGAAACTCCTTTTTTTGAAAAAAAATTAAAGGTGCTCCACATTGCACCTGAGCAAGCATTTTACAGCAGGTTTAAAAAAATGGAAAACCTTACCTATACCACTTGCGATTTGCATTCTCCTTTAGCTGATATAAAAGCAGATATTTGCAACTTACCGTTTAATGATAATTTGTTTGATGTAATACTTTGCAATCACGTTTTAGAACATATTACAGATGACACTAAAGCAATGGAAGAACTCTATAGAGTGCTGAAACCCGGTGGTTTTGCCATATTGCAAGTTCCTTTAGACAACAACAGAGAGGTAACTTTTGAAGACAATAGTATTACAGATAAAAAAGAAAGAGCACGAATTTTTGGTCAGTATGATCATGTTAGAATTTACGGTAAAGATTATTTTTCTAAATTAGAAAGTATTGGTTTTAAAGTATTGCAAGTAAACTACACAGCCACCTTAAGTAAAGAACAAATTTTACGATATTGCTTGGCTGAGGGCGAAATAATTCCGGTGGTTAAAAAATAAATATTACTACTTTTCCGGAAAATTATTAATAGAGAGCGTTTCTAACTCGTTTTTAGAATTTTCAAAAATTAAATACGCCTTAATATCTGATTTTAGCTTTAAAAAACTTTTTATTTTTTGTATTCCCATAGCCTGAAAAGCTGTTGCATAAGCATCTGCCTCCATACAGGTTGGAGCAATAACCGATACGCTTAAAATATTTGTTTTAGAAGGATATCCGGTTTGTGTATTTATAATATGAGCATATCTGTTACCATGCTCATCTATTTTAAATTTTCTGTAAGTACCCGATGTAGCCATTGCGGCATTGGTAAGTGAAATTACCTTGCTGTAATGTTGCTCTCCAGAAAAATTAGGATCATTTATGCCAATTTTCCAATCGCTATTTTTTGCTACATTTTTTCCGGAAACCCTAATTTCTCCTCCTATTTCAACTAAAAAATTCGTAACACCTTTGGTTTTTAAAAATTCTGCAACAACATCTACGGCATACCCTTTAGCAATAGCATTAAAATCTATAAAAGTTCCTTTGGGTTTGGTAATTATTTTGTTGGTTAATTTCACTTTGTCAAGACCAACAAACTGCATTAAACTATCTATTTTAAGGCTATCTAATTGAGCAATTTTACCTTCCGGGCCAAAATCCCATGCATTAACAACAATACCAATGGTAGGATCAAAATAACCATTAGTTTCTGTATAAATTTGTTTAGAGGTATTAAAAACTTTTTTAAAGTGATAATCTACAGAATCTAATTGATTGCTATTTACTTTAGATATAATTGATGTAGGTATGTAGGTAGACATAGATTTGTTTACTACGTAAAACAAACTGTCTATTTGAGCCTCAAAATTTATATTATTTTCATGGTAGTATTGTATGTTATAAGATGTTCCAAAAACCGGCCCTGAGAGTTTTACAGCACTTGGGTTATTACAGCTAATAAGTAACAATAAAGTTATAAAAACAGCTAAACGTTGCATGTACTCTGTACTAATTAAAGTTTGTATCTATAAATTGTATGCCGTTATATTCTAGTAAATACTCTTCATTTAAATATATAGGCAAATCTTCTCCGTTAGGATTACCCAAACCAACACCGGCATAAAGCACTTTTGCATTGTGTTTTTGAGCGTGCTTTTTAAAAGTTTCCATCCAAACTACATCATAATTATTAGGGTTTTCAGGTAAAATAACTACCCTAACTATTACAAAAAAATATTGTTTGTTTTTGTCTATACAAACAAATTGCGGATGCTTTTTTAATTTGCTGTTTACTGCAATAAACTCAAACCCTCGCTTCTCTAAATCTCTACCAACCAGATTCATTGCCAGGTTGTGCATTTCTTGCTTTGTTAGTGGTCTGCTCATATTACAAAAATAACATATAATTGGGGCTTAAAAAACTAAAGATTTTTTGCTAAGAACAAAAAAACCGAGGTGAATACCTCGGCTTTTTTTTGAATGGAGTTAATAATTCGATTTTAACCTCCGAAATCATCAAATCGAATATTTTCATCTGGGATACCAAAATCTTCTCCCATTTTTTGTACCGCTTTGTTCATTAATGGCGGTCCACAGAAATAAAGTTCTATATCTTCTGGGGCTTCATGGTGATTTAAGTAGTGCTCAATAACACAATTGTGTACAAAACCTACAAAACCATCACCTTCTTCATCGTTAATATCTTTCTTAACTTTCCAGTTATCTTCCGGAAGTGGTTCTGAAAGCGCTACAAAGAATCTAAAGTTAGGGAACTCTTTTTCTAACTCTCTAAAGTGATCTAAGTAAAACAGCTCACGTTTAGAACGACCACCATACCAGTAAGTAACTTTTCTGTTTGTTTTTAATGTTTTAAATAAGTGATATAAGTGTGAGCGCATTGGAGCCATCCCTGCACCTCCACCAACATATAACATTTCTGCATCAGACTCATTTATAAAGAACTCACCGTAAGGACCTGAGATTGTTACTTTATCTCCCGGTTTTCTAGAGAAAATATATGATGATGCAATACCTGGGTTTACATCCATCCAATCGTTTTTGTTTCTATCCCATGGTGGAGTAGCAACACGAACGTTTAACATAATTTCTCTACCCTCTGCCGGATAAGATGCCATAGAGTAAGCACGCTCTACAACCTCATCATTTTTCATTACTAAAGACCACAGGTTGAATTTATCCCACTCTAATTTAAACTTATCTGGCTCACCCGGGTGTTCTTGTGGGTGCGCAGTAATATCTATATCTGTATATTTAATTTCACAAGGAGGGATTTCTATCTGAATGTAACCTCCGGGTTTGTAGTTCATATCTTCAGGAATCTCTACTACAAACTCTTTAATAAACGATGCTACGTTATAGTTTCTAACAACAGTTGCTTCCCATTTTTTAATACCAAATACTTCTTCAGGAATGGTAATTTCCATATCCTGCTTTACTTTTACTTGGCATGCCAAACGAGCCCCTTCTTGCAATTCTTTTCTGGTAAAGTGAGGCGTTTCTGTTGGTAAAGGCTCTCCACCACCGGAAAGTACTTTACACTCACATTGAATACAGGTACCACCTCCACCACATGCAGAAGGTAAAAATATTTTGCTGTTACCAAGGGTAGATAGTAATGATCCTCCCGAAGCAACTTCTATTTCTTTTTCACCATTTATGGTAATTTTTACCGGTCCGGATGGCGATAATTTTTGCTTAACAAACAATAGCAATGCAACTAAAAGTAAGGTAACAAATAAGAATGCTGCTACTGTTGCTGCTACGATTCCGAATGTACTTGCGGCTAAAATCATGTTATTCTACTACTTTAGTTTTATTATCGGCTAACGATTTGTTTTCTTGTTTTTTTGTATCGGTTTTTACAGCTTCTGTTTTAGGTTTTGCCTCTTCATCACCTCCGGTAAGCATTCCTCCAAAACTCATAAAACCAATAGCCATAAGCCCTGTAATTATAAAGGTAATACCCAGTCCACGTAAGGGAGCAGGCACATTAGAGTATCTTATTTTTTCTCTAATTGCTGCAATAGCAAGTATGGCTAAAAACCAACCAATACCAGACGATACTCCGTAGTTAAATGCTAATCCAAGTGTTGCTATTTCTCTTGATTGCATAAATAGAGACCCTCCAAGTATAGCACAGTTAACTGCAATTAGTGGTAAGAAAATACCAAGCGAGTTATATAGTGCCGGAGAAAATTTCTCTACAATAATCTCTACAAGCTGTACCATGGTTGCAATAGTAGCAATGAACATAATAAACGAAAGGAAGCTTAAATCATAGCTAGCAAATTCTTCGCCTAACCAAGCTAAAGCTCCTTCTTGTAAAATATATTGATCTAGCAACCAGTTTAATGGTACTGTAATAGCTAATACAAATATTACTGCTGCCCCAAGACCTACGGCAGTTGAAACCTTTTTAGAAACAGCAAGGTAAGAACACATTCCTAAGAATGTGGCAAATACCATGTTATCTATGAATATTGATTTAAAAAATAATTCTATGTGTTCCATAATTTTTTAGTTTTCTGCAATCGATTGTTTTATACGATTAACATATTCAACTACCTTAGTCTTCTATTAAGGCTCTGTTTTTATAGCGTTGAACCCAAATGATAATTCCTACTACTATAAGCGCCATTGGCGATAACAACATAAACCCATTGTTTTCATAACCAAAAGCATATAGTCCGGTTTTCTCTATTGGATCTCCTAAAACTTTAAATCCTAATAATGTTCCTGATCCAAGTAACTCTCTAAAAAATCCTACAATAATTAAAATTACTCCGTAACCCAATGCATTACCTATACCGTCTAAAAATGAGCGCCAAGGACCATTACCAAGAGCAAAGGCCTCAAAACGTCCCATAATAATACAGTTGGTAATAATTAACCCAACAAATACAGAAAGAGTTTTGCTGAGCTCATAAGCAAAAGCTTTTAACACTAAGTCTACAATAATTACTAAAGATGCAACTACTGTTAATTGTACTATAATTCTAATTTTTGAAGGAATTATATTTCTAATTAAAGAGATAACTACGTTACCAACTCCCATTACAAAAAGTACAGAGATTGCCATTACTATAGAGGCTTTTAACTCTGCTGTAATTGCCAAGGCAGAACAGATACCTAATACTTGTATGGTAATAGGGTTGTTATCTGCTAACGGATCTAAAATTAACTTGGCATCTTTTTTTGATAAAAGTCCCATAAAAAATTAGTTTTTTAAGTTTTTAAAGAAAGGAACATACAGTTTAAGATCGCTTTTAATCATTGCCGAAACACCGTCTCCGGTAATAGTAGCACCTGCTATGGCATCTACTTCATTATCGGTTTTATCTTCGTTTTTAGGATCTGCATTTCCTTTGGCAACAGTTATTCCTTTAAAGTTTCCGTTTTCATCTAAAAGATGTTCTCCGGTAAAATCATCCATAAAAAAACGCTCTTTAATATTAGCTCCTAAACCGGGGGTTTCTCCTTTATGATCAAAGAATACACCTTGAACAACCATATTCTCATCCATAGCTACATATCCCCAGATAGCATCCCATAATCCTTTTCCGTAAATTGGTGCTACGTAATATGTTTTACCATCTTTTTCTCCAACAAAAAGCGGTAATCTTCTATTATACGATGGGTCTTTTGCTAATGCTTTCTCTTTTTTAACATCTATTAAGTAAGCTTGGTCATCTTCTGTAACCTTGCCATCTTGTATTACTAATTGTTTTTTTATGTATTTAGAGAATAGCTCGGGAGCTTCGGTAGTAGATACAAATTCTACTCCGGTATCTTGATTGTTGTTAATTCCCATTGCATACAAAATGTTTTGTTGCTTCTCTAAGCGCTTATTTTCTGTAATAGTGTCTTTAAGCGATGCTGCAACAAAAGCTAACAATGAGCCTACAACAATTACCATTCCTACAGCAAAGAGAACGGTATATGAATTTTTTTCAGTTCTGTTTTCCATCTCTTAGGCAGTTTTTGCTTTTAAACGTTTCATTCTTCGTTTTACGTTGGCTTGTATTACGTAATGATCTATAGTAGGCGCAAACACATTCATTAATAAAATTGCCAACATTACACCTTCTGGGTAAGCCGGATTAAATACTCTAATTAAAATTGATATGAAACCTACTAAGAATCCGTAAATCCATTTTCCTGTATTGGTTTGTGAAGCTGTTACAGGATCTGTAGCCATATATACTGTACCAAATGCAAAACCACCAATTAACAGGTGTTGCCAGAATTCAGTACTCATTAAGCCGTAAAACTTGCTGCTCTCTGTTATAATACCTGCATCTACTACATAGTTAAATATTAGCCCCATAACTATGGCTCCTAATACAGAAGAGAGCATAATTCTCCAGCTTCCAATTTTGGTGAATATTAAGAATAATCCTCCTAAGAGAATAAGTAATGTTGAAGTTTCTCCAACCGAACCCGGAATAAAACCATAGAACATATCTGCAATAGAGTAGCTTACTTCTTGGTTTTGAGCCAAGCTACCTAAAATGGTTTCTCCGGAAATAGCATCTGGAGTTCCTGCACGCTCAACTGCACCGTGAACCCATACTTTGTCTCCACTCATCCAGGTTGGGTAAGCAAAGAATAAAAAGGCTCTTACAGTAAGTGCAGGGTTAAGAATATTCATTCCTGTACCACCAAATACTTCTTTTCCTATTATTACTCCAAATGCTACTGCAACAGCAAGCATCCAAAGTGGTAAATCAACAGGAACAATTAAAGGCACTAACATTCCTGTTACAAGGTATCCTTCTTCTACTTCGTGGCCTTTTATTACAGCAAAAATAAATTCTATAACAAGACCCACTCCGTATGACACTATAACAAGAGGCAATACTTTTTGTAAGCCAATTATAAAGTTATCTAAATTCCAGAATGCATTATCAAAAAATCCGGTAGCAGCATCAATAGTTCCTAAAGCTAAATAATGCTGATATCCTGCATTAAACATCCCGAAAATTAAGCAAGGTACCAACGCCATAATAACGGTGTTCATGGTACGCTTAAGATCATCGGCTGCTTTAATATGAGTTCCTCCGTGAGTTGTTTCGTTAGGAGTGTATAAAAACGTATGAATGGCATTAAAGGCCGGAGCCATTTTAGTGCCTTTATACTTTTCTTTTAGCTTGTGCAAATTACTCTTTAAACCCATGGTTATCCTATTTCTTTAATCATTAAGTCTAAACCTTCTCTAATTATTTTTTGGTGTGGTTGCTTAGATACGCACACAAACTCTGTAAGTGCAAAGTCTTCTGGCGCTACTTCGTACATACCTAACGCTTCCATCTCGTCTAAATCCTTGTACATGCAGGCCTTGAGCAATTGCATCGGGTAAATATCAAACGGAAACACTTCTTCATAATTTCCAGTTAAAACAAAAGCTCTGTGTTCTCCGTTTGTATTGGTATCTAAATCATATTTTTTATTCGGGAATAACCATGAGAATGTTAGTGCTCTAGTGGTAGAAACCTTGTCGAACACCGGCTTATTCCAACCAAAAAACTCATAGTCATCTCCTTCCGGTATTACTGTTATGGTATTGCTGTAGTAATCTAATGCGCCGTCCGGCTGAACTTGCTTACCGGTTAGTACATTTCCGGAAATAATACGAACATTAGCGTCTTTTTCAACACCTTTATCATAAATCATTGTTGCAACTTCACTACCTATTTTTGTTACAAAGTAGCGTGGTTTTTGTATTGCCGAACCTACTAAAGCAACAATACGTTCTGCATTAAATTTTCCGGTTAATAACAAATCTCCAATAATCACTAAATCTTGCGGAGTTACAGTCCAAACAACTTCTCCTTTGTTTATAGGGTCTATTTTGTTGATTTGAACACCAACATTTCCGGCCGGATGCGGACCAGAAACTTTATGTAGTGCAATTCCGTTTAAGTTTGCTAATGGTGAGTTAGATTTTTTACCAACACAAACATGAACTTTTCCTGAGGTTAATTTACCTAAAGCTGTAACTGCAGCTTGCAATTGCGCTTCTTTACCTTGTAGCACATAATCGTAATCTGCTGCTAACGGTGCTGTAGCATAACCCGAAATAAAAATGGCTTTAGGTGTTCTGTTTGGTTTAGCAATAATATCATAAGGACGTTGCTTAATAAAAGGCCAACATCCGGTTGCTAATAAATGCGATTTAATCTCGTCGGCACCTGCCGCATTAACATCTATAACCGCATTTTCTTGATACACCTGTTCTTTATCGGCCTGAATTTTTATGGCCAATATACGTCTCTTCTCTCCACGAACTACATCAACTATTTCACCAGAAACCGGCGAAACAAATTTTACATCTTCGTTAGACTTATCGTAAAAAACAGTCTCTCCTGCTTTTACTTTTTCGCCTACTTTTTTAACTAATTTTGGAATAACACCGTGGAAGTCTTCAGGTCTGATGGTGCAAAAATTGCTAACAATAGCTTTTTCTGTTGCTTTTTCTGCTTCACCTACTAATTTTATGTCCAGACCTTTTTTTATTCTAATGTCGTTTGACATAAGCTTTTATATAAGATTAGTGTTTATTTTGAAAAAGTCGTGCAAATTTACGAAATTCTATATGAAAATAAGGGAGTACATATATAAGTTTATTATTTATAATCATTCTAAATAAATAATCGCACTTAGGCTGGTAATTTATGTATATTTACCTCTGTAACTCATAATACCATCATGCATACAAATAAGTTTATTTGGCTGGTGCTTTTATTTTCTATATGTACTTACAGCCAAGAAGCTATACAAGAAGTAGAACCTCCTAACTATATTAAAACCATTATTTTTAAAGGAGATAATGAAGGAGACCAATTTCCGGTTGTTAAACTTGGAGAACCTATTTATTTAAGTTTTGATGATATTTCTGCTCAAGAAGAAGATTACTATTACAAATTAATACATTGCAATTACGACTGGACACCCTCTAATCTGGTTAAATCGCAATACTTACAAGGTGTAGATAACCAACGTATTTTAACCTATCAGAACTCTTATGGCACATTACAACCCTACTCTCATTACGAGCTTAAATTACCCAATAGCAGAACTAAATTTAAGCTTTCCGGTAATTATGTATTAGAAATATATAACAGGTTTGATGAACTTATGTTCTCGCGACGTTTTGTTGTTTACAAAGATTTAGTTTCTGTTGGTGTAACTATTAAACGCTCGCGCGATTTTAATTATATAAACACTCATCAGGTTGTACAATTTACCATAAACTCAAACAATTTTCAGATTGTAAATCCTAAACAAGAAATTAAAATAGCCATATTACAAAACTACCATTGGCCTACTGCCATTTTTGATATTGCCCCGCAATTTACTGTTGGGAGCAATTTAATTTATAGGTACGATAATGAAACCCGATTTGAAGGTGGTAATGAATATTATAATGTAGACACTAAAGATTTAAGAGTAAATACAGCATCTATAGGAAAAATAGAACTTAAAGAACTTTACAATCATTACCTATTTACAGATTATGCGCGAAATAAAGACCCATACACTTACTTTCCTGATATAAATGGTGATTTTTTAATACGTACGTTGCAAGGCACAGAAAATAGAACAGAAGCAGAATACACCAAAGTACATTTTAGCTTGGGCTATAACCAAGATATTGGTCTACAAGATGTATATGTTTTTGGTAAGTTTAACAATTATGCATTAACTCCAGAAAACAAACTAACCTATAATGAGAACACTAATACTTTAGAAGGCTCATTACTATTAAAACAAGGATTTTACAACTATAAATATGTATTGGTTTCGCCAAACGGAGAAATACGTTACAATGCTCTTGGAGGCAATCACTACCAAACAGAAAATAATTATTTAGTGTTGGTATATTATCGAGATTTTGGTGGTCAGTACGACAATATTATAGGGATAGGAAGTGCAAACGGAGAAACAATAACCAACTAACTATCACAATGAGCTCTAACAAACCCATCCCGTCTAAACGTTACGCCAAACAATACCGAGGTGTAAAATGCTTAAATTGTAATCATCCGTTAGATATTAGCGATAAATACTGCCCTAATTGCTCTCAAATAAACAGCACAAAGAAAATTAGTTTTAAAGATGTTATAGACGAGTTTTTTTCCAGTTTTATTTCGTACGATTCTAAGATTAGAAAAACACTGGCAGCCCTAATTTTTAAACCCGGTAAAATCACCAAAGAATATATTAACGGTAAGCGCGTTGCTTACACCAATCCGTTTAGATTTTTACTAAGTTTATGTATAGTGTATTTTTTAATGCTTAATTGCACAAGCAACTTAAGCGATATAGATAGATTTGGTGACAATTTAACAAACCAAACATTTACAACTGCTGCAAAAAGCCCAATTAAAGCCAACATAAAAAACCCCAAAGAACAAGCACAGGTCCTTGGAGCATTAGATTCTTTAAATTTAGATTCTATTCAGAATTTAAAAAGAAACCAAGACTCAATTAATTTAGCCAGCCCTAAAAAATTTTTTAAACAAACTGACTCTTTAAGTTTTGTAGAACGGTTAAGTGTTAAAATAGATTTTTTTCAAAACGCTATTAAACAAAAAAAGTATTACACTTTTACCGAAGCTAAAGACTCGCTACAAATTACTAACACTTTTGAAAATCGGCTTTCGTTTAATATGAGTAAAAGCATTCTTAAAAGCATGCAGCAACCAGGATCTTTTATAAGCTCTTTAATATCAAAACTTCCTTTTTTAATATTTTTCTTTTTACCAGTTTTTGCAGTATTTATTTGGTTGATTTATTCTAAACGAAAATTTAATTATATGGACCACCTGGTGTTTAGTTTTCACACCCAATCTATGCTTATAATTTTACTGATTTTTTCGTTTATTATTGACACCTTTTTAGAGGTAGATTCTTCGGGTATTTTTCTGATTTTGTTTTCGTTATACCTTTTAAGAGCCATGCATGTATTTTATGAGCAAAGCAAAATCAAAACATTTGTTAAATTTATGTTTCTTAACACTATTTTTTTTACCTTAGCAAGCGTTTCGGCCTTAATTTTCTTAATAGGAAGCGTTTTTACGTATTAGTGGTATGATTACACAAGTAACCAAAGGCATAAAAATTTCTGTTGAAACTAGTTTTGAAGGTACTTTCTTCAAAAACTACAAAATGAACTATGCTTTTGGATACAGAATCTCTATAGAAAACCAAAGTAAAGACACCGTACAACTCACATCGCGCCACTGGCAAATTTTTGATTCTTTAAACGATATAGAAATTGTAGATGGTGAAGGCGTTATAGGAAAAAAACCGGTTTTAAAACCCGGTGAAGTTTATACCTATAGTTCCGGGTGTTTACTTACTTCTCCTATTGGCTCTATGCGAGGTTATTTTAACATGATTAACTTTACTACCACACGTCGTTTTAGAGTATTTATACCTACATTTAAACTCTGTGCTCCTTTTGCAATAAACTAATCTTTTATTACTCTTATTAAGATTGATAAAGCTTTCATAATGAAGTTAGAAAAAGCGCATGCGTTTTCTTACCTTTGCATGCAATTAATCATAAAAACACCATATAACCATGGGAAAAGGATTTTTTCAAGTACCAACTGCTATAAATGAACCTGTTAAATCTTACGCTCCGGGAACACCCGAACGTGAAGCCGTTTTAAAACAATACAAAGAGTATTATAATGGCAACATGGAGGTTCCGCTTTACATTGGCAGCGAAGAAATAAAAACAGGCAACACAAAACCAATGTCTCCTCCACACGACCATAAACATGTGGTTGGCCACTATCATACAGCAAATAAAGAACATGTAGAAAAAGCCATCTCAGAGGCGCTTAAAGCCAGAAAAGAGTGGGCTGCACTAACTTGGGAGCAACGTGCAGCAATTTTCTTAAAAGCTGCAGAATTAATTGCCGGACCTTACCGAGCTAAACTAAATGCAGCTACAATGATAGCGCAATCTAAAACCATACACCAAGCAGAGATAGATTCTGCTTGCGAGCTTATAGACTTCTTGCGTTTTAATGTAGAGTTTATGGCTCAAATTTATCAAGAGCAACCTGAATCTTCAGAAGGAATCTGGAACCGTGTAGAGTACAGACCTCTAGAAGGTTTTGTGTATGCTGTTACTCCTTTCAACTTTACAGCAATTGCCGGCAACCTACCAGCAAGTGCAGCCATGATGGGTAATGTAGTTGTTTGGAAACCAAGTGACAGCCAGGTATTCTCTGCTAATGTAATTATGGAAGTATTTAAAGAAGCCGGATTACCGAACGGTGTAATTAATATGGTTTGCGGTGATCCTGTTATGATTACAGATACTGTTCTGGCTAGTCCTGATTTTTCTGGAATACACTTTACAGGATCTACTTTTGTATTTAAAGAACTCTGGAAAAAAATAGGTAACAACATTCATACCTACAAAACCTACCCAAGAATAGTAGGAGAAACAGGAGGTAAAGACTTTATTATTGCACACCCTAGCGCCAATGCTAAAGAGGTAGCTACTGCTATTACACGTGGAGCATTCGAGTTCCAAGGTCAAAAATGTAGTGCAGCCTCGAGAGTTTACTTACCAAAATCTAAAGCAGACCAAATTTTAGAGTTTGTAAAAGAAGACGTAAAGTCATTTAAAATAGGCTCTCCGGAAGATATGAGTAACTTTATTACTGCAGTAATTCATGAAGCTTCTTTTGATAAGCTTGTGAGCTATATAGAACAAGCTAAAAAAGATAGCGATGCAGAAATTATTGCCGGTGGTAGTTACGATAAATCTAAAGGATATTTTATTGAGCCAACTGTAATTTTAACAACTAACCCTAAATACACAACTATGGAGACCGAGCTTTTTGGTCCTGTAGTAACGGTTTATATTTATGAAGATGCCGAGTGGAGCAATACATTAAAATTAGTTGACGAAACTTCAGAATACGCATTAACAGGAGCTATTTTCTCTAAAGACAGATATGCTATAGATGAAGCTACTAAAGCTCTAGAAAATTGTGCAGGTAACTTCTATGTAAACGACAAACCAACAGGAGCCGTTGTTGGACAACAACCATTTGGTGGAGCAAGAGCTTCCGGTACAAATGATAAAGCCGGTAGTGCCCAAAACTTATTACGCTGGGTGTCTCCAAGACTCATTAAAGAAACTTTTGTACCACCAACAGATTATAGATATCCTTTTTTAGGTTAATATAAAATAGGCTGCCAACAAAGGCAGCCTTTTCTTTATTTATCCTTTAAACTTTAACGGCAAATGAACCACTTTTTTAGTCTCAAAAAAAGGTTCAGAAAAAAACTCAGAAATATTATAAAGTTTAACCGTTTTATACTGTGATAATTCTTCGGTTAAATCGCCTCCTTTTAAATACAAAATTCCGTTTTTAAGCTGGTGTTCTGATTTCTTTTTTACTTTTCCTCTTACCCACTTCACAAAATCAGGCATATTGGTTACTGCTCTGCTTACAATAAAATCAAACTGATCTTTTACTTTTTCTGCTCTAATATGTGATGCTGTTACATTTGTTAAATTAAGCTCTTTTGCCACAGCATCTACCACTTTTATTTTTTTAGCAATTGCATCTGTAAGGTAAAAGTTGGTTTCAGGAAATAAAATTGCCAATGGTATGCCCGGAATTCCTCCTCCTGTACCAACATCTAGAATATGTGCTCCCGGTAAAAAAGGCTGAACTTTTGCTATAGCTAAAGAATGTAGTACGTGCCTTTCGTATAAAGAATCTATATCTTTTCTGGATATAACATTAATTTGAGCATTCCAATATTTATACAATTCTTCTAACTGAAGTATCTGATTTTTTTGGTTGGACGTTAAATCGGGAAAATACTTAAACACCAGGTCTGCACTCATAATTTGCTTAATTTTTAGCAAAAATAGTGTTTTTAGACTTCGTAAAATTTTATTAAATAAAAAGGTTGTTTGGTTTAAATATGTATTTTTGACACAAATAAATATTATTAAGTTACAATTATTTTTATGTCTCAACCTACACTTAGATTCTCTAGGAAAGAGCGATCAGATTTCTTCAAAACCCTTAACAAACGTGTAAATCAGTACTTTAAAGACAACAACATAAAACGTACAGGCAACTGGAAATTATATGTAAAAACTGCTGTAATGTTTGCATTGTTTTTAACTCCTTATTTTTTAATCCTAACAATTAATATGAGCCAATGGATTCAGTTGCTTTTAACCATTGTAATTGGTATCGGAATGGCTGGAGTTGGTATGAATGTAATGCACGATGGTAATCATGGTTCTTATTCATCAAAAAAATGGATTAACAACCTGATGGGAGGTAGCATGTATATTCTTGCCGGAAATGTTTACAATTGGAAAGTACAACACAATGTACTACACCACACCTATACTAATATTCATGGGCATGATGAAGATTTAGATGCCGGTAGAATAATTAGGTTTTCTAAACATGCTAAATGGCGCTATTTTCACCAATTTCAACATTACTACTCTATTCTGCTATACGGTTTACTAACCATTAACTGGGCAATTACTACAGATTTTAAGCAAATGCGCAGTTACTTAAAAAGAAAATTGTCTTATGGCAAGTTTCCTAACCCTACAAAAGAGTGGAGCGTTTTAATAATAACAAAAATTATATACCTTTCTATTTGGATTTTATTACCCATACTCATTTCAAATATAGCTTGGTGGAAAGTATTAATTGGCTTTTTTGTAATGCATTACACTGCCGGATTAATTTTAAGTATTGTTTTTCAGTTAGCACATGTTGTTGAAGAAACAGAAACCCCGTTACCTGACGAGGGCGGCACCATGAAAAACTCTTGGGCAATTCATCAGTTATTTACAACAGCAAATTTCTCTACTAAAAATAAGATTGTTAATTGGTTTACAGGTGGATTAAATCATCAGGTAGAGCATCATATTTTCCCAAATATTAGTCATGTTCATTATAACAAAATTGCCAAAATTGTTAAACAAACCGCAAAAGAATTTAATTTACCCTATAACGAGTATAAATCTACCAGAAAAGCTATAATTTCGCATTTTAAACATTTAAAAGAATTAGGTAAAAAACCAGATTATCAATTATCATAGTTATGGCTGTTCAAACTTCAAATTCACACCTTTCTAATAGGATTGAAAGCATGGCAACATCGGCTACTTTAGCAATGGCTGCCAAAGCAAGAGAACTTAAAGAGCAAGGCGTAGACATTATAAGTTTGAGTTTAGGTGAACCCGATTTTAATATTCCGGAGTTTATTAAAGAAGCCGCTATACAAGCCATACATGATAATTACAGTAGTTATCCGCCTGTAAATGGTTATACCGATTTACGCGAAGCTATTTCACATAAATTTAAACGTGATAATAACTTAGATTATTCACCCAATCAAATTGTAGTATCTACAGGTGCAAAGCAATCTTTAGCTAACGTTGCCTTGGTAATGCTAAATCCGGGTGACGAAGTTATTTTACCTGCCCCATATTGGGTAAGTTACAGAGATATTGTTAAAATTGCCGAAGGCGTTCCGGTTGAAGTTCCTACAACTATTAAAACCGATTTTAAAATAACTCCAGAGCAATTAGAAGCTGCCATAACACCAAAAAGTAAAATGTTGTGGTTTAGCTCTCCTTGTAATCCAAGCGGATCTGTTTACAGTAAAGAAGAGTTAGAAGCCTTAGCCCAAGTGCTACAAAAGTACCCCGATATTTATGTAGTTTCTGATGAAATTTACGAGCACATAAATTTTACAGGAAAACATGTAAGTATAGCCGGCATTGATGGTATGTACAACAGAACTATTACTGTTAATGGAGTCTCTAAAGCTTTTGCAATGACTGGTTGGCGTATTGGTTATATTGGCGCTCCCGAGTTTATTGCTAAAGCTTGTAGTAAAATGCAAGGACAAATTACCAGCGGAGCTAATGCTATAGCCCAAAGAGCAACCATTGCTGCTGTAACCGCCACTCCCGATAAGATAAAGTATATGGTAGACGAGTTTAAGGCTCGAAGAGATATTGTCTTAAAACTTTTATCTGAGATAGACGGGTTTAAAGTAAATGTGCCGGAGGGTGCTTTTTATGTGTTCCCAGATGTATCTGCTCTTTTCGGGAAGACTTTTAAAGGAAAGAAAATTAATAATGCTACAGATTTGTCATTATTTTTATTAGAAGAGGCCAATGTAGCTACTGTTACCGGCGAAGCTTTTGGAAGTCCTAATTGCATCAGAATCTCATATGCAGCATCAGAAAAAGAGTTACGTGAAGCTTTAAGCCGAATTAAAAAAGCTTTAAGCTAACCGCTTTCAATCTGCTAAATAAAATTAACTAATTTGCTGTAACAAGATGTTGTAACCTGCAGATTTTCTTTTGAAGAATAATAAAAGCTTAAGATTAGCTTTAGTTTATTTGGCAGTAATGCTGTTTATTATGGTAGCTCCTCAACTAATTTTTTATTAGCAGTAAATCCTTCTAACTTAGCATAGCCTCTCACCTATTTTTGTTTGGTGTATTATAAACAAAATACATTTTATTACCTGTTACATTGCATTGATTCCTCTGTATTTTTGAGTCTAACTCATTTAAAACTCCGCAAAGAAACTTCAGAAATTCTCTTTAATTATACTCAAGTTAAATTTACAAAACCCGAAATCTCATTATTAATAACATACTTTGGTATCAACTTAAACTTTAGTTGTTACTCATATGATTTTTTTCGGATTTACCCCATTTTTTTGTGGCCTATAGACTCCACATTTACAATAAAGATACAGACAATTACTTGTATAATTTATTCTTTACGCGCTAAAAGCCAACCTAATAAGAATACAAAAAAGGATTATTCCACTAACAGCTATGAAAGAATTTGGAAGTGTTTGAGTATATCGTCTAAAAAATTCTCTTACTCCAAAAAATATGAATACGTTTAAACAACTAAATAAAACTAAACACCCTGCAACACTAAAACCAAAATAAGAATCTTGGCCCCAACTTTCTATATTAAAAACACTAAACACCTCAAAATTTGCTAACAAGTAAGCCAAAAAGGTTACTACTACCACAAAAAATAACAAAAAAATTTCGTTATGGCTTGGGTTTTTGAAAATCCGCATGTGTTTTGTAGTATAATTCACACGCAAATATGTATAATTTTTTTTTAAATAACAAACTTGTTTTCAGGGGAATATCACCCTTTTTCAACATAGTATTAGCTTTTTTTCCAAAAATACGGAGTAAATAATATAAGAACCGTAAAAAGCTCTAACCTACCAATAAGCATTAAAAATGAGCACCACCACTTACCAGCATTTGGAAGACTATTAAAATTACTTAACGGATTTAGATCTCCAAAAGCCGGACCTACATTGCCTAATGAAGATGCAGCACCTCCTATGGCTGTTTCAAAATCTAATCCCATTAAACTCAAAACCAGCGCTCCTATTATAAATGATAGCATATAGAGCACAAAAAAACCAAGAATATTATAAATAATATTCTCTGAAACTGTTTTGTTGTTAAACCTAACCGGAATAATAGCGTTTGGGTGTAATGCTCGCTTAAACTCTAACAAGCCATTTTTTATAGTTAATAAATGACGAACTACTTTCATTCCACCGGCTGTAGAACCTGCCGATCCTCCTAAAAACATTAGTCCGAAAAAAAACACTGTTAAAAAAGGGGTCCACGATGTAAAATCTGCTGTAACAAAACCGGTTGTTGTAACAACAGCTACAACTTGAAAAAGAGCATGCCTTATAGAACTTTCAAGTTTTCCGAAAACCATAGGATGATAATCAGATACAGGTATATTTGCTTTAAAATAAATTACTAAAGCAGTAACTATTGTAAAAAACAGTATAAAAAGAGAATAAAACTTAAACTCTTCGTCTTTAATTATTTTTTGAACCTTTCCCTTAAAAGCAAAGTAACTAAGCACAAAATTGCTCCCGGCCAAAAACATAAAAAAGATAACAATGTATTGTATTATTGGTTGATTACTCCAATGTGCTAGACTATCATTTTTTGTAGAGAACCCGCCAGTAGAAAGTGTTGCCATAGAATGATTGATGGCATCAAAAAAACTCATCCCGGCTAATTTTAACAAAATAGTTTCTGCTAAGGTATAGCCAACATAAATAAGCCATAATCTTTTGGCAGTATCTGTAATTCTAGGATGAAGTTTATCAGCACTCGGACCAGGTGCTTCGGCTGCAAATAATTGCATCCCACCAATTCCTAAAATTGGTAAAATGGCGATTGCTAAAACTATAATTCCCATTCCACCAATCCAATGAGTCATGCTACGCCAAAACAAAATTCCTTCTGGTAACGATTCTATATCATCTAAAATAGAAGCTCCTGTAGTTGTGTAACCAGACATGGTTTCAAAAAAAGCATTAGTAACATCCGGAATAGTTTTAGAAATTAAGTAAGGTAACATTCCAGAAATAACCATTATAAGCCAACCACAAGCAACAATTATGTAACCTTCTCTTTTTTTAACCTCTTTTTCATGGTCTCGAGTATTATACATAAGCAACCCACCAGCAAGTATAGTGGCTAAAACAGACATACTTAATTGCATGGTAATCCCATCGTTATAAATGGCACTTACCAAAGCAGCTAAAAGCATAAAGCCACCATTACATACTAACAGTAGCCCCATTAGGTGAAAAATTATTTTAGAATTTAGCTTTTTCATGTTTTATAAGAAAAGCTTCTCTACTTTATTTATAGATCGTGGCAAACAACATACCACCACTCTATCTCCTGTTTTAATTAAAAAGTCTCCCAAAGCAATAATACCTTCTCCGTTCCTTACTACACCTCCTATAATGGCAGACCTCGGAAAATCTATTTCTTTTATTATTTTTCCGTTTACTTCTGAAGTTGGTTTAACCTCAAATTCTAAAATCTCTGCATTCAAATTGTTTAATCTGGTTAAAGCAACTACTTCTCCTTTTCTAACATGCCTGAAAATATGATTGGCCGCAAGTAGTTTTTTATTGATTAAAGTATCTATTCCAATAGATTGTGATAGCTGAAAATAATCCATATTCTCAACCAAAGCTATGGTTTTCTTTACGTTTTTTGATTTAGCAACCAAGCAAGACATAATATTTGTTTCTGAGTTTCCGGTAACAGAGATAAAAGCATCCATTTCTGAAAGATCTTCTTCATCTAAAAGCTCAACGTTCCTGCCATCTCCATTAATTATCAGCGCATTAGGCAAGGCATCGGCTAAATCAAAAGCTTTTTCCTTGTCTTTTTCAATAAGTTTTACAGAGAATTTGTTAGTACAAAGATCTCTAGCAGTTTTAAATCCTATCTTACTTCCACCTAAAATCATTACACGCTTAATATCTTCTTTAGTTTTTCCGGTAAGCGTGTAAAGCTTTTCTACGCCCTCGGGTGTAGTTATAAAATACACAATATCGCCTTCTTTAAATTGGGTATCTCCTCTTGGTATTAAGGTGTATTGTGTGCCAAAACGCTGTACAGCAATTGGCATAAAGTGTAATTCTGGAAAAATATTTGCTGCCTCTTTTACGGATTTACCCACAAATGGGGCTGTGCGTTGCAATGATGTTCCTACCATTATTAAAGCACCGTCTTCAAACTCGTAAGTGTCGCTAAAAGCAGATTGGTCTAAAAGCAATTGAATTTCGGATGCTGCCAGTTGCTCCGGCGAAATGAGTTCGTCTATTCCTAAATCGGTAAACTTGATTTCTTCTTTATTGTAAACAAATTCTGTGTTAGAAATACGTGCTATTGTTCTTTTACATCCAAGCTGTTTGGCAAGCAAACAAAGTGTAATGTTTGTTGTCTCAGACGATGTTACTCCAATAACCAAATCAGAATTTTGTACGTTAGCTTCTTTTAGTACCGAAATAGAAGTAGCATCTCCTTTCAGAACTTTAATATCTAAATGGTTATCGGCATAAAGTAGGCTCTCTTTGTCTGTATCTATAAGTGTGATATCTTGTGCTTCGTAAGATAGAAGTTTAGCTAAATGAAAGCCAACTTCTCCTGCACCTGCAATAATTATTTTCATCTAATGGTAAGCAACTAATTTGCATTTGTTATGCAAATATAACACATTTAAGTAATGAATTTATATTCTACACGTTAAATGGCATTGTATTATCTTTGTAAAAAAAAATTTCATGCCCAAAAATGTAACTCCATACAAAGAGTCTAACCTCGCAAAAAAACAACAGGTTGCTAAAATGTTTGATACCATTTCTGAAGATTATGATGGGCTTAACCGTGTAATTTCTTTTGGTATAGACATTAAATGGCGTAAACGTGTTGTTACTTTGGTAAAAAAACAACAACCCTGTACCATTTTAGATATTGCTACCGGTACAGGAGATTTAGCAATTAGTTTGGCTAAAACCGGTGCAAAAAAAATTATAGGATTAGACATTTCTAAAGGGATGCTTGAGGTAGGCAAACAAAAAGTAGCTAAAAAAGGATTGCAAAATGTTATCGATTTACAGTTAGGAGATAGTGAAAATTTGCCCTTTAATAATGATGTATTTGATACTATAACTGTTGCTTTTGGAGTTAGAAATTTTGAAAACTTAGAAAAAGGGCTTTCAGAAATATATAGAGTTTTAAAACCGGGGGGAGCTTTTGTGGTTTTAGAGACCTCTGTACCCACTAAAACGCCTTACAAACAGGGTTATTTTTTATACACTAAATACATTTTACCTACTATTGGCAAATGGTTTTCTAAAGACAATGCTGCCTATGGTTATTTATCTGAATCTGCTTCTGTATTTCCGTATGGAGAACAGTTCAACAATATTTTGCGTAAAATTGGGTTTATAAATGTGAACCATCTGCCTCAAACCTTTGGGGTAGCAACAATTTATGTAGCGTCAAAATAATTGTATGAAAAAAATTGGCTTTCTTTTACTATTAATCTTAGTTGCTCCGTTAGCAAGTGCTCAATTTAACGAAGACCCTATTATTAATCTTGAGAATTTTGATAAAAAAACAATAAGCTGGGGGTACTTTTTAGGTGTAAACCAATACGACTTTAAGTTTGAGTACAACGAAAACACCAGCGAAGTATTGGTTTCTAAAACCATGGGATTTAATGTTGGTTTAATAGGGAAGTTGCGTTTAAATGATTATTTTGATTTACGTTTTGAGCCAGGTCTTTACTATACAAAAAGAGATTTAGGTTTTAAAGGTTTTACAGAACCCAGAGATGCTGTACGAGGAGTAAAGTCTACTTACATTCACTTTCCGCTATTATTAAAAGCAAATGCTAAACGTTTAGGAAACTGGAAACCTTACCTTGTTGGCGGGCTATCTACTTCAATTAATTTAGGCAGTAATGAAGACAGCAAAGAAGATAACAGCTCCGGACAGTTTAGAATGAAAAAAAACACCTTTTACTACGAAGTTGGTTTTGGTATAGACTTTTACTTAGAGTATTTTAAATTTTCTCCTTCTATTAGAGGGGTTTTTGCCTTAAGCGATGAGCTTATACCGGATGCAGACCCAAATAGCCCTTGGACCGGAAATGTTGCCGGAATGTACTCAAGAGGGATTTTTATAAACTTTACTTTTGAGTAGTTTTTTTTACCTTCTTTTAAATTCGCTTAACAGTATAGCTGTTGCTGTTGCTACATTTAAACTTTCTGTTTGCTGCATGTTTCCAAACCTTGGTATTGTTATTTTTTGAGAAAGCATACTTTCTACTTCATGGCTAATTCCGTTAGCCTCGTTTCCCATAACAAGTACTGCAGGCTGTTTTAATTTTGCTGTGTACACATTATCACCGTCCATACAGGCGCCATAAACCGGCATAGAAACCGATTTTAAAAAAGAATCTAAAGGCTTATAATAAACATTAACTCTAGTTAAAGAACCCATTGTTGCTTGTACAACTTTTGGGTTATAACAGTCTACCGTTTCTGTAGAGCAGATTAATTGTGTTATTCCAAACCAATCGCACAACCTAATAATTGTTCCTAAATTACCGGGATCTCTAACATTATCTAACGCTATTGTAAACTTATTATCTTGTATAGGTTTAGGCTCCGGAATTTTAAACGTTGCCAGCGCCTTATTAGGTGTTACAAGACCACTTATTTTACGTAGCTCTTTTTCTGTTATTAGATTTTTTTTGTGAGGAGGAACATCAAAAACAGTATTGTCTGTCGTATATAATGCATCAAGTTTAAACGAAGAGTTTAAAAATTCCGAAATACCTTTTAACCCTTCAACTATAAACAAGCCGGTTTTATTTCGGTATTTTTTTTGATGTAAACTTGTTATTAGTTTTATTTGGTTTTTGCTAACCATACAAATAGTGTATTTTTGAGCAACTAAGCAGATTAGAGTATTGAAAAATATAGCAACAAAAATAGGTGTATTTATTGTAATACTCTTTTTAGGCGCCTGTAATGCCACAAAAAGAGTTCCAGATGAAGGATTACTGCTTAAAAAAAACACAATTTATGTTGATGGTAAAAAACTACTAAGCGAAGACATTCAGAGCTTAATTCATCAACAACCTAATAGTAATTTATTAGGATATCCGTTACGACTTCATATTTATAATTTAGCAAAACCGGAGCCCGATTCTTTCTACATAAAAAAACTAAACAACAAACTTAAAGACACCTCGTTTGCACAAAAGCTATTTTCTAAAAAACAACTAATAGCCTTTACTAACGCAAAAATAGGGTTTAATAAATGGTTAATGGAAACCGGTGAAGCCCCGGTAATTATAGATACCTCTTTAACCAATAAATCTGTAAATCGTTTAGAGGCCTATTACTACAGTAAGGGATATTTTAACAATAAGGCTAATTACACAATAAATAAACTTAAAAGAAAACAAAGAGCCACAATAGATTATAGTATTACGCTAAACAAACCCTATATTTTAGATTCTATCTCAAAAAATATTGCATCTGCAGATATAGATTCTATTTACCGGCAGCATAAAAAAAATTCGTATTTACAAAAAGGTAAGCAGTTTAATTTAGCCGATTTTCAGGCAGAACGCAACAGACTTACCGGTTTATTTAGAAATTCTGGAATCTATAACTTTCAAGAGAGCTCTATAGATTTTGATGTTTTAATGGATACAATTCCTGAAAACAACGACAGAAAGCTTCCTATTACTGTAAATATTGCCAATGCCACACAACGTGTTAATAATAACGTTCAAGAGCTTGAGTACAAAGTACACACCATTAATAATGTAAATTTATTTATAGATGCTACCTCTAATAATTATACAGATTCATTAAAGTATAATAACTACACGCTTTACTTTAAAGAAAAATTGCGCTATAAGCCCAAAGCAATAACCAATGCCGTTTTTTTAAACAAAGACTCTATTTATAGAGATCTTAATTATTCTCAAACATTACGGCAGCTTAGCAACTTGCAGGTGTTTAAATACCCAACTATACAGCGTAATGCAAACAAAGAAAATGCAACGCTTAACATGGATGTTTTTTTAACCTCTAAACCAAAATTCTCTTTAGGGTTAAACACAGATGTTACACACTCTAACATTCAAGATTTTGGGTTATCATTCAGTACATCATTAATAAGCAGAAACATTTTTAGAGGTGCAGAAACCTTAGAGCTTGGTGTAAGAGGGTCTTTAGGATCGTCTAGAGAAGCTCGAGGCGGAGACAATCGGTTTTTTAATGTAAACGAAATAGGGGCCGATGTTAAGTTTAACTTCCCAAGAATTTGGTTTCCGTTTAACACACAAAGTATTATTCCAAAGCAAATGTCTCCTAACACTAAAGCCTCTTTAGGTACCAGTATTCAAGAAAATATTGGGTTAGACAAACAGACCTTTAATAGTATTTTACAATATAATTGGTCGCCTTCTAATTATGTCAAAAATATCTTAGAGTTGGTAAACGTACAGTTTGTAAGAAACGTAAATCCTAGTCGCTTTTTTGAAGTTTACCAAAACACCTACGAAAGATTAGATGATGTTGCCGATGCAGTGCAAAACAACCCTGACCAAGCTGATTTATTTGTAGAAGACACTAATAATGTTTTAGATCCATTACGTTTAAGTATTCCGTTTGGCACGGACAATTTTATAAATAGAGTACAAAATGGCGAAATCATGCTTCAATCAGACGATATTATAGAAGTTAATAGAGTTGAAGAGAGACGAGAAAGACTTACAGAAAACAACCTTATTTTTGCTTCAAATTTCAGCTATATAAAAAACAACCGTCAGGGATTTAACGACAACAGTTTTTCTCAATTTATTGCTAAAATAGAATTTGCAGGGAACTTTCTGTCTACTCTATCAAATTTAATAAATTTTGAAAAAGATTCTGATGGCAACAATCTTATATTTGGCGTAAAATATTCGCAATATGCTAAAACAGAGTTTGATTATGTAAAACATTGGCAAATTGTTCAAAAAAACACTTTAGCGCTAAGGGCTTTTTTCGGTATAGCTATTCCCTATGGTAATTCTAATAGCATCCCTTTTTCACGAAGTTATTTTGCAGGAGGTTCTAACGACAACAGAGCTTGGGAAGCTTATTCACTCGGTCCGGGAAGCACTGAGGCTGTAAACGATTTTAATGAAGCAAACCTAAAATTAGCCTTAAATGTAGAATACAGGTTTGATATTTTTGGCGATTTAAAAGGAGCTCTTTTTGCCGATGCCGGTAATATTTGGAATGTATTTGATAATGTAAATGATGAAAAAGCTACATTCTCCGGTCTATCATCATTACAAGATATAGCACTCGGAACAGGTCTTGGCTTACGTTACGATTTTGGTTTTTTTGTGTTTAGGTTTGATACCGGATTTAAAACCTACAATCCGGCAAGAGAACTAAATAAAAGATGGTTTAGAGAATATAATTTTGCCAATGCAGTATTTAATATCGGTATAAATTATCCGTTTTAAGGTTGTATTTTTATTACTTTTGTAACCTAAATCTATAATTAGTAAAAACACAACTAAATGAGTCATAATATAAAACCGGGAGTTGCTACCGGAGATCAAGTTCAAGAAATTTTTAAATACGCAAAGCAAAAAGGCTTTGCTTTGCCTGCTGTAAATGTAGTAGGCTCTAATAGCATAAATGCTGTATTAGAAACTGCAGCAGCATTAAATGCTCCTGTAATTATTCAGTTCTCTAATGGTGGTGCCCACTTTAATGCCGGCAAAGGTTTAAATAATGATGGACAAAAAGCTGCTATTGCTGGAGCTGTTGCCGGAGCAAAACATGTGCATGATTTAGCCGAAGCATACGGTGCTACCGTTATTTTACATACAGACCACTGTGCAAAAAAATTACTCCCTTGGATAGATGGAATGTTAGATGCTAACGAAACACACTTTCAACAAACAGGTAAACCATTGTTTAGCTCTCATATGATTGATCTATCTGAAGAGCCATTAGAAGAAAACATAGCAATCTGCAAAGAGTACTTGGCTAGAATGAGTAAGATGGATATGACGTTAGAGATAGAGCTCGGTATTACCGGTGGTGAAGAAGATGGCGTTGACAATACAGGCGTAGATGATTCAAAACTTTATACTCAACCTGAAGAAGTAGCTTACGCCTATGAGGAACTCATGAAAGTAAGCCCTCGTTTTACCATTGCTGCAGCATTTGGTAATGTTCATGGTGTTTACAAGCCCGGCAATGTTAAGTTAACTCCTAAAATATTAAAAAACTCACAAGAATACGTCTCTAAAAAGTTTAACGTTCCTCACAATACTATAGATTTTGTTTTTCATGGTGGTTCTGGCTCATCATTAGAAGAAATTAGAGAAGCCATAAGTTACGGTGTAATCAAAATGAATATAGACACCGATTTACAATATGCTTTCATGGAAGGAGTTAGAAATTACATGAAAACCAACGAAGCATATTTACAATCACAAATTGGTAATCCTGAAGGAGACGATAAACCTAATAAAAAATATTACGACCCAAGAGTTTGGCTTCGAGAAGGAGAAAAAACATTTGTTACCAGACTTAAAAAGGCTTTCGAAGACTTAAACAACGTTAACACGTTATAATTAAAGTAACACAAATTGTAATACAATGGCTTGGTTTAAAAGAAAAGAAAAAGGAATTCAAACGGCTACGAAAGAGAAGAAAGATACCCCAAAAGGGCTTTGGTATAAATCGCCTACCGGAAAAATTGTTGAAGCCGAAGAATTAGCCAAAAACTTTTACGTAAGTCCGGAAGATGACTATCACGTAAGAATTGGAAGTAAAGAATATTTTGAAATAATTTTTGACAACAACAAATTTAAAGAATTAGATAAAAACTTAACCTCTAAAGATCCTCTTAACTTTGTAGATACAAAAAAGTATACCGATAGATTAAAAGAAGCTCAAGAGAAAACAAAACTCAAGGATGCTGTTAGAACAGCCGTTGGAAAATCTAAAGGCGAAGATTTGGTGGTTGCTTGTATGGATTTTGCTTTTATTGGAGGCTCTATGGGAAGTGTTGTAGGAGAAAAAATAGCACGCGCTATAGATTATGCCCTTAAAAACAAAATCCCTTTTTTAATGATTTCTAAATCTGGTGGAGCCAGAATGCAAGAAGCCGCTTTATCACTTATGCAATTAGCCAAAACCTCATCTAAATTAGCTAAGCTGGCAGAAGCTAAAATACCTTACATTTCTTTATGTACAGATCCAACAACCGGTGGCACAACTGCATCATATGCTATGCTTGGTGATATAAATATAAGTGAGCCTGGAGCCCTTATAGGGTTTGCTGGGCCAAGAGTTGTAAAAGATACTGTAGGAAAGGAGCTTCCTGAAGGTTTTCAAACAGCAGAATTTGTTTTAGAACATGGTTTTTTAGACTTTATTGTTCATAGAAGTCAACTAAAAGATAAAGTAAATCTTTATTTAGATTTAATATTAAACAGACCTGTTAGAGCATAAAAAAAGGCTTGCCAATGGCAAGCCTTTTTTAATATCATCATTGCTTATCTAAGAAACCTTCTTAAAAAAACTTCTTTTGTTGTTCCGTCAGGATATGTTAAAATTCCTTTTGCATCACAACTTCCATCACCAAAGTCTAAACTTGCAGTAACATCATTTCTAGATATTTCTAAAACACCACTTACAATAAATCTACAAGCCAATTCTCTACGTAATGGTTCTACAATTGTTTTACTAAATACATTCCCTTGTTTTCCGGTAAATGTTCCTTGCCCTGTTATTAAGAAAACATTGTCTCCCCAATAACCGCTTCCGTAACCTTCTATCCATTCACGTGTACGGTTACCAACAAAACTTGCCGTGCTTCCGTCAGGCCAAGTTGCACTAAACTCACTTGAAGCATCAGATTGCGGATTACCACTCTCGTTAGCTCTCTTTCTAACAATAGATGCGCCGCCCTCTACAGCAACACCATTAAATGTAAAATTCTCTAAAGACAGGCTAATGGTTTTAGTAGCCATTTCCATGTCTTTATTATAACTCAAATAAATAATACCGCTTAAAACGTTACCATTTGGGAGCTCGCATCCGTCACCAAAATCAATTGTTTTTTCTTTGCTTGTGCTTGTTACTACCGTAGTAATTGTAACACAGTCCGGTAAAAAGTCAGATCTGTATTCTCCTTTACCACTTGCAGAGAGTTCATCGGCAGCATAAACTTCTTCTCCAATAGCCACAACATCTTCAGAGATAAGTTCTGCTTCATCGCTTAATGTTAATTCTGCCACATCTATGGCTTCATCATTTAATGTTATATCATCTTGTGCATTATCTTTACTACAAGACACAATTAATAACATTACTGTTGCTATTGTAGCAACCAAATACTGCTTTTTGAGATTTGTTTTCATAATTAATATATTTTTAACAGTTAACGTTTATAAGACTGAGTTATTGATAAAAGGTTTAATCAAAAACAAAAAAAAGTTTACAATAGCTTGATTTTAAATAATATTTTTATCTTTGCGGCTTGATAGATGGTCTATCAAATACATAAAAATTATTTAAATAATATTGGCATGTATTTAACTAAAGAAGTAAAAGCAGAAATTTTTAAAAAGTACGGTAAGTCTGAAAAAGACACCGGATCGCCTGAAGGGCAAATTGCGTTATTTACGCACAGAATTAATCACTTAACTCAGCACTTAAGAAGAAACAAAAAAGATTTCAACACAGAGCGCTCGTTAGTGAAACTGGTAGGTAAAAGAAGAAGCCTACTTGACTATTTAATGAAGAAGGATATTGAAAGATATCGTGCAATTATTAAAGAACTTAATATTAGAAAGTAACAAAAAGAGGCTTCGTGCCTCTTTTTTTGTTTATAATTAATTATTAAATTACCGGTCGTAAAAACGTTCTTCACACATTAAAAGCTTTACACTGAAGTTTTTCATTGGGTTACACAACTACGCAACAACAACACAACACCCTTTGTTTAACTGTACCTGTAAAAAAGCAGGTTAATTAAAATTTTATATGATTCCCGAAGTAAAACGAGAAATTATTGATTTAGGGGATGGTAGAACCATCTCTCTTGAAACCGGAAAGTTAGCAAAACAAGCAGACGGATCTGTTGTTGTTAGAATGGGCGATGCAATGCTCTTAGCAACAGTAGTTTCTGCCAGAACAGCAAATCCCGGTATAGATTTTTTACCCTTAACGGTAGATTATCGCGAAAAATTTGCAGCAGCCGGAAGATTTCCGGGCGGTTTCTTTAAAAGAGAAGCCAGACCAAGCGACCAAGAAGTTTTAACCATGCGTCTTGTAGACCGTGTATTAAGACCTCTTTTTCCAAAAGATTATCATGCCGAAACTCAGGTAATGATACAGTTAATGTCTCATGACGATAACGTTATGCCTGACGCATTAGCTGGGTTGGCAGCATCTGCCGCAATTCAACTATCAGATATTCCTTTTGAGTGCCCTATCTCTGAAGCTCGTGTGGCAAGAGTAGATGGTGAGTTTATAATAAACCCCAGCCCGGCTCAATTAAAAGAAGCAGATATTGATATAATTGTTGGCGCTTCAGAAGATTCTGTTACCATGGTAGAAGGAGAAATGAAGGAGGTTTCAGAAAAAGAAATGGCCGATGCTATTAAATTTGCACACGAAGCAATTAAATTACAATGCCAAGCTCAACGTCGTTTAGCAGAAGCTGTTGGTAAAAAAGAAACCAGAGAGTACGAGCCTGAAAACGAAGATGCAGATTTAGAGAAAAAAATATTTGAAGCGGCTTACCAAAAATGTTATGATATTGCTAAGCAGGCTTTATCTAAACAAGAAAGAGGCGAAAAATTTGCTGAAGTTAAAGAAGAAGTAGAAGCACTTTTTACTGAAGAAGAGTTAGAAGAAAAAGCCGAATTAATTTCTAAATATTTTTCTAAAGCTCAGAAAGAAGCTGTTAGAAACTTAGTGCTTAACGAAAACATTCGTTTAGATGGTAGAAAACCTACCGATATCAGACCAATTTGGTGTGAGGTAGATTATCTTCCTTCTACACATGGCTCTGCAATATTTACAAGAGGAGAAACCCAAGCGCTTGCCACTGTTACCTTAGGAACATCTAGAGAAGCCAATGTAATTGATTTACCTACTGAGCAAGGTGAAGAAAAGTTTTATTTACACTACAACTTCCCACCATTCTCTACCGGAGAAGCTCGCCCAATTAGAGGAACATCAAGAAGAGAGATTGGTCATGGTAACTTAGCACAACGCGCCTTAAAAGGAATGATTCCTGAAGATTGCCCTTATACCGTTCGTGTTGTATCAGAAGTATTAGAATCTAACGGTTCTTCATCTATGGCAACTGTTTGTGCCGGTACAATGGCATTAATGGATGCAGGCGTACAATTACAAAAGCCTGTATCTGGTATTGCTATGGGATTAATTACAGATGGTGAGAAATTTGCAGTACTATCTGATATTTTAGGCGACGAAGACCATTTGGGCGACATGGACTTTAAAGTAACCGGTACGGCAGACGGTATTACAGCGTGCCAAATGGATATTAAAATTAAAGGCCTATCGTACGAAATCCTTATCCAAGCTCTAGAACAAGCAAGAGAAGGAAGGTTACACATTTTAAGTAAACTAACCGAAACTATAGAGAAGCCTAGACCAAATGTTAAAGCTCATGCTCCAAAAATAATTACTACTGTAATACCAGGTGAGTATATTGGAGTTTTAATTGGTCCGGGAGGTAAAACTATTCAAGAGTTACAAAAAGCAACAAATACCACTATTGTAATTGAAGAAGTTGATGAAAAAGGTGTGGTAGAAATTCTTGGAACAGATCAAGACGGAATTAATAGAGTGCTCGATAAAATAGCAGCTATTACTTTTACACCTCAAGCCGGAGAAATTTACGAAGTAAAAGTAGTTAAGTTATTAGATTTTGGTGCTGTTGTAGAGTATACACAAGCACCCGGTAATGAAACCTTACTTCATATCTCTGAACTTGCTTGGGAACGCACAAACAATGTTACCGACGTGGTTAATTTAGGAGATGTCTTTGAAGTTAAATACTTTGGGTTTGATCCTAAAACTAAGCGCGAGAAGGTTTCAAGAAAGGCTCTTTTACCAAAACCCGAAGGTTATAAAGAAAGACCAAGAAACCCAAATAACAGAGGTAATAATAGGCCTGGTGGAGACAGAAAACCAAGACCAAACAGAAACAATTAATTATTACTACATAAAACGCCTTCAAGTTGAAGGCGTTTTTTAATACAAACAATTTTTTTATACTTTTTTGTAACATAAACTCCAATTTGTACGTATAACCATATGCGAGCAACAAACAATCACTAAAATTTAGGAGTTTATATAGATGAGACAACTTAAAATTACGAAGCAGGTAACCAACAGAGAAACTGCTTCCCTGGATAAGTATCTTCAAGAAATAGGTAAGGTAGATTTAATTACTGCAGAAGAAGAAGTAGAATTAGCACAACGTATTAAAGCCGGAGACCAAAGAGCGTTAGAGAAATTAACTAAAGCCAATTTGCGTTTTGTGGTATCGGTTGCTAAACAATACCAAAACCAAGGATTAACCCTACCAGACTTAATAAACGAAGGTAATCTTGGCTTAATAAAAGCAGCACAACGTTTTGATGAAACCAGAGGTTTTAAATTTATATCGTATGCTGTTTGGTGGATTAGGCAATCTATCTTACAAGCACTTGCAGAACAATCCAGAATTGTAAGATTACCGCTTAACAAGATTGGTTCTATTAATAAAATTAATAAAACCTATGCTTTTTTAGAGCAAGCTCATGAGCGTGTACCAAGTGCCGAAGAAATTGCTAAAGAGCTAGACATGAGCGTAAACGACGTAAAAGAGTCTATGAAAAACTCTGGTCGTCACGTATCTATGGATGCTCCTTTAGTTGAAGGAGAAGACTCTAACCTATACGATGTATTACGAAGCGGAGAATCTCCTAATCCTGACAAAGAATTAATGCACGAATCTCTAAGAACAGAGATTGAACGTGCTTTAGAAACATTAACACCTCGTGAGGCAGATGTTATTCGTCTTTACTTTGGTTTAGGCGATCAACATCCAATGACTTTAGAAGAAATTGGAGAGACGTTTGACCTAACTCGTGAGCGTGTTAGACAGATTAAAGAAAAGGCTATTAGAAGACTTAAACACACTTCTAGAAGTAAGATATTAAAAACCTATTTAGGATAAATTTCGTATATTACGCAAAAGCAGTTACAAAGCATAACTGTTCGTTTTTTGATTGATGAATGAACCCCGGTGCAAGCCGGGGTTTTTTATTAACTCTGTTTATAATAATTGGTGTATTTTTGTGCCTAAACCAATTAAAAAAATGAAAACAATAATAGCTCCCTCTATACTTGCTGCAGATTTTGCCAACTTACAACAAGACATAGAAATGGTAAATAACAGTAAGGCAGAATGGTTTCATTTAGATGTCATGGATGGTGTTTTTGTTCCGAATATTTCGTTCGGAATGCCTGTTATACAGGCCATTGCCAAGCATACAAAAAAGCCTTTAGATGTTCATTTAATGATTGTAGATCCTGATAGATATATTGAAACCTTTGCTAAAATAGGAGCTAATATATTAACCGTACATTATGAAGCTTGTACGCATTTGCACCGCACAATTCAGGCTATTAAAGCCAACGGAATGCAAGCCGGTGTAGCCTTAAATCCGCATACTCCCGTAACTGTACTGCAAGATATTATTAATGATATTGATTTGGTTTGTGTTATGAGTGTAAACCCCGGTTTTGGAGGTCAAAAATTTATTGCAAACACGTTTAACAAAGTACAACAACTACGCGAATTAATTATAGCCAAAAATGCAACTGCTAAAATTGAAATAGATGGCGGTGTAAATAGCGCTAATGCCCCTGAGTTAACTAAAGCAGGAGCAAATGTACTTGTAGCCGGCAGCTTTGTTTTTTCTAGCAACAATCCGGTAAAAACTATTGAAGATTTATTTGAAACTACTAACGTTTAATAAAACTGTAAAAAATACTTTATTACATCTGTCGTAGTAACAATTCCGACTAAATCTCCATTTTCAACAACTGGTAAAGCATGAAACTCTCTTGATGCCAAAATTTCTGCAACTTCTTTTATAGTAGCTTTTGGCGATACTGTTACCGGATTATGCATCATTACTTGCGGTACCGAAAACATATCATAAACAATACTCTCTACAGTTTCATCATCTTCATCTATTGTATCTGCATAACTGATTCTCAATAAATCTGTATAGCTTAAAATCCCTCTAATTTTATTCCCTTCTACAACAGGAAGGTGTCTAATGTTATGCTTTTTAAATAGGCGTTCAGCTTTATATAAAGTATCGTCTATATTAAGTTTAACAAGTTCTGTGGTCATTATTTGTGATACGGTAATGGTATCTTTAATTATATTTTTCATAGCGCAAACAATTTTTAAATTCTACATTAAATTTACAAAGCAGATACTTTAAAAAGTATGATGAAAGTCATATAACACAAAAAGCCTGCTTTAAAGCAGGCTTTTTGTGACCGTGGAAGGATTCGAACCCTCAACCCTCAGAGCCGAAATCTGATGTTCTATCCAGTTGAACTACACGGCCTAAAACACTAAAAAATATTAGCTTAATTTTTGTTTTACAATTGTAGAAATAGTTTTACCATCTGCTTTACCGGCTAATTGTTTTGTAGCAATACCCATTACCTTACCCATATCTTTCATGCTTTCTGCTCCTACTTTTGCTATAATTGCCTCAACCTCTTTAGCAATTTCATCTTCACTTAATTGTTCCGGCAAAAATTGCGCTATTACTTTTGCTTGTGCTAATTCTGCTTCTGCTAAATCTTCACGGCCCTGTTGCGTGAAGATTGCTGCACTATCTTTACGTTGCTTAACTAATTTTTGTAGTAAAGCTAACTCTTGCTCAGAGCTTAATGTTGCAGATGAGCCTGTTTCTGTTTGAGCTAGCAAAATAGCCGATTTTACTGCTCTTAAAGCTTCTAAAGCAATGGTGTCTTTGGCTTTCATAGCCGTTTTCATACTATCTGTTATTTGTTGTTGTAGGCTCATTGTTTACCGATTTAAAATTTTGTTTGCAAAAATAAAAAAATAAACCCGATATCATTTTTCAGACACCGGGTTTAGTTTATGTAAATAGCGTAGGTTAAGTATATACTAATCTACATTGTCATGTAGAAAAGAATTATTTGATCTTAGTTGAATTTCGTTATTGCTATCTTCTCCAAGAGACAACCTTGAGGCGTTATTGTCTTGTGGGTTATCTAAATCTATTCCCATTCGTTTATAAGCCGGCTGTTTCTCTATCTCATCTATTTTAGTAAGATGATTAAACTTATAGTTAAACTCTTTTAATTTTCTTCGTCGCTCTTCTGCCCTGCTTTTAAGTGCTTCTTCTATTGAGCAATTAACCGGATCTGGCTCATCTGAATCTGATGCCGGTGAGTTTTCCTTTGGCACATCAACTGTTTTTTTCTCGAAAACAATAGCTTCAGGATTTGTCTCGGTTTCTGTTTCTTTTGGTGATGCTTTTGCTGCAGATAGTTTAGATTCTAACTCCATATAATCATCTAAACTATATCTTACTTCGCCCTCTTTAGACACTTCTGTAACCGGTATAACTTCTACCGGATCTTTAACTTTCATGTCTTTAATATCATCTGTTAAGTCAAATGTTACAACATTTGATTTTTCATCATCTTCCGCGTCTGAAGCGTTAGTGTCTGTGTTAGACAATGGAAAATCAAACGAAAGAGTAATTTGACTCTCATCGTCTTTTGATACCACCTCAGGATCTACAACGTCTATATCTTTAATAGAATCTGTTGTATCTACAATTTCAAAATCATTAAAAGCATCATTACTGTCTGATACCTCTTCATATACTACAGGTATATTTTTAATAATATCTGTGGTAGGAATCAGATCCATTTCTTGCTCTTTGGGAGCTATCTCATCATCATCAAACAATTTATGTTTTATTACTTCAGGCTCTTTATTTTTGGGCTGAGAGGTTGGTTTTTGGTATGTGGTTACGTTATCTAACCCGGAAGTTAAATCTTGCTCTACTTTTTGCTCATCTTCTAAAGTATGAATTATTTTTTTAGCTTCTGTATTTACAATTTCGTGTTGCTGCTCCGGATTAAAGCCAGTTGCAATAACAGTTACCGAAATTGCTTCGCCCAATGCCTCATCTTCTCCAACTCCCATTATAATGTTTGCACCATGACCGGCTTCGTTTTGAATATGATCATTAATCTCACCTATTTCATCTATTGTAATTTCTTGGGTACCCGAAACTATTAGCAACAATACATTTTTAGCTCCGGTTATTTTATTATCGTTTAATAACGGAGAATCTAACGCTTTCATGATAGCATCGTGAGCCCTACTTGATCCGGTAGCAGTTGCAGAACCCATAATAGCTGTACCGCTATTAGACAGTACGGTTTTAGCATCACGAAGGTCAATATTCTGGGTGTAATGGTGTGTTATAACTTCGGCAATACCTCGAGCAGCAGTAGCTAACACTTCGTCGGCTTTAGAGAAACCAGCTTTAAACCCTAAATTACCATACACCTCGCGTAGCTTATTATTATTAATAACAATTAAAGAATCTACATTAGCTCTTAATTTTTCGACACCCATTTGAGCTTGATCGTTACGCATTTTCCCCTCAAAAGAAAACGGAATTGTAACAATACCTACTGTTAAAATATCGAGTTCTTTGGCATATTTTGCAATAACAGGTGCAGCTCCGGTACCAGTACCACCACCCATTCCGGCAGTTATGAATACCATTTTGGTATTGGTATCTAACATTGCCTTAATCTCTTCGAAGCTTTCCATTGCGGCTTGCTCGCCAATATCTGGGTTTGCTCCGGCGCCTAATCCTTCGGTTAGGGTAACTCCTAATTGGATTTTATTAGGAACAGGACTGTTTTGCAGTGCTTGGGCGTCTGTATTGCAAACTACAAAATCTACCCCTTTTATTCCTAATTGAAACATGTGGTTAATGGCGTTGCTACCTCCACCACCAACTCCTATAACTTTAATTACATTGCTTTGATTTTTAGGTAAATCAAACGAAATGCTATCAATTCCTGTGTTGCTACTCATAAGTTCGTTTTTACTGGTTTATTCTGCGTTATCTAAAAAATCTTTTAGCTTCTCTGACCACTTTTCAAAAATAGATTTTCGTTCTTTTTTTGGTGGTTGAGCTGCTATATTGGTGTCTTCTGAGTTATCTGTTGTATGCTGTGCTTCTACAGCTTGTGTTTTTTTAATCTGCTCTTGTTTTTGTTGGTTTTCTATAGCATTCATAAGTAAACCCGTAGCAGTTGCATAAACAGGACTGGCAACTTCTTCGTCTGAATCTCCTGCTAAATGCTCATTAGGATAACCAATCCTGGTATCCATTCCTGTTATGTACTCAACGAGCTGTTTTAAATGCTTTAACTGGCTTCCTCCTCCTGTTAAAACAATACCTGCTATTAGTTTTTTCTTTTGCTCTTCGTGCCCATAATTTTTTATCTCTAAATACACTTGCTCAATAATCTCTACAGCACGGGCATGAATTATTTTAGACAAATTTTTTAGTGTTATTTCTTTAGGTTCTCTTCCTCGAAGTCCAGGGATTGAAACAATTTCGTTGTCTTTATTTTCTCCCGGCCAAGCAGAACCAAACTTTATTTTAAGTAACTCTGCCTGTTTCTCTATAATAGAGCAACCCTCTTTTATGTCTTCTGTAATTACATTTCCGCCAAACGGGATAACGGCTGTATGCCTAATAATTCCGTCTTTAAAAATAGCCAGGTCTGTTGTCCCTCCTCCAATATCAATTAAAGCTACACCTGCCTCTTTTTCTTCTTGACTTAATACCGCATTTGCAGAAGCTAAAGGCTCTAACGTGATTCCGGCTAAATCTAATCCGGCACTTTTAACACATCTTCCTATATTTCTAATAGACGATACTTGACCTACTACTACATGAAACTTAGCTTCTAAGCGACCACCATACATCCCTATTGGCTCTTTAATTTCTGCTTGCCCATCTACTTTGTATTCTTGTGGTAATACATGAATTATTTCTTCTCCGGGCAGCATTACCAACTTATAAACTTGATTGCATAGCTGATCTAGATCGTCTTCATTAATTACCTCTTCGGCATTGGGCCTGGTAATGTAATCACTGTGTTGAAGGCTTCTAATATGTTGACCCGCTATGCCTACTACAACCTCTTTGATTTTTACTCCGGCTGCACTCTCTGCTTCTTGTACTGCCTGCTGAATAGATTGTATGGTTTGAGTAATATTATTTACAACTCCTCGGTGTACACCAAGGCTTTTAGATTTACCTATACCTAAAATATCGAGCTTGTTATACTCGTTTAATCGGCCAACCATTGCCACAATTTTGGTTGTACCAATATCTAATCCAACTGCGAATCTATCCTTTTCCATACGTTATTTTTTAGTGCACACCACTTGGTTACCAAATTCTAAATTCACTTTAGTATAATTATGCAACGTACCATCTTTTAATGCTTTTTTATAAAAAGCTTTAAAGTTGCTAAACTTTTTGTGTAATGCTGTTGCTTTACCCAATTGCACTACAAAATCTTCTGTACGCAACTTAAGTTCAAAACGATTATTTGTACAGTGAATACCTATTATGTTTTTCTTTAAAAAAGCGTCGTTGTTTATATATTTTGATACCGCATAAGCATCGGTAAGATTAGCTTGACTAATTGCGCCGGTTATTAACGGTACTCGGGCCGAATATACTGTTGACAGTGGCATTTTTTTTCCTTCAACATCTATGTAGTATGGCACCGAAGCATTAACACGTGCAATAGGTGTTCTTTGCTTAATTTTTACCTCAAGACGCCCATTTACAGTTACATAAACCTGAGCCTCTTGAATCATTTGGTTAGTATTTAGGGCATTTTCTATTGTATTCAAATCTAAAGCATCTTTAATCACACTCGTAGACCCTTTAATATTTTGTATTAACAATTTATTAACCGTCTGGTAAGTAATAAACAATTTATCGTCGTCTAAAAATGTAATTTTCGGGTCTTTTATAACACGATTATCATTACGCTTATTTGTAAAAGAATACAATAGCGTAATCACAACAAAAAGCAATACTATTTTAAGTATGTTACTGTACTTTTTCATGACTGTAATGCTTTTTTTATTATTGGTACTTGTTCTGCAATATCTCCTGCTCCAATTGTTAAGATTACATTCGCGTTTGTTTGGTTTACATAATCAATTAAATCTGTTTTACTTACTACTGCTACGCTTTTATTTTTAATTTTTTCTGCCAGCCATTTTGATGTTACACCAGGTATAGGTTTTTCTCTTGCTGGATATATATCTAACAAAACAATCTCATCGAATTTTTCTAAACTTTTGGCAAATTCGTCTGCAAAATCTTTTGTTCTGCTAAACAGATGAGGCTGAAAAATAGCCAGCACTTTCTTATCAGGATACATTTCTCTGACAGCCTGATGTAATGCATTGATTTCTGTTGGATGATGTGCATAATCGTCTATAAACACTACATCGTCTGACTTTATATGATATGAGAACCTACGTTGAACCCCTTTAAATGTTGCTAAGGCACTGGCCAAATTGGTTGTTGGTATTGACAATTGATGCGCCATGGCAAAGGCAGCTAAAGCATTTAATAAATTATGCCTCCCGGGTTTAGAAAATCGTACTTTTTTAACTTGCTCTGTGGGAGTATTTATGGTAAATTCATACTCGCCGTTTATAACTTCTATACTTGTAATGTTATAGTCTGAATTATCTTCAATACCATAGGTAATTCCGTTAAAAGGCAACCCGCTTTTAACAAGTAGTTTACCTTGTTTTGGCACTTTTCCAGCAAATTCTTTAAAAGCTGTTTCTAACTGCTCGTGAGTTTTGTAAATATCAAGATGATCTGCATCTGTTGATGTAATACAAGCAATGTTTGGTGATAAGTGTAAAAATGAGCGATCAAACTCATCTGCTTCTACAACTGTATACGCATTCCCGTTTATTACAAGATTACTATTAAAGTTTTCTGCGATACCTCCCAAAAATGCGGTGAAAGAAACTTTATTTTCGAACAATAAATGTGCAAGAATACTAGAAGTTGTAGTTTTACCATGCGTTCCTGCAACCGCTAAACAAGTTGTACTTTCTGTAATTAAACCTAAAACCTCAGCTCGTTTTTTAATTGTATAACCATTACTTATAAAATAGTTGTAAATACTATTTGTTTTAGGTATTGCCGGAGTGTATATAACTAAAGTGTTAGTATTGTTGGTAAACGCTTCAGGAATAGCGCTTTCAGAATCAAAATCACTAACATTTATTCCGTTTTCTTGAAGCTCTTTTGTTAGGCTGGTTAAAGTTTTATCATAACCCGCCACATTTTTACCCAAATATTTAAAATAGCGTGCCAAGGCCGACATGCCAATTCCGCCAATTCCTATAAAAAACACATTATGTATAGTGTTTATATTCATGCTAACAACGCTTCTATATGGTTTACAATTTCTTGTGTTGCATTTGGCAACGCTAGTTCTTTAATATTATCACTTAATGATTCGCAAAGCTGACCGTCTTTAATTAATTGCTCTATTGTGGGTTTAAACATCATCATTGCGTCTGATTCTCTAACTAATAAAGCTGCATTTTTTTGTGTAACTGCCAATGCGTTTTTAGTTTGATGGTCTTCTGCTACATTTGGTGAGGGTATAAAAATTACCGGCTTTCCTACAATACAAAGCTCTGAAACCGATGAGGCTCCTGCTCTGGAAACTATAAAGTTAGATGCAGCATATGCTAAATCCATTCGATTTATAAAAGACATTACTTTTACTTTATCTGAATTGTATTTTTGATATTCTTGATAATATAACTTCCCGCATTGCCATAACACCGTTATGTTTTGTTGGGTTAAATACTCTAAATGTGCTTCTACCAGTTCATTTATCTTTTTTGCTCCTAAACTTCCCCCTAAAACCAGCAATACTTTATCTGTTTTAGAAACCTCAAAAAACTTTCTTGCTTCGTCTTCTTTAGAATTAACATCTAATAAATCTTGACGAACAGGATTACCGGTTTTTACAATTTTAGTTGCTGGGAAATATTTTTCTAATCCATCATAGGCTACAAATATTTTCTCTACATGTTTTGATAACCATTTATTAGTAATACCCGGATACGAATTCTGCTCTTGCAGCACACACGGAATTTTTTGCTTTGACGCCATTTTAACCAACGGAGCACTTGCATAACCTCCGGTGCCTACAACCAAATTTGGCTTAAAACGTTTAACAATTTTTCGGGCTTTATATAAACTTACCAACAGCTTTACCGGAAAGAGTAAGTTAGACAGGGTTAGTTTTCTTTGAATTCCGCTTATCCAAAGACCTTCTATAGGATATCCTGCTTCAGGAACACGTTGCATCTCCATTCTGTCTTTAGCTCCTACAAATAAAATCTCGGCATTTGCATAACGCTTTTTAAGTTCGTTAGCAATTGCTATTGCCGGATAAATATGCCCTCCGGTTCCTCCTCCTGATATGATAAATTTATAATTGCCCACTTAGTACTTCTAATGGATTTTCTTCTTTATTAATTGACGTTTTATTATCTGCCGGCTGGCGTTTTGCACTTACACTTAAAATTATTCCAACAGCCAGGCATGTCATCCAAATAGACGATCCTCCACTGCTTATTAAAGGCAAGTTTTGCCCCGTTACCGGAAACAGCTCTACAGCTACCGCCATATTTATCAATGCCTGAAACACTATTGGAAGCCCGGTTGCAATAACAACCAATTTCCCAAATACATTATTGGCTTTATTTGCAACCACCAGCACCCTAAACAAAAACATTAAGTATAAAAACAGTAAGAATAGTGCTCCGGCTGCACCATATTCTTCTACTATTATTGCATAAATAAAATCTGATGAGCTTTGGGGTAAAAAGTTTTTCATTACACTTTTACCCGCTCCTACGCCTACAATCCCACCGGTTGCAATAGCTATCTTTGCTTTTTCTATTTGATAGTTTGCATCGGGGTCATCTTTTGTTGTAAAGTTCTCAATACGACTAATCCAGGTATCTACTCTATTAGGAAACATCCCCGGAAAAGCTTTTGCGGTTAGTATAAAAAAGGTTAGCGCCACAATTCCTACTCCTACAATAGATGCTAAGTATTTTATTGGGTAGCCCCCCATAAAGCACAGCATTAAAACCATAAAAAATATAATTGCTGTTGTAGAAAAGTTTGCAGGAAGTATTAGTCCTAAAATCACAAAAACAGGCACCCAAAGCGGTAAAATACTTTCTTTAAAAGTAACAGTCTTATCTTTTATTTTAGAAAGGTATCTGGCAACATAAACCAACAACACAACCGAGGCTAAGTTTGACGTTTGGAAAGTAACTCCTACAAAAGGAATTCTAATCCAACGGCTCGCGTTTGCCCCGCCAATAGTAGTGCCTTGTGCTAAGGTATAAATAAGCAGCACTATTACAACCGGCAATGCTATTATAGATAAGCCCTTAAAATAATGATATGGTACTTTATGAACGGCATAAATAATAGTAAATCCAAGAATAAGCAGCATACCATGTTTAAGCAAATGCCCTACTGTTGTACCATTACCAATAACATACACCAGATTGGTACTGGCACTGTAAACAGGTAAAAACGAAAACAGCGCCAGTAAAGCAACTATAGCCCAAATGGCTTTATCTCCTTGTATGTTTTTTAGTATGGTTTTCATTAAAGTTCTCTAACTGCTGCTTTAAATTGTCTTCCTCTATCTTCGTAATTAGCAAACAAATCAAAACTTGCACATGCGGGAGAAAGTAATACTGTGTCTCCTTTCTCTGATAGACTATATGCTTTCTTTACAGCATCAGCCATAGAGTTGGTTTCTACAATTACATCTACAAGATTGCTGAAGGAATCAATTATTTTACGATTATCAAGTCCTAAACAGATTATAGCTTTTACTTTTTCTCTTACTAACGGATATAAAGGGGTATAATCATTACCCTTATCTTCTCCGCCAACAATCCAAACAATAGGCGTTTTAACACTATCTAAAGCATAAAATGTAGCATTCACGTTAGTTGCTTTAGAGTCGTTTATATATTGTACATTCTGAATTTTTAAGACTTTCTCCAGTCTGTGCTCCACGCCCTGAAAGCTTTGCAAGCTCTCTCTAATTGCTTGTTTTCTGATTTTTAATAAATGTGCTGCTGTAGATGCCGCCATGGCATTTTTTACATTGTGCTCTCCTTGAATTGTTAGTATATCTGTAGACATAGCTATTTGTTGATTTTTTACGTTTATTATTATGCTGTTGTTATCTAAATATGCTCCTTCTTGTAATTTCATTTTTGTTGAAAATGGTACTAATGTTGCTTTTGTTTTGTTGTTTTTTAGCCAGTTAACAATAGGCTCGTTATCTGCATCGTATATTAAATAATCTTCTTCTGTTTGATTTTTTGTAATTAAAAATTTTGATTCTACATACTTCTCAAACTTACCATCGTACCTATCTAAATGATCTGGGGTAATGTTGGTAATCACAGCTATATGAGGCTTAAATTTTAGTGTGCCATCTAACTGAAAACTGCTTACCTCTAACACATAAAATGGTGCGTCTTTCTCTGCTACCATTTGTGCAAAACTGTCTCCTATATTTCCGGCCATATTAACTTTTAAACCTCCCTTTTGCAGCAAATGATGCGTTAACATTGTGGTAGTTGTTTTACCATTACTACCAGTTATTGCTACTAATGTTGCTTGGGTAAACCAGCTAGCAAACTCTATTTCTGATATTATCTGAATACCTTTATTTTTAAGTTCTTGTACTATTTGTACTCTATCTGGTATTCCAGGGCTTTTAACTACTAGATGCGCATTTAGAATAATATCTTTGTTGTGCTTACCTTCCTCCCAGTCTATTTTATGATTTAAAAGAACGTCTTTATATTTTTCTTTAATGGTTCTTGCATCAGACAAGAACACGCTGTACCCTTTTATTTTACCTAAAACTGCAGCTCCTACACCACTCTCGCCTCCTCCTAAAACCACAAGTTTTTTCATACATTATCTCACTTTTAAAGTCACTATAGCTAATACTGCTAAAAGAATCCCTACAATTAAAAATCTGGCCACAATTTTGCTTTCATGGTATCCTTTTTTTTGAAAATGATGATGAAGCGGAGCCATTAAAAAAATACGTTTACCCTCTCCGTATTTTCGCTTGGTGTATTTAAAATATGTTACCTGAATCATTACAGAAATTGTTTCTGCAAAAAATATTGCGCAGAGAAGTGGTATTAGCAGCTCTTTTCTAACAGATAATGCTATTACTGCTATAATACCTCCGATGGTTAAACTACCGGTGTCTCCCATAAAAACTTGTGCCGGATATGCATTGTACCACAAAAACCCTACAAGCCCACCAACAAATGCCGAGATAAATATGGTAATCTCTCCAACCCTTGGTATGTACATTATATTTAAATAATCTGAGAAAACAATATTACCCGAAACCCAAGCAAAAATTCCGAGTGTTAAAACAACTATTGCCGATGAGCCTGCTGCAAGACCATCTATACCATCTGTTAAATTAGCTCCGTTAGATACTGCTGTTACAATAAATATTACAATAGGTATAAATATTAGCCAGACATATTTTTGATAGTTTTTACCTGCCCAAGAAATAAGCACGCCATAATCGAACTCATTGTTTTTTAAAAACGGAATGGTGGTTTTGGTTGATTTTTCTTCCGGCTTAAATTGTTTGTCTATTTCAACAACTGCTTCTGTGTTGGGTTTTGAGGTTTCAGGTAACTTTTCTCGAATAGTAACCTCCGGATGAAAGTATAGAGTTGCACCAACAATTAATCCAAGCCCTACTTGCCCCAACACTTTAAATCTTCCTTTTAACCCTTCCTTATCTTTTTTAAAGATTTTTATGTAGTCGTCTATAAAACCAATTGCTCCCATCCAGATGGTAGCTACTATTAGCAACGACACATAAACATTATCTAATCTGGCTAAAAGTAGAACAGGTATTAGAGTTGCAATGATTATTATTATACCGCCCATTGTTGGTGTACCTGTTTTTTGTGCCTGACCTTCTAATCCTAAATCACGAACGGTTTCACCAATCTGTTTTTTTCTAAGAATATTAATTATTCGCTTACCATAAATAGTAGAGATAAGTAATGATAACATAATGGCCAAGGCTGCCCTGAACGATATAAATTGGAAGAGCGAAGCCCCGGGCAACTGATAATTAATTTCTAAATATTCGAATAAATAGTATAACATATCTCTACTTATTTAGTTCGTTTAAAATTTTTATTACGGTCTGAAAATCATCAAAATGAAACCGTTTCCCTTTTATCTCTTGGTATGTTTCATGACCCTTACCCGCTATTAAAACAATATCATTAGTGTTTGCTAACTGGCAAGCCGTTTTAATAGCTTGTTGTCTGTTAGTTACTGCAAGTACTTTTTTAGTATTGTGAGGTGCTACTCCGGCCTCCATTTCTTTAATAATTTGATCTGGATCTTCAGATCTTGGATTATCTGATGTAAAAATCACTTTAGCACTTAATTCTGTAGCTATATTGCCCATAACCGGACGCTTCGCTCGGTCTCTGTCACCACCACACCCCACAACGGTGATAACTTCTTCATTTCCGGTTCTCAAGCTATTAATCGCATTAAGTACGCTTTTAAGCGCATCCGGTGTATGAGCATAATCTACAATAGCAGTAATTTTTTTTGGTGAAATGAAATACTGAAATCTTCCTGAAACACTCTCCAATTCGCTCAACAGCCGTAGCGCTTCTATTTTTTCTAATCCTAATAAAGTGGCAGCAGCATAAATAGCTAATAAATTATAAGCATTAAACTCGCCAATAAGCTTAGACCAAACTTCGTTATCTTCTATTTTTAATAATAATCCGCTAAACTGATTTTCTAATACTTGTGCCTTAAAATCTGCATAAGAGCGTAAGGCATAGGTATACTTTTTGGCCTTTGTGTTTTGCAACATTATCAGCCCGTTTTTATCGTCTACATTTGTTAAGGCAAATGCAGACGACGGAAGCTCATCAAAAAAACGTTTTTTTACATCTCTGTACGCTGCAAAAGAACCATGATAATCTAAATGATCGTGAGTTAAATTGGTAAATATTCCTCCGGCAAAGTACAATCCGGCTGTACGTTGTTGGTCTATTCCGTGCGAGCTAACCTCCATAAAGCAATACTCTACTCCTGCCTCACTCATTTCGTGCAAATACCTATTAATTGCAATAGGATTAGGAGTAGTATGTGTAGCCGGGTACACTTTAGTATCTACCATTACTTTAACTGTAGATAACAATCCTACTTTGTATCCTGCTTTCTTAAACAATTGATAAAGTAAACTTGTAACTGTTGTTTTACCATTTGTACCGGTAACTCCGACCAGTTTTAAATTTCTAGATGGGTTATCAAAATAGTTAGCTGCCATTATGGCCAGAGCTTCTTTTGTGTTTGGCACCTCTACATAGGTAATACCATTTACCAAAACATCCGGCAATGCTTCGCATATAATTGCCTTAGCCCCTGAATCTACCGCTTTTTTTATGTAATCATGCCCATCTGACAAGGTTCCTCTAACGGCAACAAAAACATCGTCTAAAGCTACTTCTCTAGAATCAAAATGCAGCTGGTTTACAGAAATGTTAGTGCTACCCGTTACGGCATTAATTCTAACTTTATATAATATGTCTTTTAAGATGGTCATGATAATTTAAGTACAATCGTTTTTACATTCTCTATTTTTTCTCCGCTTGGTATAGATTGTTCTTTAACTTTCCCGTTACCTACAACTTTAACTTTTAAGCCCATGTTCTCTAGTATGGAAACCGCATCCATACCACTCATACCTTTTACATTAGGTACTGTTTTATGTTGTTTTTGAACGTATTTAAAGTACTGCTCGTAAGCATCTTCTACTTTATTATTTTCTACATAAAGCTGATTTAGCGTATCTGTTCTAGGATTAATTGCAAATATTTTTTGTGCAATGCTTTTAAAAACCGGTCCCGAAACATCTGCCCCATAATATCCAACGCTTTTATCGGGTTCATGAATTACAACAATGCAAGAATATTTAGGGTTTTCTGCCGGGAAATAGCCTGCAAAAGTTGATATATATTTTAATTTAGATTTGTCTTTAGCATAATCTTTTTGGCTTGTTCCTGTTTTGCCTGCCATAGAAAAATTAGGGTCGTATAACTTATGTCCTGTGCCGTGCTCTTTTTCTATAACATTCTTTAAGATTTGCTGTGCCTTTTTTACTGTTTCTTTAGAGCAAATTGAAGGATGCAGCACCTCTTTATCAAACCTCTTAATTGTTTTATTCCACTCTCTTACTTCTTTAATTAGTCTTGGCTTTACGAGCTCCCCATTGTTTGCAATGGCATTATAAAAGGCTAACGTTTGTAAAGGAGTTAACGCTACCTCATAACCGTGAGACATCCAAGCAAGCGATATCCCAGACCACCCTTTTTCTCCGGGATAACGAATTACAGGAACACCTTCTCCCCTTATGGGTAAATCTAATGGTTTATGCAAACGCATATTGTATAAGCGTTTTACAAATTGTTCCGGGTTATCTTTGTATCCGTTATGAATTATTTTGGCAAATGCAGTATTTGAAGAAACTTCGAATGCTTCAGAAACAGTTATTTTACCATAACCTCCATGTCTAGAGTCTTTAACTACTCTATCATATACTTTAAATCTTCCTTTTTCTGTGTCTATTACCGAGTTGGTGTCTATAATTTTATCTTCTAAAGCAGCAACTAAAGACATTAGTTTAAAAGTAGACCCCGGTTCGTGCGATTCTCCGATTGCATAATTTAATCGTTCGTAATATTTACCTTCTTTATTTCTGCCTAAATTAGATATAGCTTTTATTTCTCCGGTTTCTGTCTCCATTACAATTACACAACCATGATCTGCTTTATATTTTTCTAATTGTTCTAATAAAGCATGATGCGCTATATCTTGAATATTTATGTCTATGGTAGAAACTACATCCCAGCCATCTTGAGGTTCTATTTCATTATCATCATTAATAGGTTTCCACTGCCCTTTAGCGATGCGCTGTTTGAGCCTTTTACCGGGTTTACCCCTTAAATACTCTCCAAACGCACCTTCTAAGCCTACTCTTGTATAATAACCGTTTTCATCTACACGCTCATATCCAACGCTTCGCTCTGCTATTTTACCCAACGGATGCTCTCTAACAGTACGTTGCTCTACTATTAAACCTCCTTTGTACGGACTAAGATTAAACAATGGAAATTGCTTAACACGCATATAATCTGTGTATCCTAAGTTTCTAAGCACCAGTAAATACCTGTGCTTATTAGCTCGGGCTTTCCTGAATATATTTTGATAGTAAGATGAGGGCTTGTTTGTGAAAATTGATAGCGAATCGGCAAGTGCTTTTACATTAGCTTCAAAATCTTTGCTTTTTGGTGCTACCGCATCAAATCTAATATCATATTTGGTAACCGATGTAGCCAACAAACTACCATCGTCTGAATACAAATTTCCCCTGTTGGGTTGTATTGTAAAGTTTTTAATTGTACGCTCATGCGCCAGCTTTCTGTATTTTTCTCCTTCTACTGTTTGTATGGTAATTAACTTTACAACAACCAAAATTGCAAACAAGAACATAGAGCCTGCAACAACATACAAACGGTTCATTATGTTTTTTTCTGCAATTGGCATACTTGGTTATTTTGCGTTAACTACATAAATTTTTTTTGGTGGATTTTTTGAAGGTTTTAAACCTTTACCCTCTACAGCTTTAAGCACAGACGACTCTAACTTTAATTGCTGCATTGTTGCCCTAACATCTACAAACTCACTCCTTAATTCTTTAACAGCTTCATTAAGCCTTGCTATATCATGCACTTTTTTATCAGCACTGTGCGAACTTGCAATCATAATAACTGCCAAAAAAGAAGCAAACAGAATAAAACGCCAGTTTTTAACTGAGTCTTCACTCACTAAAAACTTACCTTTAAGCACATTTAAAATGTTCTTTTTCATATGCGTTCTGCTATTCTAAGTTTTGCACTTCTGGCTCTATTATTTTCTTCTATTTCTTTTGCAGTTGGCACTATAAGCTTCCCTATCCTTTTAAACGGAACAAGTGTGTTACCGTAAAAATCTTTTTCTGCCTGCCCCTCAAAAACCCCATCTCTTATAAAACGCTTAACCAGCCTGTCTTCTAAAGAGTGATAACTAATTAAGCTTAACCTTCCTCCTTTTTTTATCACTTCGGGCATTTGCAACAAAAATTCTTTTAGTGCTTCTATTTCTTGGTTCACCTCTATTCTAATTGCCTGATACACTTGGGCCAACATTTTATTTTCTCTGCCTTTTGGCAAATACCCCAACAATACCTCTTTTAGTTGTTGCGTACTTTTTATAGGTCGCTTTTTTCGCTCGCTAACTATAGCTCTTGTTAACTTATATGCACTCTTAAGCTCCCCATACTCCTGAAACACTTTTCGCAAAGCCTCCTCTTCATATTCATTAACTACATTGTAAGCAGATATTGAGTTTTTAGCACTCATCCTCATATCTAACTCTGCATCAAAACGAGTAGAAAACCCTCGTTTAGCTTCATCAAACTGATGAGAAGAAACCCCGAAATCTCCCAAAACACCATCTACTTGCTGTATTCCATAGAACTTTAAAAAACGTTTTATGTACCTAAAGTTTTCATTAATTAACATAAAGCGCTCATCATCAATTGCGTTTGCTAAAGCCTCCTCATCTTGATCAAAAGCAATCAATCTTCCTTTAGCCCCTAACCTGCTTAAAATTTCTCTGGAGTGCCCTCCTCCACCAAAGGTTACATCAACATATACTCCGTCTTCTTTTATATTTAAGCCATCTACGGTTTCTTGTAATAATACTGGTTTATGATACATCTTCGTCATTATCTTCTCCCATTACTTCTTCTGCCAATTCTGCAAAATCTAAAGCAGCATCGTCTATTGCTTTTTCATAACTTTCTTTATCCCAAACCTCAATAATATTTATAGCAGAAGACAACACCACTTCTTTATTTATTTTGGCAAACTCAACTAAATCTTTTGGAATTAACAACCTGCCTGCAGCATCTACCTCAACTACTTTAACCCCGGCAGTAAATCTTCTAATAAAATCGTTGTTCTTTTTCTTGAACCTGTTAAGTTTGTTGATTTTTTGCATGAGCTTGTTCCACTCATCTATTGGGTACAACTCTAAGCAAGGCTGAAAAACAGCACGCTTTAAAACAAAGCCTTTTTGCAATACGGGAGCCAGCTGGTTTTTTAAAGCAACCGGCAACATAATTCTCCCTTTTGCATCTGCCTTGCACTCGTATGTACCTATAAAACTGATCAACAGATAGTTATTTTTTTAGCTCTTACTGTTCAAATATATGGAATATTTTACCACTTTTTACCACTTTTTACCACATTGTTGATAAGTTTTAACAATGAAGCTCTAAAACACTCATTTTTAATCGCTTAAAATCTCTTGTAATCATTTAAAAGTTTATACAATTAAAGCCTTTAATTTTCGGGGTGTTTTTAATACTTTTTATTATGATGTAATTGTTTATATTTGTTTTTTAGCTGAACCATAACTAACCATTGATGGCAAATAATTTAAAGAAAGAAGGAGCGTTTAGTTATCTGGATACTGGTGAGGGAACACCAATTATAATCCTACACGGCTTAATGGGAGGCCTTAGTAATTTTGAGGCTGTAACCGAGTTTTTTTCTAAAAAAGGCTACAGAGTTTTAATCCCAGAATTACCGGTTTACAGCATGTCTTTGCTAAAAACCAATGTGAAAAATTTGGCCGTTTTTTTAGAAAAATTTATAGAGCATTTGCAGTTAGACCAAGTAATTTTGTTAGGCAACTCTTTAGGAGGGCATATTGGTTTACTGCACACCAAACTCTATCCAGAAAAAGTTAAAGCGCTTGTAATAACAGGAAGTTCTGGATTATATGAAAGTGCTATGGGTGATGGTTACCCTAAGCGTGGTGATTATGAGTTTATAAAGAAAAAAAGTCAGGATGTTTTTTACGATCCGAAGGTTGCTACTAAAGAAATTGTAGATGAGGTTTATGCCACGGTAAACGACCGAAATAAACTTATAAAAACTTTAGCCATTGCCAAAAGCGCAATCAGGCATAACATGGCTAAAGATTTACCACACATGCACACACCTACCTGCATTATATGGGGTAAAAACGATAGTGTTACACCTCCAAACGTTGCAGAAGAGTTTCATGAGTTGCTTCCTGACTCTGATTTGTTTTGGATAGATAAATGCGGGCATGCACCTATGATGGAGCATCCCGAAGAGTTTAATAGAATTCTTTACGATTGGTTAAAGAAACGTAATTTTTAATAGCCGAAATGCAAATTAAATCGGCAGAATTTATAGTTAGTAACACAGATGTTACTAAATGCCCAAAAGAAGCATTACCTGAATATGCTTTTATTGGGCGTTCTAATGTTGGAAAATCTTCATTAATTAATATGCTTACCGGAAGAAAGCATTTGGCTAAAACTTCCGGTAGACCCGGAAAAACTCAATTAATAAATCATTTTAAAATTAATAATGAATGGTTTTTAGTTGATTTACCGGGATATGGTTACGCCCGAGTTTCTAAAAGTGTAAAAAAAACATTTCAGAAGTTTATTACCAACTATTTTGAAAAAAGAAAACAGCTTGTATCTGCCTTTGTTTTAATAGACGTTAGGCATGAGCCTCAAAAAATAGATTTAGAATTTATGCAGTGGCTTGGCGAGCACCAAATTCCTTTCTCAATAATCTTTACAAAAGCCGACAAACTAAAGCCTAATGCACTAGAACGTAATGTAACAAACTACATTAACTATTTACTAAACGATGTATGGGCACAAGCTCCTAATTATTTTATAACCTCTTCTGCAAATGCTATGGGACGTGACGAGGTTTTAAAATATATAGATGCTATAAACCAAGAAATTAAACAGTAGTTTTTAATCTTTTGGTTAGCAGATTTATTAACTGTGGTAATGTTTTTAGTTTATTAAGCTCTTGTGGTGTAATTAGAATTTCTGTAAAATCTTGTTGCATTAAAAGCACAATAGGATACGATAATTTATATTGATGAAACTTGCTTTTGTATAAGTTTTCAAATTCATCTTTATGCAAAAAAACCAATTGCTCTTTGTACTCATCAACAAAGCTTTTCCACTCTTTTTTTGCTGAAAATAAACCGTGTGTAATGGCACACAAATTACACTTATATGTTTGCGGACTAACCAGTTTGTGAACGCTATCTAATATTATGTTTTTAACACCAGAATTGGCATTGTAAACAAAAACAACTTTGTTATTCATAAACCGGTTAGTCTACAAAAAAAATAATTACTTACCTTTTTTTAACTCTAATTTTTCGGCAAAGTAATCGCAGAAGTCTTTCATGGTTTCTGTCATTTTCTCATCGTTTGTAGCTCTGTAATAGGTATCACTCATTGCAACAAGTGTTTGATGAAAAAATATTCGCATCTCGTCAATAGGCATTTCTTTAGTCCACAAATCAATACGAAGCGTTTCTTTGTTTTTACTATCCCAAACAGAAAGCAGCATTGCTTTTGCTTCTTCGTTTTCTACTCCTCCGTCTTTAGCAGTCCAATATAATTTTTCAGGAATTTTATTTTCGTCTAATTCTACTTGTAATAAAATATCAGATTTATGCGCACTCATTATTTACTTGGTTTATAATTAGCATTTTTAAAAATCTCTTCGGCAGGCATTTTTAGCATTTTCTCTACAGAAACATCATTCTTATCCATAAAAGATCGAACAATTTGCCATCCTATAAATTTTCCTATCATTCCGGGCGACTCATTATCTATTGCTAAATAAAATTTAGAGAATGGTGCCGGATAAACAAATCTTGCCAACAGCTTACTGTTTGTATCAAACAATAATTCTCGTTCTACAAAATAACGCCAAATTTCACTCTCGTTAGCCTTGGCCCACTCTAGCTCTTGTTTTGTGTAACCAATTCTATCGGATTCCGGTTTAAACGGAAGCAAAAGATCTTTCAAATAAAGCTCTTTCCCATAATAAATCATATGGCTTAAAAAGGTGCGGTCTTGTGCCGGTGATATTTTATTTGTTGCAAATTCAGACGCCACATCACTCACTATTAGTTCGGGGCGTAAATTTTTGCGAATATATTTTTGAATTCCACCATAAAACTTATGGTCTTCACCTAAATAGGTGTCTAACGAAATAAACAACAAACTATCTGCAAGAAGTACTTTTTGCTGATAATCTACATTATTTGTGATAGTTATTATTTTAGGAACTTGAGTTTCGGGAAAATAATAAAGCACATGTTTGTAAAAAAGCGTAAGCTCTTTATTAATAAAATCTGCATCCGGAAAAGCTTTGTTAACCTCACTATGAAGTTCTTGCTGCAAAGTATCTGTTACTTTAGCAATCCATACACTATCTGCATATTGTGCCGGAAACAAGTACGGATATTCTTTTTTTAGTTGATGAAGGTTTTCTGGTGTTACCGACGCGAATTTTTGGTCAAATCTATCTATAGTAACACTTACGTCTATAGCTTCTATCTGTTTGTTACTGGCGTTTTCTGTTTTACATCCGGCAAAAAAGAGCACTAAAACAATTAAAACAAAGCAGGTTTTTCTCATAGTTTTTAATAAACTTTGCATAAATTAACAACTGTTAGTTTGTTCTGCCAAACTGCTGTTTAATTTATACGTACAATGTAAATTTGCCACAAAGGTACAATTCATAAAAAAACACAATACTATGAAAACCCAAAAAGTTATTACACACATAGTTACTTGGTTAAAAGGGTATGCAGAAAATGCCGGCATTAAAGGTTTTGTTGTTGGTGTATCTGGCGGTATAGATTCTGCTGTTACCTCTACCCTTTGTGCTAAAACCGGGTTAGATGTTTTGTGTTTAGAAATGCCCATACACCAAGCTCAGAGTCAAGTTACAAGGGCTCAAAACCATATTGCTTGGTTAGAAAAAAACTTCACGAATGTTACCGGGCGTACCGTAAACTTAACCGATGTTTTTGATACATTTACTAATGTAGTCCCAACAAGCGATAACACAGAAAAATACAACTTAGCCATGGCAAATACCAGGGCAAGATTAAGAATGACTACATTGTATTATTTTGCCGGACTTAACGGTTATTTAGTTGCAGGAACCGGAAATAAAGTTGAAGATTTTGGTGTTGGTTTTTTTACAAAATATGGTGACGGAGGAGTAGATATTAGCCCTATTGCTGATTTAATGAAAAGTGAAGTTTATGAGATTGCAAAATTTTTAAATGTTAACCAAGATATAATTAAAGCTGCTCCGACTGACGGTCTTTGGGGAGATGATAGGACAGATGAAGACCAATTAGGAGCAACTTATAACCAACTTGAATGGGCCATGAATATGGTAGAAGCAGGTAAAAAAGCATCAGATTTTAATGGAGAACAATTACGTGTTTTTCAGCTTTATAAGAAATTAAATACAGCTAACAAGCACAAAATGATGGCAATTCCTGTGTGTAAAATACCAGATGAACTAAAATAAATTACCTTAGGACGATTTTAACTTAACTTTTACATAATCCGTAAATTTTTATATAATTTTACAATAAACAACTACACCCCAAACCTAAACAATAGTAGGTCTTTATCGATGAACGGCTTAACATATTGTGGTGGTTTTATAAGACTAACAAAAAACCAAAAATTATGATTAACGTATTAGTAGCCGACAATCATCCAGTTGTAAGAGAAGGAATTAAGCATGCACTTCCTGAGTCAGAATTTAATATTATTGGTAGTGTAAGTACCACGAGCGAACTTTTTGCATTTCTTTCTAAGAAAACTCCTGATGTAATTGTCATGGAAATGGACATCCCAGAAATTAATGGTGTTACTGCACTACGCAAATTAAAGAAAGAATTCGCAGGAGTTAGAGTACTTATGTTTAGCGCTCAATCTGAAGACGTTTATGCCATGAGTACCATAAGAGCCGGAGCCTCCGGTTATCTTTCTAAAGAAGCAAGTTTACATCAATTACAAGATGCTATTAAAAAAGTTGCCGAAGGAAATATGTTTATAACCAACGAACTTGCGCAACGTTTGGCGTTTGATGAAGGTACTCAACGTCCAAGACGTTTCTTTAGAAAACTTTCTACTCGTGAGGTTGAAGTGCTAAAGCTTCTTGCTGCCGGAAAACGTAATAAACATGTTGCCGAAGAGCTAAACCTTAATGAAAAAACAGTTAGTACCTATAAAGCCAGATTAATGCGTAAGCTTAATGTAGATAACATGGTAGATTTACTACAACAAGCAAAAGCACTTGAGCTTTATTAATCTTTTACAACACTCGGTTTAACTTTTTAGATAAAATTATTTTTAATTGATGGTAATTCATGATTTCTTCTAAGATTTCATGATTACCATTTTTTGTTTGAAGTGTTTCTTGCTGTAGCTGCTCTACACGTTTATTAATTAAATGACACCGTAAACTTAAAATAGTTTCGCTAACCAATTGTGCAATACCACTCTCTTTGGGTTTTACATAAATATTTTTTCGGTCCCAATCATGAAGCACATACTTTTCATCGTCCATTAAAATAGATGTAACTTCTTGAGCCATGTCCGGCTCTAATTCTTGCACAAATTCTGTTATTGTAAAATCAGGATTTTCGTTTAATTGCGTAATTAGCTTGTAGTAAATAGACCTGAATATTTGGTTTGTTAAATCTACTTCATCTGCCTGTAAGTCTAAAAATATTTTTTCGAAGACTTTACATTCTTGTAATTCTCTTTCAAGCTTAAGTTCACCTGTTTCTGTTTCTTTAAAAACTAAATCTTCAAATGTTTCTGTACAATTTCCATACAGCAATAAAATCTCAATTATTTTACGTTCAAGCTCATACTGTACATCTACTTTTTTAATGTCTTGCTCCTGATCTCTAACAACCTTAAAAGCTTCTTGTTGTTTTTTAAATTTTTTATTGGCGTCTGCCAGCTCTTTTTTACCAATTTGAGCAAGTGTATTAAACAATACATCTTCAGAAATGTCCATAATTCTGGAACACTCCTGAATATAAACCTCGCGTTTAATCCTATCAGGTATTTTAGCGATACTATTTACAATATCTCTAATTATTTCTGCTCGTTTAATAGGATCATTTTGAGCTTCTGCAACCAGCAATGAAGCTTTAAACTGAATAAAATCTTTGGCGTTTTCTTGTAGGTAAAGAACAATCTCTTCAAAATCATTCTTTCTAGCAAAACTATCAGGGTCTTCTCCTTCCGGAAAAGTACAAACCCTAACATTCATCCCTTGTTCTAAAATTAAATCAACCCCACGCAAAGATGCTCTTAATCCGGCTGCATCGCCATCAAACAGAACTGTAATATTATTTGTTAATCGGTTTATTAACCTTATTTGATCTGGTGTAAGCGCAGTACCACTTGACGCCACCACGTTTTTTATGCCGGCTTGATGAAACTGAATAACATCTGTATAGCCTTCTACTAAATAGCAATTATCTTCTTTTGCAATAGCTTGTTTGGCCTGATATATACCATAAAGTATTTTACTTTTTTGATAAATTTCACTCTCAGGAGAATTAATATATTTAGCCGCTTTTTTAGTGTTGGTTAAAATTCTGCCTCCAAAGCCCAACACTCTTCCACTCATTGAATGAATCGGGAACATTACTCGGCCTTTAAACCTATCAAACTGTTTGTTTTCTTTAACAATAGTAAGCCCAGTTTTCTCTAAAAATTCTAGCTTATACCCTTTTTGTAATGCCGTTTTTGTAAAAGCATCCCACTCATCCGGAGAGTAGCCCAAACCAAATTTTTTAATAGTTTCTGGCGTAAACCCACGCTCTTTAAAATATGTAAGTGCTATTGCCTTGCCTGCCTCAGAATTCCATAGGGTGTCTTGAAAGTATTCTTGTGCAAATTTGCTCACTAAGAACATACTTTCACGCTCATTAATAAGGGCTTTATCTTCTTGTGATTGTTTGGTTTCTTCTACTTCAATATTATACTTTTTAGCTAAGTATTTAATAGCTTCAGGGTATGTAAAATGTTCGTGCTCCATTAAAAAAGCAACTACATTACCTCCCTTTCCGGAAGAAAAATCTTTCCAGATTTGCTTTACAGGAGAAACCATAAAGCTTGGGGTTCGTTCATCTGTAAACGGACTTAACCCTTTGTAGTTAGAGCCTGATTTTTTTAATTGAACAAAATCTGAAATAACTTCTTCTACTCGGGCAGCTTCAAATACTTTATCTATGGTAGATTTAGATATCACTTACAACTTAATTTTTTTGTGTTGATGAAGCGTTTTGCACTTACTAAAAATAGTAATTATTTGCCTAATTACTTTTTACGATCTATAACATAATTTACCATTAAAGTTAGTGCTTCTTTGTAAGGAGATTCAGGGTATGAATTTAAAAGTTGCAAGGCTTCTTTTTGGTAGTCTTTCATTTTTTGCTCTGCATAGTCTAAACCACCTTTTTCTTTTACAAAATGTATAACCTCTTTAACTCGTTTTTTGTTCTTATTATGATTTTTAACAGAGTTAATAAGCCATTTTTTTTCTGCTTTAGAGCAATTATTTAACACGTGAATTAATGGGAGCGTCATTTTCTGCTCTTTAATATCAATCCCTGTTGGTTTACCAATTCTATCTTCGCCATAATCAAACAAATCATCTTTTATTTGAAATGCCATCCCTATAAGCTCTCCAAACTTTCTCATTAAAGCCACTTCTTCTGAATTAGGTTTAACAGAGCAAGCTCCTAAGGCACAGCATGAGGCTATTAAAGTTGCCGTTTTTTGTCTAATTATTTCATAATATACGTCTTCTGTAATGTCTAACCTTCTGGCCTTTTCTATTTGTAAAAGTTCGCCTTCGCTCATTTCTCTCACTGCTACAGAGATTATTTCAAGCAAATCAAAATCATTGTTATCTATAGAAAGCAATAGGCCTTTAGACAATAAATAGTCTCCAACTAAAACTGCAATTTTGTTTTTCCAAAGTGCATTTATAGAAAAAAACCCACGACGTCTATTAGAGTCATCAACCACATCGTCATGCACTAAGCTTGCAGTATGAATAAGTTCTATTACCGATGCGCCTCTGTATGTTCTATCGTTTACAGTACCTCCAGAAACCAATTTTGCCACTAAAAAAACAAACATTGGGCGCATTTGCTTGCCCTTTCTGTTAACTATATAGTACGTAATTCTGTTAATTAGTGGTACCCTTGAAGACATGGATTCATGAAACTTTTTCTCGAAAAGTTCCATTTCTTCATGAATTGGGGCTTTAATTTGCTCTACAATCTTCATGCTCTGATAAAGGTACTATTTTCTGTTAAAGTGTTTGGCTAAACTTAAGATTTGTTGGCTAACTGACCACAAGCTGCATCAATATCTTTTCCACGAGAACGCCTAACTTTTACAACAATTCCGTTATTTTCTAGCGCTTCTATATAGGCTTCTATGGCTTGGTTTGATGCTTGCTGAAACTGGCCATCATCTATTGGGTTATACTCAATTAAATTTACCTTACTGGGTACATATTTACAAAACTTCACTAAAGCAGCTATGTCTTTGGGAGTGTCGTTAATTCCTTTCCATACTACGTATTCGTAAGTAATTTTACTTTTAGTTTTTTTATACCAGTACTCTAAAGCCTCTCTTAAATCTGTTAAGGTAAAAGTTTCATTAAAAGGCATTATACTAGTTCTTACTGCATCTATTGCAGAGTGTAACGATACCGCTAACTTAAACTTTACACCATCGTCTGCTAATTTTTTAATCATTTTAGGAACTCCAGAAGTAGAAAGTGTTATACGTTTTGGAGACATTCCTAATCCTTCCGGCGATGTAATTTTATCTATGGCTTTTAGCACATTGTTGTAATTCATTAATGGCTCTCCCATTCCCATAAACACAATATTAGATAGGGGTCTGCCATAGTATAATTTGCTTTGCTTATCTATTGCTACTACTTGATCAAAAATCTCGTCTGGATTTAAGTTGCGCATTCGTTTTAGCCTTGCTGTTGCGCAAAACTTACAATCTAAGCTGCAGCCTACCTGACTTGACACACAAGCTGTGGTTCTGGTTTCTGTTGGGATTAAAACCGATTCTACCACTAACCCATCATGCAATTTAACGGCATTTTTTATAGTGCCGTCTGAGCTTCGTTGCATATGGTCTACTTGTATGTGATTAATCACAAAATTATCTTCGAGCATTTTACGCGTAGCTTTAGACAGGTTTGTCATTTCATGAAAAGAATGTGCTGATTTATTCCAAAGCCATTCATACACCTGATTTCCTCTAAAAGCCTTATCACCTTGAGACACAAAAAAAACCCTAAGCTGCTCTTTGCTTAATGCTCTAATATCTTTTTTGGTAGTTTGCATATGCTGCAAAAGTACTTAGAATTTTAGTTATTCTTACAAAAAGGGAAGTAATACGATAGCAGTATTAATTTGCAGTTTAATCTTTATGAAATTAAAAAAGCCTCGTTTTAAACGAGGCTTTTATTTTTAAAGTATTAGCATGGCATCGCCATACGAGTAAAACCTATATTTTTCTGCGATTGCTTCTTTGTATGCTTTCATGGTTAAATCATGACCTGCAAATGCAGAAATCATCATTAACAATGTAGATTTTGGTGTATGAAAATTTGTAACCATACAGTTAGCAATGCTAAAATCGTATGGAGGGAAAATAAATTTATTAGTCCACCCCTCAAACGTATTTAATGTTTTTTCTGAAGAAACAGAACTTTCTAAACCTCGCATAACAGTTGTACCAATAGCACAAACTTTACGCTTATTTTTCTTGGCATTATTTACAATTTTAACAGCTTCCGGGCCAATATAGAGCTCCTCGCTATCCATTTTATGTTTAGAAAGATCTTCTACCTCAACCGGATTAAAAGTACCTAATCCTACGTGAAGTGTAAGTTCTGCAAATTCAATTCCTTTAATTTCTAAACGCTTAAGTAAGTGCTTAGAAAAATGTAGCCCGGCCGTTGGCGCTGCTACTGCACCTTCGTGCTTTGCATAAATAGTCTGGTAGCGCTCTTCGTCTTCTGGCTCTACATCACGCTTAATATATTTTGGAAGTGGAGTTTGCCCCAATTCTTTTAATTTTTTTCTGAAATCTTCATACGATCCATCGTATAAAAATCTAAGTGTACGGCCACGAGATGTGGTATTATCTATAACCTCAGCAACTAAGCTTTCGTCTTCACCAAAGTATAATTTGTTTCCAATTCTAATTTTACGAGCCGGATCTACCAATACATCCCATAAGCGTTGTTCTTGGTTAAGCTCTCTAAGTAAGAAAACCTCAATTCTGGCACCGGTTTTTTCCTTGTTCCCGTATAATCTTGCCGGGAAAACTTTGGTGTTATTTAACACCATTACATCGCCTTCATCAAAATAATCTATAATGTCTCTAAAAAGTTTGTGTTCTATTTTTCCGGTATCTCTATGAACAACCATTAAACGAGACTCGTCTCTGTTCTCTGCCGGATGTTCAGCTAATAACTCTTTTGGAAGATCAAACTTAAAATTAGATAATTTCATAGGGTTTGTTTTAATAGGGCGCAAATATACAATCTCAACATAGGGGTTGTCAAGGATTTTGACAATTAATTTACATTGAGTAGCAATATGTTAAATAAGCTAAAGCTCAGATATGGTAAATGATAGTTGCTTTAAATCGTTCCAAAAGTTTGGGTAAGACTTTGTAACAACCTCTGCATCATTAATTATAATAGGTACTTTCAATGCTAAAGGCGCAAAAGCCATTGCCATTCTGTGATCATTATAGGTAGCTATGGCAATGTTTTCGTTAATTTTATTTGAGGCTTCTAAATACAATTCTGAAGCTGTTGTTTTTACTTGTGCTCCCAGCTTTGAGAGTTCGGCTTTTAGTGCCTCTAACCTATCAGTCTCCTTAATTTTTAAAGTATGTAGCCCTTTTAAATAGCATTTAATTCCTAAACCAAAACACGTTACAGCTATGGTTTGAGCAATGTCTGGAGCATTTGCTAAATCTAAATTAATTAGCTCAGGCAGATTATTATGCTGCTTTTTAAGCGTTATAGTATTACGATTAAAAACAGTTTCTACCCCAAATTGCTTATAAATTCTAGATAATACGGCATCTCCTTGTAAGCTATTGGGTTTGTATGAAGACAATGTTACTTGAGAGCCTACACCTGAAAGTGCTAAAATGCTATAAAAATAAGATGCAGAAGACCAGTCTGATTCTACAGTAATAGTTATTGGTTTACTTATATTTTTTAATGGACTGATAGAGATTTTATTGTCTGAAAAACTTGTTGTTACACCAATTTCTTGTAACAGCGAAAGTGTCATATTTATATAGGGCACAGAGGTTATTTTGCCTTCTAATGTTAATTGTAAACCATTAGATAATTTAGGTGCTATAAGCAACAGTGCCGATATATATTGACTGCTAATATTTGCGTTTAATGAAACTTTATTCTTGTTTAGTGCTTTTCCTTTAATGCTTAATGGCGGATACCCGTCTTCTTTTAAATAAGTTATATCTGCTCCTAATTGACGTAATGCATCTACAAGTATTTTTATGGGGCGTTCTTGCATGCGCTCAGAACCAGTTAAAACAACTTCTTTATTAGGGTTGGCAGCAAAATAAGCTGTTAAAAAGCGCATTGCTGTACCTGCATGATGAATATTAACTGTTGCTTTATTTTCTGCTTTAAGCCCTTTTGCCATTGCTTGTGCATCATCTGAATTTGATGCATTGCTTATTCTCAAATCCGGATATAGGGCTTGTAGTAAAAGTAATCTGTTGGTTTCACTTTTAGAACCAGTAATAGTAATTTCTCCGGAAACTATGTTGTTTTGTTTAGCTGCTTTAATATTCATAACAAAAAAATATCCCGAACAATTGCTCGGGATAACAAATATAAATTAAAAAAGTCCTTACTGTAATTTTTTGTTACTATGATGCCTATTATGGTCTCGTTTTGTTTTCTTTTCTAATTTTCTGTTAAAGGCTTCTTCAAGGTTAATCCCGGTTTGATTTGCTAAACAAAGTACAACAAAAACAACATCGGCCAGCTCTTCTCCTAAATCCTTCTCTTTATCACTTTCTTTCTCGCTTTGCTCGCCATAGCGTCTGGCTATAATTCTGGCAACTTCTCCAACTTCTTCGGTTAATTGTGCCATGTTAGTAAGCTCATTAAAATATCTAACGCCATGAGCTTTAATCCAATCGTCTACTGCTTTTTGTGCATCTTTTATATTCATCTTAAACTGTAATTAGTGCGCTGTAACAACGTTACAAAGTTAATATTTGCTAAAGTAATATTAGGTGTTAATACTTTTGTTTTGTGTCTATAATTATAGTCACCGGACCATCATTTACTAAAAAGACCTCCATATGTGCCCCAAATTTACCTGTGCCAACTTTTTTACCTGTTTCTTGCTCAAGTTTTTTTACAAACTCTTCGTACAACGGGATTGCCACATCCGGTTTAGCAGCCTTTATGTACGATGGCCTGTTTCCCTTTTTTGTAGATGCATGTAGAGTAAACTGACTGACTACTATAACATCTCCATTTACATCTAAAACAGATTTATTCATAACACCATTTTCATCATTGAAAATTCGTAGTCGAGCAATTTTTGCCGTCAACCAATCTATATCTTCTTTAGTGTCTTCTGTTTCAATACCTAATAAAATTAACAACCCGTTTTTTATGCTTGACACGGTACTGTTGTTAACGCATACTTTTGCCGATGAAACCCTTTGTATTACTGCCCGCATAATTACATATCTTTATACTCATCTACTCTGTAATTCTCGTCGTCGCCTTCAAGAATTTGCAAATAACTTTTATATCGACTCCAAAATAACTCATCATTATCTAAAGCCTCTTTAACCGCACATTTAGGCTCGTTTACATGTAAGCAGTTATTAAATTTACAATGTGCTTTTAAGGCAAAAAACTCAGGAAAATAATCGCCAACTTCCTGCTTTTCCATTTCTACCATCCCGAAACCTCGTATTCCGGGAGTATCTATAATTCTGGCATCAAAACTTAAATCAAACATTTCTGCAAATGTAGTAGTATGTTGCCCTTGCATGTGTTGCTTAGATATTTCTGCTGTTTTTAGATTAAGTGAAGGTTCTATGGCATTAATTAATGTTGATTTTCCAACCCCGGAATGACCGGAGAACATGCTTGTTTTTCCTTTCATTAAAGCTTTAACCTTATCTACATTTTTGCCGGTAGTAGCCGATATTCCAATACATTCATACCCTATTTCACGGTACATAGCAGCTAAATACTTTACCTCTAACAGTTCGTCTTCATTATAGGTGTCTATTTTATTAAATAGTAAAATAGCTTTAACGTTATAAGCTTCTGCTGTAACTAAAAATCTATCTATAAAAGTGGTAAATGTAACCGGATTATTTAGGGTTACTAATAAAAAAACCTGATCTATATTAGCAGCAATTATATGAACTTGTTTAGATAAGTTAACCGATTTTCTGATGATGTAGTTCTGGCGATCGTGAATATTGTAAATTACACCTACGGTTTCATCGCCAATTTGCTCTAAATTAAAATCTACAACATCGCCAACGGCAACCGGATTTGTACTTTTAATCCCTTTAATTCTAAACTTTCCTTTTAGCCTGCAATTGTAAAACGTATTGTTGTTTACCTTAACGGTGTACCAACTTCCTGTAGATTTATATACTGTTCCGGTCATAAACACATACGTTTTAAACTTTTGCTTTACAAATAAACAATTTTCTTAGGTTTTTAGCATTGTCTGGTTTAGTATTACCTATTTTAGCCAACTATAAATAATTTATTTAAAGACTTAAATATGAAAAAATTACTTTTTGCTGCCTTACTCTCTGTAGGCTTTTTCTCTTTTAATTATGCTCAGCAATACGAATACAAAGTTATTACCAGTGTAGAGTCTATAGTGCCTAACGGACTAGGGCGTTCGCGTATTGTTTCTGCTTCAGAAGAACGTGATTATAATGATTTTACCTCATCTAGATCTGACAATAAAGAAGAAAATAAACGCAACAAATCTAACAGATCAGAAATTAGAGTTAAAAATTTTGAAGAAACTAAGCTGCTTAATTTTTATAATTTAGGTGGTATAAGATTTCAAAACATAGCTGCTAATGATGCTGTTATAACCTCTAAAATTAATACAATGGTTGCAGATGGATGGGAACTTGCATTTGTAGTAAGTGCTGTAGAAAGTGATGCGGGAAAAGGAGACGGACAAGGTATTTTTATAACACGATATATTTTTAAAAAACCAATTACAAACTAAAATAAAAAAGCCTCAAACATTGTTTGAGGCTTTTTTATTAACTATTTAGAATTTTCTCTTGATGGTTTATAGATTCTTGATGGATTGCTTTAAATATACGTAGCACAAATTCTTCGCTTAATCCTTGCTGTTCTCCTTCTAAAATCATTTTTCCTAAAATTTCATTCCACCTTTTACTCTGTAGCACAGCCACATTACGTTCTTTTTTAAGTTCTCCTATTTTATCGGCTATTTTCATTCTACTGCCAAGCGCATTAATAATCTGATGATCTAAAACATCTATTTGGGCTCTTAAATTCTGTAATGTATTCAAATAGCTTGCTTCAGGGTCTGTTTCTTTTCTAATTTTCAAGTCGCGCATTATTTGCACCAACATTGACGGTGTTACTTGCTGAGCTGCATCACTCCATGCATTATCAGGATCATTATGTGTTTCTATCATTAGCCCGTCAAAATTTAAATCGAGTGCTGTTTGCGAAATATCAAATACCATATCTCTTTTACCGGTTATATGCGATGGGTCGCATAATAATGGTAAATCCGGGAAACGATTTTGTAGCTCTATAGCTAACTGCCATTCAGGAATATTTCTGTACTTAGTTTTCTCGTATGTAGAGAATCCTCTATGAATTACTCCGAGGTTTTTTATGTTGGCTTGATGTAAACGTTCTACAGCCCCTAACCATAATGCTAAATCCGGATTTACAGGGTTTTTAACCAAAACAATTTTATCTGTTCCGGAGAGTGCTTCGGCTATTTCTTGTACAATAAAAGGGCTAACGGTAGAGCGAGCTCCAATCCAAAGTAAATCTACATCATGCTCTAATGCAAGTTTAACATGGGTAGTATTAGCTACTTCTATAGCTGTTTTCATTCCGGTTTCTTCTTTGGCTCTTTGCAGCCATTTTAAACCAATAGCACCTACGCCTTCAAAATTTCCGGGTCTGGTTCTGGGCTTCCAAATACCGGCGCGTAAATACGTTACATCTGTATCTTTTAATTGGTGTGCTATTGTTAAAACCTGGTCTTCTGTTTCTGCACTACACGGACCTGCAATTACTAACGGATGCGATAGCTGCAGGTTGTCTAACCATTTTCGTAATGTTTTACTATTTTTCATATTACAATTAACTAATTGTCTTAATCATTCCGTTTAAAATATCTTTAATCCTATTTGTGTTTTCCATTTCGTTAAAAACAGCATCAAAATCATCTGCTTGCATAAAGGCTTTAAATTGTTGTAAGTTTTCAATATACTGCTCTAACGAAGCTATTATATTTTGTTTGTTTTGTTGGAAGATTGGAGTCCATGTTTTAGGCGAACTTTTAGCCAATCTCACAGTACTTTCAAAACCAGAGCCTGCCATATCAAAAATATCACGTTCGTTTTTTTCTTCTTCTATAACAGTTTTGCCCAACATAAAAGAACTTATATGCGATAAATGTGATACATAGGCTATGTGCTTATCATGAGAAACAGGATTCATATATCGAATACGCATACCTAAAGCATCAAATAAAGAAAGTGCCTTTTCTTGAATGGTGAAAGCTGTTTTTTCTACTTCACAAATTATATTAGTTTTTCCTTTAAATAAACCTATATGTGCTGCTTCGGGTCCGGAAAATTCTGTTCCAGCAATTGGATGTGCTGCCACAAAATTTCTTCGGTTTTTATGGTTTTGCACTGCTTCGCAAATTGGGGCTTTCGTAGAACCCACATCAAAAACTACAGTATTGTCATTAACATTATCCAGCACTTCTGCAAGTATGCTTACAATTGCATTTACAGGCACTGCCACAACTACTACATCTGCTTGAGAGAGGTCTTTTAGCTGTGCTTTTTTATCTATAACTCCTAAAGCTAAGGCTTTTTGTAAATGCTCCGGATTGTTATCTATACCGTACACGGTAGTATGTGGGATTTGCTTTTTAAAATCTAATGCAATACATCCTCCTATTAAACCTACTCCTATTACAAAAACATTCATATTTTACACTCTATTTAATGCTTCTATTATTTTATTTTCCGGCACACATAATGAAAACCTTATGTACCCCTCACCTTGATCGCCAAAAACTGTTCCGGGTGCTACAAACAAACTTTTAGTATACAGTAAATCATCAACAAAATCTTCTGAAGAAAAACTATTTGACGGAAGTTTTGCCCATACAAACAACCCTGCTGTATTGCTTGCAAAAGTGCAGTTAAGTTTTTGTGCAAGTTGATGTATTAATTTTTTTCGGTTTGCATAAACCGAGTTTAAGGTATTATACCATGCCGGTGCACTTTGTAAGGCCTTCACAGCTCCCTTTTGCACACCATAAAACATTCCGCTATCTATATTGCTTTTTACTTTAGTAATTTGTCTTATAAAGTTGCTATTCCCTAACACCATTCCAACTCGCCAGCCCGCCATATTAAATGTTTTACTCAAAGAGTTTAACTCTATAGCCACATTAAAAGCATTTTCTACCTGTAATATACTTTGTGGTTTATTATTTAAAATAAAACTATACGGATTATCATTTATTAGCAAAATGTTATGTGCTTCTGCAAAACTTATTAATTCTTTAAATTGTTTTAACGTTGCTTTAGCTCCTGTTGGCATATGCGGATAGTTAATCCACATTAGCTTTACCTTATCTAAATTTTGTTTAGATAGTTGATTTAAATCAGGAAACCAATTGTTATCTTCGTTTAAATCATAAAAAACAGGTTGTGCCCCCAACAGTTTAGTTACCGATGCATAGGTAGGATACCCGGGATTTGGAATAAGCACCTTGTCGCCTGCATTTAAGAAAGCCAAACTTATGTGCATAACACCTTCTTTAGAGCCTAATAATGGTAAAATCTCTGTGGCAGCATCTAAATTTACTTGGTATTGAGTTCTGTAAAACTCTGCCATAGCATTACGAAGCTCAGGAAGACCATTGTAGCTTTGGTATTGGTGCGCATTAGAGTTGCTAATTGCTTCTTGCAAAGCAGTAACAACTTCTGCAGGAGGTGCTAAATCCGGACTTCCTATTCCTAAATTTATAATCGGTTTACCCTGCTCTTGCAGCGCACTTACCTCTTTTAATTTTTTAGAAAAGTAATACTCGTTTACACTATGTAAGCGTTCTGCTGCCGTCATAAGTTTGCATTTTTGTATTCGCCTAATACTTTAAAATTTTCTGCCATAATATTTAGCAACGATTTAGCCTTTTGGTAATCTTCATAATCGTTAAAGGTTACATCAACAAAAAAGGCGTATTTCCATGGGGTTTCTATAATAGGAAGTGATTGAATTTTAGTTAAGTTTAGCTTGCAATCACTCATTACATTTAATACTGTAGCCAAACTACCCCTTTTATGATCTAATTGAAATTTTAAAGAAGCTTTGTTAATTTCTTCTTTATTTATAACTCCGTTACTTGTTTTGAGTAATACAAAACGGGTAGCATTATTTTTTATAGTTTGTATGTTTTCGGCAATAATTTCTAAGTTGAATAGCTTTGCAGACAGCTTGCTTGAAATTGCTGCAACCCCCATTAATTTGTTTTCTTGTATTCTTCTAGCAACAGCTGCCGTATCTACATCTTCAACCAATTTAATATGTGGGTATTTTTTAAAAAATTCTTTGCATTGTAATAATGCCATTGGGTGTGAGCAAACCTCTTTTATAGCCATTATATTTTGTCCCGGTAGTGCCAATAAATAATGATGAATGTTTAGGTAATGTTCTGCAACTATATGTAGATTATTGTTATCTATTAAAGCGTAATTTGGTATAATAGAGCCCGCTATAGAGTTTTCTATAGCCATTACCGCTTCATTAGCCTCTTTGCTTAATAAACTATTCACCATAGCATCAAAAGACAAACATTCGTGCAATGCAACATCTGCCCCATAAAACTTTGAAGCTACAATGTGATGGTTTGAACCTTTTATTCCTTGTATGGCTATTTTTTTCTTCATATACAATCAAAAAAAAGTCCCGAGAAAAATCCCGGGACTTCATAAAGCTTGTATTTACCAATACCTATAACTGTCCCGGTCTTTTTCTTAAATAGAAAAAGAAAAAATAAAAACCGTTCCAGAAATACGTATTGACAATCATTTTTAATTGCTTTACTTGATTGCTAAAGTAGCTATTATTTTGAAATAACAAAATGGTTTTTATTATTTTTTTAAGTGTGCTTATTTTTAATCTATATTTTTGCTAAAAACCCACTACATGTCTATAACTGTAAGTAACATAATTAAAACCTACGGAAACCAAACGGCTTTAAATGGTGTCTCGTTTTCTGTAAATAAAGGTGAAGTTATTGGATTTTTAGGTCCTAATGGCGCCGGAAAATCTACCATGATGAAAATTTTAACCACCTATCTACCTGCAGATTCCGGAGAAGCTGTTGTTAACGGTTACAATGTTATTTCCCAAAAAAAACAAGTGCAGCAAAGTATTGGTTATTTACCGGAGCATAATCCTCTGTATTTAGACATGTACGTGAAAGAATATTTGGCCTTTAATGCACATGTTTATGGAGTATCTGCCAAAAAAATAGACACTGTAATTGCAGAAACCGGATTGCTTCCTGAAAGCCATAAAACCATAGGGCAACTCTCTAAAGGATACAGACAACGTGTGGGCTTAGCTGCTGCTTTATTGCACAATCCTGATGTGTTAATTTTAGATGAACCTACTACCGGATTAGATCCAAATCAGCTTGTAGAAATAAGACAATTAATTAAAAACATTGGAAAAGAAAAAACTGTATTGCTTTCTACTCATATTATGAGTGAGGTTGAAGCAATTTGCGATAGGGTTTTAATTATTAATAAAGGTAATTTGGTAGCCGATAAAAAGTTAAGTGATTTAAAAGCTTCTAACACACAAGAAATTATTGTTGAGTTTGATTATAGAGTAGAAACACAGCTTTTAGAAACGCTACCGAATATTACAACCGTAACTAATACTAATAATTTTGTTTACGAGCTTTCTTTTAGTACAACTAAAGATATGCGTCCTGCCATTTTTGATTTTGCCCACGATAATGGCTTAAAAATACTACAGCTAAATCCTAAACATAAAAATTTAGAAAGTTTATTTAGAGAACTAACCACTTAATTATTAGCAGCTTCAATTAAATAGTTGATAATTTTTTTAAACTCTCGGTCTGTTTTAGGGTTTGTAACATTTGTTGCTAATGCAATTACCTTTTTTTGAGCCGGGTATATGTACAAAATAGCATACCCGCCTACTCCGTTACCAATATGCCCAAAATAAGGTCGGTTTTTGTTATCCAAACTAACCTCTAAACCTATACCATAATAAGTGCTTTTTCCATTTATAGTTGGAGGTGTTAAAAATTCACGCATTATTTCTGCAGAAGCAATTGCGTTGTTTAAAAAGGCCTGACCAAGTTTAGCCATATCTTCTGTGGTAGATAGGTATCCGCCGGCTGCCAACTTATAATAATTATTTACCGGCGATGCAGGCTTAAATCCTTTAAATTTAGATTTAGAATAGTAGGTGGCTGCATTGGGGAGCGTATCTGCTTTATCCGGAAAAGTATTTTGCATTTGTAAAGGTTCTAATACTTTTTCTTTTACATACTCATCAAATGGTTTGTTAGCTGCACGCTGCATAGCAACAGATAACAAAACAAAATCGTAACTATTGTATAAATAGTTAGTACCGGGTTTGTACAAAAGCGCATCGTTTTTAAAAACAGTAAGCCCTTCTTCTATACTGTAAGGCTTATTAAGCACATATTCTTTGCCTTTATAACTTCTAAAACCGGCAGTATGAGAGCCTAATTGCCTAATTGTAAAATCGTATTTTTTTTTAGGAAACTCAGGGACGTATTTATAAACAGATGCATCTAAATCTATAAGCCCTTCTTGAACCATTTTTGCTAAAGCTGCAGCAGTAATTGGCTTAGAAACACTTGCTATCCTAAAAATTGTTTTCTTTGGATGTACTGGTGTTTTACTAGTTATGTTAGCATAACCAAAACCGTTTTCATAAAATAATTCTCCGTTTTTTAACACCGTAATTCCCAATCCGGGAACTTTTTTTCTCTTAATTAATTTATGAATTACGCGCTCTACCTTTTTAATATTTCTTGTGGGTTGTTGAGCAAATACAGATTGAATAAAAGATAACAGGCTAAACATTAATAAAATAAATTTTAGGCTACGCATTAGTTATTATAAATTAATTTTCCTTTATAATGTTCTGTAACATCAATAGAATCCGGAATGTTTTTTAAAATTACGTTCCCGGTGCTGTAAATATTTCCGGTTACTTTTTTTATAGGATGCACAATCATATCATTACTGCCTCGATGATAAAATGTTAAGTTATCAATTTTAAAATTTGGGCCTTCAAACCTACCGTTCCCGGAAGCAAATGTAATTGATGCATTTTTGGTATTTCCTGTTATAAAACAATTAGAGAGATTGTTAAATACCAAGCTAAAGTTGTTAGAATCTATGTTTAAATAAAAGTTCCCTGTATTTTGATAGTCTGGGTTTAAATAATCTTCAGAAACTATTCTAAAACTATCAAACTGTAATATACCTTCAGATTTAACATCAAACTGGGTACTACTTCTTATTTCGGTTAAGTTTGGTGAATATACAAAGACTTGTATTGGGTTGTAACTTCTAAACCAGTTGCAATTATTGCTTGTTGCTAGTTCTAAACGATTATTTTTTACACTTACTTTTACCTCTGGTATAAGATTTTTTCCTGCTTTAACAACTACACGCTGTACAGTGTCTTGTTTAATTGTTAAAGCTACTCCTTCAAAAACTACAATACTAGAAAAATTAGCAACTGAAAATTCTTTTGTTACTATAGTTCCGGTTGTTTTAAAACAATCTGGGGCGCTTTCTGAATTACAGGCGCACATACAAAGTATTAGTAGTAAAAAAAATATGTTTCTCATAACCTAACTCCTATTCCAAACTCTACGGCTTCTGCTTTTGCTCCGTGAGATTTTAAAGTAATAGCTCCAAAAAATTTATTTGTAAAATAGTGTTTTAGCCCAACTCTAAAATAGGTTCTTCCCTCAAAATCTACCGGATAATAAACATAATACCCAAGTTGTGTAAGCAGTGATAGTTTATTAATAAATAACTCATGACCCACAAATGCCCCAACCCTTTTATAATCTTCATCTCCTTGTATATTTTCTTCAGGAAATGCTATGCTTTTATACTCAATATATTCTTTTAAGAAATTAGATAAAAACAAGTCGGCCCCAAAGTGAACAGCACTTTTTCTGTTTAAGCGTTTATCTGCATAAGCAGAAAATATGTAAAACGGAAATTGTCCGCTATCAACCACATCACTTTCATTTATTCCGGCTCTAAATGCTACATTAAACTTAATTGGCTCTGTAAAACGCTCTTGTGTTATTTTAGGTTGATAACTTAATGGTTCATCATCTAAATTATATACTACTCCAACGTTGGCCGTAATTGTATTTATACTTGTGTTGGGTGCCTTAACATTAGCATTAGAGTAATGTATTAAAGTTATCCCGGCCTGAAGTCCAAACTTATCTATGAGTCGTTCTTTTTTATATTGCAGCATAACATATGTACTGCTCATAATACGCGATCCGAAAGCTATATTCCTAAAATTGCTTTCTTTATGATACGGATTGGTTGTATATGCTAAACCCTGACCAATTCTGGCAACCAAATTTCTTTTTAAAAAGTAAAAATTATAATGTGCGTACACCCCGTAGTTTTCACCCAAAAACTCATTTTTTAAATTCTGATAGCTTACAGAAAAACCATAATCCGGATAATTGTAAAGGTGTTCCCACTCATTATACCCATACGTTTTTTTATTAAATCCTATAACAAAACCCTCAGGATGTCCGGTTATTAAGTGCTGAATATCTGTATTATGAAGTGCAATTGATCCTTTAAAGTAAGAGACATCTATAAAAGATGTATGTTGTTTTTGTTGAGCTAAACAAGTAAAACTAAAAAGTATAAAAAGAAAAAAAGTTACTTTTTTCATACGCTAATTTGATGAACAAAAGTAACTTTTTTTAAACTGGTTATGCAACCCAAAAAATACTATAAGCCAAATACTTGTTTAACTTGGTCTACATAATCTAATTTTTCCCAGGTAAAGAGCTCTACTTCTTTTTCTACTTTACCATTGTATGGAGATTCGAATACTTTTTTAACTAAACGAGGCTCTTTACCCATATGGCCATACGCTGCAGTTTCTAAATAAATTGGATTTCTAAGTTTTAAACGCTTTTCTATTGCGTACGGACGCATATCAAAAATCTCTTGTACTTTTTTGGCAATTTCACTATCGGTCATATTCACATTAGCCGAGCCAAATGTGTTTACATAAATAGAGGTTGGCTCTACTACTCCAATAGCATAACTAACCTGAACTAAAACCTCGTTTGCAACACCTGCTGCTACTAAGTTTTTAGCAATATGTCTGGCAGCATAAGCAGCACTACGGTCTACTTTGCTTGGGTCTTTTCCACTAAAAGCACCACCACCGTGAGCTCCTTTACCTCCGTAGGTATCTACTATTATCTTTCTTCCGGTAAGTCCTGTATCTCCATGCGGCCCACCAATTACAAACCTTCCGGTAGGATTAATGTGGTACTTTATAGTGTTGTTAAATAATTTTTGAACGTACTCAGGTAACTGCTTAACAACACGAGGAATAAGAATATTTTTAATATCTGCTTCTATTTTTTTTAGCATAGCCTCCTCATTATCATCAAACGGATCGTGTTGTGTAGATACTACAATAGTATCTATTCGTTGAGGCTCATTATCATCATTATACTCTATTGTTACCTGCGCTTTTGCATCGGGGCGTAAATAGGTGATTTCTTTATTTTCTCTTCTGAGTTTTGCTAATTCTTGAAGAATTTTATGAGAAATATCTAAAGCTAATGGCATGTAGTTATGAGTTTCGTTGGTTGCATAACCAAACATCATACCTTGGTCTCCGGCACCTTGCTCTTCTTTATTAGCTCTATCTACTCCTTGGTTTATATCTTGAGATTGCTCATGTATAAGAGAAATTACCCCGCAAGAATCTCCACTAAATTGGTATGCTCCTTTAGTGTAACCAATATTGTTTATAACCTCTCGCGCAATTTGCTGAACATCTAAATATGTATTGCTTTTAACCTCTCCTGCTAAAACCACTTGCCCGGTAGTAACTAATGTTTCGCATGCTACTTTGCTCTCAGGGTCAAAAGCTAAAAAGTTATCTAAAAGTGCATCACTAATTTGATCTGCAATTTTATCTGGGTGTCCTTCACTAACCGATTCGGATGTAAATAAATATGCCATAAATTTTTATTTAAAAATTGAGGATTTTGGTTTGACGTTAAATGCTAAAGAAGTTTACAAGCAAAGTGAAGCCGTGTAACTGCTTTAGCATTTTTTTGCGAGGTTGCAATCAGTCAAATCTATCCTCTTAAAAATTTCAGATGCAAATGTATAAAATTGTTACTACTTATTTTGATTTAGCGATTAGGTTTTAGCCAACAAATACTACAGCAGTACTTTAAACGTTTTATTTAAAACTAAACTATGCGATTATTACTGTTTTTTTTAATTGGATTTTTCTTTTTGGGGAATGCCCAAAAAATGGATACTAAAGATTGGATAGAAGACCTCAACTATATTGAAACAGAGCTCCCTAAGCGCCATATAAACCTTTACAAAAGTATTTCTGAACAAGATTTTAAAACCAAAATAAATACACTTAAAGAGCAAATTTCTGAGCTTGAATCAGAAACTATAATATGGGAGTTAACCAAATTACTATCTGCTATACAAGATAACCATACGTTATTACAATTTTCTATAAATAAGCAATTTCCTGTTGGTTTTGAGTGGCTTTCAGACGGCTATTACATTACCGCAATTTCAAGAGATAACGAAAACTTTATGGCTGCAAAATTATTGGCTATAAATGGTATACCGGTTACAGAACTAGAAAACAAAATCACCACAGTTTTGTATGTTCATAATGCAGCCTCTAAAAAACTTTTAGTAGCAAATGTTTTAAAAAATGTTTCGCTGCTTCAGTATCTTGGTATTGTTTCTAAAAATACTGCTCAACTAAAAGTATTAACACTTAACAACGAACAAAAAACGCTAGCAATAACTTTTAATCCGGAACACAGAAGAGGCGGACAAATGGCTTTTGCCATGCCTAATAAAATCCCTCTATTCAAACAAAACAGCAGGTCTTGGTTTTGGAGCACCAGTATAGATAATAGTACGCTTTATATAAAATATAATGTTAGCAACAGCAGAGAAGCTCTTGTTGCCAACAACACACTAAAAAATGCATCGCCCGGACAAATAGAACGTATTCCTTCTTTTATAGAATTTACCAATGTTATTATTAACGAGCTTAATAGTAAGCCTTATACAAAACTTATTTTTGATATTAGAGGAAATACAGGAGGCCATCCTGAACAAGGCACCAGTTTGCTAAATGCTATTAAAAACACTCAATTTTTTAAAGAAAACGGAAAAGTAGCAACCTTGGTTGATGCAAAGATTTTTTCATCGGCAATTAAAAATATCATTGACAGCAAAAGGCTTTTGAATGCAGTTGTAATCGGACAAGAAACATCGGGTTCACCAAATCATTTTGGCAATATAGAAGTTATGCAACTACCTAATTCTAAATTAAAACTTCAATACAGTACCCATTATTTTAAATTTGGACAAGAAAACGATAAAACTATTAAACCAGATATTGCCGTGCCGGTAACTATTCAGGATTTTATTACCGGAGAAGATCCGGTTTTACAGCAAGCATTATCTATGTAACAAAACATAACCCAATATTACACAAACACTTACGCAAATAAGTAAAAAACCCCTTTCTGTTACCGCGTAGAACTTGTATATTTACCAACTCAAAAGAAATAAAATTACCTAATATAAAATGCAAGCGATGCACGTTGCCATTGCCGGAAATATTGGAGCCGGAAAGACTACACTAACTAAATTATTAGCTAAACATTACAGGTGGGAAGCTCAATTTGAAGATGTTGTAGATAACCCTTATCTGGACGATTTTTACACTCAAATGGAGCGTTGGAGCTTTAACCTTCAAATTTATTTTTTAAACAGCAGATTCAGACAAATTCTCAATATTAGAGAAAGTGGTAAAAAAGTAATTCAAGACCGTACCATTTACGAAGATGCTCACATTTTTGCTCCTAACCTGCACGCTATGGGGTTAATGACAAATAGAGACTTTAACAACTACAAGTCGTTGTTTGAGTTAATGGAGAGCTTGGTGCAACCCCCGGATTTATTAATTTATTTACGAAGCTCTATCCCTAATCTTGTAAAACAAATTCACAGAAGAGGTCGTGATTACGAGAACTCTATTTCTATAGATTACCTAAGTAGATTAAACGAGCGTTACGAAGCTTGGATTCATGGTTACGATAAAGGTAAATTACTAATTATAGATGTAGATAATATTAACTTTGTAGATAACCCGGAAGACCTTGGTGAAATTATAAACAGGGTTGACGCTGAACTTCATGGGTTATTTTAACCAAAAGTAAAAGCTATGAAATTAAACAGTATAAAAACAATATGGGGCTTAGCCCTTTTTTTGTTTGGTAACATAGCAATTGGCCAACAAGACACATTACAAACTACAAAGCCAAATACTTGGCAAATTATAAAGTATGACACTAAGAGCTTTGTTAAAAATATGGGGTACAGTCTTTCTGCTCCAATCCGATGGGATAAAGATGATTTTTTAACAGCCGGAGGTGTTGTTATTGGAACTGTCTTACTTCATACTATAGATGATGAAGCTCAAGTTTACTTTAAAGAGCAAGGAGAGCATGCACCAAAACTTATTAGAGACACAGGATGGTATTTTGGAAGCCCTCAAAACTTTTTTTTAATTTCCGGTGGTGTTTATGGGGTTGGCCTCTTAACAAAAAACCAAAAGGTTAGAAAAACTGCTGTTCTAATCATATCGTCTGCAGCAACTTCCGGTTTAATTCAATCTATTAGTAAAACGGTAGTAGGAAGAGCCAGACCCGGCAATGAAACCGGCAAGTTTGATTTTGATCCATTTAGCAAAGAATCGGGTTATCATTCTTTTCCTTCAGGCCATACAACGCTTTCTATTTCTATGGCTCATTCAATTGCTAAACAGTTTGATAATATTTGGGTTAAAGCAGGAATTTATGCTGTTGGAGCTATAGCTCCAATTTCAAGACTATGGGATAATGCACATTGGGTAACCGATATTTTTATTGGTACAGCATTAAGTATTGCCGTTGTAGATTGCATAGACAACTACATGAAAAAAGAAAACAGATACCCGGAAGGGTACTCTACAAAAAAGAGAAAAATCTCATGGCACATTCAGCCCGGTTATAATAAAATTGGTCTGGTAGGAACATTTTAAAAAAACAAAAAACCACGCTTTTCGCGTGGTTTTTTTAACAATAAATGAGCAATTAATTTTCTTCTTCTACTTCTTTTACTTTTATAATATCCACTCTAATAACATCTTCGTTTTTTAACTCATTAATTTTAGAAGATACTTCTTCATCAGTACCTTCTATAACCTGCGTGGTAGTTTTAGTAACCCCATTTTCAGTAATAGTAGTAGTGATAGTTGCCGTAACAATACCATCATTATTTTTAGTTTTTTCTACTTTAACCTCTTTCTCTGCATGCTCATTGGTTTCTTTAATAAACTTTGCATCTTTTCCTTTTACTATTTTAACAACATGCTCTTGGCCATCAGAATCTACCCAAACATTTACTTCTTGGTTTTTTTCTGATGATTCTAAAGCGTGTCCGCCAAGTATAGGAGCAATTACTAAACCAACCAAGCATGTAAGCTTAATTAAAATATTCATAGAAGGGCCTGATGTATCTTTAAACGGATCACCAACGGTGTCTCCGGTTACTGCAGCTTTATGAGCATCAGAACCTTTGTAGGTCATCTCTCCATTAATTTCTACTCCGGCTTCAAATGATTTTTTAGCATTATCCCAAGCACCTCCGGCATTATTCTGAAAAATAGCCCACATAACACCACTTACACAAACTCCGGCCATATAACCCCCAAGCGGTTCTGCTCCAAAAACTAATCCTATAATAATAGGTGTTATTATAGTAATTAAGCCCGGTAATAACATTTCGCGTAAGGCTGCTTGTGTAGAGATAGCCACACATTTACCATATTCTGGCTTTCCGGTACCTTCCATAATACCTGGAATTTCTTTAAACTGTCTTCTTACTTCTTGTACCATTTGCATTGCTGCTTTTCCGACAGATTTCATGGCTAAAGCCGAGAAAACAACCGGAATCATACCACCTACAAATAAAGCAGCTAATACATCGGCTTTAAAAATATTAATCCCATCTATTCCGGTAAACGTTACATAGGCAGCAAATAGAGCTAAAGCAGTTAAGGCAGCCGAAGCAATAGCAAACCCTTTACCAACTGCTGCTGTAGTGTTTCCTACAGAATCTAAAATATCTGTACGTTCTCTTACTTCCGGATCCAGTTCGCTCATTTCGGCAACTCCACCTGCATTATCGGCTATTGGGCCAAAAGCATCTATGGCTAATTGCATTGCTGTTGTAGCCATCATGGCAGAAGCAGCTAAAGCAACCCCATAAAAACCAGCTAATACATACGACCCATAAATTGCAGCTGCAAAAAGTAACACCGACCAAAAAGTTGATTTCATACCAACGGCTAAACCGGCAATAATGTTAGTTGCTGCTCCGGTTGATGAATTCTGAACAATATCTAAAACAGGTTTTTTTCCTAACGATGTATAGTAAGCTGTTACAAACGATATAAGTGCTCCTACAGCTAACCCTATACAAGCTGCAAAAAACACATGCATAGAAGGAACTGTTTTATAACCTTCGCCAAAAAACTTCATAGTCATGTTTTCCGGCAACATGAAATCTATTAAAAACCAACTGGCTGCCAACGTTATTAAAATTGCTGTCCAGTTACCCATATCTAATGCTTTTTGCACCTGGGCTTCTTTAGCATCATTACTTGATATTTTAACTAAAAAGGTTCCTAATATAGAAGCTACAACACCAACCCCGGCTATCACAACCGGTAGTAATATTGGCCCCATATTATTAAAATCATCTGTAAAACCTCCATTTACAGACATGTCTTTAATAACATAATTACCAAGTACCATGGCTGCTAAAACAGTAGCCACATACGAGCCAAACAAATCGGCTCCCATACCGGCTACATCGCCCACATTATCTCCTACATTATCGGCAATTGTTGCCGGATTACGTGGATCATCTTCCGGAATACCGGCTTCTACCTTACCCACTAAATCAGCACCAACATCGGCTGCTTTAGTATAAATTCCACCTCCAACACGGGCAAATAACGCTATGCTTTCTGCTCCTAAAGAAAATCCCGCCAGAGCTTCTAGCACTATGGTCATTTCTGTATAAAAATTATCACCTCCGGTTATAAACTGGTTGGTAAAAATTAAAAAGAATAAACTTAACCCTAACACAGCTAAACCGGCAACGCCTAAGCCCATTACTGTACCTCCGCTAAACGATACTTTTAAGGCTTGTGGCAAACTGGTTTTGGCTGCTTCTGCCGTTCTGGTATTAGCCTCTGTTGCAATACGCATTCCAATATTTCCGGCTAAAGCAGAAAAAATAGCTCCGAAAATAAAAGCCGGAACTATAAGCCAGTGGGTAGTTTCTACTATGGTAGAGATAATGTATAATGCCACTGCAGCAATTAAGGCAAATACGGCAAGCAATCTGTATTCTGCACTTAAGAAAGCTAAAGCGCCTTCTTTAATACTTTTAGAAATGCTTTGCATTTTCTCGTTGCCCGGGGCTTGCTTTTTTACCCAAATCATTTTAATGAACATAAATAGCAGCCCTACAATTGCCAATGCAATTGGCACATAAATCATGTTTGCTTCCATAAACTAAAGTCTTGGTTTTGGTTAATAGTTGGTAAATGTACTAAAATAGCCCAGAAATAAAAAAGCAATAATGCAGTTGCATTATTGCTTTTTTTAACAATTATTTTTTTGGGAGTGTTTACTTTATTGTAAACATTTCTTCGGTTACTTTTTCTTTTGATGCCTGAAATCTATCAATACACTTATCTATAATTTCCCAAGCTTCTTCTACATTACCCCAACCTTCTACATCTACTTTTTTGTGCTCAAGATCTTTGTACACTTTAAAAAAGTGCTCAATCTCTTTCTTTTGGTGAGGGTTCATATCGTCTAAATCATTTAATTTATTCCAGATCGGGTCTGAAACCGGCACACAAACAATTTTCTCATCCGGACCTTTTTCATCGGCCATATGGAATACTCCAATTGGCTTAACCTCCATTACACACCCCGGAAATGTTGGTTCTGTTACTAATACTAAAACATCTAACGGGTCTCCATCTAATGCTAATGTTTCCGGAATAAAACCATAGTCTGCCGGATAATGCATAGATGAAAATATCATACGGTCATAGCGTATTTTTTTTAGTTTAAAATCGTATTCGTACTTATTACGACTCCCTTTTGGAATTTCTATTAAAACATCAAACGATTTTAGTTTTGCTGCACTCATTATCTATCTCTTTTTTTAAAGCGGCTGCAAAGGTAGTAAACTGTTTGTCTCTAACCAACAGGATTTAAGTTGTTTTTGGTTAAGTTAAGATTAACTTTTTATTAAAAATGAAATCCTAATGCTCCTGTTATAGCAAACTTTCTGGCGTTAGGATTATCTAGATAGTTTCCTCTAAAATTAAAGTCTATTCTAAACACCTTGAAAATGTTACCCACTCCAAATGAATATTCCCAATATACTTTATCTGAAGGAGCCATTAAAGGAATGTTTGTTGGTGCACTTAAATTTATATTTGCTTGCGAAAGCTCTCCCCAAGCTCCGCGTAACCCAACAATTTCACGTAAATTAAAATCTCTTAACCAAGGTATTCTAGAAAATAAACGTCCGTTAAAATTATGCTCTAAATGCAGTGTTGCATAAGTGTCTGTTACAAATTCGTAAAAATCTAAATTTGGGAACGTATTAAAAATAGAAAAATAGGTTTGGTTACCCGGAATTACACTTAGCAATCCTAACGTAACCTCTCCGTAGGTTTTACCAACTTCAAGCAAACTAAACAAACGCCCAAAACCTCCTATTTGCCATGGTTGTCTGTAGTAGAACTGTATTTTTTTGTATTCAAAATCACTATCTAAAAAGCCTTCAAGTCCTTTAGTGTAATTCACAAAAATTCTGGCATACTCATCTGTTATTTCTTTACGCTCTACACCGTAGCCTATAGTTTCTCTGCCTGGTGTGTAGGTTACAGACATATTAATATCAAACTGCCTAATTTTATTGGCTATACCGGAAGGGCTTTCTGCATCTATATAAGACAAACTAAAAGCTTCGGGTAAAGCAGATTGTAGCGTTCTGTATGATGTGCCAAAGCTGAAGTTTAAGTTTTTAAAAGGCTCTATTTGTATAGAAGCTGTTGTTAGGTTTATATTGGTGAGTTTATCGTTTGCACCGGCAGAAAATATTGATGAGGAGGCAAAGCTACGCCCCAGCACATCGTTGGTAGCTGTTAGGCTAACTCCAAGCTGCTCTATATCCCTTCTGTTCCCGGCAGAAAATATGAGTCGCATTTTCCGATCTAATAAAAACTTACCGGAAAAACCGTATTTAAATTTATTGTCTTTAAATCCATAAGCTAAGTATCCTTCTAAACGCCAAGTATCATTTTGACCAAAATAAGTTCTGGCCCCTGTGCGTAATCTTATTCCTTCGGCATCATTAAAGCCAAACGTTGAAAATATTGGTCCGTAATCTATATTCCATTTATCAAACTCTATGTATCCCGAAGCTAAAATTGAACCCCAGTTATAAAGTCTTTTAAATTTTGGAACTGTTTTTAACGTATCTAATAACTTATAAATCCCCGTTTCGTCTTTATTAAGCTCTTCTAATCTGTTTTGTTTCCAGAACTCATCACTTCTTTTGTATACCACCGGATTGTATGGATCTACTCGAGTATCGTAAAAAGATTTAGGTTTTTCTTTGTTAAAAACGTAGTTATCAAAAACAGTGGTTCGCTTACCGTAAACGCCTCGTGATTTTTCTTTTTTACTTAAACTGAAATCACTTAACATATAGTCTCGTTTAAGCAAAAAAACAGAATCGTTTAACACCTCAAATTCTTGCTCAATATAAATTTCTTTAACCCAGTTTATATTAGCGCTTTTAGTTACTTGAAGATTTATTTTTTTTATAGCGTAAGTGGTATCGTTTACCCAAAAATCTCCTTTAAAGGTTAGCTCATTTTTTCTTCTTGGATAATATACAATGTTATAACACCATTTATTGCCTATGTATGCGCTATCTATTAACACATAATTATAGGTGTCTACTCCGGTTTTAGAAAGCGGACTAACGAAGCTTTTATCAAAAAACTTTAAATAATTGTCATATATATTATAGTCTGCATATAAATCTTGCACAAAAGCAATAATACTTTGGTTAGTTTCAAAGCCAGAGTTTTTATTCCCTATTAAGTCTTCTTTATGTTTTTTAAGTTTGTTGTCTCCGTAAACCTTATAAAAAGCTTCATTTATAAAAATAGGTAAGTAGGTTTTTCCGGTTATTCGTGAGGTATCTAAATCTTCAAAAACAAACTCTAATCCTTTAAACAATTTACTTTTTATAAGAGCACTATCTATGGTGTTTAAATCAAATTCAACTTTCTCGTACTTATCAAATTGATATTGATTAAATTTTTTAAGTCCGTTTTGATGTTTCTTAGCCCATATTTTTTTTAAAATTTCTACTGCCGGATTATTTTTTTTAGGCTGATTGCCGGAGTAAACCACAACCTCATCTAATTGTTCTCCTTCGGGTAGCGTTATCGTTAAATTGTAGGTTGTTTTTTGCGTAAGCTCTATCTCTTGAGTAGCGTAACCAATAAAAGATACAACCAGCGTATTGTAATTGTTATCTGACTCTAAATAAAACCTACCATCATCATTTGTAATTGTTCCTTCAGAAGAGTTTTTAAATAATACATTAGCAAATGCAACAGGATCTCCGTTTTGGTCTATTACCATACCACTTACTTTGGTTTGAGCTAAACCAAAAAACGGGAGTAACAGTATTGCAATCCAAAAAAAGCTCCTCATAGGTATATAAACATAATAACTTCATCAACAAAAAGCCGATGAAGTTATTATAACGGTATTAATTACTTTAAATTATTTGTATAACACTTTCTTAACAGCCTTAATTACATCGTTGTAATTTGGCAACCACTCTTCTAAAAGTACCGGAGAGTATGGTGCCGGAGTGTCGGCTGTATTAAGTTTTATTATTGGCGCATCTAAATAATCAAATGCTTTTTCTTGTACCTGGTATGTAATTTCTGTTGATACGTTACCAAATGGCCATGCTTCTTCTAAAATTACCAGTCTGTTAGTTTTTTTAACCGACTTAAGAATTGTATCATGATCCATTGGTCTAACGGTACGTAAATCAATTATTTCACAAGAAATACCTTCTTTCGCTAACTCATCTGCAGCCTTATAAGCTTCTTTAATAATTTTTCCAAAAGACACTATCGTAACATCTGTTCCTTCACGTTTTATATCGGCAACCCCAAGCGGTATGGTATATTCTCCTTCAGGCACCTCTCCTTTGTCTCCGTACATTTGCTCAGACTCCATAAAAATAACAGGGTCATCATCTCTAATAGCCGATTTTAATAATCCTTTAGCATCGTACGGGTTAGAAGGAACAACCACTTTTAATCCCGGACAATTAGCATACCAACTTTCAAAAGCTTGTGAGTGTGTAGCTGCCAACTGCCCTGCAGAAGCTGTAGGACCTCTAAACACAATAGGGCAATTAAACTGTCCGCCAGACATTTGGCGAATTTTAGCTGCATTGTTAATTATTTGGTCTATCCCAACCAGAGAGAAATTAAATGTCATAAACTCAATTATAGGCCTGTTACCATTCATAGCAGAGCCTACGCCTACTCCGGCAAAACCAAGTTCAGAAATTGGAGTATCTATTACACGGTCCGGGCCAAACTCGTCTAACATTCCTTTAGAGGCTTTATAAGCACCATTGTACTCTGCTACCTCTTCTCCCATTAAGTAAACCGATTCATCTCGGCGCATTTCTTCACTCATGGCCTCTGCTATGGCCTCTCTAAATTGTATTGTTCTCATAATATTAATTAACAATGTTTAGATTTTGCCTTAAAAAAAATGAAGGCATGCAAAAATAGCAATTATTACAAGAAAACAATCGCATCTTTTTAACGAAAATTTATTATGCACGCATAGGAAATAATTAGAATTTTAATTAACTTCGTAACCTCATAAAACAAATCTATTACATCAATGAAAATATTAGTGTGCATAAGTCACGTTCCAGACACTACATCTAAAATAAATTTTACTGATGGTGATACCAAATTTGACACAAACGGTGTGCAATTTGTAATAAACCCTAATGACGAGTTTGGGTTAACCAGAGCAATGTGGTTTAAAGAAAAACAAGGAGCAACCGTTACTGTTGTTAATGTTGGCGGGCCTGAAACAGAACCTACACTTCGCAAAGCACTAGCAATAGGTGCAGACGATGCAATTAGAGTTAATGCCCAACCAACCGACGGCTTTTTTGTTGCCAAACAATTAGCTAAAGTTGCTCAAGATGGTGGTTACGATTTAATTATTTGTGGTCGTGAATCTATTGATTACAATGGCGGGATGGTTCCGGGAATGTTAGCAACTTTCTTAGGCGCTAACTTTGTAAATACCTGTATAGGATTGGAGGTTGAAGGGAATACTGCTAAAGCGGTTAGAGAAATAGATGGTGGTAAAGAAACCTTAGAAACTTCACTTCCTTTAGTAATTGGAGGCCAAAAAGGTTTAGTTGAAGAAAGCGACCTTAGAATTCCGAATATGAGAGGTATTATGATGGCTAGACAAAAAAAGTTAACTGTTGTTGAACCAGTTGATGCTACCATAGCAACCTCTTCGGTTAAATTCGAAAAACCGGCTCCAAAAGGTGATGTTAAATTAGTTGATCCGGAAAATCTTGATCAATTAATTGATTTACTTCATAACGAAGCCAAAGTAATTTAATCTGTTTATTAAGCTTAACGCTTTAATTTAAAAAAAGAAAAACCATGTCAGTTTTAGTATATACAGAAAGCGAAAACGGAAAATTTAAAAAAATAGCTTTCGAAGCTGCTTCTTATGCTAAAGAAGTAGCCAAACAACTCAATACAACAGTTACTGCTGTGGCAGTAAATGCCGATAATACAAGTGAGCTTGGCACCTATGGTGTAGACAAAGTGCTGCATATTAAAAACAATGATTTAAGCACTTTTAATGCCAACGCTTATGCAAGTATAGTAAAGCAAGCAGCAGAAAAAGAAAATGCTACAATAATTGTTGTAAGTTCTAGTGCAGATAGCAAATACATGGCACCAATGTTAGCTGCCTCTTTAGAAGCCGGTTATGTATCTAACGTTGTAGCATTGCCTGAGAGCACAGACCCTTTTAAAGTTAAAAGAACTGCTTTTAGTAACAAAGCATTTGTAGTTTCAGAAATTACTACCAATGTAAAGGTATTAGGGGTATCAAAAAATGCTTTCGGATTGGTAGAAAATCCAGCAAATGCTACAGAAGAAGATTTTAACCCAACACTTCCAGAAAATGCTTTTGCAGTAAAATCTACGGCTGTAGATAAGGCAACAGGAAAAGTAACAATTGCCGATGCAGAAATTGTTGTTTCTGGAGGTAGAGGATTAAAAGGTCCTGAAAATTGGGGAATGATTGAAGAACTTGCCGATGTTCTTGGTGCTGCAACAGCTTGCTCTAAACCTGTTTCTGATTTAGGGTGGAGACCTCATAGCGAACACGTAGGGCAAACCGGAAAACCGGTAGCTGCCAACTTATATATAGCTGTTGGTATCTCTGGTGCTATACAACACTTAGCAGGTATTAACGCATCTAAAGTAAAGGTAGTTATCAACACAGATCCGGAAGCACCTTTCTTTAAAGCTGCAGATTATGGAGTTGTAGGTGATGCTTTTGAGGTAGTACCTAAACTAATAGAAAAATTAAAAGAATTTAAAGCGCAAAACGCGTAATTTTTGCTAAATTGTGCCCAATAGGGCTGTCTAAATAATGGTTGCGCCCTTGTTTAGACAGCCTTTTTTTAGTTAGGTATAACTATGAGTTTAGTAAGGTTAAATATAAAAGGTATTTCGTATAGCCAAACACAAAACGGAGCTTATGCGCTCATTCTCAATGAAGTAGATGGCGAACGAAAACTTCCAATTGTTATAGGTGCTTTCGAAGCCCAGTCTATTGCAATAGCACTTGAAAAAGAAATTAAACCACCAAGACCCCTAACTCACGACTTGTTTAAAAATTTTGCCGATAGGTTTGATATTCAAATTAAACAAGTTATTATTCACAAATTAGTTGATGGTGTATTTTACTCAAGCATTATCTGTGAGCGCGATAAAATAGAAGAAATAATAGACGCCAGAACAAGCGATGCCATAGCGTTAGCCTTACGTTTTAATGCACCTATTTTTACTTACAAAACCATCTTAGATAAAGCTGGTATTTATTTAAAATTTTCACCAAAAGAAGAAGATGAAGATTCAGAAAAAGATGCTATAGATGAAAGCATTATGGTAGATGAAGTCTCTCAAGAAGGCGCTACCACATCTGATGAACAGTATAACAAACTTTCACTAAGCGAGTTACACGACTTGCTAAAAAAGGCCGTTGCTAATGAAGATTATGAAAAGGCCGCCAAAATTCGAGACGAAATTTCTAAACGAGAAAAGTAGCAACTAACTCTACATGCTGATGAAAAAAATCACGACCGCAATTTTTGTCTTTTTGTTATTTTCCACAACACTTATAGCTCAAGAATTAGAAGGTAAATGGCAGTTTGAAGGGATTTATAACGAAAAAAACGAATCTTTATTCCCGATAGACAGCACAGACACAATAACATTTAATAAAGGTGCTTTCTCCTATTCCTTAAAAGCAAAAAACAACTTAAAAGCCTCGGGAGATTATTTGTATCAGTACAGCCTTCTTGTTTTTTATTACGATTCTCCTAAAGATACCATTAGAAAATACAAAATCACTACTCTTACAGATAGCACTTTAGTTTTTAAAGAAAAAGGTATAAGCTACTCTTTTACTAAAGCTATCGAAAAAAATACAGCTCCCATTACAGCAGAAACTACCTCTAAAATTATTCCGAATCAAGGTTTTACCCTTACCAGTTTTTTAAGAGGCGCCTTAGGAATGTTGGCACTATTACTTCTTGCTTATTTATTAAGCAGTAAACGTAGTGCCATAAACTGGAAAACGGTTGGTATTGGCTTAAGTGCTCAGCTTTTATTGGCTTTCGGTGTTTTAAAAGTACCTTTTATTCAAAAAGCTTTTGAATTTGTTGGAAGCATATTTGTTTTAATTTTAGATTTTACCCGTGCCGGAAGTGAGTTTCTGTTAGGCGGTTTAATGAATGTAGAGTCGTTTGGATTTATATTTTTATTTCAAGTACTCCCTACCATTATTTTCTTCTCTGCACTAACCTCATTGCTGTTTTATTTAGGTGTTATACAAATTGTTGTAAAAGGTATGGCTTGGGTATTAACCAAATTAATGGGTATCTCTGGTGCAGAAAGCTTAAGTGTTGCCGGTAATATATTCTTAGGTCAAACCGAAGCTCCGTTAATGATTAAAGCCTATTTAGAACGCATGACTCGTTCTGAAATTTTATTAGTAATGGTTGGTGGTATGGCTACTGTTGCCGGTGGAGTTTTAGCAGCTTACATTGGTTTTCTAGGAGGAGATGACCCTGTTTTACGTTTACAATTTGCCAAACACTTACTTGCAGCATCTGTTATGGCAGCACCTGGAGCTATTGTAATTTCTAAAATGCTTTACCCGCAACAAGACCCAATTAATAAAGATGTACATGTTTCATCAGATAAAATTGGTTCTAACATTTTAGATTCTATTGCTAACGGAACCACCGAAGGTTTAAAATTAGCAGCCAATGTTGGTGCTATGCTTTTAGTGTTTATAGCTTTTATTGCACTTATTAATTACTTTTTAGGGTGGCTGGGCAATATTACTTCATTAAATACCATACTGGCAGAGCACACCCCTTACGATAGTTTCTCACTCGAGTCTATTCTCGGATTTATTTTTGCTCCTTTAATGTGGCTTATAGGCGTTGCAAAAGAAGATATGATGTTAATGGGGCAACTTCTGGGGATTAAATTAGCAGCCAGTGAGTTTGTTGGATACATACAATTAGCAGAACTTAAAAATGCTGCAAATATCACACATTTAACCTATCAAAAATCAGTAATTATGGCCACGTACATGCTTTGTGGCTTTGCAAATTTTGCATCAATAGGAATACAAATTGGTGGTATAGGCTCTTTAGCACCGGGACAACGCAAAACTTTATCAGAATTTGGGTTAAAAGCTGTAATTGGGGGTACTTTAGCATCACTCCTTTCAGCAACAATTGCCGGAATGATTATAGGTTAATTTTAGTTGATAAACTTTTAATAAATCAAAAGCTTTTCAAGGTAAATTTGAAAAGCTTTTTTCTATTTTTAACTGCAAATTCAACACCCATGAAGCAGTATCACAACCTTTTAAAGCATGTGTTAGAAAACGGTCATTTTAAAAGCGACCGAACCGGCACCGGAACTCTTAGTGTTTTTGGTTACCAAATGCGATTTGATTTAAGTGAAGGTTTTCCTTTAGTAACTACAAAAAAACTTCATGTAAAATCTATAATTCATGAACTTTTATGGTTTTTAAAAGGAGATACCAATATTAAATATCTTCAAGAAAACGGTGTTAGAATTTGGAATGAATGGGCCGATGAAAATGGTGATTTAGGCCCGGTATACGGACATCAATGGCGTAATTGGAATAGTGAAGGGATTGATCAAATTAAAGAAGTTATACATACTATTAAAACCAACCCTGATAGTCGTAGAATGTTGGTTTCTGCCTGGAATCCGTCGGTTTTACCCGACACTTCAAAATCTTTTAGTGAAAATGTTGCAGAAGGAAAGGCTGCACTTCCTCCTTGTCATGCTTTTTTTCAGTTTTATGTAGCAAATGGCAAATTATCTTGTCAGCTTTACCAACGTAGCGCAGATATTTTTCTGGGTGTACCATTTAACATAGCTTCTTATGCATTACTTACCATGATGGTAGCGCAGGTTTGTAATTTAGAACCCGGAGATTTTGTGCATACTTTTGGCGATGCGCATATTTACAGTAATCATTTAGAGCAAGTAAAGCTACAGCTTTCAAGAGAACCCAGACAACTCCCAAAAATGATTTTAAACAAGAATGTTACAGACATTTTTGATTTTACATACGATGATTTTACGTTAGTAGATTATAACCCGCATCCGCATATAAAAGGTGCTGTGGCTGTGTAAAACTAATTGTTTATGACAAGCAAAAAACAGAAAACATTTGATATTGAACAGCATGAGCTAGTAGAAAATGCTCAAAATCGTATTAAACAAAAAAAACGTTTATACTACCATTTTGTTGTTTTTTTGGTAGGAGGTGTTTTCTTGATTATTGCTAATAAATTTTTAAACGTATGGGCTGAAGTTGATTGGTTTGTTTGGGCTATTATATTTTGGGCTTTTTTATTAATTATTCATGTAATAAATGTTTTTGTTACTAATAGATTTTTAGGAAAAGAATGGGAACGAAAACAACGAGAAAAACTAATAGCCAAACAAGAAGCTAAAATTGCTAAAATTGAGAATGAAATTCTGAATGAAAGTAACCCTGACGATGTAAAAAAAAACCTCGAGCCATGATAACAATTATTGCTGCAGCCGGAGAAAATAATGAGCTTGGCAAAGACAATGATTTAGTTTGGCACTTACCGGATGATTTTAAGAGGTTTAAACAACTTACTACCGGACATTACATAATAATGGGAAGAAAAACATTTGAAAGCTTCCCTAAACCTCTTCCTAATAGAACACATGTAATTATTACCAGACAAAAAAATTATAATCCTAAAGGCACCATTGTTGTACACTCTTTAAAAGAAGCTATAGAAGCTGCTAAAAACGATTCGCAGCCTTTTATTATTGGAGGCGGAGAAATCTATAAACAAAGTCTTGATGTAGCTGATAAAATTGAGCTAACAAGAGTACACGGAACTTTTGAAGCCGATACTTTTTTTCCTGATATTAATGAAGATGAGTGGGAACTTGTTAATAAAGAGTACCACCCGGCAGACGATAGGCACAAATACCCTTTTACTTACTTAACATACTTAAAAAAGTAAAATGCTTTCTAATAGCATAATTACATATATACAAGAACAGCTGGAATGTTCTGTAAAAAATCAAACACCCTTAACCGGTGGAGACATTAACAACGTTTATTGTTTACAGACAGACAAAAAAACTTTAGTTGTTAAAGTAAACACACCCGAGTTTTATAATATGCTTAAAACCGAGGAAAAGGGGTTAAAGCTATTACAAAGTACAAACACCTTTACAATTCCGGAAACTTACGGTGCTTTTAAAACACAAAACCATGCTTTTTTAGTATTAGAATATATTAGTAACGGCAAACCTACTACTGATTTTTGGATAAACTTTGCCCAACAATTAGCCTTACTACATAAAAATTCTAACTCCTATTTTGGTTTAGACCACAACAACTACATCGGTACATTACCACAGTACAATAACTACGAACATGATGCTGCAGATTTTTATATAAATTGGCGATTAGAGCCTCAAATTAAACTAGCTGAAAGCAAAGGATATTCTTTTAAAAAAATCGAAACATTTTATTCTAAAATTGCAACTATTATTCCTAAAGAAAAACCCGCCTTATTGCATGGCGATTTATGGAATGGTAATTATATAGTTACTCAAAATGGTGCGCCTTGTTTAATTGATCCTGCTGTTTCTTATGGCTCTAGAGAACAAGATTTAGCCATGATGTTATTGTTTGGCGGTTTTCCGGATACTTTATTTAATTATTACAACGAGATATATCCTTTAACACATAATTGGAAAGAAAGAGTGCTTGTATGGCAATTATACTACATATTGGTTCATGTTAATTTATTTGGCGGAAGCTATTACCAATCTGCATTAAACATCATTAACAAGTTTAGCTAAAACTCTTTGTAGGTTACTTTCACGTTGGTTTTTTGAGGTACAAATTGCTCTAAAATTAAGGGATCAGCATTGGTGTAAAACTTGTATTCCGGGAGTTTTGTTGTTACATTTAACATATTTTGTTGTTGTAAAACAGCTTTAGTTTGTTTTGCAACAGCTTCACCAGAATCTATTATTTTTACATGCTTAGGGAGTATTTTTTTTAATAGTGGTAGTAAGTAAGGATAGTGAGTACAACCTAAAACCAAATGATCTATGTTTTGGGTAAGCATAGGTTCTATATACTGCCGTAACAACTTTTCTGTTTGTTTGCTTTGTCCTAATCCAGCCTCAATTAATTGCACTAAACCCTCTCCTACTTGCTCTACAACCGTAACATCGCCTCCGTATAAATTTACTGTTTTATGAAAAAGCTCGCTATTAAGTGTGCCTTTAGTAGCTAAAATACCAATAGCACCTGTTTGAGTTTGCAATGCTGCAGGTTTTATTGCTGGTTCTATACCAATAAAAGGTACTTTAAATTTTCTTCTTAACAAACTAATTGCATTGGTGGTGGCTGTATTGCAGGCAACAATAATTAATTTACAGTCGTGATTTAATAAGAGCTCTGTATTTTTAAAGCTAAGGGTTATAATTTCTGATTGACTTTTAACTCCATACGGAGCATTTTTACTATCTGCCAAATAAAGTGTATTCTCTTGAGGTAATAAAGCTATAAGTTCCTTCCAGATAGAAGTACCGCCAACACCAGAATCAAAAATACCTATGGGTTTTGTGCTCATTATAACAAAAATAAAAAAAGCCCGCTTTTAGCGGGCAGTTTTAAACAGTATTGTTTATTATAAATTAGAATCCTAATTCTTTTTTAACGTCTGCTTCTAAATCTTTACCATCAGCAACAATTAAACCACTTGCATCCATAACATATTGGTATCCTTGTGCTCTAGCAACTTTTTTAATAGCATTACGAAGCTTATCTAAAATAGGCTGATAAAGCTCCATTTGTTTTTTCTGAATTTCTTGAGCTGCACTTTGCTCTGCTTCTGCTATATTTTTCTCAAAGTTTTGAAGTTCTAATGCACGCTTATCATTTTCTTCTTTTGTTTTGTTAGGAGCTTCATTTTTATACTGATTGTACTTGTTTCTTAACTCTGCAACAGAACTTTGTAAATCGGCCTTGTAGGTTTCTTCTAATTTTTTAAGTTCTGCCTGAGCAGCTTTCATCTCCGGCATTTCGCTCAATACTTTTTGAACGTCTATATGAGCTATTTTGCTTTGTGCATTAACAAATGTAGTAGCTCCAACAAATAGTACAATAGCAACTGCTAACTTTTTGAACTGTTTCATGATCATATAAAATTACTTAAGTGTTATTACTTGTTTATTAAAAATTATTATTTACGGTTGTTGTGTCTTTAGTTTTTTCTGCTTCTTGTTGTCTTTTTTTTGCCTCACGGGCTTCTAACAGTTTTTTTCTGCGTTCTTCGTATGCTTTTTTACGCTCTTCTCTTTCTTTTAGTTTTTGTTGCCTTCTTTCTTCTATAGCTTTGGCTTGTGCTTCTCTTTTTTCTTGTGCTGCTTTCTTTCTAGCCGCTAAATCCGGATCAATTTCTTCAACTTCTTCTTCAAATTTATCTTTAGCACTTTTACCTTTAGCTATACGCTGATTTTGTTTTTTAACTGCATTTATTCGTCGTAATATCAAATCGCTAATATCATGTCTTTTATCAGAATATAGCATTACAACATCTGCAGAACGGTCAAATATAAAATCATAATTTTTATTTGCAGCTATTTCCTGAACAGCATTAAAAACTTGATCTTGTATGGGCTGTACCAGCATTCTTTTTTGCTGTACTAAATCGCCCTGAGGCCCAAATCTGTCTTGCTGGTATTCCAGCATTTCTTTTTCAAGTTGTTGTATTTCTTCTTCGCGTTCTTCTATAAGTTCTTGCGTTAAGAGTACTTTTTCTGCATTTAAATCTTTCTTCATTTGCTCAATCTGTGCCTTTTGCTGCTCGATTTCTATTTTCCATTTCTGAACTTTTTTATCGAGCTGGGCAGTAGCTTCTTTATATTCTTCTACATTTTCAAGAATATACTCCATGTCTATGTATCCTATTCTCACTCCGCGTTGGGCCACTACAGAAAGTGAGCTTAATACAATTATTGCTACAAGAACTTTTGCTTTCATGATTATGCTGCTTTAAGTATAGAAAATATCGTGCCAAAAATTAAAACTGCTGCCCAATAATAAAATGCGTTTCCCAACCATTTCGTTGTCCGGTACCGTCTATACTATCAAATCCGTATCCAAAATCAATACCTAATAAACCAAAGGCCGGCATAAAAATACGCAATCCAAATCCGGCAGAGCGTTTTAATTGAAACGGATTAAAGTCTTTAAAATTGTCAAAAGCAGCTCCGCCCTCTAAAAATGCCAGTCCGTAAATAGATGCTGATGGCTTTAAGGTTAGCGGGTATCTAAGTTCTAAAGAAAACTTGTTATAAATAGTAGATCCGTCTTGATTAGATAATGATTGGTTCGGATATCCGCGCAACTGAATATTCTCTCTACCATCTAACGTAAAGTTTCCTAATCCGTCTCCTCCTAAAAAGAAACGCTCAAAAGGTACCACGCCTCTATCGTTATTATAAGCTCCTAAAAACGCAAATTCTGCATTGGTACGCAATACTAACTTATCTACTAACGTAGTGTACCAATCACCCTTAAATTTAATTTTATAAAACTCTAACCATTTAAATTTTTCCTGATCTATTTTAGCTCTATCAGGTACGGTTTCTTCTCCTGGCTCTATTGTTGGACCAACATGCGCTGTTGTTGGGTCTGATGGGTCTGCATTAGCATTTATAAAGTTACCGTTAGCATCTTTTAACTGGTATTCTTCTTGGTTTTCTAAATCACCGTAATCTATATCTTCAAATAAAGAATACGGTGGTGTAAGTCTTGCGCTTATAGTAAATTCTGACCCTCGGGTTGGATAAATTGGGTTAATTGCCTTGCTGTTTCTGGTTAGCGCAATTGTATAGGTTAATGAGTTAGAGTAACCATCACCAAAGGTAAATAATCTTGTGTTATAGTTACGTAAGTCGTAATGCTGAAAACCTATTGCTTGTGATAGCTGAAAATAATCATCCGGCCACTCTAAACGTTTAGCTAAACCTACGGTTACACCGGTAATTAAAAAGCGTCTGTCTCTATCTGCATCTCGCGTTATCGGATCAAATAAAAACTGTACTGTGTGTGATAATGATGTAGAGAAACTTACCGGTTTTTTACCGCCAAACCATGGCTCTCTAAACGAGAAGCTATATGTTTGGAAAAACTTACTCCCTTGCAATCTGAGTGATAGGCTTTGCCCATCTCCCATAGGTAGTGGTTTGTAAGCTTCTTTCTTAAAAATATCTTTAATTGCAAAGTTGTTAAACGAGAGGCCAAGCGTTCCTATAAAGCCTCCACCGCCATAACCTCCTTGAAGCTCTATTTGGCTTGATCCTTTTTCTACCAAACCAAATTCTAAATCTAAAGTACCATCGTTAGGGTTTAAGTTTTGAAAATCTGGTGAAATTTGCTCGGCATCAAAGAATCCTAATTGCCCTAATTCACGTATGGTTCTAACTACGTTATCTTTACTATATTTTTGCCCCGGACGTACACGAAGTTCTCTATAAATAACATAGTCGTTAGTACGATCGTTACCAACTATTTTAACATTATTAATAAATGTTTCTTTTCCTTCTATAATTCTAATCTCGAAGTTTATAGTATCATTTTTAACCGAAACTTCTACCGGGTTTACATTAGAAAACAGGTATCCGTTGTTTTGGTATAAATTATACAGGTTAACACCGTCCGGTTTAGAGTCGTCTCTAATACGCTCTTCTAGCAGCACCCCATTATAGGTGTCTCCTTTTTTTATACCTAAAACTTTACGTAATTGCTCGTCTGTATAAACGGTATTCCCAATAAAATCTATATCGCCAAAATAATATTTGTTACCTTCTTCTACATTAATTTTTATGTCTAAATCTCCACCGTTATTAATTATAGTGTCTGATGTGATTCTGGCGTCTCTATATCCTTTAGATTTGTACTTATCTACAATAGCCGTAATATCTTCTTGGTAATCTGCTTCTATGAACTTTGATTTTTTCCAGAAACGAAGCGGAAATTTTTGCTTTGTGTTTTTCATTGCTTTTCTGAGTTTAGCATCAGAGAGCTTTTCGTTTCCTTCAAAAATTATATCGTCTATTTTAATTTTTTCGCCTTTATCTACAGTTACAATCATTTTTAAAGAATTAACATCTGTAGTGTCTGGCACTGTTGTAATATGAACTTTAGTATTTAAATACCCTTGCTTTCTGTATTTGTTAATAAGATAGTTTTTGGTGTTAGCAATAAAACCTTCGGTGATTTTTTTGCCTTTTTTAAGCTCGGTTTCATTTATAATCTCATCTACTTTGCGTTTTTTAACACCGTTAACTACAGCACTAGATAATGTTGGAAGCTCTTTTATGCTTAGCTCTAAAAAAACTTGATTGCCTTCTACATTAGTAATGTAAACATTAACATCACTAAATAAATTTAAGCCCCAAAGTTTTTTTATTACGCTACTTATTTCTTCGCCCGGAATGGTTATTGGTTGCCCGATTCGTAATCCTGTAAACGCTACTACAGTTTGTTCATTATAACTTTTAACTCCTGTAACTTCTATACCACCCAGTATGTATGTTTTTCCGTTTTCAAAAGAAACGTCTTGTGCTTTAGTAAGCGTTGTGGTAAATATTAAAAAAATAAAAACTAACAGTCTTAAACTCTTAGCTGTCATGTAATTATTGATTAAGTTGTTCACTTGTTTTTCCAAATCGTCGTTCTCTGTTTTGATAATTAACTATAGCCTCAAATAAGTGTTCTTTAGTAAAGTCCGGCCAAAGTGTGTTAGTAAAATACAACTCGGCATAGGCTATTTGCCAAAGCAGAAAATTACTTACTCTAAGCTCTCCGCTTGTACGAATAAGCAAATCTACATCGGGCAAATTGCGGGTGTAAAGATGATTATTTATAATGGATTCATCAATTTTTTCGGGAGAAATTATGTTATTTTTAACTTTGATGGCGATATCCTGCATGGCTCGGGTAATTTCATCTCTTGAACCATAACTAAGTGCTAACGTTAATGTTAGTTGCGAGTTGTTTTTGGTTTTTTCTATAACTTCTAAAAGCTCTCTATGTGCTTTAGCCGGTAATGCTGCAATATTACCGATTGCGTTTAGCTTTATATTATTTTTATTGAGGGTTTTAACTTCTTTTTTTAATGATGACACCAAAAGATTCATAAGAGTTTGAACCTCTGTTTTGGGCCTTTTCCAGTTTTCTGTAGAAAAAGCATAAAGGGTTAAAAAAGGTATTCCGGCCTCGCCAGCCCCTTCTATTGTTTCTTTAACTGCATTAACACCGTTTTCATGACCAAAAATTCGGCGTTTTCCTTTTTGCTTTGCCCATCTTCCGTTACCATCCATTATTATGGCTACATGTTTGGGCAGGATTTCTTTTGTAATCTTATCTTTAAAACTCATACCTGTGTTCTCTAATCCACACAATCATAACATGGTTTTCTCCCGAATGTATAGGTTAGGGTTATTCCGGAAAAAACATACCAATCATCACTAAAAACATTGCCAAATCTAAAACTTTCTAATGTATTTGCTTTTGGGTTACTACCATCTAAATTATCTGTAAAGGTATATCTGGCCCCAATTTCTGCTCCTAACACCAAAAACGTATTTAAGTTAGCTTTAATACCAACTGTCATAGGTATGGCAAATGTAGCTCTATTTCCTATTTTTTGTGCTTCGCCGGCCGGAAAATATAAATCGTCGTAAAATGTGTACGTTACTCCTGTATATAAATAAGGGGTGTACACTTTTCTGAACGTATGTAAATTAAAGTCTAAAAAATTAAACTCTAAACCGGCAGATACTTCTTTTAATGTATTCTCAAACTCATAACCTCTTTGCTGCCTTGATGCATCGTCTGAATCTATATCGAAAGCACTTATTTTACTGTAAATAGCCGACAATCTCCAGGAATAACGTTTACTAATATTCCATTTAAAAACCCCTCCAATTGCCAAATTATTGGGGGCAATGTAAGTAGTTTTACCAATATCTCCTATGTAGTTGCTTCCTCCAACAAATAAACCTGCTTCGTAGGTTTGCGCTTTTGCTCCACACACCATTAACAACCCAAAAATTATTACCTGTAATTGTCTCATAAATTAATAAGGTTTGCAAATATAACAATTATGCTTTCACATGGGGATTTACTATAAATATGTGTGATTGTTTAACAATTTTTGCAGCTTTTTATTGTTTTAATTACGTTTATCTTCTCCCCAAAGCAATTTTTTTCTGAGTGTAGTTAAGAAGCTTTCTGAAGTAAGCTCTACCATTTTTATAGTGAATTGAGCTTTTTTAATACATATTTCTGTGCTGTTACAGGCTGTTGCTATTCTGGAATCTAAAGAAATTAGATGATTTTCTTCTCTTCCGGAAACTTTTAATTTTATTTCTGTATTATCCGGTATTACCAATGGGCGAGCATTTAAATTATGTGGTGCAATTGGCGTTAACACAAAACTGTTTGTACTGGGTGTAATTACAGGACCCCCACAGCTTAAAGAGTACCCGGTAGAGCCTGTTGGTGTAGCTACTATTAAGCCATCTGCCCAATAAGAAGTTAAATATTCATCATTTAAATAGGTAGAAACCGTAATCATAGATGTGGTGTTTTTACGACTTACGGCGATTTCGTTTAAAGCAAAATTTAAATTAATTATTCCTTGTATTTGAGGATTAGTTTTTATCTCTAACAAGGTTCTATCTACCAATGTGTATTTGCCTTCTTTTAAATACGTAACTGCTTGGACAATCTCTTCTTTTTGTACTGTTGCCAAAAAACCAAGCCTGCCGGTGTTTATACCAATAATTGGAATTCCGTGGTCGCGTATGTAAGTTATCGCTCTGAGAATAGTACCGTCTCCGCCAATACTAAAAAACAAATCAAAGCTGCTATCTAAATCATCATAAGAAGAAAATGATTTGTAAGTGTTGCTTGCTTTATAGGCACTGGCTATTGCCTTAAGGTAGTCTTCTTCTATATAAACTTCAGCTTTAATAGCGGCTAAAGCATCAAGTAAAGTTTCTATATAGGTTTCTAACGTATCGTTGTAAACCTGACCGTATATTGCAATCTTCATTAAATGTTAAGGTATTTTTTTAGATAATCTGAACGCTCTTTTAGGTCTTTTAAAAACATATCGTCTTCGTTACCTAACACTATATTATATCCGTATCGTCTAAAAGTTTGGATAATGGTATTTAATCCTTCGCCGGAAACCTTTAAAGTTATCTGAACAAGATCTTCGTTCATATCAGAAATAAAGGCCCCTAATAATTTAGCGTTGTTACTCTCTACAATCTGAGAAATTTCACTTAACGAATAATCTAAAATACCTTTTTCTACTACCAACTCTCCTCCGGGCTCACTCAAAAACGGAGTTTCGCTAAATAAATTTAAAATGTCTGCCAATTCATAACATCCTAAATAGGTGTTATCTATATCTAAAACCGGCATGATATTGGTTTCATTCTGAATGCATTTTTCTAAAACATCTAACCAATGTGTATCTTTTAAAACATACACCACCTCAAAGGCGTAAGTGTATTCTTCCAGCTTTTTTGAATTATCAAAATTATACAAATCTTGTTCTGCCACTAACCCCAAAAACTCGCCATTATCAACTACAGGATAATGCGAATACGCCTGAGGTTTAATAAGGTTTACCACAGTTTCTATTTTGTTAGACAGTGATAACGGCTTAACATTATTGTATATTAAATTTTGTAGTTGCATAGCGTTACTATATAATTGGCAAATTAATTAAATAATACCATAAAAAGCATCCTTTAGTTTGTATTTTTGTGCTCATTAAAATTTACAGCAAAAAAATGACCAAACTAAGTGTAAACATCAATAAAATTGCCACACTGAGAAACTCTAGAGGTGGCAATGTACCAAATTTACTAAAAGTTGCAACAGATGTGCAAGAGTTTGGAGCGCATGGCATTACAATACATCCAAGACCAGACGAGCGACATATTAGATATCAAGATGCCAGAGATTTAAAACCTCTTGTTACCACAGAATTTAATATAGAAGGCAACCCAATACAAAAGTTTATAGATTTAGTTTTAGAAGTAAAACCAACTCAAGTTACTTTGGTTCCTGATGCTGAAGATGCTATAACTTCTGATGCCGGATGGGACACCATAAAACATCAAACCTTCTTAACCGAAGTAATTTCAGATTTTAAACGTAATAACATTAGGACTTCTATTTTTTTAGATCCTAATTTAAAAATGGTTGAACCGGCCGCTAAAACCGGAACAGACAGGATAGAACTTTACACAGAAGAGTACGCGCGCGAATTTGAAAAAGGTAACACCAAAGCTGTTGCTAAATATGCCGAAACTGCAAAATTAGCCCAAGAGTATGGTTTGGGAGTTAACGCCGGACACGATTTAAATTTAGACAACATTAAGTTTTTTAAAGAGAATATTCCTGGGCTTTTAGAAGTTTCTATTGGGCATGCGCTTATAAGCGAAGCTATTTATTTAGGTTTAGAGAACGTGATTAATATGTATATAAACAAATTACAATAATGCAACAATTACTTCACAGCAAAATACTTGGTGAGGGCAAGCCTTTGTTAATACTACATGGCTTTTTAGGGATGTTAGACAACTGGAAAACTTTAGGCTCTCAGTATGCAGAGCATGGTTTTCAAGTACATTTAATAGACCAAAGAAACCATGGTAAAAGTTTTCATAGTAATCAATTTAGCTATGAGCTTATGGCTGCCGATTTACATTATTATTGCATGAACCACAATATAAAATCATGTGCTTTGCTTGGTCACTCTATGGGAGGAAAAACAGCCATGTTGTTTGCTGTTTCTTACCCAGATTTAGTACAAAAACTAATTGTAGCAGATATTGCCCCTAAATACTACCCGCCTCATCATCAGCAAATATTAGCCGGACTACAAGCTATAGACTTTACCACATTAAGCTCAAGAAAAGAGGCCGATGATATTTTAGCTAACTACGTTTCAGATTTTGGAACCCGCCAGTTTTTACTTAAAAATTTATACCGAAAAGATAAAGACACATTCGACTTCAGATTTAATTTGCCTACTCTTGTAAGTAATGTAGAAAACATTGGTAAAGCACTACCAAGCGAATCTATTTTTGAAGGCGAAACACTTTTTGTAAGAGGAGATAAATCTGACTATATTACAGAAAACGATTTTAACCTAATAACCAAACACTTTCCGAAAGCAGAAATTAAAACCATCTCCAATGCCGGACATTGGCTACATGCAGAGAATCCGGAAGAGTTTTTTAAAGCAACCCTAAATTTTTTAAGCTGACAGTTGGATTAAATCGGTACATTATTTGCAATGTACTTTAAAAAAAGCCTATGAAATTTATATTAAAAATACTTTTAAGTGCATTAGCCGTTGTTTTCTTGGCACAATTACTCCCGGGCGTTTACGTTACTTCATACGTAACTGCTATTGTAGTTGCATTTGTTTTAAGTTTACTAAACCTATTAGTTAAACCCGTTTTAATAATTTTTACCTTGCCGGTTACCATTTTAACCTTTGGTTTATTTTTACTTATAATTAATGCTTGCATAATTTTACTGGCCGATGCTCTAGTTGCCGGTTTTAGTGTGCAAAATTTATGGTGGGCACTACTATTTAGCTTACTACTTTCTTTATTGCAATCTATTTTGTTTAAGCTTTTAAAAACAGACAAAGAACACCACATTTAATATTTGACATTCAAGCATTTAAAAACTTGTCAGGCTTGCAAAAATGTTATACTTTTGCAAGCCGATTTTTAATAACAACCACAATGAATATTACAAGAGAGCATATTGACGATTTAAACGCAATTGTTAAAGTAGCTATAACAAAAGAAGATTATAGTGATAAGGTAGAAAAAATTCTTAGAGATTACCGTAAAAATGCTAATATCCCAGGATTTAGAAAAGGGCATGTGCCTATGGGATTAGTTAAAAAACAATACGGTAAGGCGGTGTTGGTAGACGAAGTAAATAAGCTTCTACAAGATGCTCTAAATAAATATTTAACCGAAGAGAAGTTAGATGTTTTAGGAAATCCGCTTCCTAAGGTTCAAGATGATTTTAATTGGGATGCCGAAGAATTAAAATTTGAATTCGAGCTTGGTTTAGCTCCAGAGTTTGATGTAAACCTAAAAAGTAAAAAGGCTATTACACACTATAAAATAGTAGCCGATAAAAAAATGGTTGATGACCAAGTAAAACGTATTCAAAAACAATACGGCAAACTAATAAATAAAGATACTGTAGAAGAAGGAGACGAAATTACCGGAACATTTACCAATGCCGAAAAAGAAATAAACAATAAGGCTACTTTCTCTCTTGACAGAATTAAAGGTAAAAGAAACACCGATAAGTTTTTAGGAGCAAAAGTTAATGATACTCTTACGCTTAAAACCAAAAACTTATTTAACGATGAGCACGATTTAATGCAGTTTTTAAAAGTAAGCCACGATGAAGCTCATGATCTAGATATAGAAGTAACTTTTACTATTGAAGAAATAAACAAAAGAGAGCTTGCCGAATTAAACCAAGATTTATTTGATAAGCTTTTTGGCAAAGACAAAGTAACTTCAGAGAAAGAGCTTAGAGAAAAAATTAAAGAAGATGCCGAAAAGCAATTCGAGCAGCAATCAGACCAAAAATTAATCAATGATGTTACAGAATACTTAGTAGAAAATACTAAGTTTGATTTGCCTGCTGCATTCTTAAAAAAATGGATTCAAACTACCGGAGAGACCCCTCTAACAGAACAAGAAGCAAGCGAAGAATACGAAAAATCAGAAAAAGGGCTACGCTATCAATTAATAGAAAGCAAATTAGTAGAGAAACACAATCTTCAAGTAACTTTCGAGGAGCTTAAGGATTTTGCTAAAAACTTTATTAAAATGCAGATGGCTCAATTTGGCCAAGTAGACCCAAAAGATGAAGATGTTGAAAACATTGCTGCACGTGTATTAAGTAATCAAGAAGAAGTTAAGCGCTTATCAGACCAATTAATGAGTCAGAAACTTTTAAAACTCTACAAAGAAGAGGCTAACTTAAAAACCAAAGAAGTTACCTACGACGAGTTTGTTAAAGAAGTTTACGGATAAGTAGTTTAAAAAAATAAAAACTATATTTAAGGCGTTAAAAACAGTATTTAACGCCTTTTTTATAAACAGTAAAAAAACACATGGATTACGGTAAGGAATTTAAAAAATATGCAACTAAGCACCACGGAGTTAATAGTATGTATTACGATAAGTTAGTAAGCAGCCTAACTCCGTACATTATAGAAGAACGCCAGCTAAATGTGGCACAAATGGATGTCTTCTCTAGATTGATGATGGACAGAATTATCTTTCTTGGTACAGGAATAGATGATCAGGTAGCCAACATCATTCAGGCACAATTACTGTTTCTAGAAAGTGTAGACGCCTCAAAAGACATTCAAATATACATAAACTCGCCTGGTGGTAGCGTTTATGCCGGTTTAGGTATTTACGACACCATGCAATTTATAAAACCAGATGTAGCCACTATTTGTACCGGTATTGCTGCATCTATGGCAGCTGTACTGCTTTGTGCCGGAGAAAAAGGTAAACGTAGCGGATTAACACATTCTAGAGTTATGATTCATCAACCTTTATCAGGAGCACAAGGGCAAGCAAGTGATATTGAAATTGCTGCTAAAGAAGTATTAAAAGTTAAAGACGAGCTCTATCAAATTATATCTAACCATTCCGGACAACCGTTTAAAAAGGTGTATGAAGATAGCGACCGTGATTTTTGGATGCGTGCAGAAGAAGCTAAAGATTACGGTATGATTGATGAGATTTTAGTTAGAAATTAAACATTATGGCTAAAGAAAATTTAGAATGCTCTTTTTGTGGCAGAAAAAAGCCTGAAACCGATTTATTAATTGCAGGGTTAGATGCGCATATTTGCGATCGTTGTATAGAACAAGCCCATGGTATTGTTTTAGAAGAAACCCGACAATCTAAATCACAAGAGCTATCCTCAGAGCTGGTATTAAAAAAACCTCAAGAAATTAAAGCTTTTTTAGACCAGTTTGTTATTGGACAAGAAACCACAAAAAAAGTATTATCGGTAGCTGTTTATAATCATTACAAACGATTATTACAGCCTATAACCAATGATGATATAGAGATACAAAAAAGTAATATTATCATGGTTGGGCAAACCGGTACCGGTAAAACCCTTATGGCAAAAACCATTGCCAAAATGTTAAACGTTCCGCTTGCTATTGTAGATGCTACTGTTTTAACAGAAGCAGGTTATGTTGGCGAAGATGTAGAAAGCATTTTAACCCGTTTACTACAAGCAGCCGATTATAATCTTGAGAAGGCAGAGCGCGGAATTGTTTTTATAGATGAAATTGATAAAATTGCTCGTAAAAGCGATAACCCTTCTATTACCAGAGATGTTTCTGGCGAAGGTGTACAACAGGCACTTTTAAAATTACTTGAAGGAACTGTTGTAAATGTTCCGCCAAAAGGAGGAAGAAAGCATCCTGACCAAAAATTTATAGAGGTTAACACCGAAAACATTTTATTTATAGCCGGTGGTGCTTTTGATGGTATTGAGCGTATAATTACCAAACGCTTAAATATGCAAGCCGTTGGTTTTAGCGCATCAATGAAAGATTTAGCAATAGATGAGAGTAATTTATTGCAATACATTATACCAAAAGACATTAAAGAGTACGGTTTAATTCCTGAAATTATAGGAAGACTTCCGGTGCTTACGCACATGGATCCGTTAGATGCTAAAACTTTAAGAGCCATACTAACAGAGCCTAAAAATGCTATTATTAAGCAATACGAAAAGCTCTTTGCTATGGACGATATTGAGTTTTCTATTACAGAAGGAGCTTTAGATTATATTGTAGAAAAGGCAATAGAGTACAAACTTGGCGCTAGAGGCTTACGCTCTCTTTGCGAAGCTATTTTAACAGATGCCATGTTTGAACTACCAAGCAGTGAGGAGAAATCGTTACGAGTAGATAAAGCCTACGCAGAAGAGAAACTCACAAAAGCTACCATAAATAAGCTAAAAGCCGTTTCTTAGAAACGGCTTTTAGTTATTGTTAATTAACAACTCTTCTATATATTCTCTGTTATTAGATAACCTTGGAACTTTATGCTGGCCTCCCAGTTTATTTTTACTTTTTAACCAATTATAGAATAAATTAGGTTTTGCTATATGCACCTTAGGCTTGGTTAAGGTCATGTTATTATACCTTTTAGCCTCATAATCAGAGTTTAACGCTTTTAGTGCATTGTCTAGCATTTCTGTAAAATAATCCAGGTTATTAGGCGGGTTTTTAAATTCTATAAGCCACTCATGCGAGCCTTTTTCTTTTCCGCTCATAAAAACAGGAGCTGCTGTGTAATCTACAATTTCACTTTTGGTTTTTTGGCATGCTTGCTTTAAAGCTTCTTCTGCATTTTCAATTATAAGTTCCTCGCCAAAAGCATTAATAAAATGTTTTGTTCTTCCCGTAATTTTAATTCTGTAAGGGTTTGTACTTGTAAACCTAACCGTATCACCTATTAAATAACGCCATAAACCTGCGTTGGTGGTTATTACCATGGCGTAATTTTTATTTTTTTCTACTTGCCATAACGGAATTGCCTTTTGGTTAGGTGTGCCAAAAGTTTCCATTGGGATAAATTCATAAAAAATACCATAGTCTAACATTAAAAGCAGCTCATCTGAATAGTTTTGATCCTGAATAGCAAAAAAACCTTCAGATGCGTTGTACACTTCATAATATTTAAAGTTTGGATTTGGTAAAAGCTGCTTGTATTGTTCTCGGTACGGTGTAAAGCTAACTCCACCATGAAAATAAACCTCTAAATTCTCCCAAACTTCTAATAAATGCTCTTTTTTTGTTTCTTCTAAAACTTTATTTAACAACACCAGCATCCAAGAAGGAACACCTGCTAAACTTGTTACATTTTCATGAATGGTTTCTTGTACAATAGCTGGCAGCTTGGTTTCCCACTCACCCATTAACGAAATTCTGTTACTTGGAGTACTGCTAAATTCTGCCCAAAAAGGCATGTTATCTATTAATATTGCCGATAAATCTCCGAAGTAAGTTCCATTATCTTCATACAACTCTTTACTACCTCCTAAACGTAACCCTTTACCTGTAAAAAGCTGTGAGTTTTCGTTATTATTAAGGTACAAACAGAGTAAGTCTTTACCGGATTTATAATGGCAATCTTCTAATGCTTCTGTGCTTACCGGAATAAATTTACTTTTGGCACTTGTGGTACCACTACTTTTTGCAAACCATTTTATATGAGATGGCCAGAATATGTTGTTTTCACCTTTTCGGGTACGTTCAATAAGTGGCTCTACATCTTCGTAAGTAGCTATTGGTAGCCGCTCGGCAAAAACCTCATAGTTTTTAATACTCTTAAAATCATACTGTTTACCGAGCTCTGTGTTTTGGGCCACTGTAAGTAATTGATGAAGCACTTCTATTTGTACTTCTTCAGGATACTTTAAAAAAAGTTCTATTTGATGATAGCGCTTTTTTAATAGCCAAGATGCTATAGAGTTAAACAGTGGTATTGGCATTTTTTACCTTATATTTAAAGCATAAAAATAGCAAAATCTTTTTCTATGTACGAAGGCGTTTTAACAAAAATGAAAACCGAATTTACAGATCCTATAAACTACTTTTTGGTTTTTAAAAATAACTTTATAAATATGAACCAGTTACTAGATAAAAAAATAACTATATCTTTTGTAAAGTATGAATGTCTTAGTTGCGGGTTAGATAAACCTATTTATAGACAAGGTTTCTGTAAAAGTTGTTTTTTCGATACGCCTAAAGCGGGTGATTGGGTTATGCGGCCGGAGCTTAGTAAAGCTCACTTAGACCAAGAAGACAGAGATTTAGCATTTGAAAAAGAAATGCAGTTACAACCTCATGTAGTTTATTTAGCGCTGTCTAGTGATGTAAAGGTTGGTGTTACCAGAAAAGCACAAATTCCGACACGATGGATTGATCAAGGAGCACACCAGGCAATTGAAATTGTTGAAGTTCCTAACAGATATTTAGCCGGAATTACCGAAGTTGCTTTAAAAGATCATATGACCGATAAAACCAATTGGCGAAAAATGCTAACCAACAACATAATTGATGTTGATTTAGTAGCCGAAAAAGACCGATTAGATGATTTTTTACCCGATGAAGTTAAGCCTTACTATTTAGAGAATAACCAAAAAATATATACTATTAACTATCCGGTTAATTTGTATCCTAAAAAAGTAAAAAGCTTAAATTTAGATAAAACTCCCAGCTACTCAGGGGTTTTAAAAGGTATTAAAGGACAGTACTTAATTTTTGAAGATAGTACTGTGTTTAATGTTAGGGGCTCTGAAGGCTATGTTGTAAATATAAATATAGAATAAAGCCTACTATTGCTCTTGCTTTCTTTCAAACTCTTCTTTGTAAGCAGCCTTAGCAATTTCTTCTCTTCTAAGCTGAGATTTCTTGGTAAAAAACTGCTTTTCTCTAAGATTTCTTAACTGCTTAGTTTTTTTTACTTTTTGCTTGTAGCGTTTAAGTGCTCTTTCTATATTTTCTCCTTGCTTTACGTTTATTATTAGCATTTAAAATGTGTTTAAATTAAAAAAATAAACCGTTAGCCTGAATAGACTAACGGTTTTATTAAACTGTATAAATTAGTCTATAATTTCTACGTTAATAGCATTTAAGCCTTTTCTTCCTCTTTCTGTTTCAAAAGACACCTTATCGTTTTCAGTGATATCATCAATTAAACCACTTTCATGAACAAAAATGTCTTCACTTGATCCTTCTACTGTAATAAAACCAAATCCTTTGGTTCTGTTAAAGAACTTAACCGTTCCTTCTTTCATAATATAATAATTTAAAAATGTTACTGATGTTCGAATTACATATACATCTCTTTAATTAGAGAAACATAAAGCAAAAAATAAAACAGGAATAAATTTAACCGGGAAAGATATAAATGTATTGCAAGTGGTTTTTGCTAATTCTTTGCAAAGAAATGTCTTTATTTTCACATTACAACTATAATTTGTCAATTATTTTTTTAAATACAATTAAATTTACATGATACGGCATTGTAAATAATTAATTTTCACCACAGTATAATAACTATAAATGCTTGGTTTATATTTGATGCCAAAAAATTGTAATGGTAACTTTTAAAAAGCATGCTAAAATTGCTCTGGTTTATTTTTTAATAGCTGCATTATTGGGAATATTGCTAAGAGCTTTATTTGTAACCACTATTCCTGTTACCTATAAATTTATACTTCACACCCACTCTCACATTGCATTATCAGGATGGGTTTACTTAGCACTAACAATTTTGCTCTGTTATTGTTTTATACCAATACAACAGCATACAAAAAAATACAATCTTGTTTTTTGGTTTACACAAGTAACATTGGTTGGTATGCTTGTTAGTTTTCCGATACAGGGCTATGCTCTTTATTCTATAATTTTCTCTACATTATTTTTAATTGCTTCCTATTTATTTGCCTGGTTTTTTATAAAAAGTACTCCCAAAACTGTAAAAACCAATCCATCATATAAATGCATAAAAGCTGCTTTGTTTTACATGGTATTTTCTAGCTTAGGACCTTGGGTTTTAGGGTATATAATGAACACCTCCGGGAGTGAATCTATTTGGTATAAGAATGCCATTTATTTTTACTTGCATTTTCAATACAACGGTTGGTTTATGCTTGCTTTAGCTGGAATTTTATTGTCATGGCTAGAAAAAAACAACATCTATATCAAGCAAAAAGCTTTTAAACCATTTTATTACAGTATTAATGCCGGAATTATACTAAGCTTCTTCCTATCGGTTTTATGGGTTAATGTGCCAAACATTTTTAATTTACTAGGTGGCTTGGGCGCTTTTTTACAAATAATAGCTTTTTGGTACTTATTAATGTACTTAATTAACAAAACCACTGCTGTTAGCTTTTTAAAAAGTAATAACCATTATAAAGTATTACAATTAGTACTTGTTTTATTATGCATAAAGCTTTTATTACAACTACTAACTGCTTTTAATTACTTTTCTGAGCTTGCCACCCGAATTGTAGATTTTATAATTGCATATTTACACCTGACTTTTTTAGGAATTGTTAGCTTGCTGTTGTTTTATTTTTTACATCAATTTAAACTCTTAAAACTGTCGCAAAACGCTTTAGCAATCTACATTACAGGTTTTTTACTTTCTGAATTTTTAATTTTTTACAAAGGGCTTGCTGTTTGGTTAAACTTTTATTTGTTTGATAGTTATTTAATGGCATTACTTTTGGTTAGCAACTTATTACCTATTGGTATTTTTATGCTCCTAGTCTTTACTATTAAAGCAGCTAATTAACTGTATCTGTTTTCTTTTTAAATAAGTTTTTAAGCACTTTTTTGGCTGCTTCTTTTACAGGTTTGTTCTGCTTTAAAGAATCTGCTTTTGTGCTATCTGTTTTGGTATTTTTATCTAAAATTGAAGAGAGCACGTCTTTTGCTTTTGTTTTTGTTTTTTCTTTTAGTGCTTCTTTTTTCTGATTAATCACTTTTTGTGTAACCATTGCTATGGCTTGTTTTGCATTGGTTGACACTTTTGGGTTAGTTAATAAACCTGAAACAGATGCCTCTATTGGTACTGTAGCAGTTTCTGCTTCGTCCGGAGTAAGTTGCTCCATTAGTTTAACAGCCTCTTTCCCTAAATATTTTACAGGAACATCAAATACAAGTGTATATTCTAAAGATTTATCTAACCCATGCTCTCCCATTACTTGTATGTTTATGTCTTTATAATTTATAGTAAAAGGAGATACTGAGACTTTGCCATTATTAACATGTAAACTAGCCTGAACATCTTTTAGTGAAAGGTTAGAAAAATCGGCAAACGGCAAAGCTTTATCTAATTGTTGTATTATTTTATGCTCATTATTATTTAATGCTAAAGCAGAAAGTTCTGCTAATAAATTACCGGAAATAGTTTTAAGATTAGGTGTTAAGTTTTGGTTTAACTCTCCCGATATAGCAAAAGCTGTATTTATTTTACCATTAAAGGCCTCTGCAATTGGCGCTACATACTGAAAAAATGATACTTGTTTAACCGATTCGGCTATATTAAAATTATCTGTCTTAACATTTACAGTGAATTCCGGTGCTAATAACGTAGGCTTTAGCATTCCGCTTAAAGTTAATTCTCCATCAAACATTTCGGCAGACAAACTATTTAGTACAGCTTCTTTGTCGTTAATTTTAACCTGTCCGGCAACATTGTTTAAGGTTAAATTATCATAATTAACAGTTTTTGCATACACTTTGAGCGTTGCATTTACATTTTTAGGCAACGTAAACCATTCTTTCTCTGTAGATTTTATTTCGTTACGCTGACTATTATCTTGCTCACTGATTGAATTAGGACTTACAAAATCATATACCGAAAACGTGTCTGCATTTACAGATAAAGTAGCATCTAGATTGTCTTTACCAAACATATAGCCCAACCAATTAGTAAAAGTTCCTGAAGCTGTAAAAGCACTATTTCCGGTTTTAGCTTGTAACTTATTAAGAGATACTAACTTGGGTGTAAAGACAAGCTTTGCGTTTGCTATTTGTAATTTATCGGGAAGTTGCTGTCCTGAATATTCAAAATTAGTTAGCAGTAAACTACCGCTTGTTTTAATGTCTTCATATCTGTTTTGGCTTACCATACTTTTGGTAAAAACAGCATTCAAATCTGCATCTACAATTCCTTTTAAAGTATATGATTCCGGCACCGGATATACTTGTGCTAAATGCTCTAAGTTTAGTGTTCCTTTTAAAGCTGTATTCACCCAAACATCATCTATTAAATTTTTAAAGGTTGCGTAGCCTCCAAAAGAGTTATTATCAATTTTAAAATTAAATTCAGGAATAGCTACGTAAGTATCTTTAGCCAGCCCTGTATTATTAACAAGTTTTGCTGTAAAGTTTATGTTTTTAACCGATTTTGGAAGTGCTGCATATTTAAACGACGCATCTTTAGCAATAAAATTTATATCTAAATTAGGAATAAGCGTATCGGTTACTTTTCCGGTTATTTTCCCGTTAACTTCACCAACCCCTGTAGTTGTAACCTCTTGTAAGTTTTTTGCATACTCTTTAGGTAATAGGGCTAAAAAGTTTTTAAAATCTGATGTTGGAGTTTTAAAATTTATAGCTATTTCTTGATGTTTATCTAACACCGTTACATAACCGTTAAAAACTAAAGGCAATCTATTTATATAACCTTTGTTTCTTAAAAAAGTATAAGTACTGTTTTTAAAATCTAATCCTAAATCGGCTACTAAACTTACTGGGTTTGCATCTATGTAATTTACACTATCTATTTGTAAAGAAAACAACCCTTCTGTGCTGGTGGCAAGTGTAATTAAATCTGAAGAACCTTTTGCGTTTCCGGTATGTTCTATACTATCTACTACAATAGTTATATTACTTTTTAAATCTTTATAAGAAAAAGATGAATTAACAAACTCATATTCATCTATAGAAAACAAAAAGGGATTGTCTTGTTCATTATTTTCTGTAATTGTAGGCTTAACTATCTTATAATTTTCATTGCCTAACTCATCAATTATAATAGCAACGTCAGCGTTACTTACAGTAAAAGCTTCTATTTGTAACGGATCGGTTTTTGCGTTAAACAAATTAGAAAAAGGTACAGCAATACTTACTTCTTTTGCATAAGCTAAAGTGTCTCCGGCAAATGGTTCTGCAGTAATTACGCTTAAATCTTTAACTGTTAAAGATACATTTGGAAAGCTTTTAATAAAGCTCAAGTCAGCATCATTATACAATACTTGTGCCGATAAATTTTGATTTACTTTTTTTGTTACTATCGCTAAAAGTTTATCTTCAAAAATGGCAGGAATTACAAATATTATTGTTGCCAGTAACACTACGGTTATGACTAAAATTTTCTTTAGTTTTTTACGCTTCATAAAGTTATACTTTATATATAGTATACGAATTTACAGACCTTTAAGACTGTTATAATAGTGTTAAAATCTGATGAAAAGAATGGTTAGTAAAGCTTAATTTCTTCGCCTACTTTAAGATTAAACGTTTTTCTGAAGATGTAAACAAACAGGTATAAAAAAGGAGTATCAAAAAGTGCAACCATTACCTTAAAAATAAATCCGCTAATAAGCAGCCCATAAAACATATCCCATGGCAATACTTTAAAAGCACACAATAAAAATACAACCGTAAATGTATCTATAAATTGTGATGTGAATGTAGAGAAGTTGTTTCGTAACCAAAGATATTTGCCTTTTGTGAGTGCTTTCCAGAAATGATAAATTCTAATATCTATATACTGTGCAAACAAATACGCTAACATAGAGGCTAATACAGCTATGGGCGATAAGGCAAAAACCTTAGAAAAAAGTTGATTGTTAACCGGTGAGTTATCGATTGCCGGAACCGCATCTGCCACAAAAATTATGAGCATAGAAAAAAACGAGGCAAAAATACCAGCCGTAACCACCAAATTTGCTTTCTTCTTACCGTAAATCTCAGAAATCAAATCGGTTATTAAAAAAGTAATCGGATAGGGTAAAATCCCAACAGAAATAACAAATAATGGAGCGCCAAATAATGTAATTTCACCAAAAGGATACCAGTAAAAAAACTTCTGAAATATTAGGTTAGATACTACTAACGAGGTTATAAACAACGCTCCTAAAAACAAATATACCTTATAAGCTAATTTGCGCTTTTTGCTATTCATGCTACCCTACTTTATGTTTAATGTATAGGGTAATCTGGCCTGCACCCCTTTTTGTTGTGTCATTAATTTTAATTGTTGTAATAGCATATATGCTTCATGCCCTATTTCATTTATCAACTTATCTTTTTTAGTTGAAATTAACGGAAATCCTGAAAGCCTTTCTAAAAACTCTTCTATACTGGTTTCGTATTCCGGGTAATTTACAATTGTAAAGTTCTCTACATTGGCCATGTTGGCCGCCTCTTGTATTGCATCTTCTAAGCCTCCAAGCTCATCTACCAACCCAATTTTTTTAGCATGTGCTCCGCTCCAAACCCTTCCTTGGGCAATAGTATGTACACTATCTACAGGAATATTTCTGCCAGAAGCTACTCGTTCTAAAAAAGTAGTATAAGTATCTTCGTTGCCTTCTTCAATGTAGTTTCTAAAGTCATCAGACATGGGTTCAAAAAGACTATATCCAACTGCTTGCTTATGCGTTGCCACTTGCTCTGCATTTATACCCAATTTGTTGGCTAACCCTTCTATATTAGGAATGGTGCTAAAAACACCAATAGAACCTGTAACCGTTGTAGGCTCTGCATATATTTTATGTGCTCCGGCAGCAATATAATACCCTCCCGAAGCTGCAACATTCCCCATAGAAACAACTACAGGTTTGCTTTGTTTGGCTATTTCTAATTCTCTCCAAATTATATCTGCAACGATTGCAGCACCACCCGGAGAATCTACGCGTAGAACAATTGCTTTTACATTATTATCGTTTCCGGCATCTCTGATGGCTTTTATCATTAAATCCTGACCAATAATTTGGTCGCCTCCCATGCCATACAAAATCTCTCCTTGGGCATAGAGTACAGCTATTTTATTTTTGCTTCTAAAACGTTTCTTTTTTGCAGCATACTCAGCATACTTTTCTATTCCGATGTAATTAAGATCTTTATTGGTTGATTGATGCAAAGCTTCTTTTAATCTATCCTCATATTCATCTAAGTAAGCAACAGCGTCTATTAATTGATTGTTTTTTGCTAAAACTGGTGTTCTTGCACCTAAGTTATCTGCAATTTCATTTAGTTTTTGAGTTGCTATATTCCTACTTTTAGCAATATCATTTGTTATGGCTTCCCAAATAGACAATAACAGCTCAGAGATTTGCTCTCTATTTTCGTCACTCATGGTGTTTTCTAAATAAGGTTCTACGGCACTTTTATATTTACCGTGCCTAACAACCTCCATTTTAACACCCGATTTCTCTTGAAAATCTTTAAAATAAAGCACCTCAGACGATAATCCTCTAAAATCTAATTGCCCTACCGGATTTAAAAAAACCGAATCTGCAACCGAAGCTAAGTAATAGTCTTTTTGTAATAATAAATCACCATACGCATATACAAATTTTCCGGAAGTTTTAAAGTCTTCTAAAGCCCGTCTAAGCGCCTGAATTTGTGCGTACCCTGCTATTATAAAATTAGTGTTTATGCTTATTCCTTTTATTTTATTGTCTGTTTTAGCATAAGCAATAGCGTCAATAATATTGTTAAGTCCGTTATACTTTTCAAACGAAAAATCTAAATCTCTAAAACTGTACTTTCCACCATAGTCTTTAATTGGTTCATTAAACCGCAATTCTAATACAGCATTATTAGGTACATAAATGCCTTTATCTTCTGTTCCGGCTAATGCAGCAAGCAGTAAAATCATAAAAAAGCAAATACCAAATGCTACTAAAGTACCTAAAATTGAAGCCAGTAGATTTCGTAGAAATTTCATAGCAAAAAACTTATTAACAATGCCAACAAAGATAACCTTTTGTGAATTTCTTTTGTTTACTTTGCCGGAAGATTATGAAGAATTTAAGACGGGTATATTTATCGTTAGGAAGTAATATTGGTGATAGAGTTGCCTACTTGAAAGAAGCTGTAAAAAAGCTAGAAGCTCTTATTGCCCCGATTGTTGTAAGTTCTCCTATTTACAAAACTGAGGCTTGGGGCTTTAATGGCGACTTTTTTTTAAATGTATGCGTTACAATAGATACCCATTTACAACCACAAGAGTTGTTAAAAATTATTTTACAGATTGAGCAAAATCTAGGAAGGGTTAGAGACAAACAGTTTGGATACACTTCTAGAACTATTGATATTGATGTGCTTTTTTATGAAAATGAAGTTATTAATACCCCTGAGCTAAAAATACCTCATCCGGAGATTACCAACAGAATTTTTGTTTTAAAACCATTAGCAGATATTGCTCCAAACACTATACATCCAACAGCTAAAAAAACTATAAAGCAACTATTAGATGCTTGTAATGACAACAGTTTAATAGAAACTACACATTATAATTTAAAAGATACCCAAACAATATCGTTTACCGATATAAATTTTATTGCCATAGAAGGTAATATTGGAGCCGGTAAAACAACATTAGCTACTAAAATTGCCAATGATTTTAACGGAAAACTAATTTTAGAGCAATTTGCAGATAACCCATTTTTACCTAAGTTTTACGAAGATCAACAACGGTATGCTTTTCCGCTAGAAATGTCATTTTTAGCAGAGCGCTATCAACAATTTACAGACGACACTACTCAGCCGGATTTATTTAATAGCTTTCTGGTAAGTGATTACGATATATTTAAATCGTTAATTTTTGCCAAAGTAACCTTGCCAAACGAAGAGTTTAAATTATACCGGAAGCTCTTTAATTTTATGTACAAAGAGGTTATAAAACCAGATGTTTATGTGTATTTATACCAAAGCACAGAGCGGTTATTAGAAAACATAAAAAAACGTGGCAGAAGTTATGAGCAACATATTCCGGCAGATTATTTAAATGCCATCAACAAAAGTTATTTTGAGTACATTAAAAGCTACAAAGAGCTAAATGCTTTGGTAATAGATATTACCGAAATGGATTTTGTAAAAAACGAATCAGACTACCGTTACATTATAAATAAGATTCTGGATTTCCATTCTAAAAAGAAAGAATAACACTACCGATTTAGGATTTTTTTAAGTTTTTTTGGTTTTGTAAAAAACGTTTCTTTAATTAGCACTGCTTAAAAGTTTTAGGCTAGCTAACTCAAACTTTATATTTCAGCCTTAAAGAGCCCGGTAAAACAATATCGGGCTTTTTATTTTTTAGGCAATAAATTAAACATATGCCATAACACTATTCCGGCACTTACAGATATATTTAGTGAATGTTTTGTACCATATTGCGGGATCTCTACAACTACATCAGACTCATTTACAACTTCCTGCAAAACTCCTTTTACTTCGTTACCAAAAACAACTGCATATTTTGTATTGGGTGTAATTGAAAATTCATTTAGCATTGTAGCATTTTCAGCCTGCTCTATTGATACAATTGTGTATCCCTGCTTTTTTAAACTATTAATAACATCAATAGTGTTTTTTGCATACTCCCAATTTACACTTTCTGTAGCTCCTAAAGCTGTTTTATGAATATCTTTATGAGGTGGTTTTGCAGTAATTCCGCATAAATAAATTTTTTCTATCAAAAATGCATCGGCTGTTCTAAAAACAGATCCGATATTATTTAAACTTCTAATATTATCTAATACAACAACTATCGGGCTTTTCTCTGCTTTTTTAAAAGCAGCTACATCTAATCGGTTTAATTCACTATTCTTTAATTTTCGCATTATAACACCTATATTTTGCCAGTAAAACTTATTTAAAATTATTAACAATCAAGCCTCGTTACTGTATTAAAGCGTGTAAAAAATGTAACTTCGCAATACAGCCTTTTCAAGGCAAAAATAACCCAAAAAATAGGTTTATAATTGGCAGCAAAAACAAAAAGCAAAAAAGAAACTCCCTTAATGAAACAGTACAACCAGATTAAGGCTAAGTATCCTGATGCGTTGTTGCTGTTTAGAGTTGGAGATTTTTACGAAACTTTTGGAGAAGATGCCGTAAAGGCAGCTAGAATTTTAGGAATTGTTTTAACGCACAGAAATAATGGTGGAGATCAAACAGAATTAGCCGGATTTCCGCACCATTCGTTACATACTTATTTACCTAAATTAGTTAAAGCAGGAGAGCGCGTTGCTATTTGCGATCAGCTTGAGGACCCAAAACAAACAAAAACTATTGTTAAAAGAGGGGTAACAGAATTGGTTACACCCGGTGTTGCTTTAAACGATGATATTTTATCTGCTAAAGAAAACAACTTTTTAGCAGCCATACATTTTGGTAACAAACATTACGGAATTGCTTTACTAGACATTTCTACCGGAGAGTATTTAACAGCTCAAGGAAATAAAGAATATATAGATAAGCTTTTACAAAACTTTGCCCCAAGTGAGCTACTTATCTCTAAAAAACAAAAAAGTACTTTTAATGCTAGCTTCGGAGGGGAATTTCATACCTTTTATTTAGAAGATTGGGTATATCAAGAAGATTATGCTTTTGAAACGCTAACACAACATTTTAAAACCAACTCTCTTAAAGGTTTTGGTATAGAAAGCCTGAAAGAAGGGATAATTGCTGCCGGTGCTGTTTTACATTACCTTTCAGAAACACAGCACAATAGAATAGACCATATAACTAAAATTAGTCGTATTGCCGAAGATGCTTTTGTTTGGATGGATAAATTTACCATCAGAAACTTAGAACTCTATCAAGCAAATACAACCAATGCGGTTACACTTTTAGATGTTATAGATAAAACAATTTCTCCGATGGGAGGAAGAATGCTTAAGCGATGGTTGGCATTACCCTTAAAAAATCTGGAGCAGATAAAAAAACGACATGAAATAGTAGATTATTTTTACAATGACTCTTCTCTTTTAGACACCCTAAAAACTCAATTAAAACAAGTTTACGATTTAGAAAGAATGGTGTCTAAAATTGCCACCGCAAAAATTACCCCTCGAGAAGTAGTACAATTAAAAAACTCGCTTAAAGCATTAGAGCCTATTACAGAAAACATTAACTCAAGTTCACTACCTGCTCTTAAAGAATTAGGTTCGCAAATTAACACTTGCAAAGCATTGCAAGAACGAGTAACTAAAATGCTTTTTGAAGATGCTCCGGTTAATGTTTTAAAAGGTAACGTTATTGCTTCCGGTTATCATGAAGAATTAGATGAGTTAAGAGCTTTATCTAAATCGGGCAAAACTTATTTAGACAACATGCTTGAGCGCGAAAGTAAACGTACCGGAATACCCTCTTTAAAAATTGCTTCGAATAATGTTTTTGGTTACTACATAGAGGTTAGGAACACTCATAAAGATAAAGTCCCTGAAGATTGGGTTAGAAAGCAAACTCTTGTAAATGCTGAACGTTACATTACTCAAGAGCTAAAAGAATACGAAACAAAAATTTTAACAGCCGAAGAACAAATCACACAACTTGAGCAACAACTCTTCAATCAACTTATTGTGTGGTTACAAGAGTTTATTAACCCAATTCAAAAAACAGCACATTACATTGCACAAATAGACTGTTTATGTGGATTTGCAACGTTAGCCAAAGACAACAACTATAACAAACCAGAAGTTACCGATAGCCTATCTATACAAATAAAAGAAGGAAGGCATCCGGTTATAGAAAAACAATTACCACTTGGTGAAAGCTACATAGCTAATGATGTTTATTTAGACACCAAAGAGCAACAAATTATAATGATTACAGGCCCTAACATGAGTGGTAAATCGGCTATTTTACGTCAAACAGCCCTGATTGTACTGCTTGCTCAAATGGGAAGTTTTGTTCCTGCTAAAGAAGCTACTATAGGGCTGGTCGATAAAATTTTTACCCGTGTTGGTGCTAGCGATAATATCTCTATGGGAGAATCTACCTTTATGGTAGAGATGAATGAAACTGCCTCAATATTAAACAATATTTCAGAAAGAAGCTTGGTGCTTTTAGACGAGATAGGAAGAGGAACAAGTACATATGATGGGATTTCTATAGCCTGGGCAATAACAGAATACCTACATGAGCATCCTTATAAACCAAAAACGTTATTTGCTACGCATTATCATGAATTAAACGAAATGTCTGAAACGTTTAACCGAATTAAAAACTATAACGTTGCTGTAAAAGAATTAAAAGACAATGTACTCTTTTTACGAAAATTAGTTCCGGGAGGTAGCGAACACAGTTTTGGGATTCATGTAGCTAAAATGGCAGGAATGCCACAACAGGTAATACAGCGCGCTAATAAAATTTTAAAAAAATTAGAAAAATCACATTCAAGCGAAGAATTAACAGACAATTTAAAAGCAGCACAAAACGATTTACAATTAAGTTTTATAACGCTCGATGATCCGCTACTGGAAGAAATTAAAGAGGAAATTGTTCATTTAGACATAGATACGCTCACACCGGTAGAAGCTCTAATGAAGTTAAACGAAATTAAAAGAATGTTGGTAAAGAAAAAACAAGCGTAATCAACCTAAAAAACTCAAAAAAATTTTAATCTTTTTTTTTGAAATGCTTTGCTTTTTATAGAATTGTTTTAAATTTGCATCCGCATTCAGAAACAGACGTTCTAAGACATAGTTGCGAAAATAGCTCAGTTGGTAGAGCGCAACCTTGCCAAGGTTGAGGTCGCGGGTTCGAATCCCGTTTTTCGCTCGACGATTATATGCTCGGGTGGTGGAATTGGTAGACACGTTGGACTTAAAATCCAATGGACAGAAATGTCCGTGCGGGTTCAAGTCCCGCCCCGAGTACTTTAAAAACCCTGTAAAGCTAGTCTTTATGGGGTTTTTTGTTTTGTCTTTCTTTTTTAAAGTTTAATCAAAAATACAATCAAATCAACTCATATTTTTTACTTAAAAAGTAAAAACTGGCACTACCATTTAATAATTATTTTTCCTACTCTTAGTTTTAATTATTACTTTTAATACACTATTTCTTAAAAAATTTACACACCTAAACTTAGCGCTATTTAACCATGAAAGATACTTTAATTGTTGCCACAGAAAATTTCTCATTAAGTGAGCTTGAGTTTCTTTCTCGTTTATTAGTAGCTATTGGTATTGGTTTTGTGTTAGGCTTAGAGCGTGAATTTTCAGGGTTTTCTATAAAAGAAGAGCTTTTTGCCGGTGTTCGTACTTTTATCCTTATCAGCTTAGTAGGTTTTATTGCTGCCTTACTAGGCTTTATATTTTCTCCCTATGTTTTTATTGCCTGTTTTGCCGGAGTTTTTGTTATGGTTACCACTTCTTACTGGATTAGTGCCAAAAAAGGAAGTTTAGGTGGTACATCAGAATTTGCAACAATACTTGCTTTCTTATTAGGAGCATTAACATTATTGGGGTATATAGAAATTGTTTTAGCTATTACTGTTGTGGCAACAGTTGTGCTTTCAATGAAATTTCAACTAAAAAACATTGTTGGCCAAATCACTAAAGAAGAGTTTTCTGCTTTTGTTCAATTTGTAGTTATTGCCTTATTAATCTTGCCTTTTTTACCAAATGCCAAAATGGGCCCTTTTGAGGTGTTAAATCCAAGAGAAATTGGTTGGGTTGTGGTACTTACTTCAGGAATTGGTTTTATTGGGTATATTTTAATGAAGTTTTTAGGGACCGATAGAGGAATACTACTTACCGGAATTGTTGGAGGATTGGTATCTAGTACCGTTGTAACCTGGACCTTCACTAAAAAAAGCAAAGAAACTCCTGCACTATCAAGAAATTATACAGTTGCTATTATGGCTGCAGCGGCTATAATGATTATTAGAGTGTTAATATGGGTTTTTATTTTTAATAAAAATTTACTGCCAAAGCTATTATTCCCTATTGGTTTGCTTTTTGTTGCTGCAATAGGAGTTACTTTATACTTTCAGAAATCTGGTAAAACCAGCGAAAAGTTTAAAGAAAAGCTACCTCTAGGCGAGCCGTTAAATATAAAAGACGCCCTGTTTTTTGGTTTTTTATATACCGGTATTTTACTCTTGGTTAGTTATGCCAGTAGTGAGTACGGGCATAAGGGAATTTATATATCTAGTGCAATAAGTGCGCTTACTGATATAGATGCCATAACAATATCTGTATCTAAATTAGCTGGTGATACCATTAATGTTTTATCGGCTCAAAACGCCATACTCTTAGCAACACTATCTAACACAATTGTTAAAATTGGCATTGCAGTTTGGGGCGGAAGCAAACAACTTAGAAAGCATGTTCTGTTTGGTTATGGCTTGGTTTTTATTGCCGGTTTAATAGGATTTTTAATTTTAAACTTAATTTAAAATGAAATTAGGTTTAGTTCTCTCTGGTGGTGGTGTTAAAGGTGCTGCACATATTGGAGTAATAAAAGCATTAGAAGAGTATAATATTTACCCCTCTGTAATTTCCGGTACCAGTGCCGGAGCTATTGTAGGAGCTCTCTATGCCGGTGGCTATAAATGGCAAGAAATTTTACATTTTTTTAAGGCTGTACCTATGTTTCAATTTAGCCGCTATGCACTTGGTAAGCCTGGTATTCTTGACAGTGAAAAGTATTACGTAGATTTTAAAAAATATTTTCCGGAAGATAATTTTGCTGCCTTAAAAAAGCCGTTATATGTAACAGCTACAGATATTATTAACGGCTCATTAACGTATTTTAATAAAGGAAATTTAATTAAACCCATTTTAGCTTCGGCTTCTTTTCCAGGAGTTTTTACACCGGTAGAAATTAATGGCAAGCATTATATTGATGGTGGTGTATTAAATAATTTTCCGGTAGAACCCTTAAAAGATAAATGCCATAAAATAATTGGGGTGTATGTTACGCCATTAAAAAAAGTAGCTATTTCAGATTTAAAACACTCGTACCAAGTGGTTGACAGAGCCTATAAAGTTAAATCTGCTAGTGATTGTATTGCAAAATTTTCTGATTGCGATGTTATTTTTTATCCAGAAGAATTAGCTAACTACAGCACTTTTAGTGTAGGCAACATAGATACCATTTTTAATATTGGGTATCTACATGCAAAACAACAATTAAAAACTAGAAATATAGTAATAGATTAAAAAGAAGAAAATTAAATCTACTAACTATCACCTAACTTCAGAAGGTAAGTTTTTACAAGACCCTAAAGACCGATTTAAAGAACTATGGTTTTCATTTAAAGTGCAGTATCAATTTATACGGGCATTCAGAAAAATGCACTTTATAGGACATTGTATTACAGTTTTTGGTTCTGCTCGTTTTACTAAAACAAACCCCTACTATAAAAAAGCAGAAAAAGTAGGTGCTGCACTTACTAAACTTGGTTTTACAGTCATAACAGGTGGTGGTTTGAGTTTAATGGACCAAAAGCCTGATATTTATCATTGACTACTTGTAATTTCACCTTTAAATTTATCCCTAAAAAAAATGGAAACAACAATTTTAGTTCAAAATTTAAAATGCGGTGGTTGTGCCAATACTATAAGTAAAAAATTGCAGCAGCTTGAAGGCATAAGCAATATAAACATAACACCAGAACAAAATTCTGTTACTTTTAATTATAGCACAACAGAGCAATTACAAGCTGTTAAGAACATGCTGGTTAAGCTTGGTTACCCGCCAGAAGGAGAAGCAAACTCAATTAGTAAAAAGGTAAAATCGTATACCAGTTGTATGGTTGGCAGATTAAATGGTTAATTCTATAAAAATTAAAAGCCGTTACTTTAAGTAGCGGCTTTTTTACTTCTAAAATAAATTTATTCTTTAAAGTGCTTTGTTTACTTTTTTAAAACTAATTCATTTTCTTCTAAATTCTTAACAATTGCTTTTACGTATACCTCAATAGTTTTGTGTATTTGGGTTGGGTCTACAATTTCGTATGACGCTCTCCAGACTAAAGCTCTTTCACTGTCTGGATCTAAATTATAAAGTGAAGCTTCTACATTATACACATTAAATCTATCGTAATAACCTGTATCAAAAAAAGCATCTTGGTTTAAAAAATAGTATCCTCTAAATTTATCAGACTGAGGGTTTATGTCATTAAATTCTCTGTTATAAGAAACCCGCTCATCAACTCCTTTAACTACCGAAATTAAAACTGCATCAAAATCTTGAAAAATTAATTCTTCTTCTAACATTTTAAGTTCTTGTTCGGTTTTTTTTGAGTCAGTAAAATTAGCTTCACAAACAACAAAACTCTCTTCTGCTTTTAAACCTCTTTTTTGTAGTGCTTCGTTTAAATGTACTTCAAATAACTTTCTACTGGTTTGATCTTGTGTCACTCCAACTACAAGAATTTTTTTAGGAACAAACGTTTTATATTGAGTACTCTTCCAACTTTCTGAAAGCTTTACAGACGAACATCCTGCTAAGAAAAAAACAAATAGAGCTAAACAAATATTTTTCATTACAACATTTTTATGAAACTCATTAACAAAATTTAAGGGGTTAATCGAGCACAAGATTTATATGAATAAAGGTAGGTGTAAAATAGAGTGCAAAAAATGATTTAAATCAGGTGTGTGAGTTATTCTATAAAAAATGAATAACTAGCTATTTTTTTAAAAAAGAGTATTTAATTGAACAAAATGACGGCTATTAAAGTGTACGTCTTGTTATAGTTTTTGAAATTAATTTTAAATAAAATCTTGGTTATTTTACAATAGTCGAGGTTTTTTATTTAGAGTATAAGTCTACTTTTCTTCAATGTCTAAACAAAATAACCACAAATTACACCATATATACCATAAGTTACTTGCTTTAAAAAAATAGAATACTATTTTGTAATAAAAAACTTATAAAAACAAGTAAATTATTATCGGGATATACTATTTTATGTAATTTTTAAGAATCGTTGGCGTCTATAAGTGGTAACTTGTATATTATTTCGCTTACGTAACTACTAATTAATTTAAGATGGCAGCCAAAACAATAAAGCACACTTTTGCTTTTGTAGCAATTATACTTGCTTCAGTTTTCTCTGCCTATAGCTATACCTATAAAACCAAGTTTAAAAAAGATAGTGTTCTTTATGCTCAAAATGACAAGCAGAAAAATATACTAACTTCTATAGAGCTTCTTAAAAAAAGGTTAGATGAGAAAGAGATAGACTCTATAGATGCCTATAAAAACTTAGCTTTTTTTTATGCGCATTTAAACGATGCAAATAAAGCCACTTACTATCTAGAAAAACATATAAAAAACACTGCAGAAATAAACATACTGCATGATCAGTTTTTTAAAAAAATAAAAACTACAGAAAATTTCAAAAAACTAGAGCATAAGTACTTATTAAAAGTTTCTTTTTGGTCTTCTTTTTACCTTTTTAGTGGTTGTATTGGAGTTTTTATAGCATTGCTCCTGCTTTTTAAAATAAACAACAATCATTCGTCTAACATTTTTATTGGATTATTTGTTTTATTACATTCTTTATTTATTTTACACATAAGCTTATTCATTTCAAATTACTTATACAAAACCCCTCACTTTTTATACATTACAACTACCTTTTCTTTATTGTATGGGCCGCTATTATATTTTTATTTCAAGAAAAGAGTCACAAATTATAACTTAACAGCAATAGATGCTTTACACTTTTTACCAACTTTAATATTGCTTGGTATTTTGGTTCCGTATTACACACTAGATGCAGAAAGTAAATTACTTTTAATGGTTAATAGAAGTAGCGATTTAAAAGTTACTACTACTTTAATTGTACTTGCAAAAATTATTTCTTTATCGGTATATGCCTATCTAATTCATAAATTATATTTAAAGTATAAGCATCAAAACACAGAAAGCACAGCTGCGAGTATAAAGTGGCAAAGTCAACTTAAAAATATATTTATTGCGTATGTGTTTGTATACTCACTTCATGGTTTAGGTATAATTTTTATTGGAAACAGTGAGGGCGTAGCATCGTTTCAACCACAAGTAATAGCAATGGCTCTCTTAATTTTTTACATAGCATCAACAGCCTATACTGTTCCGGAAGTTTTTGGTAAAAAAACCAACTCTGCAATAAAAACAAAAGTTAATAACAATAATCTTCCAGATAAAAAATACAAAAAATCTGCTTTAACGCCTGCTTACTCTATTGAGCTTAAACAAGAACTTATTAAACTGCTTAACGAGTATAAGGTATACAAAGAAAACAATCTAAATCTTGAAATGCTTGCAGCCAAACTTGGCACTACAAAACACAATACGTCTCAAGTTATTAATGAGCATTTTAATATGAATTTCTTTGAACTAATTAATAAGTACCGTATTCAAGAAGCTACAACTATACTTAAAAACAACTACCACATTACTCTAAACATTATTGATGTTGCTTATGAAGTAGGTTATAATAATAAAGTAACTTTTAATAAAGCTTTTAAAAAAGAAACATCGTTAACACCCACAGAATATCTAGATAAGCTTCACAAATTAAAATACGTTTAACCCTATTCTTAAAAAGGGTAAACTATTATAGGGGTTAACCTTTTCTACTCAAAATATCAGTCAATTTACTTTGCAATTACTGAAGGTTTGTGGTTTATATGAGTACTTCTATAAAAAATCCACTAAACTTTGATTTTATTTTTTGAAGACAAATTATTTGAGTTAGCCATCTTAATAATCTTTAATTCCACATTCCTTCCTTAGTTGCACTAATTCAAAACTAATCTTTAATATTTTAATCTATGAGAGTAAAAAATTACTGGATGCTGTTATTGCTATGTCTATTTAGTATAACAGTCACTCTAGCACAAGAAAAAAATGTCTCAGGTAGTGTTACAGACCAAAATGGTATGCCGTTACCCGGAGTAAACATTTTAGTAAAAGGTACTACAAATGGGACCCAAACTGATTTTGATGGTAACTATTCCATTAGAGTTAATGTAGGTCAGGTTTTGGTATTTACTTACATCGGCCAGAAAACAGTAGAAAGAACAGTTGGTGCTGCAAACACTATTAATGTTCAGATGGAAGAAGATGCTCAAACACTAGAAGAAGTAGTAGTAATTGCTTATGGGCAACAAAACAGACAAAAGCTGGTACAAAGTGTATCAACAGTAGACAATGAAAGTATAAAAGATATTCCAGCATTATCACCTCAAGAATTATTACAAGGGCAAGCATCAGGTGTTCAAGTAGTAAATTCTTCTGGAATTTTAGGAGCTGCACCAGTTATTAAAATTAGAGGTGTAGCATCTATTTCTTCTGGAGGTAGACCATTAATTGTTATAGATGGTGTTCCCCTTAATGACGCTATTGTAACCGGTGGACAAGGAGGACAAGGATTAAACCCTCTTGCAGATATTAATCCAAACGACATCGAATCTTTTTCAGTTTTAAAAGATGCTGCAGCAACTGCTGTATACGGGTCTCGAGGTGCAAACGGGGTAATTTTAATTACAACCAAATCTGGTAGAAAAAATCAAGATACCCGAGTAACATTAGATATGAGTACATCTTGGACAAAAAGTACCGATGTATTTGATATGATGAATGCCGATGAGTTTCGTGAATTTTTGGTAGAAGCTGGTTTTGCTGCTTCAACAGGCGACTTACCGCAAGGGTCATTCGATTGGCCTTCTAATGTAGTAAGAACGGGTATATCTAAAGACTTAAACATGAATATTACCGGAGGAAGCGAAAAAACCACCTTCTTTGTAGGTTTAACCTATAAAGATCAAGAAGGTTTTATAAAAGGCAATAATCTAGATAGATTAAGTGCCCGATTAAACCTTACACACGATGTAAACGACTGGTTAAAAGTTGGTGTTAATTTAAGTGTAACCGAAAATAAAAATGATAGAGTTGGCGCAGAAAACTCAACTTTTGCTCCATTAACTACATCTTTTTTACAGCAGCCTTGGGTTGAGCCAACAGACGAGAATGGTAACTTTGTAAATACCGGTTTCTTGGCAAATGTTATAGCCATTGAAGCATTAGATATTAATGATGCTAACAGCTTTAGAACAGTTGGTAATGTATTTGGAGAATTTAAGCTGTTAGATGGTTTAACTTACAGAAGTGATTTTGGTATAGACAGAGTTGCTCTAGAGCAATTTCAAAGATCGTTTGAAGTTAACTCTCCGGGAGGCTTTGCTTCAGATATTGTAAACTTGTTAAATAAGTTTGTATTTACAAACACATTAAACTACAATACAACTTTTGGAGAATTTCATGATCTATCGGTTGTTGCAGGTATGTCTTATGAAGAGGTAGAAAATAGAGCAACCACTGTTACTGCTACCGGGTTTCTTTCAGACGACCAAATAAACACCGTATCTGCATCAACTCCAGGAACCACTAATAACACTTCAACAGGAAGCAGATTAGTTGGTTATTTTGGTAGAGCAAATTATTCATACGATAACAAATATATTGTTGAAGGATCTATAAGACGTGATGGATCATCTCGTTTTGGTGAAAACAATAAGTATGGTACTTTCTGGGCTGCCGGTGCTGCTTGGTTAATTTCTTCTGAAAGCTTTATGGAAGATGTAGATTGGATAAACACCTTAAAATTAAGAGGAAACTTTGGTACTTCTGGTAACGACAGAATTGGAAACTTTGCCTCTTTAGAAAATTTTGGAGGTGGTATAGTTTCTAACTATAATGGTGCTTCAGGACTCCGTCAATTAGGAGCCGCTAACCCAGATTTACGCTGGGAAAAATCTGAATCTTATGATATTGGCTTTGAAGCTGCTTTCTTTAATAACAGATTTAGGTTAAACGTTGACTATTATAATAAAAAGACAACCGATTTAATTTTAAACGTTCCTATTCCTCAAACCAACGGAGGTATTAACTCTATTATTGATAATGTTGGTGAAATGGAAAATAGAGGTTGGGATATAGATTTGTCTGTTGATATCTTTGACGGCGAAAACTTTAGCTGGACTTCTTCATTAAACTTAGGTATTAATGAAAACGAAGTGCTATCATTACCGGGTGCTAACTTAGATGCACAAGGCAGAAGATTTGTATCGGCTACTACCGTACAAAGAGCTGTAGAAGGACACTCTGTAAACAGTTTTTATTTAATTAGATACAAAGGCGTAAACCCACAAACAGGTGATGCAGAATGGTTAGATATAAACGGTAACCCTACTACAACTCCAACCTCGGCAGATAGAGTTATTGCAGGAGATGCAAACCCTGATTTTGTTGGTGGTTTTAGAAATCAATTACGATATAAAGATTTTGATCTTAATTTCTTCTTCAACTTTAGTGTTGGAAATGATATTTATATTTCAGGACTTAGGTTTACAGATAACCCCGCAAGTACTTTTAACAATAGAAGAAATTTACTAGATGTTTGGAGAAATCCGGGAGACAATGCTTATGTACCTTCATTTAGCAGTCCTACATTTAATACTTTTTCTCAGCGTTCAACGCTACAGTTAAAAGATGGTACTTATGCAAGACTTAAAAACATAACATTAGGGTATACTTTGCCTGCAAAAATTGCCGACAAATTAGGTTTCCTTAAAGGTGTTAGATTGTATGCAACAGCAAACAATGTATTTACTTTAAAAGGAAGTGATTTAGATGGTATTGATCCTGAAGTAACAGATTCAACAGCAAATGGTAGACAAGGGGAAACCTTTTTTACACCACCGCAATCTAAAACTTATTTGATTGGAGCAAGATTAACATTTTAATAAAAACAAAAAGTAAGATGAAAAATAAATTTATATTAATACTATTAGCAACAGCTACATTCTTCTCTTGTGATGAAAAATTAGATTTGGCTCCGGAAGATCAATTAACACAAGATGTAGCGTTTTCTAACAAAGAATTAGCATTAGGCGTTTTAACCGGAGTATATAGTGCTGCTCAACAAGACGATGTGCTTAATGGTACATGGCAGTTAGCCGGTGACTGGCAAGCAGATAATATTGACTTTGTAGGGTCATTTCCAACCTATAACGAAGTTAAAAACTATACTACGCTGGCAACAAACGTCTCTATTGCAGGTATGTGGGATGACTCTTATGAAACCATTGGTACTGCCAATTTAGTAATTAAGAATATTCCTTTGGTTGATGATCCATCGTTTACAGATGCAGAGCGTAATAATGCTATTGCTCAAGCTAAATTTATGAGAGCTTTAGTATACTTTAACCTCTCTAACTGGTATTCACAACCTATTCAAGTATCTGGAGGAACATCTTTAGCTGTACCTTTAGTTCTAGAACCTTTTGAAGGCGAAGTACAGTTTCCTGCAAGAGCAACATTAAATGAAGTTCAAGCTCAAATAGAACAAGATCTATTAGAAGCATTACCTCATTTAACAGACGGAGATAACAGCATAGCTACATTAGGAGCTTGCCAAGCATTTTTAGCCAGATTATATCTGTACCAAGAAAAATGGGCTCAAGCTGCCGATTTTGCTAACCAAGCAATTCAAAATAGTAACTATGCACTTGCAAACAACTACACTTTTTATAATACACAAAGTAGTGAGTTTTACTTTACTTTAGTAAATACAGAAGCAGATGGGCAAGATAGTGGTCAAGGTTTTTCAGGATTATCAAACCCAACTCCAACCGGAAGAGGTGATGCCCCTTACTCAGACAATCTATTGGCTGCTTTTGCTGCAGAACCCGGAGACTTACGCTTTTCTGAATTAACTCAAACCGGAGCAGATGCTTTAGGTACTGTACGAGAATTTAGTAGTAAATTTCCAGAAGCAATTAACAATTCAGATAATGCTCCTGTGTTTAGAGTTACCGAAATGTACTTAACAAGAGCAGAAGCAAATTTAAGAGGAGGCACATCGGTTGGAGATACTCCATTAAATGACATCAATGCTTTACGTTCGCGAGCAGGTTTACCTGATTTACTAGCTGTAACTTTAGATGATATTTTAAATGAAAGAAGAAAAGAACTTTGTTTTGAAGGTCATAGAAGAATGGACCTTCTTAGAAACAACATGAATTTAAGAAGACCCGGCATGGCAAATGAAGCAGAATCTGCTCCTGGTCAGAACAAAGTTATTTTTCCTATTCCAGTAAATGAATTAGACCTTAATGAAAACCTTGAACAAAATCCTGGTTACTAACTAGGTAATGTGTTAATTATAATTGCAAAAAAAGGCTGCCTAAAAGGCAGCCTTTTTTATTATAATGAGTTGTTATTTTATTAAGGTAAACCCATAAATATCATCTTTTCCTAAACCTCCTTTTCTGTTTGAGGACAGAAAGCCAAAATATTTATTATCTGCTTGTTTTTTAATTATAAATCCAAATTCATCAAAAGCAGTGTTAATTGTCGGACCTAAATTTACTGGTGGCCCATACTTTAACTCTTCTAAAATAGGTGCTTTATAAACATCCATCCCTCCTAAACCATAAAAAATATCAGAAGAAAAATATAATTCATTATTAAACACATAAGGCGCAACTTCATTACCGGGAGTGTTTATATTAGGCCCCAAGTTTATGGGTTTAGACATTATTTGGTCTGAGTTTATAAATACATAATAAATATCCGTTCCTCCATACGAGTCAGGTAAGTTTGCGCAAAAATAAAGTATACTGTTTTCTGCATCGTAAAACGGATAATAAAAGGATACTCCTAAATCTTTTAAAAATGTTCTTGGGGCCGAATTGGGTTTGTTTACTTGCACAGCTTTAATGGACATTGCATTAATTCCTTCACTATTAAATTCAAGGTTTTTTCCATTTTTATTAGAAGCCGAATAGAAAACTTGTTGCAAACCAACAGCATAATGCGGTGTTGCTTCGTGAAAAGGAGAGTTGGGTATTAATGCAAACAACTTACTGTTTGATAGTTTTCCGTTTGCAGAAAGTTCTGCCTGATAAATATCTAAAAAAGGTTCATTAGCTGGTTCATACAATGTTTTATAACTTGTATTCTTACTGCTTGTGTAAAGTAAAAAATCATTATAAAAAGCAGGAGCAAAATCTAATCCTCTACTGTTTATCGTTGTTTTAGTTATAGTAAAAACAGGTAAACTATCAGGGTAGTTTTCTAATAAATCAAAATTACTGATTGCATTATTTAGTAGTGTTTCAGAAAAAAAGTCTTTTCGCTCTTGCATTAATTGTTTTACTGCGCTTACACCTTTAGTTTTAAGTAAACATTGTAACAGTTTATTATAATCTGAAGTAGATAAAGCATTATCATCTTGGTAAAGCCTATTATAAATCTCGTATGCTTTTTTGTAATTTTTTATTTTGTAGTAAGAATCGGCTAAATTAACCTGTTGCTCTTTAGTTAAAGGTTGTTTTGTAGCAATCTTGTTGTACTCAATTACAGCTTTTTCAAATTTTAGCTCAAAATAAAATCTATCTCCTTTATTAGAAAAAGAGCGTTGCGCTAGTACAACATTGGCAATTAAAACAAGTGTTATAAAAAGTATCGTTTTTTTCATTATATGGTCTTAAAAAAATCTTGGGGTTTGTATTTGTTTTGGTTTTCCTCTATCTCCTTTAGAAGACGGGGTGTTTGATGTGGCAGCACCAAAACCAATTTTTAAAATAATTTCGTGAGAACCAGAACTAAACTGATTTAATGCAGTGGTTGTATAATCGTAAGCATACCCTATAAATACACCGTCTGATACCTGAAATCCGGCAACTCCGCTAAAAGCGTTTTCTACTCTGTACGACGCCCCTAGCATAAATTTTTCGGCATATAAAAAATTAGCCGATAAATTAAATGAAACCGGAGAAGCTTTTAAAAAGTGTGCCATAACAGCAGGCTTAAATTTTAGTGAAGACGATAAATCGAAAACATATCCTGCAATTGCATTCACTTGAATGTTGTCATCTACAACCGTAGCTACTTCTTCATCAAAAGTTTCTGTGCTAAGAAAGTTAGGAGCCGAAAGCCCTAAATACCAATTATTAGCATACATAAAAATACCTGCTCCTACGGTTGGATAAAATGTATTTTGTGGGACCAAATTAGCGGCATTATCATTATCGTTTTCAAACTCACCTTTAGTTAAATCTATATCTAACATTGATCCTCCGGCATCTATTCCGAATGAAATTCTAACATCGTCTGAGGTTTGAATTATATAAGCATATGACGCGTTAAAAAATGTTTGAGTAGCAGGACCAATTGCGTCGCGCAAAACATGAAGCCCTAAGCCCATTTTTTTATTAGAAAAAGGAAAATTTAATGTAAAATTTTGTGTGTTTGGTGCTCCGTCTATACCTACCCATTGTGTTCTGTACAGCAACGTTGCTTCTGTTTTTGGTACTGTACCAACATATGCAGGATTAAAACTACCAATATTAAACATGTATTGCGTGTATTGAGGCTCGTTTTGTGCAAAACCAATATGCAACACAAAACAAAAAAATGTTGTGCTTACAACTTTTAGTAGCGTAGTTGTAGTTTGTTGTATCATAAACACTTATCTAATTATCTGAATCCATCCGTTTAGTGCCGGTGTGCCGTCTCCTAAATCAAGTACATAAAAATAGGTTCCTATAGGTAATGGATTTCCATTGTTGTTTAAAGAACCGTCCCAGTCGTTTTTATACCCCTGAGCACTATAAACTTTATTTCCGTATCTATTAAAAACCTCGAATGTGCTTTCCGGAAAATCAAGAATACATTCTATTGTAAGAGTATCGTTAGTGCCATCACCATTAGGTGAAAAAATATTATATACCTTACCACAATCTTCTCCTCTTGGAATAAGCGTTACAGTAGCGGTATCATTCTGTGGGTTTTCATCTAATGGTGTTACAGATGTAAGTTGTGCTGTGTTAGTGGAATTACCGGCTTCTAAAACTGTAACAGTTATAGTTAGCGAAGCTGTTTCACCACTTGCAAGGCTTGCAATATTCCACGTACCATCTACAGAATCATATACACCGGAGGTTTCTGTATGCGAAACATAAACAAAACCTGTTTCTATTACTTCGCTAATTACAATGTTATTGGCTATTCGGAGGGCTAAATTTTGGGCAGTAATAGTGAACGTAACCTGCTCATTAAATATTGGTGTTGTTGTACTGGCTTCTTTAGTAATTGCAATATCTACTTCTTGAGCACAATTAGGATGATTTACATCCGGATCGCAAGCATCTAATGGATTTGTATCGTTATTTACTTCATCGCCATCAGTTAAACCATCATCATCTGTATCGGGATCATTAGGGTCTGTTCCCAATGCTTCTTCTTCTTCATCAAACAATCCATCATTATCACTATCAACATCATCATTTATAAAAGTTACAGTTACTGTTTCAGAAATACCATTATAGGTGTCTTCAGACAATGGGTTATCTACCGCAATAATAATAGCTACCGAGTCACCGTCTCTGTCTATATTATCGTTAACACCGGTAACTGTTACTGTTTGAGGTGTATTCCATGTAGCTGCAGTAAACGTTAATACATTAGGGCTTGCTGTACCTTCTGCATTGTTTGTTGATGCAACATAAAACTACATTTTTAGAAATTTGGGTGTTTAAAACTACTGTGAATGTTCCGGTACCGCCATTTTCATTTATAGTTAAAGAAGTTGGAGTAACAGTAATTCCGGCAGAATCGTCATCTATAAATGTAACTTCAACCGTTTCCTGAAGCCCATCGTATGTATTATCTAATGTTTCTGTGTCGTTTACTTGAACAGTTATAACTGCTGTATCACCGTCTCTATCTAAGTTATCGTTTACTCCGGTAACTGTAACTGTTTGTGGTGTATTCCAATTACTTGGAGTAAATGTTAGTGATGAAATATTTACTGTGCCTTCTGATTCATTATTAGAAAAAACATCTACAACTACCAAATTAACCGGCTCAGTATCTAAAACTACATTAAATGTGCCGGTGCCCCCATTTTCATTTACAGATAATAAAGTAGGATCTACCGTAAGGCCCACTCCATCATCATCAGAAAAAGTTACCGTTACCGTTTTAGAAATACCCACAAAAGCACTACCGCTTGGTGCAGATGCTACAGAAACAGTTATAATTGTAGTATCTCCGTCTCTATCTATATTGTCGTTAACTCCTGTAACAGTAATTGTTTGTGGCGTGTTCCAATTACTTGGAGTAAACGTTATGTTTGAAGGTGAGACAGTCCCTTCTGATGGACTTCCTGATGAAACATTAACCACCACATTTCCGGTTGGTTGTGTATCTAAAACCACAGTAAATGTACCAGAACCACCATTTTCATTTAATGTAAAAGCTGTTCTGCTTAGCGTTATATCTGCCTCATCGTCATCTGTAAATGTGGCTGTAACCGATTCAGTAATATTGTCGTAGGCATTGTCTGTTGTTAAGGTGTTATTACTGTTTACTGTAATTATTGCAGTATCTCCTTCTCTATCTATACTGTCGTCTTGCCCTGTAACAGTTATGGTTTGAGGTGTGTTCCAATTAGCATTTGTAAAAGTAACCGACAAAGGTAATACGGTAGCTTCTGCAGTATTGCTAGATGCTATATCAAAAACCACATCGTTTAAAGGTTCCGTATTCAATAATATTGTAAAAGTGTCAGACCCTCCGTTTTCATCTATTGTAAGACTTAACGGATTAATAGTCACTCCGGCAACATCATTATCGTTAAAAGTAACTGTAACTGTTTGGTTAGCAAGCGAATCAAACTCATCATCCGAACTTGCATCTACAACTGCAATTGTAATTATTGTTGTGTCTCCAGCTCTTACAAAATTATCATCTACTCCTGTAACAGTTACAGATTGTGGAGTATCCCAGTTAGATGGAGTGAATGTTAATGTTGATGGTGATACCGTTCCTTCTGCTGTATCACTAGATTGTACTAAGAATACAACATTAGACACGGGTTGAGTATCTAAAACAACCGTGAATGAACCTGTACCATTGTTTTCATTAACAGTAAGACTGGTTGGTACAACTGTAAAACTTGCTTCATCATCATCTGTAAAAGTAACTGTTACATCTTCAGACTCCCCGTCAAAAGCATCATCTGATGTTGCATTCACCACAGAAACAGTTATGATTGCTGTATCATTTTCTCTGTCTATACTGTCATCTACTCCAGATACAATTACTGTTTGAGGGATGTTCCAATTACCCGAATTAAAACTCATAGTACTTACATCTACAGTACCTTCATTAGTGTCAGACGAAGTAATTGTTAGATTAACTGCAGAAAGGGGTTCGCTTGTTAAGGAAACCTGAAATGTATCACTTCCTCCATTTTCATTTATTGTTAATGTTGTTGGAACTAAATTTATTCCGGCATCATCATCATCGGTAAAGACAACGGCTACTGCAACCGATTGCCCATCAAAAGCGTCATCTGATGCAGCATCATCTACTGCTACTGTAATTGTAGCGCTGTCATCTTCACGATCAATATTGTCATTAACACCTGTTACTGTAACATCTTGAGGTGTATTCCAGTTACTCGGAGTAAATGTTATTGTTGATGGTGATACCGTACCTTCTGCCGTATCACTAGATTGTATAGTAAAGACAACATCAGAAATAGGCTGAGTATCTAAAACTACACTAAAAGTATCTGTCCCACCATTTTCTGCAATAGTAAGATTTGTAGGCGTTACTGTAATATCTGCTGCATCATCGTCTGCAAAAGTAACTGATACAACTTGGTTAGCAAGCGCATCAAAAGCATCATCTGAAGCCGCATCATTCACAGAAACAGTGATAGTTGTACTATCTCCGTCCCTATCTATATTATCATCAATCCCGGTAACAGTTACAGGCTGTGGTGCATTCCAATTAGCCGTTGTAAATGTTAATGTATTTGTAGAAATTGAACCTTCTGAGGGATTACTATTTGAAATTGAAAAAACAACATTAGTTTCCGGCTGTGCCGTTAATACTACCGTAAAAGTGCCTTGCCCGCCATTCTCACCAATTGTTAACGATGTTGGATTAACGGTATATCCGGCCGTATCGTTATCATTAAGCGTACCCGTGCCCTGTGGGGTGCTTATAGTTACGCCTACGCTTGCATTGCTTAAGTTGGTTACAAAAGTCTCTACACCTTCTACCAAACTATCATCGGTTGTAGTTATTGTAATGGTTTGCGTTTCTCCGCTGGTACCCGTAAAGGATAACTGTCCGCTATCCGAGGTGTAATCACTCCCTGCCGTGGCTGAACCATCGGCCGTTGCATAGTCTACCGTAAAACCACCCTGTACTGCTCCTGTTAAGGTTACCGTAAACACAACATTGCTGCCTTCGGTTACTGCCACAGGACTGTTTATCGCTATACTTGCCGTATCATTATCATTAAGCGTACCCGTGCCCTGTGGGGTGCTTATAGTTACGCCTACGCTTGCATTGCTTAAGTTGGTTACAAAAGTCTCTACACCTTCTACCAAACTATCATCGGTTGTAGTTATTGTAATGGTTTGCGTTTCTCCGCTGGTACCCGTAAAGGATAACTGTCCGCTATCCGAGGTGTAATCACTCCCTGCCGTGGCTGAACCATCGGCCGTTGCATAGTCTACCGTAAAACCACCCTGTACTGCTCCTGTTAAGGTTACCGTAAACACAACATTGCTGCCTTCGGTTACTGCCACAGGACTGTTTATCGCTATACTTGCCGTATCATTATCATTAAGCGTACCCGTGCCCTGTGGGGTGCTTATAGTTACGCCTACGCTTGCATTGCTTAAGTTGGTTACAAAAGTCTCTACACCTTCTACCAAACTATCATCGGTTGTAGTTATTGTAATGGTTTGCGTTTCTCCGCTGGTACCCGTAAAGGATAACTGTCCGCTATCCGAGGTGTAATCACTCCCTGCCGTGGCTGAACCATCGGCCGTTGCATAGTCTACCGTAAAACCACCCTGTACTGCTCCTGTTAAGGTTACCGTAAACACAACATTGCTGCCTTCGGTTACTGCCACAGGACTGTTTATCGCTATACTTGCCGTATCATTATCATTAAGCGTACCCGTGCCCTGTGGGGTGCTTATAGTTACGCCTACGCTTGCATTGCTTAAGTTGGTTACAAAAGTCTCTACACCTTCTACCAAACTATCATCGGTTGTAGTTATTGTAATGGTTTGCGTTTCTCCGCTGGTACCCGTAAAGGATAACTGTCCGCTATCCGAGGTGTAATCACTCCCTGCCGTGGCTGAACCATCGGCCGTTGCATAGTCTACCGTAAAACCACCCTGTACTGCTCCTGTTAAGGTTACCGTAAACACAACATTGCTGCCTTCGGTTACTGCCACAGGACTGTTTATCGCTATACTTGCCGTATCATTATCATTAAGCGTACCCGTGCCCTGTGGGGTGCTTATAGTTACGCCTACGCTTGCATTGCTTAAGTTGGTTACAAAAGTCTCTACACCTTCTACCAAACTATCATCGGTTGTAGTTATTGTAATGGTTTGCGTTTCTCCGCTGGTACCCGTAAAGGATAACTGTCCGCTATCCGAGGTGTAATCACTCCCTGCCGTGGCTGAACCATCGGCCGTTGCATAGTCTACCGTAAAACCACCCTGTACTGCTCCTGTTAAGGTTACCGTAAACACAACATTGCTGCCTTCGGTTACTGCCACAGGACTGTTTATCGCTATACTTGCCGTATCATTATCATTAAGCGTACCCGTGCCCTGTGGGGTGCTTATAGTTACGCCTACGCTTGCATTGCTTAAGTTGGTTACAAAAGTCTCTACACCTTCTACCAAACTATCATCGGTTGTAGTTATTGTAATGGTTTGCGTTTCTCCGCTGGTACCCGTAAAGGATAACTGTCCGCTATCCGAGGTGTAATCACTCCCTGCCGTGGCTGAACCATCGGCCGTTGCATAGTCTACCGTAAAACCACCCTGTACTGCTCCTGTTAAGGTTACCGTAAACACAACATTGCTGCCTTCGGTTACTGCCACAGGACTGTTTATCGCTATACTTGCCGTATCATTATCATTAAGCGTACCCGTGCCCTGTGGGGTGCTTATAGTTATACCTACGCTTGCATTGCTTAAGTTGGTTACAAAGGTCTCTACACCTTCTACCAAACTATCATCGGTTGTAGTTATTGTAATGGTTTGCGTTTCTCCGCTGGTACCCGTAAAGGATAACTGTCCGCTATCCGAGGTGTAATCACTCCCTGCCGTGGCTGAACCATCGGCCGTTGCATAGTCTACCGTAAAACCACCCTGTACTGCTCCTGCTAAGGTTACCGTAAACACAACATTGCTGCCTTCGGTTACTGCCACAGGACTGTTTATCGCTATACTTGCCGTATCGTCATTTGTTATGGTTCCTGTTCCGGAAGCATCAGATATGGTTACGGTTCCTGTTGGATTAGAAAGTGTAATGAGAAAGGTTTCGTTGGGTTCTAAAATTGTATCAACAGTTATAGGTACGTTAATAGTAAACGACTCATTAGCTATACCTGTGAAAGTTAGGGTTCCTGACACAGACGTATAGTCTGAACCAGCAATGGCTGTACCATCTGAAGAAGCATAATCTACGTCCCCAACAATAGCTAATACAGAACTAACTGTAAAAGTGATAGTTCCTGTGTCTTCGTTAACTTGGGGATCGTCTATAACTACTTGTGCTGAAATTTTAATTACTCCAATAAAAAGAATTAAAATTCCAAAAGTTAATTTCTTAAATATTTTATTCATCTATAAAAAATTATACCCGTAGGTAAAGTAGCTTTTGGGGTAAACAAAACGGCTATTAATTAGGGGGCTTAGAAATAGTTTGTTTTGAGATGGGAACATTTGGGTATTTAAAAATAGCAAAAACTTGATAATCAACTAATTTATTCTATGCGAATTTTATTCTCTTTACCGATTTTATACTTTATTTAAACGAAATGACTCTTGTTTAACCATTAAATAACAATAAGCTCAAAAGTGTTTTAACATTTTTTAACAGGCTATTTTTGGAGAGTTAACTCATTTTTTTATCATGTTATAAAAACAATTAAGTATGAAATTTATAACAGTATCTAGAACATCTAAGTTTGAAAAGTACTATCATAAAAAAATGGGAATGCTAAATGCCAGAGTGGTATATATAAAAAAGAAGTTTTTAAATATTCCTTTTAAAACTATACACAAATACAGAGAAACCTATTATGGCGAAATAAAATCAAGTGAAGAATGTATTTTAAGTAGGTAAGTTTGTTTAATGAAAAAAGGCTCAAGTTTTTGAGCCTTTTTTATTTTTAATTATCTATTGCATCTTCTACCTCTTCTTCTATTTCTTCTGTGCCGTCTTCTAATTCATCACCTACTTCCTCCACGGCCTCTTCTATTTTATCACTAGTATCTTTTTTTTCTCTACAACTAAAAGATACAACAGACAACGTGAAAAGTAATGCTAGTAATACTGGAATTCTTTTCATAATTAACTTTTTTGGTTAGTACTTTATTTTATGTACGATTTAAAATAAAATTCTGATTATGATTTAAAAAAAATTAACTTTTTTTAACAAATAAAGCCCTGAAAAATCAGGGCTTTAAAATATTGTAGCCTATTCTTTATTTAAACTTCGGCTGAACTTACTTGTGCTTCTCTGTGGATTTTTTTAACCAATCCTTGAAGCACTTTTCCAGGGCCTACTTCTATAAAGTTTGTAGCACCATCTGATACCATTTGCTGAACAGATTGAGTCCATTTAACCGGTGCAGTTAATTGCGCAATTAAGTTATTTTTAATTTCATCCGGATTGGTTACTGCCGTAGTAGTAACATTTTGGTATATTGGGCACGTAGGTGTGCTAAATTTAGTTTGCTCTATTGCTTGTGCTAACTCTTCGCGAGCAGGCTCCATAAGTGGAGAGTGGAAAGCTCCACCAACAGGTAAAACCAAAGCTCTTCTGGCACCTTTTTCTTTAAGTACTTCACAGGCTTTATTAATGGCTTCTACCTCTCCCGAAATAACCAGCTGCCCAGGGCAATTATAGTTAGCAGGTACTACTACCCCTTCTATACTGTTACAAACTTGCTCTACAACCTCATCGTCTAATCCTAAAACAGCAGCCATGGTGCTTGGTTTGATTTCGCAAGCTTTTTGCATGGCTAATGCTCTTTTATACACTAATTGTAGTCCGTCTTCAAAATTTAATGTTCCGTTAGCAACCAAGGCAGAGAATTCACCTAATGAATGACCGGCAACCATGTCTGGTTTAAAAGCCTTGCCCATTACTTTGCTTAAAATAACAGAATGTAAAAATATAGCCGGCTGGGTTACCTTTGTTTGCTTAAGATCTTCTGCAGAACCTTCAAACATAATGTCTGTAATGGCAAATCCTAAAATTTGGTTTGCGTTTTCAAACAGCTCTTGAGCTACCGGAAATTTTTCGTAAAGGTCTAAGCCCATTCCTGTATATTGAGCTCCTTGACCGGGAAAAACATATGCGTTCATATATTGCGTTTTGTTTGCGCAAAAATAACAATTATTAATTGCTTTTAGGAAAGTTTTGTGTTAGGGATTGAAGCAAGCTACCGTGTAGCGCGTAAAGCCCGACGGCTTTGCCGGAACACCCTAATCTTTAAACCAGCTTGAATACAACACGTAGTTGTTTGCGATACGGTTTATTTCTCCTTCGGTTAGTTCTTTACTTATATCTTTAAGTTTTTTTGCCGGAACTCCACCAAAAATAGTACCGGAAGGAATATGCGTATTTTGAGGTACAACAGCACCTGCAGCTATGATTGAGTTTGATTCTACTACACAATTATCCATAACGATTGCGCCCATACCTATTAACACATTATCATGAATGGTACACCCGTGCACTATTGCATTATGTCCTATAGAAACGTTGTTGCCTATGGTTGTAGGTGCTTTTTGGTATGTGCCATGTATAACTGCACCATCTTGCACGTTTACTTTGTTTCCCATTTTTATATAGTGTACATCTCCTCTCACTACGGCATTAAACCATATGCTGCACTGATTGCCCATTATAACATCTCCTACAACGGTTGCATTATCTGCAATAAAACAATCTTCACCAAATTGTGGTTCTTTACCATTTACTTTTTTAATAATCATCTGTATAAAGTATTAAAAAAAGTTGATGGTGCAATGTAGCAAAAAATAGGCTATACTTGTGGTAAGATAAATTAGTAATTAACAGCCGGGCATTTACAATCGTAACGTTTTTCCGGTTGAAGAAAATCGTACCCTATTGTTATTTGATGAAAGCCCCCGTCATCAAACCTTATATCTCCTGTTTGATATGAATAGGTGTAGGCAAACATGAAGTTTTTTACGTTTACGCCTAAAATGGGTGTAAATAATTGTAGTTCGTTTAATTCTGGTGGACCATCGAAGCTTCTTCTGTACGATAAACCACCCCAAACTTTACCAAAAGCTACGTCTCTGTAAACTTTAATATTGAAATCTGCTGCTTTTTCTTCGGTAAATTCTGTTAGCTGAAATAAAATTGAAGGCTCTATTTGCCATTCTTGCCTACCAAAAACGTATCCTACAGAAGCTAAATATCTTCTTAAATTATCAAATTCTTGTGCAGTGTATAAATCTCTACCACTACCTAATAGGTTTTTAACTGTAAGATGTGCGTAAAATTCTAAGAAATGGTACGATACTCCTAAATCTACATTGAAATAGCTAACGGTATTATCTGCCCCGGATATTGCTGCATCGGGTATGATAGAAATAAAATCTGATTCGTCTAAACTACTTTGTATCATTCCGGCGCTTAACCCAAAAGATAGTTGGTTTAAGGCACGTTCATCTGAAAACATTAAATGATGTGCATAGGTTAGTTTAAAGCCGGCTTGTGAGTGATACCCATTTCTGTCGTTAAACAGTATAATTCCTGCACCACTTCTATCGTTAATGCGCATGTGCCCGTTTAATGTTTGTAAACTGGGAGCTCTATCTACATCAAACCATTGTTTTCTGGCTGTAAGCCTAATTTTACCCCCTCTGCCGGCACCTGCCATTGCCGGATGTATTAGGTAATAATTATCAGACAGATAATCAAAATACACCGGAAGTCCTTCTTGCGAAAAACTAAAGTTGGAGACAAGTAGGGAGAACAGGGCTGCAATTTTAAACTTGGTCATAAATTATCGTTTAAGGGTAAAATGCCCCTTAATTTCTTTTTTAACATTATCTTCTGTATACACTATACTAAACCAGTAATCACTGGATGGTAAGCTTATACCATTAAACGTTCCATCCCAGCCTTTAGTATGCTTTGTTAGTTGTTTTAATAGTTTTCCAAACTTGTCAAATATATAAACAATAGCGTCGTCCGGAACATCTAACCCTTTAAAAATATCCCAATAATCATTTACACCGTCTCCATTTGGTGTAAAAAACCTCTGAAAATCTATTACCATTACAGTTATAGATTGGCTACTGCACCCTTGAGTATCTGATACAGTAACAACGTGCTCTCCCGGTGGAACATTAGTAAAAATTCCTGACTCTTGAGGAGCGCCTCCGTTTAAAGAAAACACATAAGACCCATTACCTGTAACTGTTGCTTCTATTACTTGACTACCTGAAAATGCTTTTGATGTAACGACTGCATTAAAATCTTGTGCCGGATATGCAGGTATAATTTCTGTAGTGAATGTTTTTTTGCATAAAGAAACATTATCTATTACCCTAACAGTGTAGTGACCGGTTATAGAAGTTTGATAGGTGCTTTCAGTAGCTCCAACAATTAAATTATTAGCATTTACTTGCGTTCCGTTATACCACTCAAAAGTATAATCTGCATTTTGTAAACCGGTATCTAAAACTGTATTCCCGGAAATTGGCATATTATATTCGTCTAAACACACAAAATATTGCTCTTGCAAAGTAGCTTTTGGAGGTAAGTTTACTTGCAATTGTAATGGCAAAATGTAAAAGCAATTTGTTGTCTGTGCTTCTGCTCTAACATAAATTGTTTCTGAAAATGCTGTTGTATTAGTATAACTTACAGAGTTAATTATTTGTTTAGAGCTGTCGTTTTCTGCTGCTCCATCTCTGGTTGTAAAGTATGATAGCGCAACATTGTTTTGTCCATTTATAATTTCATTTTCTTTGCTGGTTAAATCAAACATAGCGATACCATCAAAATCTGAATCACAAACTACAAGTGAACTTGGCGAAAAGTTTATTCTTGGGAATGTAGCCACTCGTAATGTAATATTGGTATAACTTTTACAACCATACTCAGAAGTTGCTTCTACAATTAGGGTTTGAGGGTTTGTTTTGTTCTGATAGTTGGTAGTGTTAGCTATTGGTGTTTGTGCAGTTACATCGGCTGCCGACTCGTAGAAAGCTATAGTAACCGAACTGTCTGAAGTGAGATCTGACGTTACATCAGATAAATCAAACCATTCTTTACCATCAGAATCTGCTTCACATTGCACAATTTCAGGTAATGTAGCAAGTGTGGGTCCTCCGGTATATTCTATAATTATTTCGTCTGATCCTTGACAACCATTACCCAGTGTAAAGTTTACCTGGTATATACCCGGTTGAGTAACTGTTAACGTGCTTGCTGTTTCGCTTGGTAGTACAATACCGTTTCTTTTCCATTCATATGTCCCTGAGCTATCTGTTCCGGTGTCTAAAACCAAGGTTTCACCGTTACACAATGGGTTCCCGTTAGCTATTGTTCTATCTTCTCCTAAGCTGCCTGTGATGTTAAAACTACCTGCAGCAAGAAAAACAGCAGAATCAAAATTCCAATCAATATCATCTGCTATAACTAATTTTATGGTATAAGTTTCTCCCGGGATTACCTCTGCACTTGCAGTTAACGGTACAGTTTGTCCGTTATAATTAGTTGCTGATAAAATAGGGTCGTTATACGTATCAAAATATTCTTCGTTTATAGGCTCTTGGCAATCTCCTTCTGTTAAAGCACCGTGAACTGTAGTTACTTTTATTGGTGTATTTGTTCCCGGAATTACGGCTAAATTTCTAGAAACCCCGTGAGAATCAGTCAATATAAATGCAAATACATCTGAAAATTTACATTGAAAATTGGGCATATACTCTTCTGAAGCAAAAATAAAATCAAAGCTCATTGTATTTGCCAACGGGACAAAGTCAAACTGTATGTACGAAGCATTAAAAGTGCTTGTTGTACCTGTAATAGTTTGCAAATCTGTATCGCCTGCCCAAGCAGCATTTCCTGAGCTTAAATCTGTTTCGTTAGGTCCTATAGCATCTATTGCTTTTCCGGTACTTAAAACAATACCACTCTCAAAGGGAAAATCGGCGCTATTTCTTTCAAAATAACCTATCCCGTTGAACCCTTGCGCTGTACCGGTAAAACTACTGTAATTAGATGTTTGTGCGCATGTAGAATTAACCAAAACCTGCTCTACCAACTGTTGTACAGAATGTGTATTGTCGGTTACAGTTATTTGCGCTTTGAGGTTAAAAAAAGCACATAGCAATATGAAGAGAAAGTAGTTTTTTCTCATGGTTTTGATTAAAGGGCATATCAAATATAGAAATTACATCGGTTTTGTTTCGTATTTTTGCGAAAAATTCGATAAATGGACACCCTTACAATTTCTATAAAAGCTACTCAAAACCCGACAATTATTAAGTTTGAAGCTAATAAATTTCTTACAAAACAAAGCTACGAATATAAAAATATTGACGAAGCTAAAAACTCTCCTTTAGCACAACAATTGTTTTATTTACCCTTTGTTAAAACCGTTTTTATTTCGGGAAATTTTATAGCCATAGAGCGCTATAATATTGTAGAGTGGCCAGATGTGCAAGATGAAGTAGCTCAACAAATACAAGCCTATTTAAATGCCGGAAAACCTATAATTTTAGAAGAAACTGCTAAAAAACAAACTCCTATAACTGTGTATGCAGAGAGTACACCTAACCCAACAGTTATGAAGTTTGTAGTGAACAAAAAGATTGTTCCGCAAGTTTTTGAATTTAAAAATATTGAAGAAGCCAAACATTCTCCTTTGGCGCAATCTCTTTTTCATTTTCCATTTGTAAAAGAGGTTTTTATAGACGAAAACTACTTGTCTATTACTAAATATGATATAGTTGAGTGGACCGATGTTACAATGGAGCTCAGAGAACATATTAGAGCCTTTTTAGCAGATGGAAAAGAAGTTGTAACAGAAGCTATCTACTCTAACCAGACTAAAACAGAGCAACTTAATTCATCTACAGAACCACAAGATGAAACCTCTAAAGAGATTATTGCTATTTTAGATGAGTATGTAAAACCGGCTGTTGCCAGCGATGGTGGTAACATTATGTTTAAATCGTACAATCAAGAAACTAAAACTGTAGAAGTAGTATTACAAGGGGCTTGTAGTGGTTGTCCATCATCTACCATTACATTAAAAAACGGTATAGAAACCATGCTTAAAAACATGATGGGAAATAAGATTTCTGAAGTAGTTGCTATTAACGGTTAAATAGCTATTAAGTTTACCGCGATATATTTTTAAAACTGCAATAAAAAAAGTAAATTTAACTGTAACCAAAAATATATCGTTATGGCCGTTTTAAAAGTAATAGAAATCTTAGCAAATTCTAAGGAAAGTTGGGAAGATGCTACAAAAAAAGCAGTAAAAGAAGCATCAAAGACCATAAAAAATATTCGTTCTGCTTATGTTAACGAACAAAGCGTTACCGTAAGCAATGGAGAAATAGACGAGTATAGAGTTAATGTAAAAATTACATTTGAAGTAGATTAATTTAACCCTTTAAAAATACTTAGCACCCTTTGTGAGGGTGCTTTTTTATTACAAATATGAACATCTTAAAAATTACTGCCTCTATTATCTTATTAATTTTATTTTTTAGTTGTAACACTGAAATGAAGCACAAATACACCAACAAACTGGTAAACGAAACCAGCCCATATTTACTTCAACATGCCCATAACCCTGTTAATTGGCAACCTTGGGGGAAAGATGCTTTAGAACAAGCAAAAAAAGAAAATAAACCCATTATAGTAAGTATTGGTTATGCTGCATGCCATTGGTGTCATGTAATGGAAAAAGAAAGTTTTGAAGATGAAGAAGTAGCTGCTTTTATGAACAAGCATTTTGTTTGCATAAAAGTAGATAGAGAAGAACGCCCGGACATTGACCAAGTTTATATGAATGCTGTACAGCTTATGACAGGTTCTGGAGGGTGGCCATTAAATGTTGTAACATTACCAGACGGAAGACCTTTTTGGGGCGGCACTTACTTTAAAAAAGAAGATTGGTTAAATGTATTAAAAGAGCTCCAAAAAGTTTATACAGAAAACCCCGAAAAAGTATTGGAATATGCAACTAATCTTGAAAAAGGAATTAAGCAGTTAGACATGGTTGCTGTAAACCCCAACAAACCCTCATTTACCAAACAAGAAATAGATAGTGCTCTTACAAAATGGCAATCTCGTTTAGATACCGTGTATGGTGGTACTAAAGGTGCTCCAAAATTTATGATGCCTTCTAACTATAGTTTTCTACTTCGTTATGCATACCAAACTCAAGATAGTGCTTTGTTAAATCATGTAAACCTAACGCTTACCAAAATGGCTAATGGCGGTATTTACGATCAGATAGGTGGTGGTTTTGCCAGATATTCTGTTGATAACCGATGGCACATTCCGCATTTTGAAAAAATGCTTTACGACAATGCATTATTGGTTTCATTGTATGCTAATGCCTACTCGTTAACCAAAAACACACTTTATAAACAAATAGTTACAGAAACACTTTCTTTTGTAGAAACCGAACTTACAAACCCAGACGGAGCATTCTATTCTTCTTTAGATGCCGATAGTGAGATTGCCAGTGGCGAACTTCATGAAGGGGCATATTATGTATGGAATCAAAATGAGCTAAAAACATTATTAAAAGATGATTTTCAGATTTTTATATCTTACTATAACATAAACGATTTCGGTATTTGGGAGCACGGTAATTATGTACTTATTAAAACTAAACCCGATACTGAAATTGCCTCAGAATTTAACATCACAGTAAATCAACTTAACAATAAAGTGGCTTCCTGGAAAAAAACTCTTTTGCAAGCCAGAGAGAAAAGAGCAAAACCCAGGTTAGACGATAAATCACTAACCTCATGGAATGCTCTAATGCTCAAGGCTTATACAGATGCCTACAAAGTATTTGAATCAAAAAAACACCTTGATATTGCATTAAAAAACGCAGAATTTATTGTTAAGCACCAATTAAAATCAGATGGCGGATTGTATCATTCCTATAAAAACGGTAAAAGTACCATTAACGGTTATTTAGAAGATTATGCTGCTGTTATAGATGCTTTTATTAGCTTATATGAAATAACATTAGACCCAAAATGGCTAAACCATGCAAGAGATTTAACAAACTATACTTTTGATCATTTTTTTGATGACAGAACACACCTTTTTTATTTTACTTCTGATGAAGATGATGCTTTAGTAAGCAGAAGCATAGAGAAGTTAGATAATGTTATTCCTTCATCAAACTCTATAATGGCAAACAATCTTTTTAAACTCAGTCATTTTTTTGGAAACGAATCATATTTAAAAACCTCCGAAAAAATGATTAACAATATGAAGAATGATATTTTATCATTCCCTTCAAGTCACAGTAACTGGTTATTTGCCATGAGTAATTTTATAGGTAGTTTCTATGAGATTGCTGTGGTGGGCTCAAATGCAAAAAAGTTAGTTAAAGAACTAAACAAAAAGTACATACCTAACAAACTAATTGTGGGTAGCACCACCCCATCTAAAATGTACTTACTAGACAACAAATACGTAGAAAACCAAACTCTAATTTATGTTTGTGTAAATAATACTTGTAAGCTTCCCGTAAGTACTGTACAAGAAGCTATAAAACAAATAAACACTAAGCTATGAGTACAATTATAACTGTTTTGATTATAATGATTGCTCTTTTGCACTTATATTTTTTAGTGCTCGAAATGTTTTTATGGAACACTCCAAAAGGTATTAAAACATTTAGCTTATCTTCTAAAGAATATGCTGATAGCACTAAGGTTTTAGCTGCAAATCAAGGGCTTTACAATGGTTTTTTAGCTGCTGGATTACTATGGAGTTTGTTTATTAAAAATCATGAGTGGTCTTTAAATATTTCACTTTTTTTCTTGTTATGCGTTAGCGTTGCCGGTATTTATGGAAGCATATCTACTAAAAAAAGTAAAATTTTTTATATTCAAGCGTTACCTGCTATTATAACCATAATACTAACCTTAATTTAAAAACAAAGATTATTTATGGATACTGTAATTGACAACATTACAAATGCTGTTAAACTTTACGGAACAAATGTACTTGCCGCAACCATAATTTTAGTATTAGGATTAATTATTATTGCTAACACTTTAAACGTAACCAAAAAGGTTTTAGAGAAAAAAAATATAGAACCTACCTTAAGTAAGTTTTTAATTAATCTACTTAACTGGTCATTAAAAATTTTACTCTTTATAATGGTTGCAGCCAAGTTAGGAATTGAAACTACTTCATTTGCAGCCATAATTGCTGCTGCCGGATTAGCTATAGGAATGGCCTTGCAAGGTTCTTTGTCTAATTTTGCCGGAGGGGTGCTTATTTTAGTTTTAAAACCCTTTAAGGTTGGCGATTTTATTGAAGCGCAAAGTAGTAGCGGTACCGTTAAAGAAATCGGAATTTTTAATACTGTACTCACAACGGCTTCTAATGAGTTAATTATTATACCAAACGGAAAACTATCTAATGATAGGGTTATAAACTACAGCTCTGAGCCTACCAGAAGAGACAATATTGTTATTGGTATTGGGTATGATTCTGACTTGAAAAAGGCTAAAGATATTTTAATACAACTTGCCACTTCTAACCCTAAAGTTTTAAAAGATCCCGCACCGCAAGTTGTAGTTAGTGAGTTAGCAGATAGTTCGGTTAATTTATCGTTGCGATTTTGGGCTAAAAATGAAGATTTTTGGAGTTGTCATTTTGAGATTTTAGAACAAATAAAAACCGAATTTGATGCAAATAACATAGAAATCCCGTACCCACATCAAGTTGCAATTAAAAAATAAAAAAGGCGAGCAATGCTCGCCTTTTTACTTTTATATCAATTATTTTTTGGATTTATTGGCAACAAAATCTTTTAAATAATACGGTTCAAAATAAGCCACATCTTCAAATTGTTGTGCTAAAAATTTAGCTTGTGCTAATTGCCCCATTTCTTGAGCAGACGGATAGCTATTACTTTCAAAAAAAATCGCGTTTTCATGCTGTATAACTGTTTGTGCTTTATCAATACAATTACCAATAAAATGCACTTTATCTTTGGTTAAATACTCATTGAAAGAGTTTTCGGTTAAGACTTCTGCCCAAGTATCTTTTATCATTTCTTTGTTGCTGCTAAAAACAGCTGTGTAAACTTCTAATCTTCTAGCATCAAGCATTGGTATTATATAACCACTTTCTGCTGTTAGCTTTTGAGCTAACAACGTTAAGGTTGGTATAGCTATTAAAGGTATTTCTAAACCATAACAGAGTCCTTTAGCTGCAGACACTCCTATACGTAAACCTGTGTAAGAGCCGGGGCCTTTACTTATAGCAACAGCATCTAAATCATTTAACGCTAAAGAAGCGCTATTGAGCGCTTCTTGTATAAATATGTGTAAGTTTTCTGAATGCGAATATCCTTTTTCGTTTTGCTCTACTAAAGCAATTATTTCTCCGTTTCTTGCAACACTAACAGAGCAGTTAGTTGTTGCTGTTTCTAGGCAAAGAATATGAGTCATACTGCAATTTTAAAGCTCATCAATCGGAATACCAAAATAAAATTCTAAAACTTTTAATTTAAATATATAATCGTATTTAGCTCTGATTACTTCTGCTTGAGCATTATCTAATCTTGCTTGAGCCTGGCTAAAATCAAAAGAATTCATTAACCCAACATCAAAACGATCTTTGGCATAATCATACGCCACTTTTCTGGCTTCGAGTGTTTTTACAGCAGCTTCGTATGCTTGCATAGCAGCACGAGTATCATTCCATGCTTGATTAATGGTGTTTTCTAAATCTAACTTATCTTGCTGAAATTGCAACTCGGCTCTTTGTAAAGCAACTTGGCTTCTTTTTACAGAGTTTTTAGCTGCAAACCCATTTAAAACCGGTATGTTTAATTGCAACCCGTAACTAATACCATCGTAGGTATAAAGCTGATCTATAAAATCTCTCGGATCGTTATCTACGTAACGCGTATTATAGTTAAAAAATGCCCCAAGTGTAGGCAGTAACCCTCCTTTAGCAATAGCTAAATCTTTTTTAGCCAATGCTACATTGGTTTCAGATAACTGAATATCGTTTCTAAAAGTAAGTGCTTTATTAAAAATGGCTTTCGGACTATTATTTAAAATATCTGATTCTGGCATTAAATAATCATAATCTGCAACATCAAAACTCTCATAATCTTCTAAAAGTAAAAGCTGTGCTAACGATATTTTAGCCAAACGTAAGCCATTTTCGGCATTAATAATTTGCTGCTGTTGCGTAGCGGCTGTAGCTTCAATCTCAAGCAAATCTCCTTTAGGAACAACACCGGCATCAACCAACTCTTTAGTACGCTTTAGGTCTTGTTCTGTTACGGCGTATTGCGCTTTGGCAACTTTTAAATTCTCTCTGTTAAATAATATTTGCAGGTATGAATTAGCAACAAACAACGCAATATCATCTTTCATATCGTCTAATTGATATTGTGCTGCCAATTTGGCCAATTTAGCACGCTGTAATTGCTTAAAGTTTCTAAGTCCGTCAAACAAAGTTAAATTTGCAGATATGCTTCCGGAAACTGATGTTTGAATTTGATTTTCTAACACTCCGGTGGTAGCATTAACGCTTAAACCGGTACTAGTTGTAACTCCTGATCTGGCATTTAGTGATGGAATAAAATTTCCAATTGCATCTAACTTATCTATATTGGCATTTTCTAGATTAAGATAAGACTGTTTTATAGATATGTTATTTTCTAGTGCATAATCTACACACTCTCTTAATGTCCATTTTTTTGTCTGAGAAAAACCAACAAAACAGATTGAAAGTGTAAGTATTGCAAAAATTTTATGTTTCATAATGAATACGCTTTTAGGCATTAGTTAGGTTTATTCGTCGTCTTCCTCACTCTTTTTTACTGGCTCTGTTTTGTTCCAAACTTTCACTTTATCTTCTTCTGTAAGTCCAGAGATAATTTCTACATTAATGCCATCAGATATTCCTATTTCTACATCTCTTCTTTCAAATTTTTGATCTCCAACTTGCACCTCTACATAAGGTTTATCTTCTTTATCGTATTGTAGTAATGCTTCTTTTATAGCCAACACACTATCTTTACGTTCTAAAACTAATGATGCGTTTGCACTATATCCGGCTCTAATAAATGCGTTTTCATCTAATTTTACATCACCTTCTATCTTAAACTGAACAGCACCTTGCTCTTCGTTTCCTTTAGGGGCAATAAATTTTAAGGTAGCTTCAAACTCTTTATCTTCTATAGCTCCTAAGCTAATTTTTAACGGCATTCCTACTTTTAATTTACCTACTTCTGCTTCGTCTACTTTACCTTCAAAAATCATTCTTCCCATGTCGGCAATTGTAGCAATAGTAGTACCATCGTTAAAGTTATTACTTTGTATTACCTGATCTCCTTCTTCTACCGGGATCTCTAAAATAGTACCAGACACTGTTGCACGAATGTTAGTGTTTGCACTTGCAGAACCTCCTGCAGATCCTTTTTTAATTATCTGATAATCTGCTTGTGCATTGGTTAGCTCTTGTTTAGCTTGTTCGTACTGCAATTTTAGATTATTAAAATCCTGGCTGGAAATTACTCCTTTATCAAACAGTTTTTTATTTCTTTCGTACTCAATAGTAATATTATTAAGGTTTATTTGAGCATTTTTAACACGTCCTAAAGCACTATTTAATGCTTGCTCGTTTGGTACAACCTTAATTTTAGCTATTAAGTCTCCTGCTTTAACTTTATCGCCTTCTTTTTGATAAATTTTTTCTATTATCCCAGAAATTTGAGGTTTGATAGCTACTTCTTCTTCAGGAACAACCTTTCCGGTTGCAACTGTTTTTTTCTCAATGCTAGTAATAAAAGGTGTTTCTGTTTCGAATGTTATTGCAGGCTTACTATTAGATTTAATAAAATAAGCTGCAGCCCATAAAGCAGCTAAAACAAAAAGCGCTATTACAATGTATTTTACAATTTTCATCTTTAATGGGTTTGATTATGGTTTTTTAGTTATTTAGTTATTTTTAATTATTCTTCTCTTAAGGCATCTATTGGTTTTATACTCACGGCCCGCTGTGCCGGTATTAACCCTATAAGTGTTCCCAACACAACCATTATTAATAATGAACCTATTACGTAAGGAATTGGAACAGTTGGGTTAGCATATGGAAAATCATCATTCCCTTCTGTGAGTCTATTTATTAACGCTAAAACTGCTGCTCCTAAAATTATTCCTGCTATCCCTGCTACTATAGTTAAAAAAACCGACTCTAATATTATTTGCCCTTTAACTTCTCTTGGTGTAGCACCTAAAGCTCTTCTAATACCTAGTTCTTTGGTGCGTTCTTTAACCGATATAAGTAATACATTACCTATACCAATAACACCGGCAAAAATGGTAGCAATACCTACTACAAGCGATAAGAATGTCATCCCTTTAGCAAAGCCCATAATTCTGTTAAATATTTCACCTAAGTTGAATGAGCCAAAGGCACGTTCATCATCAGGATGAACTCTATGAATACTTTTTAAAACAGCTTTAACATCTTTTTCTGTTTGCACAACATCAACATCATCATAAGCTGCTATAGAAAACCAACCTACATTATCTCCTGTATTATATAGTTTTCTAAAAGTAGAGAACGGAATAAATATATCGCTATCAGTCTCAAAACCTCCTCCCGGCACAAATTTGTGAACTCCTACAACCTGAAAATACACGTTATCTATTCTAATATATTCTCCTATCGGGTCTTCGTCCTTATCAAAAAGTTCTGCTTGTGTTCTTTCACCAATTACACATACTTTTCTGGCATGCTCTATATCTGCATCATTAATAAATCTACCTCCGTCATATATTTTTTTTGTAGATATTTTAGTAAATACTGGAAAGTCTCCATAAACAGAGTAATTACCTGATTTTTGTCCTCTAACTATTAAGCCCGGAGCATCACCAAAAACACCCCTTACATTTCTAGGAGCAATGTATTGAATCTCAGGAACTCTATTTTTTAGTACTTCGGCATCACTGAGTTTTAACTGTAACGATCTTCCTGTTTTAAATCCTTCGTAAGGCATACTTGTAGATTGAGCCCAAACAAACATACTGTTCATAGCTACTGTTTCAAAAGCCTTCTCAAAACCATTGTCTAACCCTTTTGCAGACCCCGCTAAGGCTATGTAAATAAATATTCCCCAGAGTACCCCTATTACAGTTATAATTGTTCTTACTTTATTTTTTCTAATAGATCCGAAGATCTCTTGCCATGTATCTCGATCAAATATAAATCTCATATTACTCGTCTCTTAATGCTACAATGGGTTTAATTCTTGCGGCACGTTTAGCCGGCATATAACCAGCAATAGCACCTGATACAATTAACACAATGGTTGCAAAAATTGCTGTCCCAGTGTTAATATATGGGTCTGTAACAAAGTAATCTTCTAGTGTATCTCCCATACTCCTTAGAAATATAATTCCAAGAAACAATCCTATATAACCAGCAATTGTAGTAATAAAAACTGATTCAAGAAGGGTTAGTGAGATTACTGCTTTAGGTGTTGCTCCTAGAGCTTTACGAATACCAATTTCTTTAGTACGTTCTCTTACAGTAAACACCATTACGTTGCTAATACCTATTATGCCAGCTACAATAGTGCCAAAGGCTACAAATGCTACTATTAGCTGTAGTACTCGCGCAAATTGTTGGTTTTGCTTTAGTTGGTCGGCTACGTTCCTAATAAAAATTCCATTTCTGTCATCGGGATGAATATTGTGTTTATCTTTCATAAAACGCATTAAGCTACGCTCAAAAGCCATTGCTCCTGCATAACCTATTTGTGGTTTAAATGCTACAATTATTTGATCTACTTTATCAGTATTTTTTTCAATTAATTGTCGGGTAGTGTATGGTAAATAAATAAAACGCTCCTCATTATCTCCACCATCATCTTGGAAAACACCTATAACTTTAAACATAATACCTCCAACATCTATATACTCTCCTATAGTCTCATCACTATTTTTAAACAAATCTTTCTCAACTAATCTCCCTATTACAACATGTTTAGCTTTATTTTTTATATCTAATTGGTTTAGATATCTCCCCTTCATCATTATGGTTTTTTCATTAAACTGATGCGCAGGCCCAACTGCTCTAGTTGTATAGTTGTTAGATTCGTTTTTATATTTAACTAATGCCCCTCTAGATATTCTTGGAGTTATGTACTCTAAAAACATAGGGAAGTTTTTTTGAATATCTTCTAAGTCATCATTTTTAAACTCAATGCGCCTATTACTTTTAAAGCCTTTGTAAGGCATCGATGTTCTACCAGGGAACAGAAAAAGTGTATTAGTTGCATCATCGTTAAAGAACTTGTCGAAAGTATTAATAAGTCCATTACCAAATCCAAAAAGAATAACAAACAAAAATATACCTAATGCAACACTAAATCCAGACAGAAAAGTACGAAGCTTATTTTTTCTGATGGTTAAAAAAATCTCATTCCAAGTATCTCTGCTAAACATACTCTGAAGCTCTAACTTGTTCTACTTTTTTATCTTCTACAATTACACCATCCTTAAGATGTACTATACGTTTACACATATTGGCAATATCGGGTTCGTGTGTGACTACTAAAATGGTATTGCCTTGATCGTTTATTTTTTGAATAAGATCCATAACCTCATACGATGTTTTACTATCTAATGCTCCAGTAGGCTCATCGGCTAATAAAACTTTAGGTTCTGCAGCCATAGCTCTTGCTATTGCAACACGTTGTTTTTGCCCACCAGAAAGCTCGCTTGGTAAATGGGTTGCCCATTCTTTTAACCCAACTTGTTCTAAATATTTTAAGGCTTTTTCTTGGCGTTCTTTTCTGCCTACCCCTTGATAATAAAGCGGAAGCGCAACATTTTCTAAAGCTGTTTTATAATTTATAAGGTTGAAAGATTGGAAAACAAATCCTAAAAATTTATTACGGTATTGTGCAGCCTTAGTTTCGTTTAAATCTTTTATTGGAACGTCATCTAAAGTATATTCTCCGGAATCGGCAACATCTAACATTCCAATAATATTTAGTAATGTTGATTTACCCGAACCTGAAGATCCCATTATGGCAACTAGTTCTCCTGCTTTAACCGAAAAATCAATTCCTTTTAAAACGTGCAATGAGTTTTTGCCCATTTTATAGGACTTGTGAAGATTTTTAATTTCTATCATGGTTAGTGTTAGTTTGCTTAAATATACAGAATGCCATTGTACAATATGGTTTAAAATTCTGTATGTAATTTTCTTTTTACACTTATTAGCTTTACATATGACTAAAAAGTGCTAAAAATGTTACAGCAATAATGTGAAAGAAATGTTAAATTAAATCAAAGAAGTTACTTCTTAAGTTTTTTGTATACAAAATATCCTACTAACCCTACCAAAACATAAGGTATTGCCATTAAATAAATAATCCCGTCATTTATACCTTTAGCCACCGAAGCATCATCTTGACTTTCTAATACAGCTCTACACATTGCACATTGTGCATCGGCTAATACCGGTATTAAAAAGAGTAATATACTAACGGTTATTATTTTTTTCATGATTAGTAAGGGTAGTAAGGAGATATCATTAAATAAACTACAACACCAGATACAGCCACATAAAGCCAAATTGGAAATGTGATTTTGGCTAGTTTCTTATGTTTATCAAATTGTTCTGAAAGTGCTCTTACGTATGTAAATAGCACAAGTGGAATAATTACAATAGATAATACTATGTGCGAAACTAAAAATAAAAAGTAAAGATATCTGAGTACACCTTCACCTCCATACGGAGTTGGGTCTGAAGTCATGTGGTAAGCCACATACATTACTAAAAAGGCTGCAGAAAATGCTATGCACAGTTTCATAAGACGCTCATGGAGCACTCTATTTCCTTTTTTTATTGCAATAACTGCTACAACTAACAATACGGCAGTAAGCCCATTAATGGTAGCATATATTGGTGGTAAAAAACTTAAGGGTTCTACATTTGGTATTCTAATTCTAAATAAAGCTGCAACAGCTACCGGAATTAAAATAGATAATGCTATAATAATTTTATTATATTTTTTCTCTGCCAGATTGTTATTGCTATTATTCATGTAACAACTTTTTTATGTCTTCTTTTAACTTTTTAATGGCTAAATCATCAGTGCCATCATAGTAAACAATAGGATTACCAAATTCGTCTTTTCTAGACCTAATGTTTCCTTCTTTATCTATTAAAGCAAACATCCCGGAATGTTCAAACCCACCAACATCTTCTGATGCCTTTCCAACGTATAAATTAAATCCGGTATTTGCCAATTGGTAAATTTTATCTTTATCTCCGGTTAATAAATGCCAATTAGGGTGAGTAATTTTGTAATCTTTTGCATATTCTTGTAAAACCTCTTTAGTGTCGTACTCGGGGTTTATGGTTATTGATGCTATACCAAAGTTTGGATTACCATAAAACTCATCCTGAAGCTTTACCATGTTTCTGTTCATTATAGGACAGATGGTTGGACATGTAGTAAAGAAAAATTCAACTACATACACCTTACCGTTGTAGGTGTTATTATTTACAGTTTGCCCTTTATGATTGGTAAACTCAAAATCTGGCACTTTACCAATAACTACCAAATCGGCAGGTTTAAACTTATCTATGATTTTTGGCACTGCCCAAATTCCGAATAGCAATACTATAAACGATATACCTACGTATGAATATTTTTTCATGTTACTTATTTCTATAAGCGTTGTTTTTTTTAAGTGCTAACCTGTATTCTGCTAAAATAACTTTAACATCATCTACCATTTTATTATTAATTTCTGCAACAGAGTTAGCATTAAATCCATATAACAACCCTGCATCTTCATCGTTTTTCCTGCCTCGTAAACTACCTTCTTTATCTATTATAAAAACATAAGGTGTGCTTAACGATTCATTTAGACTAAGATTGGTGTTTAGGCTATTAAAAACAGATTTTATCTGACTATCACTGGCTATTAAAAAATGCCACTTATTAGTATTTGTAAGTTGTGAAAGCTCTTGTTTTATGGCTAACGCTTCCTGTTTGCTTTTTTCCGGGATTAGCATTACAAACTGAAAATCGTTAAACTCAAAAAAACGTTTATATATTTTTTGGTTTAAGTTAAATGCTGCCGCTTTTTTAGTATTAATATCGTATCCTAAAAAACCTAAAATGGTAATTTTATTTTTAAAAGAAATAGTTTCTCCAGATAAGCCTTTAAATTGATTTACATCTTGAACATTCTCTGTAAGCACAGGTAACTTAATAAAGTTATTTACTCCCGTAGCAAAAAACAAATAAGTAACTATGGGAAGCAAAAATAAGACGACTAATACCAGATACTTTTTCATAACAATATTGTGCTTACAAAAATAAAAAAGACGGTTTTAAAAACCGCCTTTCTCTTATTTATAAATTTCTTAAAAATCCCAACTTACAAGTTTTTCTTTATACACTTCGTACACATAATCTCCTTCGGTTAGTAAAATAAACATCAGGTAGATTATTAAGAACACCGAAGTCCAAACTATAGCTCTTCTTAAAAAGCTTTTTTCATCGCGCAAGTGCATAAAGTCCCAAGCAATGTAATATGCTTTTACTAAAGTTAAAAGTATAAAGATCCAGTTTAGAATTTTCATTCCTATTATTTTGGCATTAAGCGCCTCTGGCTTGTAAATACCTAAAATAACTTCTATTGCTGTTACAATTGAAAGCAAGATTAAAACCGCCCAAATTTTTTGTTCGTTGGTTTTAAATTTTAACAGCCCTCTAAATATTTCTAATTTATGTTGATCGTGTGCCATGTTATCAAGTTTCTGTTGTTATACAAGATAGAAGAATGTAAATACAAATACCCAAACTAAATCTACAAAGTGCCAGTATAAACCAACTTTTTCTACCATTTCGTAGTGCCCTCTGCGCTCATAAGTTCCTAAAAGCACATTAAAGAAAATGATAATGTTTATTACTACACCAGAAAATACGTGGAATCCGTGGAAACCTGTAATAAAGAAAAAGAAATCGGCAAATAATCGGTTTCCGTATTCGTTTCTAACTAGGTTTGCTCCTTCTACAACCCTAACAGCACTCTCTATTTTCTTTAATGATTCTTCTCTTGATAAAACGGTTTTATGCCCCTCTTCGTTAATTACTTCTGTTCTAATAACAATATTAGGATTAGCCTTAAAGCCTTCTACAACTTCGTTTAAGCTAACTGAGGTAAGTGGCGCTTCGTCTTGAAACCAAATACCTTTATTTTTTGTGTTTTGAACACGCTCACCAGGGATTTCAATTGCAAAGTCTTTAAGTGCAGCTCTTTCTCCGGTTTCGGCATTAACAAATTGTAGTATTCTACCTCCGCGTGTTTCTACTGCTCCAAAATCTCCTTTTATAAAAGTAGCCCATTCCCATGCTTGCGAACCAACAAATATTAATCCGCCTAAAATGGTAAGTAACATATACCACGCTACTTTTGTTTTTTGCATTTTGTGGCCTGCATCTACCGCCAATACCATTGTTACAGACGACATGATGAGGATAAATGTCATGAACGCAACATAAATCATAGGTTGCGGACTTCCGTGGTAAAACGGAATGTGAGTAAACACCTCATCGGCAATTGGCCATGTTTCAATAAATTTAAATCTTGAAAAACCATATGCAGCTAAAAATCCTGAAAACGTAAGGGCATCAGAAACAATAAAAAACCACATCATCATTTTGCCATAGCTGGCCTTTAATGGTTGGTTTCCTCCTCCCCAAACTTTTTCTTGTGTATCCTGCGTAGTTACAGTAGCTTCCATAAAAAAGTGTCTTGTTTTTAAAAATCGGTCAAATTTACGTTTTTTTATTATCTAAAGAAATAGAAAAATAAAATCAAATATATCCAAAGTATATCTAAAAAGTGCCAAAACGTTACACTTAGCTCTAATCCAAGCGTTTTGCCCGGTTTATACTTTTCTTTAAAATGATTATAAATTACTGCTAACAACACTATTATACCTGCTAATACGTGTACAACATGCGAAAATACTATTACATATAAAAACGATGTGGTAATGGTACTCTCACTACCGGTAAAATAATACCCGCTTTCTATTATTTGCGAAAACCCTCTAAATTGAAAGTAAATAAAAACTAAACCTAATGCGAACGTTGCCAACAACCACCAGCTACCTGCTTTATGTAATCCGTTTTTTATTTTATTTTTTGCAATATGAATGGTAATACTGCTTACTATTATTACTGCTGTGCTAATAAAAAATGCATTTGGCAACTTAAAATCTGTTAACCAATCCGGTCTAGATTTACTAACAACATATGCGCTGGTTAACCCGGCAAACATCATAGCCATACTAATAATACCAAACCAAAGCATCATTTTTTTGGCTCGTTGTTGTTTTTCTTCTATACTTCTATCGGTAATCTTCATTCTTAAATAAATTTATCAATCACATATACAATTTGCATAAGCGATATGTAACTCACACTGGCAAGCATAAGCTTTCTTGCCGAAATATTATCTCTTTTTTTGTATAGTTGTATTGCATAGTATAGCATTACTATACCTAGCACAAAAATAACAAGTGCTCCTGCTATAGATAATGAAAGTTTACCGGTAAGCCCTGTTACCGGAAAAACCGAAATAATCATCATCCAGATAGTGTACATTATAATTTGTACTGCTGTTGCTTTGTCTTTTTTGCCTGTTGGCAACATTTTAAATCCGGCTTTTTTGTATTCATCATCTAAAAGCCAGCCTATTGCCCAAAAATGAGGAAACTGCCAAAAAAATTGCATCATGAATAATGTTCCGGGTTCTATACCAAAATCATTCGTGGCAGCAACCCAACCCAGCATAAATGGTATGGCTCCAGGAAATGCTCCAATAAAAACAGCTAATGGTGTTTTTGTTTTTAACGGTGTATACATACTGGTATACATAAAAATTGATATAGCACCAAACATTGCTGTTTTAGGGTTAACTATATAAAGTGCTACAACACCAAGAATTGTTAAAATAGTTGCAATTACAAAGGCAACAGTAACCGACATTCTTCCAGCAGGAATTGGACGGTTTTGGGTTCGTTTCATTAATGCATCTAAATCTTTTTCAATAATTTGATTAAATGCATTAGATGCTCCCACCATACAGTAACCGCCAAATATTAAAAGTAAAAGTGTTGGAATATGAACCGTGTCTGCTCCTAAAAAGTATCCTGCAACAGACGAGAACACCACACTAATGGCAAGCTTAGCTTTGGTAAGTATTTTAAAATCGCTGATTGATTGCGCGATTACGCCATTTTTATTGGTGCTCAATGCCGTTTTCATTACCATAGTTAAAATAGGGTGCAAAGATACTATGCAATTGCCTTTTGTGCAATGAATTAAAAGCTATTTAGTAAAATACTTTTGTTAGCAATACTAAAACAACAATATTTACAAGTGCATAATAACACCTATAAAAACAATAACCCCGAGCAAATTGCTCGGGGTTATATATTTTGTTTAATAATTTACTGTAACCTAAAGTTAATTGGAATACTGAATGGTACACGTACCGGCCTTCCTCTTTGTTTACCGGGAGTCATCTTAGGAAGCTTGCTGATAATTCTGGCTGCTTCTTGCTCTAAACTCTTATCCGGACCACGCATTCTTACATTGGTAATACTACCATCTTTATCTATAGTAAACATTACCGAAACTCTTCCTTGGATTCCCATCTCTTGAGCAATCTCAGGATACTGGAAATGCTTACGAATGTGCTTTTGCATCATTTCTTGAAAACAGTCTCTTTGTTGGCTTTTTGGTCTGCCTTCACATCCGGGGAATATTGGCACGTCTTCAATAACGGCAAACGGTACATCAACATCTAATTCTTCTTCTTCAACCTCAACATCTTCTACTTCAACAATCTCTTCTTCTTGATCTGTTTCTGTAGATTCTATTACAGTTTCTTCTACCTCTTCTTCATCTTCTACAACCTCTATAACTTCTGGTGCTGCAGGTGGTGGTGGAGGCGGAGGGGTATTAATTTGCTCTGTAATTGGAATCTCTTCCTCTAACTCTTCATCTACATTGAGTGCATATTCAAAAGCTTCATTTTTTTCGTATGTTTTCCACTCAATTGCTTGCCACGTAATAAATAAAACTAAAGCCAGCCCGATAGCAAAATAAAGACCGCTGTTACGGGTTAAATCGGCTTTTGGATTTTTCTTAGGTTCCATAATTCTTTATTTTGTGATTGCTAATTTAATTATTTAATTTTTAAAAAAACAACTTATTTTTTGCATTTAACGATTTGGCCTGATATAGAATACTTTATTAATTATACAAGCCAGTAAAACCCCACATAAGTTGCTTAACACATCTGAAATTTCTGCAGTCCTGAAAACTGTAATGGTCTCTTGTAACACCTCAATAATTATACCATACCCAAATGCAAGGCTTGCAGAAAGCCATAAATTTTTATTTTTTTCTTTTTTTTGGGTGTTTTGGTTTAAAACCCTGAACAGCAATAGGGTTAATACGGCATAAAATATTAAATGAATTAATTTATCTGCATATGGTATGCCTGTAACCTGCGTGCTTAAATTGTTAAAAGATACAAGGCTAAGTACTGTTATTACAGCTACCCAGCCTATTAATAAAATAACATTTAGGCTTTTATTAAGCACCTATAAGTTCTTTATATTCTTGGTCTGACAGCAGGCTGTCTATTTCTGATGTGTCTGAAATTTTAACTTTAATCATCCATCCTTCACCGTAAGGGTCTGAGTTTACTTTTTCAGGTTCATCTTCTAGTAATTCATTGAACTCAATAATCTCTCCTGAAAGCGGTAAAAATAAATCAGAAACTGTTTTAACGGCTTCTACCGTACCAAAAACCTCATCTTTATCTAAGGTTTCATCTACTGTTTCTACTTCAACGTATACAATATCTCCTAATTCGCTTTGAGCAAAATCAGTAATACCAACGGTTGCAATATCACCGTCTATTTTTACCCACTCGTGGTCTTTGGTATACTTTAAGTCTGCTGGTATATTCATTTTGGTTTGTTTAAAAGGTTGAGCAAATGTAACGTAATAATTAACGTTAATCAACTACATTTTTACAAAACCCCAATTTGTAACATTTTATTAATTACCAAAGTTATATCTTAAAGTAAACCCGCTTCTAATGGTAGTTTGCGGGAAGGCTGTAGATACGGCAAATTTAGAGAACGAATGATCGTAGAAAAACAGCGCATTTAGATTTTTACTCAAGGCATAATCTGCCGTAAACTTAAGTGCCCATAGTTGTTGCCCGGAGGTAACTTGATTGGTGTTTATGTCTAAATTTCTAATGACTGTTACATTATCTCTAAATGATAAATCGGCTTTTAAATTTAAATCTCCTTTAAGTGTTGTTTTTTTACCGCCAATATTAGTTTTAAACCTAACGTCTTTAATTCTGTATCCAAGACCTAAGCTGTATTCATCACCAGACATTTCGGTTAGCAAATTATTGTCGAAACTCATAGAAAGGGCACGGTCTTTTTTAACTTCTGCCAATATGTTTATTGAGTTTTTCATTTCGAAATCTAAACGCAACAACGGATTAAATTGTTCTACAAGCGTAACATTTGTATAAAGCGTTGGACTTTTAAAGTCTCCTCGTTGATTTAATTCTTGCGGATTATCCGGATTGTAATCTAAGTTAGTTCTAAATGAGTTTATACTATAACTTGATCTGTAACCGTGCGACACAGAAAATCTGTTAAACTTTTTTCTGAACCATTTGTTACGCATTAATCCGGTATATTTAACTGTCCAGTTTGGTAAAGGAGTATCTCTAAAAGCTCCTAAAGAAATACTTTTAGCATCTTGCCCTGAATATGCTGCTAAAAATGCTGGAAGCAATACTTGCTGACTTGTTTCGCTATATCCGGCAGGGAATGTAGTTGCGGTTGGGTCTATAGGAAGTCCGGCTAAACGTTGTGCTATAACTATTCTGTTAGATTTGAACTCTTCGAATACTTCAGAGAAATTTTCTCCTGATTTTTTAAAAGCTGTTTTTAATAATACTGTTGATATTGAAAAATCTCCGAATCTGTTTCCGAGTAAATTTTCGTAAGACAACTCGCCGTTTACATTATTTACTTGATAGTTTTCTGTGTATCTGTCTGAATAATTTCTGTTTGCTACCAAGTCTATAGTTAAATCTCTAACCGGCTCTGCATTTACGGTAATATTTAAATTAGTATTGTGTACTTGTTGAAACTGTTGGTTAAACTCCGGGAATTGTGTAAGCCAACCTCTTCTGGCTGCTTCGTATCTAATATCTGACTGGCTTCCAAAAACAAATCCGAAAGATGGTTTAAGTGTTCCTATAAAACCAATAGATTGTGTGTAACCCGGTAAAACTTTACCATTGTTTTCTGTGTAGTTTATATTAACTCGTTTTACCATAGTTAGCACATCTAATAACGATTTACTAAAACCATTTTTCTTAGTGGTAGTAGTTTGGTTTGCTGTTCTAGAAGGCGGTGCTCCTCTTACCGTTGTTGGTCTGCTGCCTTTTGCGCGTCTAGACGAAACTCCTAAATAAGTGTAGAGTTTCTCCATATTCATTCCGGCATTTAACGAGTGTGTGTTTGCGTTTTGTATGGTGTTAATTTCTTCGTTAGCTAACTCAATAAGTACATCAGAGCCTCGTTGCCAATCAAAATCACCTGTATAGGTATAATTTGCGTTAATAAAGCTTAATGGTAGTATTTTATTAAAAGGCAGCTCGTAATTAAGTTGTAATTGTTGTGTATGACGGTTGGGCTCACCAACATTCCAGAAATCATCCCAAATACCTAAATCTCTTCTTATATTATTTTCTTCATCAAAATAATTCTTTACAATATTGTAATTGGCTGCCGTAAAGTTTAATCGCAATGATTTTGTTATGTTATAATTAATAGCATATTGCCAATCAAATAAAAAGTTACGTTGTTGCAACTCGGGTAATCCTAACTGGCTATCAGGATCTACCCCATCTAAAAACACTTCTCTAAAGCGCTGCCTGTTAAATGAGCGTGTTATGTTAGAGTTAACCGATATGCTTGTTGGTAATAAATTAAAATTGAAGTCTTTTAACCACTGCCAGTATTTACCTCTAAATAACGAGTCTGATTTTTTAAATGGCTCTACAACTACAGGCTGAAAATTATGCGCATAAACAACTCCGGTTCTTACATTCTGGTCTTTTAGGTTTTCTATTTCGAAATCTCTATGATTAACCTCATTGTACGAGTAGTTAAATGTAAAGTTTTCTATATCGTAAAATCTAGCTTTTTTTTCCGGACTTCTATTTTTTCTAACTCCTATAAAATTAATACTCTGCCTTTTTGTATAATCTTCTGCTTGCGTTTTAATTTTTTCTTTTTCTGCCGAAGTGGTTGCAGCTGCTAAGCGGTCATCTAATTTTAAATCTTGATAAAGCGGATCAAATTCCGGAGTGATTTTTTGCTCTGAATGCGCATAGTTAAATGGCAGCTGTATTCCCCATTTTTGAGGTAGCAATTGTCCTAAGTTAATATTTGTAACTACGTCATACTGCACTACATCTTCTCTACTACGCTCATTTGGTATTTGGTCTATAGCTCCAAACCCCGAAGTGCTCATTCTACCTGTTGCAGACACATTTGCGAAATCGGCTAAATTGGCATCTATTGCTGTAATGGCTGCCCATCCACCTTGGTTATCTAACTCTGCTAATCTTAACTCGTTAAACCAAACTTCTCCACAAACATTTCTGGCACCACTATTAGTGCTTGCATAAGGGTTTTTAACCCCTACCATTAATGCCCTAACATTCCCTAAAGATGGATTTCCTTTAATTCCGAGGCGTAATTTACCACCCTCTCTGGCATCGAACTCTCCTACCGGATTTATTTCTTCATCGTAATAGGTTAATTGTGTTAATGTTTGATTGGCTATGCTTGCCGATTTAATTTTAGACAGTAAACTTAACGGTAAATCTATCTCATTTATACTTGGCCATATTCCTGCCGGATCTGTAGTGCCCGGAGGTGTAATTTGAAGCGGAATTTCGATTTGATAAAAGTTCTCGTTAAAATCCGTTCCAATTCTAACAAAAGCTACAAGCTCATTATCTGAAACCGGATTGTTATCTAATGCTTCGGCATGTAAAAACATTTTTAGTTTTTTGTACTGCCTAATATCTATATTAACATTTTTAAATACTGCTCTGGCATCTTCAGGTTCTAAATCGCAAACCGCAAAAGACAATGATTGCTCATTTTGTCTAATAATTGTGTTATTATTATTTAATTGCTCTCTCACAACTCCCGGTGGTAACCTGTAAGGTATAGGCTCTCTTTGCTCGTTTTCTTGAATATTTACCGTATTCACATCTACAAAAGTGCCTTGTCCGGGATCACTTAAATCTGTTTTAAGTGTATTGGTGTATTGTCTCCAGTCTCCTCTTACCAAATCTAATGTACCAAAACGCAATACAGTATTTTCAGAGAAGCCTGTTAAATACATTCGCATAAAGCTGATAGAACGTAAATCTGTAATACCTCCTATAGCAGAGAAAATAGCATCGTCTTGCGGATCAGTCACATCATAGCTGTTTGGGTTTACAGGAATTTTAAACTGAATCCATCTAACCTCGTACTGATCATTATTTGGCGTAGTTGGTATGGTAACAGTACGTATATCTGAAACAAACCTATCTGTTATTTGAATATTTGGCCTAATAGGAATTCTATATTCAAAATAACTATTAATAGTGTTCATTGTTAGGTCCCTATTCACATCTTCTACATCTGGCAATGTGGTAGAACCTCGGTTGGTATTGGTTACCGTAGTTGGCGAGTTGCCATCCGGGTTATTATAATCTAAATAGCGTTCTAAAATACTACCTTCTCTATTTAAATAATACACATAGTTATCTAAAGCAGGGTCTGGGCCGGTGTTGTTATTGTAGATTGCTGCTTCTTCTGCATCAGAAACACCATCAAAACCAATATCTTGCAAACTCCTGTTTTGGGGGTCTGCATCAAAAGCGTACACTAAAGATTGGGTTGCAGGGGTTTCTCCCCATGCGGTTGGAGTTACAATATCTGTAGATTGTACTCCGGGTAACCCGTTTTCGTATTGCTTTCTACCGTCTGTTAAAATATCTTCAGACATGTTTCCTAAATTAAATACCAACTCTCCTCCGGCTCCGGGCAAAACACCATCTTTATAGTAAGGATCTAATACCCAAAACTGAATATACTCTACATTTGCTTGCTCAAAATTTGTAGCATTTAAAGAACGCATAATACCTCCCCATTTTTGGTCGGGAGACAAATTGTTAAATCCGCTTTCTGTATTGTTGTTATATGGGCCTTTTAAATTAGGATAATACGCTAAATCTAATGTGTTTTGTACTGTTGTTTGCCCTTGTGCAATATCTACTTGCGGAAATATCTCGTCTATAAAAATTCTACGCGTTTCATTTTGAGAAATATCATCATCTGTAATACTGTTGGGGCGTTGGTTGCTATAAAAAATTGGATCTATGGTGTACCATGCCAGCTTAGATCTTCCGTAACCAAATTGAAGATTTTGCGGATCGTTTGGGTCTTGTACATTTAACCCTTGAGTAAATTCTAATGGCGGACTGGATAATGTCCAGGCCAATGGAGAGCGCACGTCAATTAATGCTTGCGCACCTTCAAAATCATCAAGATATGTAGTGGTTTCTCCTCTAAAATCAGCACTTTTAGGTGAGCCAGGTTTTAAATAAGCAAATTCACCACGAATAGATATGTTTGAGGCTACATCTGTATCTATATTTGGTAATTTATTAACTAAACGAGTTAAAAAAGGTACTTCGGTAGAGTAATTTGCATTTATTCCAAAAATAGAGTTGTTTACAGGTTCAACTCCAAAATTGGCTTTTTGGGTTAATGGGCGCTCATTCATATTTAAATAAGTAGCTCCCATAATAAATTTGTCGCTAAACTTATGTTCTACATTCAAACCTGTAAAACGTCTGGTTTGCTGACCGAATATAGCGTTGTTTTCTACAGAAACCTCAATTGGTATGTTAGAGTTTCTTAGGCTTTCATCTAGAATTTGCACGGTGCCTCCTTGGTAATTTACCGTGTAATCTATTCCTTCTTGTAGCACTCTACCTCCAGCTGTTACAGTTACAGAACCTCTGGGCACATTAAATGCTCCTAACGGAATACCATTACTACCTTCTGATTTATAACGACCTTTTAGTTGAAATTTATTTTTATCTGATTCTTGTAGTGCTGCTGCTTTTGTTTGTTTATAGAGCTTTCTAAAAACGTATTTTAATTGGTTAGGGTTGGCACTTTGTTGATATGAAACATCATTATCGTAAGAGTTACCACCTCCTAAAACGTTGTATAAATATTCTCCAAAAGGCTCTACTTTGGTAAAAATAATTCTTCCGTTACGCTGGTCTACAGTAATTCCGGGGAGGAAATCAAAAAAACCATCTCCGCCATTTTGCGGATCGTTGTAGATGTTTAATCTATCAAAATTAAAAACCTCTAATAAAATTTTATCTTCCAGCCCTGCTGGCCAAGTGCTCTCATCTACCGGTGTTATATAGTTTACCGGAGAAGGATCTGTATAAAGAATATTAAGCTTAAAATCTTCTTGACTTAGTTGAAAGGCTCCGGTAGAGTATATATTCTTCATCATTAAATCCCAAATAGGATCATCTACATTGGTAATGTTACTTTTTAAGAGTTTAACTACCAACGCCTGATTGTTTACGGCTGTAACCTGACCACCCGAACCGGTTTCAAACTCTGTAGCATTAACACCATCATTTGCAAACTCTCCTACCTGATACACTTCTCCATTTACTGTAAACTGAAAAGCTACTGCCAAAACTTCATCGTTGCTTAATCTTTGGTTTAATGAAATATATCCTAATTGGGTATCGAGCTCAAAATCTCTGCCTTGTTCCAGTTTTCTAGCGTTTTCTAAAATAGCATAATCAAACCCTTGATTTACGGTATAACCGGGAATATTAAATCCTGATTGTGCAGTTGCAACATCTCTAACAGCATCTGTAAGCACAGAATTTGGAGTTCCAATTTCTAACGGGTTATAATCATTTGCTTCGTTTCTAGGAGGTGCTGAAACGCCTATATTAAAAAATCCGGGAGGTGCCGATTGGTTAATACGTGTTTTACCGGGCTCGGTCTCTCCTAAGTCTTGAATAGCTACTATGTTTCTTACATTGTTTGTTTGTTGCCCTCTATTGGTTACCCAAACTTCTATACGTGTAATTTGCACCGAGCTTCTAATAAACGGGTAGTTTTCTAAAGCTCTGTCATAATTATCTCTGAAATATTGCGATAAGAAAAAATGTCGGTCTTCATCATAATCTAAAGCCAACAACTCAAAATCGTTTAATCTACCACCTCCTTGGGCTACTACTCTATTATTTTGAGAGCGTTGTTCTGAAAACACTCCGGTTATAGTTGTATTACCAAATTGCAACTGAGTTTTTACACCAAATAAACTTTGTGCTCCTTGAATTAAAGAGCTGTTAAGAGGCATACTTACATTACCAACTTCTATTTTTTGAATAATATCATCTTCTGTTGGTGTATATTCTAGTTTTATTAGATTCTGAAAATCAAAAGTTGCTTCAGTATCGTATTGTGCTCTAACAGAAAGTCGTTCGCCTACTTTACCTAATAGGCTTAAACTAATACGTTGATCAAAATCAAATGTCAGATTGGTTCTGTTACGTGGAGATAAAGCCGGGTTATCATTTTTTTGAAGTCTAATACCTAAATCCATGGCCACAGAACCTTGCGGAATTACTTCTATGGTATTACCTCCAAAAACACTTTCAAAAAAGTTTGAGTTTACATAAAAATTGGGAAGTAAATTTTTTCTGGCTTCTTCGCTTCCTTGTTTTTTACCGGTAAATGCATCTACTTTTTCTTTAAAATACAGCTTCATTTGTTCTTTTCTAATGAGCTCTCTGTATTGTTCCGGAGTTAAAATTATAGGATGCTTAATATTGTAATCTCCAATAGATTCTGTGTAGATGTATCTGTCTAACTCTGGATCATATTTATATTTAGCAACAATGCTATTGGGGTTTTGCAATAAAATTCGTCCTAATGCAAATCCTGTTTTGGTAGTATCCTGTTCTGCCGTATTTGTTTCTTGTGCAAATGAACACACACTAAACAAAAGCAACAAAACGAGTAAGGCACCCCCTTTTTTTTGTAAAGACGATATAACAGTTAGCCAGTTTGCTGTTTTCAAAATAATTACAAATTTTTAAGTGCGTTTTTAATAATTGCCTCTACACTTAAATCAGGTTCCTGCTTAATTATTTTATCAATTATTTTTTCTGATTGTTTACGGGCAAATCCTAAGACTTCTAAAGCTGATAACGCTTCTTCTTTATTTGTATTGTTTGCAACAGCCGAAACTTGTTCTAAATCATATGTCTTTAACACTTTATCTTTTAAATCTAAAATAACCCTTTGTGCTGTTTTTGCACCAATACCCTTAATGGCTTGTATAGCTACAACATCCTCATTTACAATAGCTTCTTGCACTTGTTGTGGTGTTAAAGAAGACAACATTGTTCTGGCGGTACTGGCACCAACACCAGACACAGAAAGTAACATCACAAAAATTTCGCGTTCTAAAATACTTGTAAACCCGTAAAGTGTATGCGAATCTTCTTTAACTATTAAATGGGTATAAACTTTTATGTTTTCTTGATTAGGAAGTTGCGAGTAGGTATGAAGAGAAATATTAATAAAATATCCTATGCCATTACAATCTACAACAATATGGGTTGGGTTTTTCTCAACAAGTTTTCCTTGTATATGGGTAATCATATAGTGTTTGGTTAGTATACCACCAAATGTAATAAAATAATTTTCAATTTTTTAAATGAATAAAGGCCGTTACTTAACGGCCTTTGTTTTTTTTCTTTTTAATTTTTGCTGTGCATCTACAACAGCTACGGCTGCCATGTTTACCATTTCGTTTACACTTGCTCCTAACTGTAATATATGCACAGGCTTATTCATTCCTAAAAGTATAGGACCAATAGAGTCTGCCTTATCTAACTCTTTAAGAAGTTTGTACGTAATATTAGCCGCATCTAAATTTGGGAACACCAGCGTGTTTACTTTCTTACCGGAAAGTTTAGAAAACGGGAATTTATCTTGAAGCATATCTCTGTTAAGTGCAAAATCTGATTGCAGCTCTCCATCTACATCTATCTCCGGATGGTTTTCGTGTAAATAAGCAACTGCTTTTCTGACCTTTGTTGCTTGCTCTTTGTTTGATGAACCAAAGTTACTATACGACAACATTGCAATAACCGGATCTACACCAAACATTTTAGCAGCAGTATGAGTCATTTGCACTATTGTTGCTAACTCTTCGGTATTTGGGTTTATATTTATAGAAGTATCTGCTAAAAATAATGGTCCTCTTTGGGTTAGCATTACATTCATGGCAGCTACGTTGGTAGCTTTTGCATCTTTACCAATTAGCTCTAACATTGGCCTTAATACCGATGGGTAACTTCTGCTGTAACCGGTAATCATACCATCTGCATCTCCTTGGTTAACCATCATAGCACCAAAAAAATTGCGCTCTCTCATTTTGGCTCTTGCTTCGTAGAGCGTTACGCCTTTTCTTCTGCGTTGTTCCCAATAAATTTTAGCATAGAGGTCTTTTTTCTCATTCTGTTCATCGGTTTTAGGATCTAAAATTGGAACATCGGCATCAAACTCTATTTCTTCTTTTAACTCTTTTATAACCTCTTCTCTACCAAGCAAAATAGGATACGCTATACCCTCATCGTACACTATCTGAGCAGCTTTTAAAACATCTAAATGATCTGCCTCTGCAAAAACAATACGTTTTGGATTGCTTTTAGCTCTACGATGTAGTAATCTAACAAGTTTGTTATCATTTCCTAATCGTTGTAAAAGCTCTTCTTCGTATTTTTTCCAATCTGTTATAGGTTCTTGCGCCACACCACTATCCATTGCAGCTTTTGCCACTGCTGGTGGTACTACAGCAATCAATCTTGGATCAAAAGGTTTCGGTATAATGTAATCTCTACCAAAGTTCAATTTGGTCTCGCCATAGGCAATATTTACTTGCTCCGGAACCGGTTCTTTAGCTAAAGATGCAAGTGCTTTAACAGCAGCCATTTTCATCTCTTCGTTAATTTTAGTGGCTCTAACATCTAAAGCTCCTCTAAAAATAAAAGGGAATCCAAGTACATTATTTACTTGATTGGGATGGTCTGAACGACCGGTTGCCATAATAATATCTTTTCTGGTTTTTATAGCAAGATCATAAGCAATTTCAGGATCTGGGTTAGCCATGGCAAAAACTATTGGGTTTTTAGCCATAGACTTGAGCATTTTAGGAGTTACAATATCTGCGATAGATAGCCCTATAAAAACATCGGCATTTTCTAAGGCTTCTTCTAAAGTATTTAAATCACGGTCTGTAGCAAATTCTAATTTTTCTTTAGAGAGGCCTTCTCTGTCTTTTCTAATAACCCCTTTACTATCTAACATTACAATGTTTTCTGCCTTTGCGCCAAAAGCTTTATAAAGCCTGGTACATGAAACGGCTGCTGCTCCGGCTCCGGAGATTACAATTGTAACGTCTTCTATTTTTTTTTGGGCAATTTCTAACGCGTTAAGTAATGCAGCTGCAGATATTATTGCTGTACCATGTTGGTCGTCGTGCATTACCGGAATATCTAGTTCTTCTTTTAGTCTTCTTTCTATTTCGAATGCTTCCGGAGCTTTAATATCTTCTAAATTGATACCGCCAAAAGTAGGTGCGATGGTTTTAACGGTTTCTACAAATTTATCTACATCTTTAGTGTCTAACTCAATATCTATTCCATCTATATCGGCAAAAATTTTAAAGAGTAAGCTTTTACCTTCCATAACAGGTTTAGAGGCTTCCGGGCCAATATCTCCTAAGCCTAAAACTGCTGTACCGTTAGATATTACGGCAACCATATTACCTTTTGCAGTGTATTTATATACGTTAGATTTGTCTTTTTCTATTTCTAAGCATGGCTCTGCCACTCCCGGAGAATAGGCTAAAGCTAAATCTCTTTGGGTAGAATATCTTTTAGTAGGAACTATTTTAATTTTACCCGGTTGTGGTTTTGCATGATAAACTAATGCTTCGCGTCTTCTGCTTTCTTTGCTCATACAATTAATTTATTTTTAATAGAGTACAAAAGTACGTAGAAGTATGGTAAAGAGAAAGAATTTAATCATCCTTCAAAAAAGCAATATTTCTTTTTAGTCCGGAAAATTTGGTTCGTTTAACAGCTGATTTTTTGAATACTTTTTTAAAAGTTTCTTCGGTTAATTCTTCCCAATCTTTTTTGGTCATTTCTAATAAATCGGGATGCGGATTAAATGCCGGTTCATTATGTGGTTTTGAGAATCGGTTCCACGGACAAACATCTTGGCAAACATCGCAACCAAACATCCAATTATCAAATTTACCTTTATACGATACGGGAATATTGTCTTTAAGTTCTATAGTGAAATACGAAATACATTTGCTGCCATCTACAACATAAGGCTCAACAATGGCCTGTGTAGGGCAAGCATCTATACAAGCCGTGCATGTACCGCAATGATCTGTTGTTGGAGCATCGTACTGTAATTCTAAATCAATTATTAGTTCTGCAATAAAATAAAACGATCCAACTTTTTGGGTTATTAAATTGGTATTTTTACCCATCCAGCCCAATCCGCTTTTAGCTGCCCAAGCTTTGTCTAGAACAGGTGCAGAATCTACAAATGCACGTCCGTTAACCTCTCCTATTTCTTCCTGTATAAATTGTAGTAATTGCTTTAGTTTGTCTTTTATTACAAAATGATAGTCTGTACCGTATGCGTATTTTGATATTTTTGGAGCCGAAGTATCTTTTTGATTCTGCTCAGGATAATAGTTTAAAAGTAATGAGACAACACTCTTAGCTCCTTCAACTAATTTGGTAGGGTCTAATCGTTTATCAAAATGGTTTTCCATGTACTTCATTTCTCCATGCATTCCTTGTTTTAGCCATTTTTCTAAACGAGGTGCATGCTCTTCTAAGAACCCGGCTTTACTAATACCACAAGACAAAAAACCGAGGCGTTTAGCTTCGGTTTTAATTAATTGTGTATGTTTTTCTTTTAAAGTCAAGATTTAAAATAATTCTCCTTGCGAACTTCCTTTAATTTTACCAAGGTGTTTATAGGCTAATTCTGTAGCCTCTCTTCCTCTTGGGGTTCTCATAATAAAACCTTGTTGAATTAAAAAAGGTTCGTACACTTCTTCTATGGTTTCTGCACTTTCAGAAACGGCTGTTGCTAAAGTTGTAATACCTACCGGGCCGCCTTTAAATTTATCTATAATTGTAGATAATATTTTGTTATCCATCTCATCCAATCCATGCGCATCTACATTTAACGCTTTGAGACCGAATTTAGAAATCTCTATATCTATTTTACCGTTTCCTTTAATTTGTGCAAAATCCCTAATTCTGCGTAATAAAGCATTTGCAATTCTGGGAGTTCCTCTACTTCTGCCGGCAATTTCTATGGCTGCCTCCATGGTTATGGGCACTTTAAGTATGTTTGCGCTTCGTTGTACAATATGCGATAAAAGCTCTGTAGAGTAATACTGCAATCTGCTTGATATACCAAAACGAGCACGCATTGGAGCTGTTAACAATCCAGAACGTGTTGTAGCGCCAACTAATGTAAAAGGGTTTAAGTTTATTTGAACCGATCTGGCGTTAGGCCCGCTCTCAATCATTATATCTATTTTATAATCTTCCATGGCCGCATACAAGTACTCTTCTACCACAGGGCTTAATCTGTGAATCTCGTCTATAAAAAGTACATCACGCTCTTCTAAATTGGTAAGCAACCCGGCTAAATCTCCCGGTTTATCTAAAACAGGGCCGGAAGTAACCTTAATACCAACACCTAGTTCATTAGCTAGAATATGTGCTAAAGTAGTTTTGCCTAATCCAGGAGGACCATGAAACAATGTGTGGTCTAATGCCTCGCCTCTTTGATTGGCTGCTTCAACAAAAACTTTTAAATTTTCTAACACCTGTTCTTGCCCCGTAAAATCATCGAATGTTAGGGGTCTGAGGGCTCTTTCAATATCGAGCTCTTCTTGCGAATAATGCTGTCCTGTAGGATCTAAATGCTCGTTCATACCTCACAAATATAGCACAAAAAACAAAAGCCTTTTCTGTATTAGAAAAGGCTTTTGAGAAGTATTATTTAAAATTTTTAATGATGTAATTCTTCTTCTCCTTCTTGTAACGGTACTGTTTGAGGAACAAAATCTTGACCAGGAATTACGTACTCTCCATTAGCTTTAGTTTTGCTGTAATCGTATGCCCAACGATGTACTTCAGGAATTGGTCCGTCCCAGTTACCGTGAATATGCTTCATTTCTGCAGTCCATTCTAATGTAGTAGAGTTCCAAGGATTTTTAGGTCCTTTTTTACCGTAGAACATGCTACTAATAAAGTTATATAAGAAAATTAATTGAGCCGCACCTGTAATTAAAGCAAATACTGTAATTATAACGTTAACATCGGCTAAATCATCAAATAAAGGGAATGCCGTGTTTGTATAATAACGTCTAGGTAAACCAGCCATCCCGATAAAGTGCATTGGGAAGAATACACCGTAAGCACCTACAGCTGTAATCCAGAAGTGTAAGTACCCAAGGTTTTTATTCATCATTCTTCCTTCAAACATTTTAGGGAACCAGTGGTAAACACCTGCAAATAATCCGTAAAGTGCAGAGATACCCATTACTAAGTGGAAGTGAGCTACCACAAAGTAAGTATCATGAACATTTATATCTAATGCACTATCTCCTAAAATAATTCCTGTTAAACCTCCGGTAATAAAGGTAGAAACTAACCCTATAGAGAATAACATTGCAGGGTTAAATTGTAAGTTCCCTTTCCAGAGTGTTGTTATATAGTTGAATGCTTTTACAGCAGATGGTATTGCAATTAAAAGTGTTGTAAAGGTAAACACCGATCCTAAGAACGGATTCATACCCGATACGAACATGTGGTGACCCCATACTATAGTTGATAAAAATGCAATAGCTAATATTGATGCAACCATAGCTCTGTAACCAAATATAGGTTTGCGAGCGTTTGTGGCTATAATTTCTGAGGTTATACCTAATGCTGGTAATAATACAATGTATACTTCAGGGTGACCTAAGAACCAAAACAAGTGCTCAAAAAGTACCGGCGAACCTCCTTGATAGTGTAGCACTTCTCCTTGAATAAATATATCTGATAAGAAGAACGAAGTACCAAAACTTCTATCCATTATAAGTAATAATGCAGCCGATAAAAGCACCGGGAATGATACCACACCAATTATAGCAGTAATAAAGAATGCCCAAATTGTTAATGGTAAACGTGTCATAGACATTCCCTTGGTTCTGAGGTTCAATACAGTAACAATATAGTTAAGTGAACCTAAAAGTGATGAAGCAATAAATACTGCCATAGACACTAACCAAAGGGTCATACCTGCTCCAGAACCAGGTTGTGCTTGTGGTAATGCACTTAAAGGCGGATAAATTGTCCAACCAGCACTTGCAGGACCAGCCTCTACAAAGAGCGAAATTACCATAATTACGCTCGATAAGAAAAATAACCAGTACGACACCATGTTTAAGAAACCTGATGCCATATCTCTGGCTCCAATTTGCAACGGAATAAGTAAGTTACTAAAAGTACCACTTAAACCGGCTGTTAGTACAAAGAATATCATTATGGTACCATGAATAGTAACTAACGATAAATAGATGTTAGGATCCATTACACCATCTGGAGCCCACTTTCCTAATAAAGCTTCAAAAATTGGAAAAGACTCACCCGGCCATGCAATTTGCATTCTAAACAACAACGACATGGCAATACCTATGATTCCCATAAACAAACCTGTAATTAGGTATTGTTTAGAAATCATTTTATGGTCTTGACTAAAGATGTACTTTGTTATAAAAGTCTCTTTATGGTGGTGATGTCCATGATCATGTGCGTGGTCGTGTGCTTGTGCGTGTGCTGACATAATCTTATACAGTATTAATTCTTTCTCTAATTATTATTAAAACAGTTTATTGTGCTGCTGCAATAGTTTCTTTAAAGGTTTTTTGTTGAGCTAACCATTCGTTAAACTCTTCTTCTGTTTCTACTACAATTTTCATTTGCATGTTGTAGTGAGATGAACCACAAATTTTATTACACAACAGCAAGTAATCAAACTCATAAGGTTCTACACCTTCTTCTCCGTTTGCCCTTCTTTCTGCTCTAAGCTCGTTAATGCGTTTTACCTTTTTTACAATATCAGGATTCTGACGCATCTCTTCAGTTGTTACAGTTGGCGTAAACGAGAATTGTGTAACCATTCCCGGAACACAGTTCATTTGTGCTCTAAAGTGTGGCATATATGCAGAGTGCAATACATCTTGAGAACGCATTTTAAAGATAACTTTTCTATTAACCGGCAAATGAAGTTCGGTTGTAGTTACAATATCGTCCATCCCATTAGGGTCTGATGCATCTATACCCATAACGTTCATACCGTTAAAGTCTTGTAAGAAACGTACGTTAGCTGCACCTAAAACATTATCTTCTCCTGCATAACGTGCTTTCCAGTTAAATTGCTGAGCATATAACTCTATCACAAGAGGATCATCATTTTCATCTACATTCATTACATTAACCCAAGTGTAAAGACCATATAATATTAATCCTGCTAATGTAATAACCGGAATTATAGTCCAAATAAATTCTAACTTATGGTTATCTGCATAGAAAAGTGCTTTTTTCCCTTTTTCTCCTCTGTATTTAAAAGCAAAGTAATGTAATAAGGCTTGTGTTATGGTTTGTACTATAAAGATTATCACTAACGATATAATCATTAGTCTATCTATATCTTTACCATGTTCTGAAGCCGAATTACTTAACAATGGTAAGTCGCCCCATTTAATAACAGAGTAAATGGTTAATAGGTAAATAAAGCCTAAAAAGGCAAACATTAAGTACCCATTAATCTTGTTGTCTTTATCGTTGGCAATTTCAGAGGTATCTGTTGTTGCTTGAGATAACTCAAATATTTTTGTCATTTGCCAAATTGCTATGGCAACAAGTACCAGAACTATAATAGTTAATAAAGCAGTCATCTTTTATTTACTGTTTTATACTTTTAATTAATTAATAGTGAAAGTGCTTACTTTCTTCTAAGAACGGATTACCTTTTGGTACAAGCGGTGCTTTGGTAAGCGCGCTAAATACCCAGTAAATAAATAATCCGGCAAAGAATAATACGGCACTTATTTCGGTTATACCTATAAACCATCTGTCTCCAACTGTAGCCGGCATTATCATGTTAAACACATCTAAGTAATGCCCAAGTAAAATTACTATTCCCGTCATTACTACAAACCAGTTAATTCGTTTGTAATCGCTATTCATTAAAATTAAAAGCGGGAACACAAAGTTCATTACTAACATCCCGAAGAATGGTAGCTTATAATCTTCTATTCTTGTAACAAAATAGGTAATTTCTTCTGGTATGTTAGAGTACCAAATAAGCATAAATTGTGAGAACCATAAGTAGGTCCAGAAAATGCTTATACCAAACATAAACTTGGCTAAGTCATGAATGTGGCTGTCATTTACATGTTCTAAGTATCCTCTAGATTTTAAATAAATAGTCATTAAGGCTATTACTGTAATACCAGACACAAACATACTTGCAAATACATACCAGCCAAATAGCGTACTGAACCAGTGAGGATCTAAACTCATAATCCAGTCCCAAGACATCATAGATTCTGTTACTAAAAAGAATACTAAAAATCCTGCAGATATTTTAAAATTCTTCTTAAAGTTAGAGATATCGTCTGCAGTATCTTGTGCGATAGAGAATTTTCTAGAGAAGTATTGGTATGCAATCCATCCTCCTAAAAATATAGCTGCTCTAATTAAGAAAAACGGAACATTTAAATATCCTTGTTTTCCTTGAATTAATTCATCGTGAGCTACTACTTCTGGATCCATCCACACAAATAAGTGGTTTATGTGAAGTCCAGATAACACTAACAACACAAACATGATAATTCCGCCCGGAACCATGTAAGCAGATATTGCCTCCATTACTCTAAATAATACAGGAGACCACCCTGCTTGTGCTGCTCTTTGGATTGCGTAGAAAGCTAACACTCCCAATGCAATCATTAAAAAGAATAAAGCAGCTACATATACAGCAGCCCAAGGTTTATTTTTTAACTGATGTAAAACATGCTCATAGTGTGCAGTATCATCACCATGCGAACCTGCCTCGTCATGATGAGTTGCAGCACCATGATCTCCGTGAGCATCTTCGTGGGCCAAGATTTCTTTTACCTCTTGGGTAGTTGAAGGTGCTGATAGAAAACCGTAACCAATACCAAGGGCCCCTACTACCATTAATATGATAGATGCAAGTTTTAGTTTATTTGAGAATGTATACATAACGTACTTAGCTATCGCTTTAATTATTTAGACAAATCTTGTTTTAACTTTTGAACATGCATAACCACCTGCCAACGCTCTGTTTCGTTTAATTGGTTGGCATAGCCTCCCATAGAGTTTAAACCGTAGTAAATGGCATGATATATACGACCATCTGTTAGGTTTCTGGCTGGGTCTGCATAACTTGGAATACCAAGAATTTTTTCTCTTTGAACAAGAATTCCTTGTCCGTCTCCTTTAGCACCATGACATACTGCACAGTAAATGTCGTATAACTCTTTACCCTTTTTTAGGTGCTCATCGGCTTGTAAAGAGTCTAACGGATTTACTAATTCTACTGTAGCAAGCTCTCTTCCTTCGTTTGTGTTTTTGTACGGATAGGGCATCCAACCTCTTTTTATGGTGTTTTCAGGAGGTAATTGTGCTTCTACTCCGTTAGGGAATGCATCAGACTCAACATAGGTTTCATACCCAACAGATTCGTACATGTTTGGCATGAACTGATAGTTAGGCTCTGATTTATTAAAGCACGAAGTTGTTGTAGCAACTACTCCCAGTACCAAACCTAATGTAACAAAACGCTTCATAGTTTTATTTTAATGCTTTTCTGAAACCTTAATTTCTACGGCTCCTGTTTCTTGTAATAATGCTTTAATTTCTTCTTCGTTGTTATGTACAGCCACTTCCATTAAAAAGTGATCGTCTGTTGTTCTAACATCCGGGTTTTCTGCTTTTTTAAAAGGCCATAGTTTACTACGCAAGTAAAACGTTATAACCATTAAGTGAGCTGCAAAGAATACCGTAAGCTCAAACATTACTGGCACAAAAGCCGGCATGTTTTCTATGTAACTAAAACTAGGTTTACCTCCTATGTTTTGTGGCCAATCTTCTATCATAATGTAATTCATCATTACAATAGCCACTGTTAATCCTAAACACCCGTACATAAACGATGTTATTGCTATACGAGTTGGTGCTAATCCCATGGCCTTATCTAAACCATGCACCGGAAAAGGAGTGTAAACTTCCTCTATATGATGGTGTGCTGCACGTACTTTTTTTACGGCTTGCATTAGCACATCATCGTCGTTATATAAAGCTTGTACTACTTTAGATGCCATAGTAACCTTTTATTATTTTAATAAATCTTTTGCTTGACCCGCCCAATCATCACGCTGTGCTCTTCCAGGGAATGAACCGGTGATTTCATCTAACAGGTCGTATTCAGTTTGAGTCATGTTACTTACTTGCTCATAAGTGTAAATACCCAAGCTGTTTAAAGCTTCTTCCATTTTAGGTCCAATTCCACTAATCTTCTTTAAATCGTCTGGAGTTTGGGTATTCGGATCAAATTTTCCTATTCTTTCAAGTAAAGTATTTACTTTTTCTGTATCTACTTCTTTTACAGATACAGCTGGCTCATCTGTTGTATTATAGTTTGATGTTCTTGGATCTGCAGCTGCACCAACTAAACTTTTTCCTTCTTCACGAAGTCTTTTGTAACGCTCACCAGATGATTTTAAAATGGTTTTCACCTCTGCTTGTGCAATTACAGGGAATGTTCTTGCATACAATAAGAATAGTACAAAGAAGAATCCAATTGTTCCAATATAAATTCCTATATCTACAAATGTAGGCGAGAACATAGTCCAAGAAGATGGTAAATAATCTCTGTGAAGTGAGGTAACGATAATTACGAAACGCTCAAACCACATTCCTATGTTTACAACTATTGATATGATGAACGAGAATATAATGCTTGTTCTAAGTTTCTTAAACCACATAAACTGTGGTGAGAACACGTTACATGTCATCATTGCCCAATATGCCCAAGCGTAAGGCCCTGTAGCACGGTTTAAAAATGCATATTGCTCGTATTCTACTCCAGAGTACCAAGCTATAAATAACTCGGTGATGTAAGCACAACCTACAATAGAACCTGTAATCATGATAATAATATTCATAAGTTCTATGTGCTGTACTGTAATGTAATCTTCTAAGTTACAAACCTTACGCATTATAATAAGTAAGGTGTTTACCATTGCGAAACCAGAGAAAATAGCTCCGGCAACGAAGTATGGAGGGAATATTGTGGTGTGCCATCCGGGTATTACCGATGTAGCAAAGTCAAACGATACGATGGTGTGTACAGAAAGTACTAATGGCGTTGCTAAACCTGCTAACACTAAAGATACTTCTTCAAAACGTTGCCAGTCTTTAGCTCTACCACTCCAACCAAAACTTACTAAGCTGTAAATTTTCTTTTGGAAAGGTTTAACAGCGCGATCTCTAATCATTGCAAAGTCTGGTAATAAACCTGTCCACCAGAATACTAATGATACCGATAGGTAAGTAGAAATCGCAAATACATCCCAAAGTAACGGTGAGTTAAAGTTAACCCACAACGAACCAAATTGGTTTGGTATAGGCAACACCCAATATCCTAGCCATGGGCGACCCATGTGAATAATTGGGAACAATCCTGCCTGAACTACCGAGAAAATTGTCATTGCTTCTGCAGAACGGTTAATTGCCATTCTCCATTTTTGACGGAATAAGAGAAGTACTGCAGAAATTAGTGTACCGGCGTGACCAATACCAACCCACCAAACGAAGTTAGTAATATCCCAGGCCCAACCTACAGTTTTGTTTAATCCCCAGGTTCCGATACCGGTTGAAATGGTGTAAATAATACAACCCAATCCCCAAAGAAAGGCAACTAACGAGATAGAAAAAACAATCCACCATTGCTTGTTAGCTCTTCCTTCAACCGGAGCTGCTACATCTACGGTAACATCATGGTATGTTTTCTCTCCGGTTACTAAGGGTTTACGTATAGGTGCTTCGTAATGCGACGCCATAATTATAATCGAGTTATTTCCTTATTTATTAATTAAGCTTCGTCTGTGTTTCTCACTTTTACATGGTAGAATACATTTGGTCTTGTACCAATGTGCTCTAATAAGTGATACGCACGATTGCTTTCTTTAAGTTTAGTTACTTTATCTTCTTTATTGTTAATGTCTCCAAACACCATAGCTCCTGTGCTACAAGCTGCAGAACATGCTGTTTCAAATTCATCAATTCGTACAGGACGACCTTCACGCTTAGCATCTAAGATGGTTTTTTGTGTACGCTGTATACACATAGAGCATTTTTCCATAACTCCACGAGAACGCACAACTACATCTGGGTTAAGAACCATCTTACCTAAATCATCATTCATATGATAATCAAACTCGTCGTTGTTGTTATATAAGAACCAGTTAAAACGTCGAACTTTGTACGGACAGTTGTTTGCACAGTAACGTGTACCTACACAACGGTTATACGCCATATGGTTTTGACCCTGACGACCGTGTGATGTAGCGGCTACCGGACAAACTGTCTCACAAGGAGCGTGATTACAGTGCTGACACATAACTGGCTGGAACGCTACTTGAGGGTTCTCTGCAGCTTGTTCCATCTCGCTAAACTCACTCATTGAGTTTGCAACACCAGATATTCCTTCTTTCTTAATATTATCTTCTTCAAAAGTATCTTCAGAAGAGTAGTATCTATCTATACGCAACCAGTGCATATCACGAGATTTTCTCATCTCGTCTTTACCTACTACAGGAACATTGTTTTCTGCATGACATGCAATTACACAAGCTCCGCAACCGGTACATGCATTTAAATCAATAGATAGATTAAAGTGATGCCCTATTGAACGATCAAACTCATCCCATAAATCTACAGAAGTAGCAGGCACCTCTTGGTGATCTAAAGACACCACAGGAACTTCGTTCCAAACTGACGCATCTTTAGTGTTAAATATCTCAAGAGTAGTTTCCTTAATAATATCGCCTCTACCCATTAAGGTATTGTGCAATTGAACACAAGCAAACTCATGCTCACCAGAAACTTTCTCTATAGTTACATTTTGTACGGTATTAAAATCTTGGTATAACGGATAAGCGTTAACACCTGTTTGCATTTCCGGTTTTAAACCGGCTGTTCTTCCGTAACCAAATGAAAGTCCAACAGAACCTTTTGCTTGTCCTGGTTGTATTAACACAGGAACTTTATCTATTGTTACACCGTTTACAGTAACTTTAGCATAACTTCCGTTTAAACCTCCGTTGGCTACATTCCAGTTTTCTAAACCTAACTCTTTGGCATCTGCCTGAGAAACAGTTAGGTAGTTATCCCAAGTAACACGTGTAATCGGATCTGGGAATTCTTGCAACCAAGGGTTATTAGCCTGGCTACCGTCTCCCATACCAACTTTTGGATAAAGCGTAAGCTCTAAACCATTTGAAGCTGCATTACTTAATGCTCTTACAGCCGAAGCAACAGCCACCGGAGCAGTTTCTTCTGCAACATCAGTCTCTTCAGTTTTTACCTCTTGTGCTACTGTCGTTTGAGCCGTAAATACACCATCGTGTAATGCTTTATTCCACGAAGAACCATTTAGGATGGTTGTCTCCCAAGTTTCTTTTATATAATCGTAGTAAGTTTGGTTGCTACCCATCCATTTTAATAACGCATCTTGAAACTGACGCGTATCAAATAACGGACGAATAGTAGGCTGCATTAATGCAAAGTTTCCTTTTTTAAACTCTACATCACCCCAAGATTCTAAGTAATGAGGTGCTGCAGCAATATATTCTGTTTGTGTAGATGTTTCGTCTTCTTTCATTGAAAACGCAACCGATAAATCTACACTTTGTAATCCTTCTGCAAAATCAGCCGAATTTGGCAAGCTGTACATTGGGTTAACACCCGCCATAATTAGCGCCCCAACTTTACCTGCCTTCATATCTGCAACAAGACCGTTTACAGCTTTAGCGTCACCTTCTCTAATTAATCGCGGTGCAGCAACATCCATTGCAGCACTTTTTAGCATCTCGTTTATTTCGAGAACAACTGCTTGAGCGTTTTCATCTTGAATTCCGGTTACGACAACTCCTTTACTACCTGCTTTCTTTAATTGAGCAGCAGCACTTTTAACAGCTTTTTCTGCAGCTTCAGGAAGGTTTCCTGAAACCGATGTGCCGTTTAAGTAACCATATAATTTAGCTAAAGCTATTTTTTGTTGTGTAGGCGTTAAAGGCACGCGCTTATCGGCATTTGCACCTGTTAACGACATGTTAGCTTCAAACTGAACATGACGCGACATTTTTCCGTTTGCCGGAATACGCCCTTTAGCATAACCAGACTCGTATCCACCTCCTTGCCAATCCGCTAAGAAGTCTGCAGCAAAAGAAACTATTACTTCTGCTTTAGAAAAATCATAATCAGCTAAAGCTCTAACTCCGTAACGTGCTTTAAAAGCGTTGAGCGCTGCATCATCAGAAATGGCATCATAAGCAATATGCTTTACATTATTATATTTTTCTGAGAATTGAGCAATTAAACGCTTTGTAGCAGGACTCGCATAGGTTTGTGTTAGTAATACTATTTGCTTGTTACCAGATGCTATACGGTTTAGCCTGTTAACTACATCTGCATCTAAATCATCCCAGCTTACATTTTCACCGTTACGCTTAGGCCCTTGCACTCGCAAACTATCATAAAGTGATAAAACAGAAGCTTGAACTCTTGCGTTAGCACCTCCATTTATTTTTGCTTCTGTATTATTCTCTACCTTTATTGGCCTACCTTCGCGGGTTTTAATTAATATGCTGGCAAAATCATAACCATCTGCAATTGTAGTTGCATAGTAATCTGCAACTCCAGGAATTATTTGCTCTGGCTGTACAACATAAGGAACCGATTTAATAACCGGACCTTCACAAGCAGCTAAAGAAGCTGCAGCTGTACTAAACCCAACATATTTTAAGAAATCTCTTCGAGAAGTAGACGTATTTTGAAGCGTTTGCTTATCGCCTAAAAACTCATCAACAGGAATTTCCTCTACAAATTCGTTTTGCTTTAGCGTCTCAACAATGGAATTGTTAGGATTTAACTCCTCAACACTTTTCCAATATTTTTTGTTTGATGCCATGTTATATGAGATATATTACTCTTTTACAATTATTAATAGTGACACTTACCACATTCTAAACCACCCATCTGAGCAGCTGTAAGTTTCTCTACACCGTATTTTTTAGAAAGCTCTTCGTGTATTTTCTTGTAATACTCGTTATCTTGAAGCTTTACATTTGTCTCTCTATGACAGTTAACACACCATCCCATAGTTAATGGAGAGTATTGATATAATACTTCCATCTCTTCTACCGGACCGTGACAAGTCTGACACTCAATACCGGCAACTGTTACGTGTTGCGCATGGTTAAAGTACGCAAAGTCAGGAAGGTTGTGAATTCTAATCCATTTCACCGGCTTTGTCTCTCCGGTATACTGCTGGTTTTCTGCATCCCAACCTACAGCATCGTATAATTTTTGAATTTCACCATCATAAAACTCTTTAGTGTACTCTGCAGTAGCTGTACTTGGAGCAACTTCCATAACCGTTTTATGACAGTTCATACAAATATTTAAAGACGGTATACCTGATGTTTTACTCACTCGAGCAGATGAGTGACAATACTTACAATCTATCTGATTATCTCCTGCGTGTATTTTGTGTGAGAAGTGAATAGGCTGAACAGGCTGATATCCTTGATCTACACCAATCTGCATTAAGTAACCATAAACATAATATGCACTCATTAACATTAAGAAAATAACAGTTACTAAAACCAAGAACTGGTTTTTAGCAAATGCTTTCCAGATTGGCAAGCGTTTTTCACTTTCTGCTTTAGCAAACTCTACTCCATTAGCTTCTGCAATACGACGCAATGTTTTGTTTACTAAGTAAAGCATAACAACAAGCATTGCAAACACCAAAGCTAATGCTGCTAATACTATATTATTAGAAATCCCAGAATCTTCCTCAGCAGGAGCTGCAGTTACAGCAGCAACATCTTCTTTAGGTTCTTCTGGTGGAGCAGAAGTGTATGCAAGTATATCATCTATATCCTCATTAGAGAGTAACGGGAAAGCAGTCATAGGAGACTTGTTATATTCTTCCCAGATTTTAACAGCTAATTCATCTCCCGATTGAATTAAAGCCGAGCTGTTTTTAATCCATTTATACAACCACTCTCTATCGTACTTGTCTGCTACCCCGGCTAACGCAGGCCCCGTCATCTTTCTATTTAAAGCATGACAAGCTGCACAATTCGCATTAAACAATTGCTTACCCTTAACAGGGTCTCCTTCTTGACCAGTAAGTGGAGATGAGAATAGTAGCAGGAATGCTAAACTAATACCAAAAATGTTGAAAGCTCGATTGCGGTGTAAACCCTTTTTCATATTCAATATATGTTATCAATCTTAATCTTGGCACGGTTTTTACTTATACCACATAAGTAATAAACCAGCGGATTTTCAAATCCGAGCACAAAAATACAATATAGACTCGATTTGGGAAATGTTAGTGAACTGTTAATTATTAATTTATAACAATTCTAAATAAGTTTTAGCGTTACTATAATCAACTAAACATGTACATTTGCATAAACACAGTAATTATGAGAGCATTATACCTTAAAAACATTCTATTTACAGCAGCTTTTTTTGTTTGTTTTTGTGCTGCTACCAATGCCCAAAATGGCTATGTTGCTATTGAACAAGACCCAAGGATTGAAAAACTAATGAAACTTAAAAGCGAATTAAGCCCTAAAATTGAAAACGACAGTTACTATAAAATTCAAGTTTTTTATGGTGGGTTTAATGAAGCTAAAGAAATAGAACAAAAGGTAAAAAGCGATTTTCCGTACTGGCCCGTTAGAATAGATTTTGACACACCACACTACAAAGTAAGATTAGGAAAGTTTAAAACCCGATTAGAGGCCGACAAACATTTAATTGAAGTCAGAAAAAAATACCCTCAAGCATTTTTGCTGAGTCCAAAAAAAACGACCTAATTTCTTAGGTCGTTTTTTTTTGATTGTTATGTGGCTTTATTTAAGTTTCTTTTTAACGGCTACTTCTTGGAATGCTTCAATTATATCGCCCTCTTTAACATCGTTATAATTTTTAATTTGCATACCACAATCGTATCCTTTAGCTACTTCCTTAACATCGTCTTTAAATCGTTTTAACGATGCTAACTCTCCGGTAAATATAACCACCCCATCTCTAATTAATCTAATACCAGAGTTGCGGTAAATTTTACCGCTAGTAACCATACATCCGGCAACCGTACCTACTTTAGAAATCTTAAACGTCTCTCTAACCTCTGCTGTACCTGTTATCTCTTCTTTAAGCTCAGGAGATAACATTCCTTCCATTGCGTCTTTAAGATCGTTAATTGCATCATAGATAATAGAGTAGGTTCTGATGTCTATTTCTTCTCTATCTGCTAACGAACGAGCATTACCCATAGGCCTTACGTTAAACCCAATTATTACAGCATCTGAAGCCGATGCTAACAACACATCTGATTCTGTAATTGGACCAACAGCTTTATGGATAATGTTTACTTGAATCTCTTCTGTAGATAGTTTTTGGAATGAATCGGTTAAGGCTTCTACAGAACCATCTACATCTCCTTTAAGTATAATGTTTAGCTCTTTAAATTCGCCTAAAGCAATTCTTCTACCAATTTCATCTAATGTAATATGACGTTGTGTTCTAACTGATTGCTCACGTAGTAATTGTGCTCTTTTTGTAGCAATTTGTTTAGCCTCGCGCTCATCTTCAAACACGTGGAATTTATCTCCTGCTTGTGGCGCTCCATCTAAACCGAGAATAGATATTGGAGTTGACGGACCTGCCTCTTTTACAACTTTACCACGTTCATCGTGCATAGCTTTTACTTTACCGCTACAAGTACCTGCAAGCACATAATCACCAATTTTAAGTGTACCAGCTTGTACTAAAACGGTAGCTACGTAGCCTCTACCTTTATCTAAAAAGGCTTCTACAACGGTTCCGTTGGCTAATTTATTAGGATTTGCTTTTAGCTCTAAAAGCTCGGCTTCAAGCAATACTTTTTCTAATAACTCTTTAACGCCCTGACCTGTTTTTGCAGAAATGTCGTGAGACTGTATTTTACCTCCCCAATCTTCTACTAATAGGTTCATATTTGCTAATCCTTCTTTAATTTTATCAGGATTTGCAGTTGGCTTATCAACTTTATTTATTGCAAAAACAATAGGTACTCCGGCTGCTTGAGCGTGAGAGATTGCCTCTTTGGTTTGAGGCATTATATCATCATCTGCAGCAACAACAATTATTGCAAGGTCTGTTACCTGTGCACCACGAGCACGCATTGCCGTAAAGGCTTCGTGACCCGGAGTATCAAGGAATGTAATTTTTTGCCCGTCTTCTAACGTTACACTATACGCCCCAATGTGCTGGGTAATACCACCACTCTCTCCGGCAATAACATTTGTTTTTCTGATGTAATCTAACAACGAGGTTTTACCGTGGTCTACGTGACCCATTACTGTTACAATTGGAGCACGTGGTTTTAAATCTTCCGGTCTGTCTTCTTCTTCCTCTATAGATTCTTCTAAGTCTGCTGTAACAAACTCTACTTTATAACCAAACTCATCTGCAACAATAGTTAACGTTTCTGCATCTAAACGCTGGTTCATGGTAACCATCATTCCTAAAGACATACATGCAGATATAATTTCGGTTACCTGAACATCCATCATGGTAGCAATTTCACTTACGGTAACAAATTCGGTTACCTTAAGCACCTTGCTTTCTTTTTCTAATTGCGCTAGTTCTTCTTCGGTTTTTTGACGACGAATATCACGCTTTTCTCTACGGTATTTTGCTCCTTTAGATTTGTTGGTTTTACCTTGCAACTTCTCTAAAGTTTCTCTAACCTGCTTTTGTACCTCTTCTTCGGTAGGCTCTACTTTAGGTACGTTTCTGGCTTTACCTTTTTTGCGCTTATCTGCAAATTTGTTACCTCCACCACCTTTATTTGGGCGTGCATCTTTGGTAATACGTCTTCTTTTTTTCTTGTTATCTGAAGCCTCTTTCTTGTCTTTGGTTTCCTCTTTCTTTTTCTTAGGTTTTTCAAACTGAGACAAGTCTATTTTCTTTCCGGTAACTTTTGGCCCGGAAAGTTTTTTGTATTGCGTTTCTATTTTTTCGGGTTCTTGTTCAACAACCTCTTCTTCTGAGGTGGTATCAACAACTTTTTCTTCTTTTGGAGGCTCTTTCTTTTGTTCTTTGGCTTTAGGAGCTGGGCTCTCTTTTTGCTTTGGTTTTGGAGCTTCTTCTGCCGGTTTTTCTTCGGCAGCCGGAGCTTTAGGTTTTGGCTCTAACTCTATTTTACCAACCGTTTTCGGTCCGCTTAAGTTAGCTTTAGCCTTTACAACTTCTCTTTGTGCTTGTTGTTTTTGTTTAAGCTCCTGCTCACGCTCTTGCTCTAAACGAATAGCTTCTTTTTCTTTTCGTTTCTCTTCGCTTACTTCTTTAGAAGCTACTTTTTTACTTTTATCTGTTTGGAATTCGTCTAAAAGAACTTGATATACCTCTTCTGTTATCTTAGTTGTAGGTCTGGCATCTACCTGAAACCCCTTAGAGTTTAGGTATTCTACAGCCCTATCCAGAGATATGTTTAATTCTCTTAAAACTTTATTAAGCCTCATTGTTGCTCTTTCAGCCATATATTACTTTTTAAAACTCAAAGATACTATAATCGGTTAGTCTTCGAATTCTTCTTTTAAAATTTTAATTACTTCTAAAATGGTTTCTTCTTCTAAATCTGTACGTTTTACCAAATCGTCAACATCTTGGTCTAACACACTTTTTGCTGTATCTAAGCCAATTTTTTTGAACTCATCTATTATCCAGCTATCTATTTCATCAGAGAATTCGCTTAGCTCAACATCTTCTTCAACTCCTTCTCTAAATACATCTATTTCGTATCCGGTTAATTGTCCGGCTAATCTAATATTATATCCGCCTTTACCAATAGCTCTAGATACTTCTTCGGGCTTTAGGTATACTTCTGCACGCTTATTTTCATCGTCTAAAGTAACCGATGTAATCTTAGCCGGGCTAAGAGCTCTGGTAATAAACAATTGCGGGTTGCTAGTATAGTTAATTACGTCTATATTTTCGTTACCTAATTCTCTAACTATACCATGTATTCTAGACCCTTTCATACCTACACATGCTCCTACAGGGTCTATTCTGTCATCATAAGAATCTACTGCTACTTTTGCTTTTTCACCTGGTATTCTCACTACTTTTTTAATGGTAATTAAGCCGTCAAAAACCTCAGGTATTTCTTGTTCGAATAATTTTTCTAAGAACACCGGAGATGTTCTAGACATAATTATCATTGGCTTATTACCTCTAAGCTCTACGCTTTCTATAATACCTCTTACATTGTCTCCTTTTCTGAAAAAGTCTGATGGAATTTGTTTTTCTTTTGGTAAAATAATCTCATTCCCTTCGTCATCTAACAATATAACAGCTTTGTGACGTATATGGTGTACCTCTGCAGTGTAAATTTCTCCTTCAAGCTCTTTAAATTGCTTGTAAACGGTAGTGTTATCGTGCTCGTGAATTTTAGAGATTAGGTTTTGACGAAGTGCTAATATTGCTCTTCTTCCTAAATCTTTAAGTTTTACTTCTTCAGATACATCCTCTCCAACTTCAAAATCCGGCTCAATTTTACGAGCTTCGCTTAATGAAATTTCTTGGTTTGGGTCTGTTACTTCTCCATCTGCTACAACAACACGGTTTCTCCAAATTTCTAAATCTCCCTTGTCCGGGTTTATAATAATATCAAAATTATCATCAGATCCATACTTCTTCTTCAATGCATTTCTAAACACATCTTCTAAGATAGCCATTAATGTTACACGATCTATGAGTTTATCATCTTTAAACTCTGAGAATGACTCGATCAATGCAAGGTTTTCCATGTCAACTTCTAATTAAAATTTTATGATCACTTTTGCTTCTTTTATATCAGAAAGCGCAATTTCTTGTGTTTTCTGCACTGTAACTTTTCCTTTCCCTACCGGCTTTGGTTCTCTTGCCTTCCAGGTTAAGGTTATATGTTCTGTGGTTGCCTCTTGCAAAGTTCCTTCAAACTTTTCTCCTTGTGTTGTTTTTACTTGCAAGATACGACCTTTATTTTTTTTATACTGTCTTTCGTGTTGCAACGGAGTGGTTGCTCCGGCAGAGGTTACCTCTAAGGCAAAATCTTCTGATTCTCTATCTAAATTATGCTCTACATGCCTGCTTAACGCAACACAATCGTTAAGCGTAACTCCGTTATCTCCGTCTATAACAATTTTTATTTTGTTATCCGGAGTAATGGTAAAATCTATTAAAAAAAACTCCGGATTTTCTTCAAAAAAACTTGCTACTAACTGCTGTACTTTTTCTTGCAACATTTTATTGGTATAAAAAGAGGGGACTTTTCGTCCCCTCATGAATACGTTTTATATCCTTTCAGCGGTGCAAATATACAATTTTTATTTAAACTTTAAAGCCTTTTACTTTTAGGTACTTGTATTATTTATTACCTTTAAGAAACAACAAAAATTTAAATTAAAATTCATGAAAAACATTCTAGTCCCCACTGATTTTTCTAAACATGCCGAGTATGCTTTAGAAGTTGCTGCGCAGCTTGCCAAAAAGTTTAATGCTCAACTTCATTTACTGCATGTTGTAGAGCTCCCTGTACATGCTGCAACCGATGTTATAAATATGGCCCCCACCCCAAGCAGTCTGCCCGAAGCCTTATTTTATATAAAATTAGCACAACAACAGTTTGAAAAATTTAAAGACAAACCTTATTTAAAAGATCTTATAGTTTCTGAAATTGTTGAAACCAACAATGTTTTTAGAGGCATTACTGAAGCTACTAAAAAAACAAATGCCGATTTAATTGTTATGGGTTCTGAAGGAGCCTCCGGGTTTAAAGAAATGTTTGTAGGCTCTAACACAGAAAAAGTAGTTAGGCACTCTAACATTCCTGTTTTAGTTATAAAAAAACAACATAGCAATTTTAAGCTTAATAATATTGTTTTAGCTACTAATTTAGAAGAAACTGCTGTGCCTTGCTTGCAAAAAGCAAAAGACTTAGCAGATAAATTGGGTGCTTATTTACAATTACTTTATGTAAATACAGCAAACAACTTTTTAACTTCTTCTGAAATAGAAACTAAGTACGATAATTTTGTAAAAAAAGCTAAGTCTAGCGATTTGCCTTTTGCCGTTTACAACGATCATAAAGTAGAATGGGGAATTTTGCATTACGCCCAAAAAACAGATGCAGACGCGATAGCAGTTGCTACACATGGCAGAAAAGGAGTTGCCCATTTTTTTAACGGTAGCATAAGTGAAGATTTAGCAAACCACGCTAAGCGCCCGGTTATTACATTTAGCATATAAACACCTTAAAAATAAAAAAACCCGCTTTGTGAAGCGGGTTTTTTAAGTTGGCCTACAAGGACTCGAACCTTGAACGACTGAACCAAAATCAGCTGTGTTACCAATTACACCATAGGCCAGCGCCTTAATTGCGGATGCAAATTTATAACAAACTTTTTTATGCGCAAATATTTTTTTTAAATCCTTTTAATTTTTTTTCGTGCCTTGTTAACGTTTGTAAAAAAAGTAATCGTTCTACACTAATAATTAGTAAATTCGCCCACGTACTTAACTAACAAGTAATAATTACTATGCCTGTAGAAAACTTTAAAAAATGGGATACCCTAACCGGATGGGGGGTGTTTTTAATAGCATTAACCACTTATGGTCTTACGGTAGAACCCACTGTTAGTTTTTGGGATTGTGGTGAGTATATTTCTACTTCGGCAAAATTACAAGTAGGCCACCCTCCTGGAGCTCCTTTTTTCCAGATGCTTGGTGCTTTCTTTGCCATGTTTGCTACAGAAGCAGAACAGGTAGCAAGAATGGTAAATTACTTGTCGGTAGTATCAAGTGCATTTACAATACTTTTTACATTCTGGACCATCACTAACTTAGTTAGAAAACTAATAAACGCTAAAACCACTTTAACAAACTCTCAAGCTATTGCTGTATTAGGTAGTGGTGCAGTAGGTGCACTTGCGCTAACTTTTTCTGATAGCTTTTGGTTTAATGCTGTAGAGACTGAAGTTTATGCAATGGCCAGCCTTATTATGGCTTTACAATTATGGTTAGGCCTAAAATGGGTAGATAATTTAGATTCTCCAAGAGGTAATAAATGGCTTATATTAATTGCGTTTGTTGTTGGTCTTACTTTTGGTATTCAGTTTATGGGATTCTTAGCCATCCCTTCTATAGGGCTACTATACTATTTTAAAAAGTATAAAACTACTACTGTAAAAAACTTTTTAATTGCAAACATTGCCGTAGTTGCCCTGCTAATGTTTGTGTATAAATTTACACTAACATATACCCTAAAACTTTTTGGTTGGAGTGAGGTATTTTTTGTTAACACCATAGGATTGCCTTTTAATTCCGGCACCATTATAATGGGGTTACTTTTTATAGGCGCATTCTATTACGCAATTGCCTATACTAGAAAAAAAGGGATGGTACAAGCAAACACCATTGTGCTTTGTGTATTATTTATGTTTATAGGATTTTCTTCTTGGTTAATGCTTCCTATTAGAGCAAATGCTAACGTGGTTATTAACGAAAACGATCCCGCAGATGCTCGTTCTCTTTTAGCATACTACAATAGAGAGCAATATCCTGGGGCAGAGAGCCCTATTTACGGCACCTATTATTCTGAGATGTTTGCCGGACGAAATGAAAATGATCCTTTTAAAGACGATAAACCCAAATACGAACGTGATGAAAAGGCCGGTAAATATGTAATTGTAAACGATTATAAAGATGCGCTCCCTAACTCACACCCAGATCATGTTGGTATTTTACCAAGAATGTGGAGCAGCGAACATGCTGTTAATTACATAAAATATGTTGGTCCGTTAGATTTTAAACCCAACTCAGAATACATTTCTAGTAACGAGCTCAGAACCGCAATTGCCAACTTTAAACGTGAATATAATGCCGGTAATGTTGATGCAGAGCAGTATGTTGAATTTTTAAAACAGTTTGGTGAATTTATAGAGGTAGAGCCCCCTTCTATTTTAGACAACTTAAAATTTATGTTTGAGTACCAGTTTGGGTACATGTACTGGCGCTATTTTATGTGGAATTTTGTAGGAAGACAAGACGATATTCAGGGTAAATACGACAATCATGGGAACTGGCTTTCCGGGATTAAATTTATTGATGAAGCCAGACTAGGCTCACAAGAAAACCTGCCGTCTGATGTAACTAATAACAAAGCCCGAAATACTTATTATATGCTTCCGTTGTTGTTAGGATTATTAGGGCTTGTTTTTCAATTTAAAAAAGACAAAAAACAATTCTGGGTTTTACTGGTATTCTTCTTATTTACCGGTCTTGCCATTCAGTTTTACACAAATGTTCGTCCGTTTGAGCCTCGTGAGCGTGATTACTCTTTGGTAGGTTCATTCTACGTTTTTACATTATGGATTGGCTTTGGAGTTTACGCTTTATTTGAAGAGATAAAACGCTTTTTAAATCCAAAATTTGCAGCACCAATTGCCGTTGTGGCTTGCTTGCTGGCAGTACCTGCTTTAATGGCTAAAGAAAATTGGGATGATCATGACCGTTCCGGAAAATATACTGCCAGATCTATGGCATTGGCCTACTTAGACTCTGTTCAGGAAGACGTCGGTGCAATTTTATACACCATTGGTGACAACGATACTTTTGCTATTTGGTATGCGCAAGAAATAGAAGGATACAGAACAGATGTTAGGGCTGTTAATACAAGCCTATTCCAGACAGATTGGTATATAGACCAAATGAAAAGTAAGGCTTATGAAAGTGATCCTTTACCGTCTCAACTAACTCATGATAAGTACGCCTATGGTAATAGAGATGTAATTTATTACCAAGAGCTAACCAATGAACGTTGGGATATTAAACGTTTTTTAAATTGGATTGCAAACGACCAAAACAACATAGAAAATTTAATAAAACGTCAGGGAGGCGACATAAGTTTATATCCGTCTAGTTACTTGAAAACTATTTTCTATCCTACCAACAAAATACGTGTCCCGGTTAATAAAGAAAATGTATTAAAAAGTGGATTGGTTAAAGAAAAAGATTCTGCATTAATAGTTGATTATATTGATATAGACTTGCCAAAATCTGCACTTACCAAAAATAGAATATTAATGTTAGATGTGTTGGCTAATAACAACTGGAAAAGACCTATTTACTTTACCGGAGGTAGTTTTGATAGTGCAGAATATTTATGGATGAAAGACTACTTACAGTTAGATGGTTCTGTTTACAAATTAGTACCGATAAAAACTCCGGTAGATCCAAGAGACCCGTTTAGTATGGGTAGAATTGATAGTGATTTAATGTTTGATATTGTATCTAAATGGTACTGGGGTAACTCTGGAGATACTACAATTTACCATGACCCAGAAACCAGAAAGCAAGCTATTGGTTACCGTAATAATTTAGCGCGCTTGTTAGAACAGTTAATCAGAGAAAACAAAACAGAAAAGGCTAAAAAAGTTATAGATATTGCTATGACAAATATGCCTTTTGGCTACTTTGGTTACTATTGGGCACTAGAACCTTTTACTGAAGGGTATTACTTAGTTAACGAGCCTGAGAAAGGTAGGGAGCTCTTTAAAAATATTGCAAAAAAATATCAAGAGTGGCTTGAGTACTATGCTGCATTACCTTTTAATGACCAAGCATACAATCTGTCTGAAATTTATAATAACATTCAGTCATACAGAAGATTATTAGATATTGTGGTAGCCAATGATGAGGAAGAATTTTACAAAGAACAGGTAGATATTTTTAACAGCTACTTAGAGAAGTTTAGTAGATTTTATGAAGATGATACAGAGTTGCCAGACGAATTGTTTGAAGACAATACTGACTCTACTTTAATAGATTCAGTTGTGCCGGCAGATACTACAATACAAACAAATTCTGAAGATGAGTAAGCTGCATAGCTTACATATATTCTTGAAGTAAACCAATTAAGGTATTGGCGTCTTGCTCACCGCTTTGGCGCCATACCATTTCTCCTTTTTTATAAATCATTAGTGTAGGTAGCCCTTTTACTCTGAGCGCTTCGGCAAGTTCCGAATTTTTATCTACATCTATTTTAATTACTTTGGCTTTATCTCCCATTGCAGCAGCAACATCACGTAAAACAGGATGCATAGCTACAGAGGGCTCACTCCATTCTGTATAAAAATCCAACAAAACAGGAATATCTAAATCTATTAACTCGCCAAATTTTGACATATAAAATTGAGTTTTAACATCTTAATTAATCAAATGTAGTAAAAATTGTAATAAAATCTATACCTAAGCACATTTAGCGGGGGTCAGGCATTTTCTGAGGCAGCCTTTTTCTTGAGTTTAATTACTGTTATTTCAGGCCAAATTCCTACCCTTCCAGGATACCCTAAATAACCAAATCCTCTGTTAACATTTATATACTGCTCTTGCTCTTTGTAAACACCAGCCCAATATTTATATCGCCATTTTACAGGACTCCATTTTATTAGTCCAGGAATCTCAATACCAAACTGCATTCCGTGCGTATGCCCGCTTAATGTTAAATGAAAATGATACGGGTGCGATATTACCTGGTGCTCCCAATGTGAGGGATCATGGCTTAGTAAGATTTTAAAATCGTTTTGGTTAATATTTTGCACAGCTTTATTTAAATCACCGGCTTTTTTAAATCCGCCTGCTCCCCAGTTTTCTACTCCAACAATTGCAATTTTCTGGTTATTACGTTTTAAGTATATGCTTTCGTTTAGTAATAGCTTAAACCCTATTTGTTTTTGGATAGCAAATAATTGCTGTAAGTTTTGTGCTTTTTTCTCTTTAGATTCCCAAGAAACATAATCGCCGTAATCATGATTTCCTAAAACCGAATAAATCCCGTCTTTAGCCTTTAGTTTTGCAAACAGGTCTTTCCATGGCTCCATTTCTTGTGCTAAATTGTTTACCATATCACCGGTAAAGAAAATCACATCACTTTCTTGTTGGTTAATTAAATCTATTGCATAGGATATTTTGTCTCTATTATCAAAACTACCGGCATGAATATCACTTATTTGGGTTATTTGGTATCCATCAAAAGCATCAGGTAAGTCTTCAAATTCAAGATTGTACCTTAACACTCTAAAATTGTACTTCCCTCTGTACATTCCGTATAATAAAGACATAAACGGTATGGAAGCTATTCCTAAAGCAATAGCACTTATAAATTTTCTTCTTGATGGAAAATAGCCCTTTTCTCTATTACCCTCAGTAAAATAACTGTAAATTGCTTGGGGCACTCTAACTATATCTTCGGTAAATAAAATGGTTACTAAAATTAACTTCGGAATAAAAACGGTAATTAAAAACCCGAATGCGTAGCTACGAATAGGACTTAAAACTCTTGCATTTCCGGTATAAAATACAATGTGATAAATAAAATTGCCTAAAACAAGTATACTTACAATCCAATATAACCAATGTACCCAGCTAGAGCGAGTTACTGTTTTTAATGACTGAAAAGCATACCAATCTACTGCTGCATAAACCGCCAAAAATAAAATCCAACGTAACATGGTATTAATTTTATGTAAAATTATTGTATTTGCTGATACTTAGACAGTTTTTTAAATTTATTTAACAGCATTTACAATACTTTGTATTTTATCTTTATCTGATACCGAAAGTTTAGTTTCGTTTAATAAATCGAGGCTAATAAAGCTTACGTTAGGCATATTTTGTAAGCTTGCTTTTTGTGTAATTGCAGAAAAATGAATAGCCTTAAAACCATGTTCTTTAAAAAGCTTAGCATTGTTAGCATTAATACCGGAACCCGGCATAATTACACACTTATTACTTGCAATAGTTTTAAATTTTAAAAGCTTTTGTAGTCCTTGCACTGCTGTTTTAGCCTGACCCGAAGTTAAAATGGCATGGCAACCTGCTTCTGTAATTTCATGTATAGCTTCTAGCGGGTTTTTAACCCAATCAATCGCCCGATGGAATGTTATATGCATTCCTGTACTTGCTTTAACCAATACTGAAAGTGTTTTTAAATCTACCTTAAAATCACTGGTTAAAACACCAAAAACCACTCCTGCACAATTTAATGCTTTACAATATGCAATATCATTTAGCATTGTTTTTATTTCTGAAGCTGAATAAGTAAAATCGCCACTTCTCGGCCTAATAAGCACATGCACAGGAATAGGAATATTGTTTACAACTTGCTCAATAAGTCCATGCGAAGGTGTAATACCTCCTACTCCAAGTTCTACACATAACTCTATCCTGGAAGCACCGGCCTGGTAAGCATTTAAGGCAGAATCAAAAGAATTTACACAAACTTCTACTACCATACTTGTATTTCGTCTAAAAATGTCCAAGCTAAATTACCTGCTCCGCTAAAGTTTTCCGGAATTTCACCAAAGTTTTCTACCATAATTTTTATGTACTTTGCTTTTATATTAGGAAATTGAGTGCTTACACTTACTATTTTATTGGCGCTTCTGAGCACATTTATCTTTTTAATTCCGCTATACTTTACTCCATCTTCAGAAAACAGAAAATAATTGTTTTTTGGAGCATGTATCCAACTACCGGGTTCGTTATAAAACTGCATTATTATGTTGTTAATATTTTTGGTTTTATGCATATTTAAAACAACCTCTACATCTTGCCCATTAAAACCAAGCCACTCAGAATCTGCGAATCTTTTTTTACTACCAAATATACCGTTAGTGATTGCTTGAGGTCCGCCATCAGCATATTTATCATGTGGCAATACGCTTAGCAAAACATTAGCTCCTAAAGCTTTGTGTATGACTATTTTTTTTGAGTACAATTGCCCTAAAGGCTTTAGCTTATTAAAAGCTCTTGCTTTAAGTGTAGTTGTATTATTAATTTTAATTGGCTTTGTATATTTTGTAGAGTTTTCTGTTGGCAAAGTGCCGTTTGTAGTGTACGTTATATACCCTTTATTAATTTTTGTGCTTAATGAAACTTTTACGATAGAATCTTGTACCTGTATTGTGTCATTTATATTATACAAATGATTAGCATAATTAACAGAAAGAGCATCTAACCTTTTATTAAAAGCTAAAACGCGCTGTAAAAAATCATTATAATTTTTATTCTTGTTATAAGACCAAACTACCTCACTTAAAGCAAGAATTCTCGGGAAAACCATATACTCTACTTTGTCTGGAGTTTTCATGTATTCTGTCCAAACATTGCCTTGCGCTCCTAACACATATTTTGATTGCTCTGGTGTGAGTTCTTTTGGGATTGGATTAAAATGATATACTTTTTCTAAAGTGGTTAAACCTCCAATTGCAAGGGGCTCGGTTTCATCGTCAGATTGATAGTGATCAAAATAACAATGAGACCCCGGAGTTAAAATAACATCGTGTCCTTGTTTGGCTGCTTCAATAGCACCTGCTGTACCCCTCCAAGACATAACAGTTGCGTTTGGAGCCAATCCTCCTTCTAAAATTTCATCCCAACCTATAATCTTTCTTCCCTTACTGTTTAAATATTTTTCTATTCGGGTTATAAAATAACTTTGCAGCTCATGTTCGTCTTTTAACCCTTCTTGTTTGATTCGCTTTTGACAGTTTTCGCAAGATTCCCATCGAGTTTTTGGAGCTTCGTCTCCACCAATATGAATATAGTTGCTTGGGAATAACTGCAACACCTCATCAAAAACATTTTCTAAAAAAGTGAAGGTTGATTCTTTAGGGCAGTAAATATCTTCAAAAATACCCCACTTTGTAGCTACATCTATTGGTTTTCCGGTACACCCAAGTTCAGGGTATGCACTTATGGCAGCTTGCGAGTGTCCGGGCAATTCTATTTCGGGTATTATAGTTATGCCTCGCGAAGCTGCATATGCTACTACATCTTTTATTTCTTCTTGCGTGTAAAACCCTCCGTACTTTTTACCATCAAATTTATGAGGTTGATTGCTGTAGTGCCCTATTAAAGTTTCTTTTCTGTAAGCAGCATGGGTAGTTAATTTTGGATATTTTTTAATTTCTATACGCCACCCCTGATCTTCTGTTAAATGCCAATGAAAAGTATTCATCTTTAACATGGCAAGCATGTCTATATACTTTTTAATAAAAGCTACCGGAAAAAAATGTCTACCAACATCTAAGTGCATTCCTCTGTATTTAAAATGTGGTGCATCTTCTATGGTAATTGCAGGGATTGCAACTTCTGTATTACACGTAGCATTTTCTATGCACGGTGGTAGCAATTGCCGTAACGTTTGCACCCCATAGAAGGCTCCTTGTAAACTTTTTGCAGTAATGGTAATATTTTGAGGTGTAACTTGTAAAGTATAAGCTTCGGGGTTTACCAGATTAGGATTTAGTTTAAGCTCTATTTTTTTTGTCCCGTTGGCATTTATTTTACCTAAACTTTTTTCTGTTAATAACTTAAGTAAATTAGCTGCAGGAGCTAAGCTATTTTCAAAAGCCATAAAAACATCATCATCCCACTCAAAAACACCATCGCCAAGTTCTTGATGATTAGGAATGGGAATTATTGAAGGTTTTTGAACGATACTTTTTTTAGGAGTACATGCTGTTTGTAGAAAAATAAATGCTGTACAGATTAAAACTAATGTTATTGGTCTAAAAACCTTCATCACAATGAATAAAATTATCTATATCTTGCTAATTTATACAAAATTTTTAGACCACTTTTAAAATGAATAACCGACTAATTTTCAGCCTATTATTTACTTCGTTACTGTTTATTTCTTGCAAAAAAGAAATCGTAGTAGAACCTGCTCAAAAAGATGCATACTTAACCGATTATGTGAATCCTTTTATTGGCACAGGAGGCCACGGACATACGTATCCGGGAGCTACACTGCCTTTTGGTATGATGCAACTTAGCCCAGATACTCGTCTTGAAGGATGGGATGGTTGTTCTGGATATCACTATTCTGATTCATACATTTACGGTTTTTCACACACTCATTTAAGTGGTACCGGAGTTAGCGATTATGGTGATATTTTGCTGATGCCAACTAACACTGTAATTTTTAATAACGGAGCTGATGGTAAAAAAGGTTATAGAGCACATTTTTCTCATGATAATGAAACTGCCTCTCCGGGATTTTATCAAGTTCATTTAGACTCTACTAATATAGATGTTGCCTTAACAGTAGCTAAACGTAGCGGTATTCATAAATACACTTTCCCTAAAAACCAAAAACAGGTTGTTATTTTAGATTTAGAACACAGAGATAAAGTGCTGAGTTCTCAAGTAAATTTAGTTTCAGACACAGAAATTTCTGGTCACCGTCATTCTAAAGCATGGGCAGAAGATCATCGTTTGTTTTATTACATAACCTTTTCTAAACCGTACAAAAAAGTTCATTTTTTAAACAACAAAAAGCAAGGCGAAAAAGTAATTGCTGCTTTTGAGTTTGACAATACCGAAACAAATATTTTAGAAGTTAAGGTGGCAATATCTGCAGTAGATGAAGAAGGTGCTAAAAAAAATCTTGATGAAGAAATACGAGACAAAACTTTTGAAGAAGTAAAAACGCAAGCTCAAGAAATTTGGGAAAAGCAACTTGAAAAAATAGTTATAGAAAGCGATAATAATGATTACAAAACTAACTTCTATACAGCGCTTTATCATACCATGTTAGCACCTAATTTATATCAAGATGTAGATGGTAGATACAGAGGAATGGATTTGAAAGTGCACAAAACAGAAGAGTTTAAATATTATACTGTTTTTTCTTTATGGGATACCTACAGAGCAACGCATCCGCTTTATACAATAATAGAACAAGAAAGAACCAACGATTTTATAAACACTTTTTTAGCAAAATATGATGAAGGAGGTATAATGCCTATATGGGACCTTGCAGCTTGCTATACAGGTTGTATGATTGGGTATCATGCTGTTCCGGTAATTGCAGATGCTTATTTAAAAGGAATTAGAGGTTATGATGCTGAGAAAGCATTTAAAGCAATGACCCATTCTGCTATGCAAGATAAATTAGGTTTAGAATCGTATAAGAAGCTCGGATTTATTCCGGTAGAGCAAGAAAGTGAATCGGTATCTAAAACATTAGAGTATGCCTATGATGATTGGACAATAGCCCAAATGGCTAAAGCCATGGGTAAAGATAGTACTTACCAATACTACATTGAGCGCGCCCAATATTATAAAAACGTTTTTGACCCCTCTACCAAATTTATGCGTGGCCGATTTAAAAACACTTGGTTTTCTCCTTTTGATCCTTACGAAGTTAATTTTAACTACACAGAAGCTAATTCTTGGCAATATAGCTTTTATGTACCTCAAGATATTAGCGGTTTTATAAACCTATTAGGTGGTAAAAAAGCATTAGAAAATCAATTAGATTCATTGTTTAATGCAAAAACAGAGATTTCCGGAAGAAATCAGGCAGATATAACCGGTCTTATAGGTCAATATGCTCATGGTAACGAGCCAAGTCACCATATGGCCTACCTTTATAACTTTGTAAATAAGCCATATAAAACACAAGAAAAAGTAAGACAAATTTTAACCGAGTTATACCAAAATAGCCCTGATGGTATTTCGGGTAATGAAGATTGCGGACAAATGAGTGCTTGGTACGTACTAAGCGCCTTAGGATTTTATTCTGTTACTCCGGCATCTAATCAATACATAATTGGCGCTCCGTTATTTAAAAAAGCAACTATAAACCTTGAAAACGGAAATAAATTTACCATTGTAGCCAATAACATTTCTAAAGAAAACCTATATATACAATCGGTTACACTTAACGGAAAAGAATATCCGTATTCATACATAGAGCACAGTGCTATTACAGCCGGTGGGACTTTAATATTTAATATGGGCAACACTCCTTCTGATTGGGGAACTAAAGATGAGTTTATACCAAAAACTGCTATAGAAGATAACATCATTGTTCCTGCTCCATTTATTGCTTCGGGTGATGTAGCTTTTAAAGATAGTACAGCCATTGTATTACAAAGTGCAAATTCTAATGCAGTTATTTATTATGCTTTAAATAACAACGATTTTAAAGTTTATAAAGGGCCTATTACTGTAAAACAAGCAACTATTTTAAAAACCTATACAACATTAAATCAGAAAAAAAGTGCTGTTTTAGAAACAAAATTCAACAAAATAGACCCTAACCTCACTATTACACTTGGCAGTAAATATGCCAACCAATACAATGGTGGTGGCAATAATGCACTTATAGATGGTGTATTGGGTACTAAAGATTTTAGAACGGGTACTTGGCAAGGTTATCAAGACACAGATGTAGTAGCTACTATTAATTTAGGAAACAAAAAGCCAATTTCTACTGTTTCGGTTAATTTTTTACAAGACCAAAAATCATGGATTTTTTATCCTACTGCTGTATCTTGCTATGTTTCTAAAGATGGTAAACAGTTTAAACTACTCAAAACCGAGACCATAAATGCAACTGTTCCATCAGAAAAAATAGCAATAAAAACTGTATCTTTTTCAGCTAATAATAATAACTTATATAAATACGTGAAAATTGTAGCCAAAAAGCTAGGAACACTTCCAGAGTGGCATTTAGGGTACAAAGACAATGGAAAAAGCTGGATTTTTATTGATGAGATAAGTATATACTAACCAATATAACTGCTATATGAATAAAAAAAGATCTTACAAGTCATCGTTTATTTTATTAACTGTTTTATTTTTTCTCTGGGGATTTATAACTGTTCTGGTAGACTCTTTAATTCCGAGGCTAAGAGAACTTTTTACTCTGAGCTATTTTCAAGCCGGTTTGGTGCAATTTGCCTTTTTTGGAGCTTATTTTTTGCTATCTATTCCTGCTAGTTACATACTATCTAAAATTGGCTACAAAAGAGGTATAATTTTAGGGCTTATAACCATGGCTTTAGGATGTGTTTTGTTTTACCCGGCTGCTTCTTACAGGGTGTTTGGCATATTTATGTTAGCCTATTTTGTACTAGCCGGAGGAATGACCGTACTACAGGTTGCGGCAAATCCTTATGTTGCTGTATTAGGAAGTGAAGAAGGTGCCTCTAGCCGATTAAACCTTTCTCAAGCCTTTAACTCACTCGGCACAGCCATTGCCCCTGCTGTTGGAGCTTTACTTATTTTAAGCGATAAAATTAAAACAACCGATGAAATAGCAATTTTACCCGAAGCAGAAAAAAGTGCCTATTTAGCCTCAGAGGCAGCTGCTGTACAAAAACCTTTTATAGGATTAGCCCTTTTTATTCTGGTAATTGCAGGTATATTTTTCTTTGCAAAGTTACCTCGGTTAATAGACCAAAAAACATCTGCAACCTACAAGCAAGCACTTAAAAACAAAAACTTAATGTTAGGTGTACTCGGTATTTTTTGTTACGTGGGTGCAGAAGTAGCAATTGGCAGCTATTTGGTAAATTATTTTCTAGATATGAACCTAACGGTTTTAATAACCGAAAATAATTTAATGAAGACCATTGCAGAAAGTATTTTAAATAGTAGTGTAACGCAACATGACAGCAAAGCTATTGTAGGGGTGTTTGTTACATTTTATTGGTCTGGCGCAATGATTGGCAGATTTATTGGCTCTTATTTAACCAGAGTTATGCATCCGGCAAAAGTATTAGGAATATTTGCTACAATAGCAATAGCATTAATTATAACCTCTATGGGAACAACCGGATTAGTTGCTATGTGGAGTATTTTAGCTGTAGGATTATTTAATTCTATAATGTTTCCAACCATTTTTACAATTGCTATAGATGGTTTAGGGGCTTTAAAACCTAAAGCATCCGGATTATTGTGTACTGCAATAGTTGGTGGCGCCATCGTACCACCTGTATATGGTTTATTAACAGATAATGTAGGATTTAAAAAGGCTTTTATATTTATTATTTTATGTTATGGCTTTGTGTTGTACTATGGATTAAAAAACTATAAAAAAACACATTATGAAACGTAGAAATTTTATAAAAAATGCCTCACTTACTGGTGTCGGATTAACTGTTGGTGCTACAATTGCAAGTTGTTCTGAAGCTACAAAAGCTGCAAAAACAGAAAGCAACATAACGCCATCATTACCTTTAGTTATTGCTACCTGGAATGTGCCAAATGCAACACAAAAAGCTTGGGAAGTTTTAAATAATGGCGGGCATGCCTTAGATGCGGTAGAAGAAGGGGTGAAAGTTGAAGAAGCAAACATTAAAAATCAGACCGTAGGTAAAGGTGGGCTTCCAGACAGAGATGGCAATGTTACACTAGATGCCTGCATAATGAATGAACATGGTAACTGTGGCGCTGTAGTGTATTTGCAAAATATTACACACGCTGTATCTGTAGCAAGAAAAGTAATGGAGCAAACTCCCCATGTAATGCTTGCCGGAAAAGGAGCTGAGCAATTTGCTTACCAAATGGGTTTTAAAAAAGAAAATTTACTTACCGAAGCATCAAAAAAAGCCTGGGAAGAATGGAAAATAAAATCAGAATACAAACCCATAATTAATATAGAAAACCACGATACAATTGGTATGTTGGCTATAGATAAAAATGGTAATTTAAGTGGTGCCTGTACCACTAGTGGTTTGGCATACAAAATGGCCGGTCGTGTGGGCGACTCTCCTATAATTGGTTCCGGTTTATTTGTAGATAACCAAGTTGGTGCAGCTGTTGCTACCGGGCTGGGTGAAGAGGTGGTTAAAACTGTAGGTAGTTTTTTGGTTGTAGAACTCATGAGGCAAGGCAAATCGCCACAAGAAGCATGTAAAGAAGCTATAAAAAGAATTGTAGCTAAACCTAATAGTAATTACAAAGATTTTCAGGTGGGTTATATTGCTGTTAACAAAAAGGGAGAAACCGGGGCATATGCTATTCATCAATGGTTTAGCATGACCAAATATCAAAATAATAAAAACGAAAACATTCAAGCAGATTACTATTTAAAAGAATCTTCTTGATGCATGATTGCATTTAATGTTTTTATTGAAAATTCGGCTTCTTTTGCTTGAGTTTTAAATATTACTTTTATTGGCTTATTTGGCAGTAAATCAAAAAAATTATTGTTAAAATGCCCCTTTACGTTTGAGTGTAAAAAAACATCTTTTTGTAATGTATTTGCTTGTAATGTAATCTCAAAACCATCATTAACTTTCTTTACCTGTTTTACTATCTGCTGTTCTGGCAATGCTAAATGCTTTGGCTTTGTTAAATAAAATACTCTGTATGTATTATCATAAGCTATAAGTAGTGCTTTTAGATTAGTATTTTTAACAACATTTGATAGCTTCTTTTTAAACACTACTTGAGCGCTATTAGCCGGTAAAGAATCTGTAATAGTAGTTAGCAACGTTTCGTTACCGTAAAAATCTATGAGTTTTATAGTGATAGGGTTGTTTACAGCAAATAAATTATCGTTAATTGCATGAACCTCTAAAGTGTCTTTATTAATGTATGGCGATACCAGAACATTTTTAAAAGCATCTTTTACTTTATAATGTAAGGCTTTCCAATTGCCAAGATAATCTATACTTGACCATGAAACTGCCGGCCAACAATCATTTAATTGCCAATACAAACTTCCCATACACCTTGGTTTTGCTCTACGGTGAGCTTCAATTCCTTTAGTAATTCCGTAAGCCTGCAACAATTGGCTAACATATACATAATCTTCATTGTTGGAAGGAATTGGAAAATCTCTTTCCATATATTCTCTAATAAGGCTAAACCCTCTGCTGTGCTTTTGGTGCGTTTTAAAGTAAGGTCCGTTTAAAACCAAGCTATCTGTTTGTGTTGCATATTGTATGGTTTCTAAACTTGGGAACGCCTGAAACCCAAACTCACTCATAAATAAGGGCACATTTTCTTCAAAATGTTCAAAAGGGTAAGCATCATGCCATACCCACCAATCGTGAGCATCGCCTTCTGTTAAGTAACGTTTATCTCCTCTTCCAAATTTGGGCGAGCTTTCCCAATACGGTATATTCTCTGCATGTGTTTTAACCACTTCGGGTAAAATATTCTTGAAAACTTTTTTGTAATGCCCCCAAATACGCTGTTTTTGCTCATTACTTTTACCCGCTTGCCATCCCCAATTAGCCCATCCTTCTGCATTTTCATTATTTCCGCACCAGAGGGCAATACTGGTATAGTTTCTAAGTCTTTTTACATTATCTATTGCTTCTTGAGTAACATTTTCAAGAAACTTTTCATCTCCGGGATACATGGCACAGGCAAACATAAAATCTTGCCAAACTAAAATTCCTTTTTCATCACATAATTCATAAAACAATTCATCTTCATAAATTCCACCTCCCCAAACTCTAAGCATGTTCATATTAGCTGCAACAACATCATTTAACAGCTTATTGTAATGCTCTGGTGTTACCTTATCTTGAAAACTGTTTTGAGGTATATAATTAGCCCCTTTCATAAAAACCGGAATACCGTTAAGCTTAAAATAAAAAGTCTTTTTCCCTGCTTCTTCTTGGGTTACTAATTCTATGGTTTTAAGGCCTTTTTTAATGGTTTTGTTATAGTAAAGGCTGGCTTTATCAAAAATTTTAATAGTAATATCATATAAATAAGGTTCACCCAGATTATGAGTCCACCACCATTGTGGGTTTTTAATTGTAAATGGTAAATTATATGTTGCTTTGCCTTTAACAACAGACAGGCTATACTCTGATACTTTTTTATTGTTTACCAAAATAGCAACCTGCACTTTTTTTTCTTGTGATGCATTTAGTGTGATTTTAGCATTTAGCAATGCTTGTTCTTGCGTAATTTTTTCTTGCATCAAATAAACATCTTGTACTTTTAAATGATTCCAGGCTTCTAAATAAACCGGTCTCCAAATACCCGAAGTAATGTAAGTAGGTCCCCAATCCCAGCCATAATGAAACTGAGGTTTTCTTGTAAAAACTCTATTGCCTTCCGGTAAAGTGTAATAGAGGTTTTTAGCTGCTTTTTCTTCTATGTCGTGAGGATTGTTAAAAATAATCTCGAGTGTATTAGACGGTTTTAATAAGTTTTTTACGGGTATTCGCCACCTCCTAAAAGCATTGTTGGCTTGCAACACTAAAGTGTCGTTTAAATATACATTTGCATAAGTATCTAACCCATTAAAATTTAATGTTATGTATTGTTTGTTTAAAATGTTATCGGGCACTGTAAATGTAGTTTTGTAATGCCAGTTTTTTTCAGAAATCCATTGTAAATCAAGCTCATTATTACGCACAAAAGGATCAGGTATCACTTTAGCATCAAACAAGTTAGAGTGTACAGTTCCCGGTACATTTGCAGCTAACCAAGGTAACGTATCTGTTGCTGTGAATGTCCAGTTTTTATTAATGTGTGCTGTTACTGTTGTTTCGTTTTTTTTAGAACATGCTAAAACTAAAAAAAGGGTAAGTAGCTGTAAAAGAGATTTTCGCATCATCCATCAAAAATAAAAAATAAAAACACCTTTTTAACCACAATCTTCAATTAGCCATTACAAAAACATTTCTGTACATTTACCACATACAAACAAAAAATTATGGCCGAGCAAAAACGCTTATTTTTATTAGACGCTTATGCATTAATTTTTAGAGGATACTACGCTTTTATAAAAAACCCACGAATAAACTCTAAAGGAATGGACACCTCTGCCATAATGGGGTTTATGAATTCTTTGTTAGATGTTATAAAAAGAGAACGCCCAGACCATTTGGCGGTATGTTTTGATAAAGGAGGTAGCATAGACAGAACCGAAATGTTTGAAGCTTACAAAGCCAACAGAGACGAAACTCCCGAAGCTATACAAATAGCTGTACCCTATATAGAGAAAATTTTACAAGCAATGCACATACCGGTTATTGCTAAAGAAGGATTTGAAGCCGATGATATAATTGGTACGCTTGCTAAAAAAGCCGAAAAGCAAGGCTATAAAGTATATATGGTTACACCAGATAAAGATTTTGCTCAGCTGGTGTCTGACAATATTTTTATGTACAAACCCTCAAGAATGGGCAATGGAATTGAAATTTGGGGAATTCCCGAAGTACAAGAAAAATTTGAAGTAGAGCGGCCAGAGCAGGTAATTGACTTTTTGGGAATGAAAGGCGACTCTATTGATAATATTCCGGGGTTACCCGGAGTTGGCGATAAAACTGCTAAAAAATTTATTAAAGAGTTTGGTAGTATTGAAGGATTGCTTGCAAATACCGATAAGCTAAGCGGTAAAATGCGTGAAAAAGTTGAAGCCCACGCAGAACAAGGCTTACTCTCTAAAAAGCTAGCCAGAATAATGCTTGATGTTCCTGTAGAATTTCATGAAGAAGAATTTGAGCTATCTGAGCCGGACATTAATAAGGTAAAAGAAATATTTGAGGAATTAGAATTTAGACGATTAACAGAAAACTTCTTAAAAACCTTTAATGCTCAGCCTGAGGAGGCTAGTGTATCAGATAAAAAAGAACAAGACGCTCCTAAAATAGAAAAATCTCCGACTAATGTTCAATTTAATTTGTTTGATACTCCAGGTGCCGGAACAGCACAAACAGATAACACAACCGGGTATAATACTATAGAAAACACACCTCATCATTATCAACTAATAAATACACCTCTTGGTAGAAAGTTGTTGCTAGAAAAGCTACTAGAGCAAGAAAGTGTATGTTTTGATACCGAAACAACCAACATTAAAGCCTTAGAGTCTGAACTTGTTGGGATTGCTTTCTCTTGGGAAAAAGGAAAAGGATATTATGTAAGTATTCCCGAAAATAAAGATGAAGCACAAAAAATAGTTGATGAGTTTAGACCCTTTTTTGAAAACCAAACTATAGAGAAAGTTGGTCAGAACTTAAAATACGACATTAAAGTTCTGTCTAATTACAACATTACTATAAAGGGTAAACTTTTTGACACCATGATTGCGCATTATTTAATAAACCCAGATATGCGTCATAATATGGATGTCTTGGCAGAAACCTATTTGCATTATCAGCCGGTATCTATTACCTCTTTAATTGGTAAAAAAGGTAAAAATCAAGGCTCTATGCGAGATGTTCCTGTACAACAACAAACAGAATATGCCGTAGAAGATGCCGATATTACTTTACAGCTTAAGTATTATTTTAAAAAAGAATTAGAAAACGCCAATTTAATACCTTTATTCACCAATGTTGAGGCTCCCCTTATAAGTGTGCTTTCTGCAATGGAAGTTGAAGGAATTAACATAGATTTAGATTTCCTTAAAAAACTTTCAGATGAATTTGCACAAGAAGCTCAAACACTAGAACAACGTATTTTTGAGCAAGCCGGAGAAACCTTTAACCTTGCCTCTCCCAAACAATTAGGACCTATTTTATTTGATAAGTTAAAGCTGGTAAAAAAGCCAAAAAAAACTAAGACCGGACAATACTCTACGGCAGAAGATGTGCTTTCATATTTGGCTAAAGATCACCAAATAGTAGCCGATATTTTAGAGTGGCGCCAAGTGCAAAAACTAAAAAACACTTACGTAGATGCTTTACCAAACGAGGTAAACCCTAACACCGGCAGAGTTCATACAATATATAGCCAAGCAGTTGCTGCAACAGGACGTTTAAGCAGTAACAATCCTAATTTGCAAAACATCCCGATTAGAACAGAAAGAGGTAAGCTTATTAGAAAAGCTTTCATTCCAAGAGATAATAATTACGTGTTGTTAGCTGCCGATTATTCTCAAATAGAACTCAGAATTATTGCTGCACTTAGCCAAGAAGAAAACATGATTAAAGCTTTTGAAAATGGCGAAGACATTCATGCCTCTACTGCTGCAAAAGTGTTTAATGTACCTATAGAGCAAGTTACCAGAGAACAACGTAGCAATGCTAAAACTGTAAACTTTGGAATAATTTACGGTGTATCGGCTTTTGGATTAAGCAACCAAACTACACTTTCCAGAACCGAAGCTAAAGAGCTTATAGACACTTATTACAAAACTTACCCTAAATTAAAACAGTACATTCAAAACCAAATAGATTTTGCTCGCGAAAACGGGTATGTAGAAACTGTGTTAGGAAGGCGCAGATATTTAAAAGATATTAATTCTAGAAATGCTGTTGTACGTGGTGCTGCAGAACGTAATGCTGTTAATGCTCCAATACAAGGTAGTGCAGCAGACATTATAAAATTGGCCATGATTGCAATTCATAAAAAACTGCAAGAAGGTAATTTTAAAACTAAAATGCTACTGCAAGTTCATGACGAATTGGTTTTTGATGCTTACAAAGATGAGTTAGAAGCCATAAAACCTATTATAAAAACCGAAATGGAAAATGCATACAAACTTGCCGTACCGTTAGATGTAGAGCTTGGTATTGGCACCAATTGGCTCGAGGCTCATTAAGCCTACAACATAAACCTATATGTTGCTTTTATTAAAAATATGTTTTCTGGTTGTTGCTTTAAAATTTGGTTTTCTAGTCCGCCAAATAAGGTAGCATCCGGACTTGCTAACCCGTTTAGTCCTTGAGACCATACTAAAAATAACTCACTTCCGGGTATGTATTCCCATCTAACTACCAAGTTAGACCTAAATTGTACAAAAGAAAAATCGGGTTTTGCAAAACTGTAGTCTACATTTCCATCAATATTTTCATCAATCTCATATTGATTGGTATCATTGTTTAATTGAATTTGTTGGTTGGAGTAAAGCGTAAACCTATCGTTTAAATTGTCTGCAATTGGGTTATCAACAAATTTAAATTCAGAATATCTTCCTCTGGAAATAAAGGGTTGGCCATAATATTGTATCGATAAATTAGGATTAATAATATAATTAACCCTTATGGCAGCACTCAACGTTTTATTGTCTATTGTAGCCAAAATGTATCGTGGAGTGTTATTAATAGCACTCTCTGTTACATATTGTGTCTTGTTAGGAGCATTCTCAAACTCCGGATTTATAGATACCTGCAAAGCATTTGTAGGCTGATATGTGAATCCTACCTCTGTTCTAAAAAGTGAAAAATTATTTTGTTTAGCCTGAGAATAAACAACTCCAGATCTAAAACGAAACTTCTTCCTTCTGTCTGATCCAAAAAACAAATACCCAAAATTCTCTTGAGAAAAACGCCATCGTGGTCCGCCTCTTAAAACCGTATTGACAAAAATTCGTGGTTTGTGAGCTCCACCTATATCTACCCACCAATTGTTTTTAAAATTGGCGTTACCATTAACTTCGTATTGAATTCTATTATAATTACCTTCAAAATCATACGAAGTAAATTGATTAAAACGTGCACTAATACGTCTAAAATTTCCAAAAGCTTTAGTGGTTTGGTATCTAATATTTGCAAACTGAATAATTTCGTCTGCTTGGCGTAAAAAACCAACATCGTTAAGCTCTAACTCAGGAGAGCGCCAAATAAGTCCGCCTCCATAACGCCAATTACCACCGCCTTGTTTACCTGCTTCTATTTTCCCTCCGGTGCCGGTAAGTGAGGTTCTGGTAGGATCTACTGTAACATGCCCGGCATCTACTCTCTGAAAAAGGTGTGTTAATGAACGTTGTGTGGCTTCTATGGCTTCTTCACTACCGGTAACATGACTAAAAACCATATTCCCCTCAATGAAGAATGTTCTATTCTTCCATTGGTGTCTAAAATCAAACCCTCCGGTATAGGCTGCAGTCCTTAAAAACTGTAAATGTTCCGGTAAGTTTTTAGGCCTGTTCGTTGCAGTAAATATACCCCCTATAAATGTGTTTCGTTCATTTAAATCTTTTTGTACTCTGGTAACAAAATAATTGGTAAGTGGCTCTACCAAAGCTTCAGACTCGTTGCCATTTTCATTAATCGTTGCAAATTCTTTAGCTGTTATACTTTCTAACACTCCAATAGACCAGCCGTTTTTGGTTTTTCCACTAAATTTTGCAGCCCCTAAAATGGTTGTATTCTGAGGGATATCAACAAATTCACTCCCATTAACATTGGGGTAGCCTTGTGGGTTTCTACCAATTCTTCTGGAGTAAAAAACATTGTCGGGTCCGTTGGCAAATCGATAATCAAAAATGTTTTTGTTTTCTACAAAAAACGGGCGCTGCTCTCTAAAAAAAATCTGAAAGCCATCTAATGCAATCGCTGCCGGATCTGCTTCTACTTGTCCAAAATCAGGGTTAATGGTAAGGTCTAAAGTCAAATCATTTGTAAGACCAATTTTTGCATCTATACCTCCATTCAAACCAAAGTCGTTACCATCTCTAAACGGGTTTCCTATTTCTGCCGGATATGTTTCAAGTTGGGTAACAGAAAAAGGTTGAATTTCTATTTGTTTTTGCGGTTGTAAATTTATCAATCCGTGAAGTTCTCCCATTTCGCTTACCCATCCGGGAGCATCTTGAGGAATGCGTTGCCATAGAGAACGCTCTTCTTCTCTAAAAAAGCGCCGTTGTATTTGTAATCCCCAAACTTGGTTTGCAGCATTACCAAATCGCAATTGTGAGAGTGGTATTTTAATTTCTGCAGTCCAACCTTTATCATCTATATTAGTTTTAGCATACCAAATAGGGTTCCAACTACCATCCCAATTATTTCCGTTTTCAGATATAAACTCATCTCCTTTTACTCCGGCTGCAGAGATGTTAAAAGAAAACCCGGTTCTTAAATCGTGATAACTGTCTATGTTAATTTCTATCCAATCACCATCAAAACCATCTCGTCTGGAGAGTCTTTCTACAATTTTATCGGGTTCATCATCAAATGCTCTAACTGCAATATATAAGTTACGGGTATCGTAAAGTATTTTAAATTGGGTTTGGTAACTTGGCGGAGAGTTCTCATCTGGCCTCCATTCTATAAAATCTGAAGACCATTCAACAATATTCCAAGCATCGTCTGTTATAAGTCCATCTATTTCGGGAGCTTTATTGGGTTCTACTGCTTGAGTTGTGTAAATACGTTTGGTAATTAATGAAGAATCACTTGCTTGAGAAAATCCTTTTATAACTAATAAAAAGACAAGCAAATAACAAAGCCTGTAACAGATGTTCATGAGTTAGCGGTTTCTACAAAAACTCTAATTTGAACATATTGTTACACTTAATAGTTAGGTTTAATAAATAATTAACAGTATTGATTTGATTTTATAGGTTTTTAACACAAAGAGCCTACATTTGTAGCTATTACACCAACACAATAAGACTCCCTTAAAATATTAGTATACTGCTATTTGTATTTACAATTTATAGTTGTACATTTGCACCCCGTTTCCCGATAGATGTCGGGATGGGAATGGAATGTTTAATTATTAAAAAACAGTTAGTGTGGATACATTAAGCTACAAGACAATTTCGGCAAACAAAGCTACTGTAAACAAACAGTGGGTAGTTGTTGATGCTGAAGGACAGACTTTAGGGCGTATGGCGTCTAAAGTAGCTAAGCTGCTTAGAGGTAAATACAAGCCTAATTACACCCCACACGTTGATTGCGGCGATAACGTAATTGTTATTAATGCAGAAAAAATCAACTTAACCGGTAACAAGTGGGACGATAAAAAGTACATTCGTTACACCGGCTATCCAGGGGGTCAGAGAGTTAGAACCGCTAAGGAACTTTATGACTTAGATCCGAAGCGTTTAGTAGAAAAATCAGTTAAAGGAATGCTTCCTAAAAACAAATTAGGAGCTCAGTTATTCCGTAACCTAAAAGTGTACGTAGGTGCAACTCACAACCACGAGGCACAAAAACCTACCACTATTAATTTAAACGATCTTAAGTAATGGAAGTAATTCACAAAATTGGCAGAAGAAAAACTGCAGTTGCTCGTGTTTATGTTTCTAAAGGAAAAGGAAACATCACAATCAACAAAAGAGAATTTGAAAACTACTTCCCTACCGATACGTTACGTTACAAAGTTTTACAGCCATTAAACTTAACTGATAATGCTGAAAACTTTGATATTAAAGTAAACGTGTACGGAGGTGGAATCACTGGTCAGGCAGAAGCTGTTAGATTAGCAATCTCTAGAGCTCTTTGCGAAGTAGACTCAGAGTACAGAGCTACTTTAAAACCAGAAGGGTTATTAACCAGAGATCCAAGAATGGTAGAGCGCAAGAAATACGGACAAAAGAAAGCGCGTAAGAAATTCCAGTTCTCTAAACGTTAATGTTGCGTTACAACATTTGTTCATTATTTTATTAAAAAAACCAGTTGCCGTTGTCCGGTATAAAGCCCGGAAATTAGTTTAGCATCCAAATGGTGAAGGCGATCGATTAACGTGACCACTTCAGCATTGCTAACTTCAACGGAACGTAAACTATTACGAAAATGGCAAGCAAAATTGAAGTAAAAGAATTATTAGAAGCAGGTGTACATTTTGGTCACCTAACAAGAAAATGGAATCCGAACATGGCTCCGTACATCTACATGGAGCGCAACGGAATTCATGTTATAAACCTTTACAAAACAGCTGCTAAAATTGAAGACGCTAACCAAGCTCTTAAAAAAATTGCAGCTTCAGGTAGAAAAATCCTTTTTGTAGCTACCAAAAAACAAGCAAAAGACATTGTTGCAGAAAAAGCAGGAAGCGTAAACATGCCATACATCACAGAGCGTTGGCCCGGAGGTATGCTTACTAACTTTGTTACCATCAGAAAAGCAGTTAAAAAAATGGCTGCTATAGACAAGATGAAAAAAGATGGTACGTTTGATACGCTTTCTAAAAAAGAAAAACTACAAATAGATCGTTTACGAGCTAAGCTTGAAAAAAACTTAGGTTCTATAGCCGATATGACTCGCCTTCCAGGTGCCTTATTTATTGTAGACACCATGCGTGAGCACATAGCTGTTAAAGAAGCTCAAAAATTAAACATTCCAATATTTGCAATGGTAGATACCAACTCTGATCCGAGAGAGGTAGACTACGTTATCCCTGCAAACGATGATGCTTCTAAATCTATAGAAAAAGTATTATCGTACGTTACAGAAGCTATAGCCGAAGGACTTTCTGAAAGAAAAGCAGAAAGAGAAGCAGAAAAAGCTCAAAAAGAAGAGAAAAAAGCTGCTAAAGAAAAAGAAACTAAGGCTAAAAAAGAAGCTGAAGTAACCGAAGAAAAAAAATAATTATTCACTAAAAAAAGGAGAATATAAAGATGGCAACTATTACAGCCTCAGATGTAAATAAATTAAGAAAAGCTACCGGTGCCGGTATGATGGATTGTAAAAAGGCATTGGTTGAAGCAGATGGTGATTTCGATAAAGCTATTGAAATATTACGAAAAAAAGGGCAAAAAGTAGCCGCTAAGAGAGCCGACAGAGACTCAAGCGAAGGTGCTGTAATTGCCAAAGTAAATGCAGATAAAACTGTTGGTGCAATTGTTTCTCTTAACTGCGAAACTGACTTTGTTGCTAAAAACGAAGGCTTTGTTAGTTTAGCTAACGAGCTTGCAGAAATTGCACTAAACCACGACACTAAAGAATCGTTCTTAGCTGCAGACTTTAACGGTATCACCGTAGAAGAAAAGTTATTAGAGCAAACAGGTGTAATTGGCGAGAAAATAGAGATTGGAGCTTTTAAAAAATTACAAGCTCCTTTTGTAGGTTCTTACATTCACGCCGGTAACAAAATTGCTACTTTAGTTGGTTTATCAGCAAATGTAGAAGGTGCTGAGACCGTTGCTAAAGATGTAGCTATGCAAGCTGCTGCAATGAATCCTGTTGCGTTAAATGAAGAAGCTGTAGATCAAGCTACAATAGATAAAGAAATTGAAATTGCTAAAGAGCAACTTCGTGCAGAAGGTAAGCCGGAAGAAATGTTAGATAAAATTGCTCAAGGTAAATTAAAACGTTTCTTCAAGGATAATACCTTAGTTAATCAAGACTTTATTAAAGACTCTAAAGTTAGCGTTGCTGCTTATGTAAAATCTGTAAATCCGGATTTACAAGTTGTAGCGTTTGAGCGTGTTGCGCTTGATTAAGCAAACAATTTTAAAAAAAACCGCTTCGTAAATGAAGCGGTTTTTTTATACCATAATTTCTAACTCGTTCAAACAAAGCTATTTTTCATTATTTTTGCAGCAATAAAATTTAAAAAAATAACATTTTAACTAACCCCAGCAACACAACATGCACTACAAAAGAATACTTTTAAAATTAAGTGGTGAAGCCTTAATGGGTGATAAACAATACGGTATAGATCCCAAGCGTCTTTCTCAATATGCCGAAGAAATTAAACAAGTAGTAGATAAAGGAGTTCAAGTAGCCATTGTAATTGGAGGCGGTAACATTTTTAGAGGAGTAGCCGGAGCAAGCAATGGTATGGACAGAGTACAAGGAGACCACATGGGAATGTTAGCTACCGTAATTAATGGTTTAGCCTTACAAAGTGCATTAGAAGACCAAGGTGTTCAAACTAGATTGCAATCTGCCATCAAAATAAATGAAGTTGCAGAACCTTTTATTAGACGTCGCGCTATTAGGCATTTAGAAAAAGGACGTGTTGTAATTTTTGGCGGTGGTACCGGAAACCCTTATTTTACAACAGATTCTGCAGCCGTTTTAAGAGCTATAGAAATAGGAGCCGATGTAATTTTAAAAGGAACTAGAGTAGATGGTATTTATACAGATGATCCTGAGAAGAATAGAGATGCTGTGAAGTTTGACAGGATTACTTTTGATGATGTATTACGCAAAGGTTTAAAAGTAATGGATACTACTGCTTTTACACTAAGCCAAGAAAACGAGCTCCCAATAGTTGTGTTTGATATGAACACCAAAGGCAATTTATTAAAAGTAGTTTCTGGAGAAAACATTGGAACTACTGTAAATTTATAGTTGTAAAAAAAGTAACAATACAGTACTAAAGCATATAAACTATGAACGAAGAGATTGATTTTATAATGGACACCGCTAAAGAAAGCATGGATCAAGCTATTAAACACTTAGAAAAAGAGCTTGTAAATATTCGTGCCGGAAAAGCATCTCCGTCTATGGTTGGTAGCGTTATGGTAGAATATTATGGTTCTATGACACCGCTTAGCCAAGTTGCCAACATTAACACCCCAGATGGTAGAACCATTTCTATACAACCTTGGGAAAAATCTATGCTTCAAGAAATTGAGCGTGCTATAATGATTGCTAATTTAGGCTTTACACCTATGAATAACGGAGAAATGGTTATTATTAATGTTCCTCCGTTAACAGAAGAACGTAGGTTACAGTTAGTAAAGCAAGCCAAAGGCGAAGCAGAAGAAGCAAAAATTAGTGTTAGAAATGCACGCCAAGATGCTAACAAAGACATTAAAAAATTAGACATCTCTGAAGATTTACAAAAAAATGCAATGGCAGATGTTCAGGAACTAACAGATGCTTACATTAAAAAAATTGATGATATTTTAGTTGTAAAAGAAAAAGAAATCATGACTGTTTAATTTCTGTTAAAAGCATATTAAAAATAAAGCGGCAAATATTTAGCCGCTTTATTTTTTTGTAACATTGTATTATATAGCATTTACATAAATGAGATTTATACTTCTTGTTTTTTTTATACTCTCTGTCTCTACCCTATGGGCACAAAAACAAATTACCGGTGTTATTAAAGATGACGCAACAAACAAACCACTTCCATTTGCAAATATTGTTACCAACACCAACAAAGGCACTATTTCTGATATGGATGGTAATTTTGTGTTGCAAACCGATAATGACTTTGATTGGTTTACAGTATCGTATGTTGGTTACAATCCTGTAACCGTAACAGTAAATCCTAACAAAAATTTTTACACGGTAACTCTCAATGAAAATATAGAAAAACTATCAGGAGTAACACTCTACGGAAACTACAATCCGGCGCTTGAAATTATTAAAAAAGCTATAAATAATAAACCTAAAAACAATCCGGAAAAAGCACTAAACAGTTATAAGCTTACATCTTATTCTAAACTATTGGTTACTGCAAATCCAGACTCTATAAATGCCGGTATCGATTCTATTTTTAAAAAACAAGGTAACAAGAAAACTCTTGTACGGTTAGACTCCAGTAATTATAAGTTAAAAAAGCAATTAGAAAAATCTCATTTATACATAACAGAAAAAATTGCCGAACTTTCTTATTCCAAGCAAAAAGGTCAACAAGAACGTGTTTTAGCCACCAGAATGGCAGGGTTTAAAGAACCTATTTACGAGATTTTATCAATTCAATTACAATCACTTTCATTTTATAATAATACTTATACGCTTTTCGGGACTAAATATATAAACCCAATTGCTAAAAGAGGCCCAAACACTTATCAATATAAAATTTTAGATACAGTAAATTTAACAGACAGACCGGCTTTTATGATATATTTTTATCCTAAAAAAGAGCGCAATATTGCCGGTTTGCAAGGGGTGCTATATATAGACACGCTTTCTTATGCAATCCAAAAAGCTATAGCTCAGCTAAAAGGAGTTATAGATGTAAAAGCAACTCAAGAATTTAGTTATCAACCTTCAGAAAAAATTTGGTTTCCAACCTATAAAGAGGTCTCCATTAGAAAGGGAGAAAGCAACAATCCGGTTTCGCTTTTTGGAGGAGCTGTAAAATTTAGTGGTTCTTCAGATTCTACAGCAACAACAAATAACGATAAAGATGCTTCAGATTTAATTCATCTCATTTCAAGAGAATACAATTACAACATTTTGTTTAACATTCCGGTAAACATTAAACATAATGGGCTGGCTATTACAATTGATGATTATGCGCATAATAAAGACCAAGATTTTTGGAACAATTACCGTAAAGACAGCTTAAGCAAAAGAGGTCAAAAAACCTACACTATTCTAGACAGTATTGCTGAGAAAGAAAAAATAGAAAGCAAAATAAATTTAGCTAAAAAATTACTTAGGGGATACATCCCTACAAAATATGTAGATATAGATGCCCGAAATTTTATAAAATATAACAATTACGAAGGCTTCAGATTAGGTTTGGGTGTTATTACCAATGCTAACTTCTCTCCTATTTACAAACTTAACGGTTATGGTGTTTATGGCACAAAAGACGGGAAATTTAAGTTTGGTGTTGGTGCTGCTGCTAGATTAAATAAAGAAACTACCACTTGGATGGGTATACACTATCATGATGATTTAATTGAAGCCTCTAGCACACCTGTAATTACAGATTCTAGAAAATTTTCATTGTTTGAGCCAAGACTATTTAACATCTCACAGTTTTACAAATCTAGAGCTGTAAGTGCATTTATTGAGCACGATTTAACAGCCAAAGCTCATGCAAAATTACAATTAGAAAGAAGCGAAGTAATTCCGGCATTTAACTATGCTTATTTACACAACGGAAACTCATTTATAAGCTATAACTTAACATCGGCAACAATTGGTATAGCGTTTACACCCAACAACTCATACTTGCTTAACAGGCACGGAAAACAACTAATCGCTAACGGATACCCGCAAATTAGCTTGCAGGCTTCACAATATTTTGAATCGGTTTTTAATTCTGATTTTTCTTTTACCAAACTTTTTGCTCGAGTACAGCATGAAATTAAACCTATTGGTAAAAAACATGTTACCAGCTTTTTAGCTACCGGCGGATTGGTGTTAGGAAATGCGCCATTAACACACTTGCTACATGCTTCACCAAACCAGCCCAATAAAGATGCCTTATTACAACGGTTTTCTATTGCCGGAAGAAGTAGTTTTGAAACCATGTATTTTAATGAGTTCTATGCTGACAGGCTTTTAACACTTCAAATAAAACACACTTTAAAACCTTTTAAAATTTCCCAAAAAATTAGTCCGCAACTATCTCTTATTTCTAGATATGCATTAGGAGATATAAAAAACATCAATAAGCACATTGGCTTAACATTTAACTCACTTAATAAAGGTTATATGGAAAGTGGTTTAGAGCTTAATAAAATTTTTAAAGGCTTTGGTTTAAGTGCAATGTATAGGCACGGAGCTTACCATTTACCAAAATTTGACGATAATATATCGTTTAAGTTTACCTTCTATTTTACCTTAGGATTTTAGTGTAACTCTAAGCTAATTGTTACCTTTGCGGCACTAAAAATTAGGCATGGCAACTTGGTTTAGTACAGGATTTTGGGCAACTGTAGCACGATTAATTTTAAGAAACAGAATTTTAATACTTGTTATTATAGCCGGTATAACTGTGTTTTTTGGCACACAATGGAAAAACATGCGTTTTACCTACACCGAAGCCAATTTGTTGCCAGACGATCATCCGGTTAATCAAGAATACAACAAGTTTTTAGATATTTTTGGCGAAGAAGGCAACCTAATTATTCTTGCGGTAAAAGACACCGCTATTTTTAGTGCACAAAACTTTAATGCCTGGAACAAATTAAGTAAACAGTTTAATGCCTTTCCGGAGGTTACCATTGTTGTATCTACAGATAATTTACAAGAATTAGTAAAAGATACCTCCAAACAAGAATTTGTACTTAAACCCTTTATAAAAACCGCTCCCCAAACTAATACTGATGTAGCTAAGTTAAAAGAGAAGCTTTTTAACCAACTTCCTTTTTACGAAAGCTTGCTATATAATAAAGAAACCCAAACACTCAGAACGGCTGTATATTTAGACAAAGAAATTGTAAATACTGCTGTTAGAAAAGACTTTGTTTTTAACGATTTAGTGCCCCTAATTGAACGCTTTGAAGCTGAAACCGGTATAGATGTTCATGTATCTGGAATGCCCTATGTTAGAACACTTAATGCACAAACAATTATAGATGAAATTGGCTTATTTGTTCTTGTTGCATTGCTGGTAACCTCATGTATTTTCTTCTTCTTTTTTAGGTCGTTTAGAGCCACTCTAATCTCTATGATGGTTGTGATTATAGGAGTAATGTGGGCGCTTGGTGTTTTAGGGTTATTAAAATACGAAATTACCGTTTTAACAGCCTTAATCCCTCCGTTAATTATTGTAATTGGCATACCTAACTGTATCTTTTTAATTAATAAATATCAACAAGAAGTAAAGAAGCACGGTAATCAAGCAAAATCATTACAGCGAGTAATTTCTAAAATTGGCAATGCTACTTTAATGACCAATGTTACCACTGCTGCCGGTTTTGCAACTTTTATTATTACAGAGAGTAAACTACTTAAAGAGTTTGGTATTGTTGCATCGCTCAACATTATCATGATTTTTATACTCTCTCTACTAATAATTCCAATAGTTTACAGCTTCATGGCTTTACCAAAATACAAACACCTAAAACACTTAAATAAAAAGTGGATTAGCAAGTTTGTTAAATGGATGGAAAATAGTGTTAGGCATCACAGAATAGCTGTTTATATTGTTTCTTTAATTGCTTTAATTGCTAGTATTATTGGTATTTACCAGATTAAAATCTCTGGAAGCCTAATAGAAGATATGCCAAAAAAAGCTGCATTTTTTAATGATATTAGGTTTTTTGAAGAAGAATTTAACGGCATTATGCCTTTAGAAATAATGGTAGATACCAAACGTAAGAACGGTGTAATGAAGCTTCCTACTTTAAGAAGGATGAATGAGCTTGAAATACTTATTGCCGAAATACCTGAGCTGGCAAAACCGCTATCTGTTGTAAGTTTGGTTAAATACTCTAAGCAAGCCTATTACAATGGCAATCCTAAATACTATCAACTTCCCACATCGCAAGAAAACAGCTTTATTTTATCGTATGCTAAAAAATCTTCAAATAATGTAAACTTGCTTCAAAGCTTTGTAGATTCTACAGGGCAAATTGCACGAATTACAACATTTATGAAAGATGTTGGTACTGATAGAATGGAGGCTATAGAAGACGATTTATATACTACTATTAAAAAAGTTTTCCCGGAAGATAGGTATGATGTTTCTATGACCGGTAAAGCACTTGTTTTTTTAAAAGGCACTAAATATTTAGTAAAAAACCTTGTGCTATCATTAACATTAGCAATTGGACTTATCTCTATTTTTATGGCCTATATGTTTAGGTCGTTCAGAATGATTGTTATATCGTTAATTCCCAACCTATTACCGCTCTTGGTAACAGCTGGTTTAATGGGCTTTGTTGGAGTTCCTATAAAACCATCTACTATTCTTGTTTTTAGTATTGCCTTTGGTATATCGGTAGATGACACCATTCACTTTTTGGCAAAATATCGTCAAGAGTTACAAGCAAATAACTGGAAAATAAGACGCTCTGTTTATGCTGCTTTAAAAGAAACAGGGGTTAGTATGTTTTACACCTCTATTGTGCTATTTTTTGGCTTTTCGGTATTTATTATATCAAGCTTTGGGGGTACCGTTGCACTTGGAGCATTAGTTTCTGCAACACTATTATTTGCAATGTTGGCTAACTTGTTACTTTTACCTGCATTACTACTTTCTTTAGAACGAAGCATTGCTAATAAAAAGGTGCTTAAAAAGCCGCATTTTAATATTTTAACAGAAGATAGTAGCGCTAAAAAATAATCTTGGGTAAAAGGGAAAAAGAAAAAAGTCTGCCGGAACATTACATTCCAAACAGACTTCGGTTCCCCCAAACCTACTTTTCTAAGTTTTCTATTTTATAAGAACACTTAAATTGATTAATAGCTGTACCAAATGTACAAAACATAAAAAAGCTAAAACAGGGGTTTTTTCCCCTTTCAATTTTTAAATCATTACACGCTGTAAAACACCCTATTTTATAGCAAAAAAACTATCTTTGCCACGCTATAATCAATGCAAAAAAATGAACACACATTCAGTTAAAAGTATATTAACAGATCAGGCTTTATTATTACAAGAAGTAGCTGTAAAAGGTTGGGTAAAAACATTTAGAAGCAACCGATTTATAGCTTTAAACGATGGATCTACAATACACAACATTCAATGTGTAGTAGATTTTGAGCAATTTGATGAAGCTTTTTTAAAAAAAATAAATACAGGAGCTGCCTTACATGTACAAGGAACATTGGTTGAAAGTCAAGGAAAAGGCCAGAAAGTAGAGATTCAAGTAAAAGAAATAGAAATTTTAGGTGAAGCAGACCCGGAGGTATATCCTATTCAGCCCAAAAAACATTCATTAGAGTTTTTAAGAGAGAAAGCGCATTTACGTGTTCGTACTAATACGTTTAGTGCAGTTATGCGTGTTCGTTCTGCACTGGCTTTTGCAGTTCATCAATATTTTCAGCAAAATGGTTTCTATTATGTAAACACTCCTATTATAACCGGTAGTGATGCTGAAGGAGCAGGAGAAATGTTTAGAGTTACAACTTTAGATGCCAAAAACCCTCCGCTAAATGATGACGGCTCTGTTAATTTTAAAGAAGATTTTTTTGGTAAAGAAACCAATCTAACTGTTTCCGGACAATTAGAAGCAGAAGCTTATGCTATGGGGCTTGGCAAAGTATATACATTCGGCCCAACCTTTAGAGCAGAAAATTCTAATACCTCAAGACATCTTGCAGAATTCTGGATGATAGAACCGGAGGTGGCCTTTTTAGATTTAGCCGGAAATATGGATTTGGCCGAAGATTTTATAAAATACGTTCTGCAATATATTTTAGATAATTGTAAAGATGATTTAACGTTTTTAGATAAACGTTTTGCAGACGAAGAGAAAACAAAACCTCAACAGCAACGAAGCGAAATGGGCTTGATTGAAAAAATACGCTTTGTTGTAGACAATAATTTTAAGCGTGTAAGCTATACAGAAGCTATAGAAATTTTAAAAAACAGTAAGCCAAACAAAAAGAAAAAGTTTCAGTATTTAATTAATGAATGGGGAGCCGATTTACAAAGTGAACACGAGCGTTATCTTGTTGAGAAGCACTTTAAATGTCCTGTAATTTTATTTGATTATCCAGCCAAAATTAAAGCGTTTTACATGCGCTTAAACGAAGACGGTAAAACGGTACGTGCAATGGATGTGTTATTCCCGGGGATTGGAGAGATTGTTGGGGGCTCTCAACGTGAAGAACGCCTAGATGTACTACAACAAAAAATCACAGACCTGGGTATTGATGAAAAAGAGCTTTGGTGGTATTTAGAGCTTAGAAAGTTTGGTACTGCTGTACATAGTGGCTTCGGATTAGGTTTTGAGCGTTTAGTACAATTTGCAACCGGAATGGGAAATATTAGAGATGTAATACCGTTCCCGAGAACACCACAAAATGCAGAATTTTAAAAAGTATAAGGCCTCTATTTAAGAGGCTTTTTTATTTTTTAGCTGCTTTATAAAGTATGATGGGTAAATTCCTGTTTTAGCATTAAATGCTTTAGAAAAAGATTCTGCACTACTAAACCCAATTTCTTGAGCTATAGCCTTTATAGAATACATTCTAAAAATCTCATCTTCTTTTAAACGTTCTACAGCATACTCTACTCGCAAATCATTTAAATACTGATTAAACTTTTTTTGCTTATAGGTATTAATTATTTTAGACAGATAAGAGGTATTAGTATCTAAATATTGTGCAACATCAGCTAAAGTCAAAGGCTCTAAAAACTTTTTGTCTTTTTCAAATTTATCCAGCTTACTAAGCACCTCTTTAACAACTTTATCCGGAATGGTGCTAATAGTTCTGGTAACTGTTGGTTGCTGTTTTGTGACTTTTGCTTCTTCCATTAAAACTTTAAAACGCTTTTTATATGTTTGTTGTTTCCATAAATTTATTACAAACAAAACAACAGCAATACCTAGTAAAGCAAGTAAAAAAAACTTTAGTTGTATGGCTTGCTCCCTATTGGTTTTAAGTCTTCCTATAATTTCTTCTTTTTCTTTTAAAAGCTTAGGTATTACATAGTTCTTGTTTATTTTATCTGATAGGTAATTGCTGTTGTTTTCTAAAATACTATCTAAGTGAATGTATTTATTAATGTACTTTAATTGGTTTTCTACATCGTTTTTTTGTTTGTAATGTTTAATTAAATATTGGTATCCGTCTAAAAGTTCATCAAAAGGATCTTTAGTGTTTTCAAAAATAGAATCTGCTTTTTGTATATATATAACTGCACTATCTATGGCTCCTAAAGCATCATGTGTTTTAGCTTTGTAGTAATAACTAACACCCAGGTTTCTACCTGTAAAAAAGGGTAGTGCCTTATTTAAGCTGTCTAATGCTTTGTTATATTGCTTTTCTAAATAAAAAGTTTTTCCCCAATGTTTTAAAAAGTCATGATAATACTCTTCGTTGTTATAATTAATGCTTGATGAATAGCCCTCTTTTAAATAGATTTTGGCAGAATCTACCTTGCCAATAGCTAAGTATAAAGCGGTTAAGTTTGATAGATTTAACAATTTGTCTGTGATTGCTTCTTCAGATTTAGTGTTTTCTAGTTTTAATGAAGCTAAGTTTGCCTTATAGGCTTTTATAGCTTCATTATAATTTCCTGTTTCATTATATAATGCTAATAACAAATCATTACACCAATCTATAATCTCTTTGTTGTTAATTTCTTTAGCTAAACTATCCGTAATTTTCAACAAATCAAAAGTCTTTTGATAGTCAGCTAATTGGTAATAAGTATATGCTTTTAAAGAATATCCTAACACCCATAGAGAATTTGGCTTTAAAGATTTAGAAAAAGCAATTAAACTGTCTGAATATTGTAAAGCTCTGTTATATCCTTCACGAGTTTGATTAGATATTAGCGTATGATTAACAATAGCTTTAAAAGCTTTAGAAATGCGTAAACTATCTTTTTCACTTTTAGCTTTTGCTAAATAAACCTTTAAATATATAATACCATCAACCCCACTATATAGTGCTTTTTTATAATCATCATGCAGCTCGCTATATGATTTAAAGATAAGTGAATCTGAATTTAAGTGTTTAATATTTTGGCCACTGGTTTTAGTATAAATAAGTAATAATAAAATACATAAAACCTTTACTATTTTAGCCATTTTACGCTCGTTATATTAGTTTATAAACCTACAACAAAATAGCTAAAAAAGACGTAAAAAATCAACTTTGTAACTTGTATAATTTAAAGCTGTTCGTTTATTTTTTTAATGAAATATGAAGGATAAACTCCAGTTTTTTTAAAGAAAGCTTTAGAAAAAGATTCTACATTGTTATAACCGGCTTCTTCTGCTATTGCTTTAACAGAATACAATCTAAATGTAGCGTCATTTTGCAATCTGTTTATTACGTAGGTTACTCTTAAATCATTAATATACTGAGAAAATGATTTCTCTTTATATGTGTTAATTATTTTAGAGAGGTACGAAGAATTTGTATTTAACATTTTAGCAAGAGTAGCTAAGGAGATTTTATTTAAATATTCTTTGTTCTGCTCAAATTTTTCTAAATCATTTAATATTGCATTAATTTTTTCTTCAGGAATATCCGGCAAAGCATTTTTGGTTATTTTATTTCTTTCTGTAATTTCCTTTTTACTCTGTTTAGCTAAAAATTCATTAAACCTTTTTTTATATAGTGTTTTCTTGTAATAGGTATATAAAGCTGCAATACTAAATAATAACAAAACAACAATTAAAATGTATTTTAATAGTACTGATTGTTGTTGTACTTTTAAAGATGCTATAATTTGCTCCTTTTCTTTTAGCATTTTAGGAATCTCGTAATCTTCTCGTATTTTTTTATCTAAAAACTGTTTGTTGCTATCTAATAAACTATCTAAATAAATATACTTATTAATGTATTTTAACTGTTCTTGCTTGTTGTTTTTGTTTTTGTAGTACGTTATTAGTTCTTTATATCCATCCAGTAATTCATTAAAAGGATCGTTTGATGCTTCAATTACAGAATCAGATTTTTTTAAATAATAAACCATGCTATCTGGCTGCTTAAGCTCTTTAAATATTTTGGCTTTATAGTAGTATAAAATACCTAAGGGTCTCCCTTCTAGTTTTGAAATAACTGAATTTATAATCTCTTCTGAAGCTCTAAAATTATTTTTTTTATATTCAGCCTGACCAACAATTGACATTAAATGGTAACAGGGGAAATGATTATTTAATTTAAAACAATCTTTAAGACCTTTTTTAGCATAATGCAGAGCAGAATCTGGTTGATTTAATGCAAGAAATGCATTTGAAACACTATGCAAACTATTATAGTATATATCTAAGCTTAGCCTAAGACTTTTTCCTTTTCTTAAATAAAAATCGAGGTTGCTCTTTGCTAGTTCTAAATATTTATCGTAAGCTTCTTGCTCTATGTAAAAACCTTCTAGCAATTCTAATAAATAATAATTAAGTTCTTCATTATAATATTGCTGTGTATATTTATATGCTTTCAAAGTATAGTCTAAAGATTTTTTATGATCCCTCAAATCATAATATATAATTCCTTTTTGTAAATAGGGTAAAGCCGGGTATATACTATCTTCAATCCCTTTAACATAATCTAAAATACTATCCGTATATTTTAATGCTAAATGATTATCTTTTTCCAGATAAACCAACTGTGAGTACGCATTTGCAACCCTGTAATTATTGTTTTCCCTTTTTCCTTTTACTAAATACGCCCTTGCATACAACGCTGCTTTTTCTATGTCTCCCTTACTTTCGTAAGAGTTAAACAAAGCATATATTTCTTCGTAAGATTTATTAATAATAGAATCGTGTGGGACAATCTTGGTAGAATTCTGAGAAAAAGTAAAATGTGTAAATATAATTAGCAGTACACTTACTACTGGTAGATGTTTTTTCATTTGTAAGTTAAGTCTTAATACAAACTTAGTGTTTTTTTTAAGCTATTGTCTAAATTCTTAAAAATACACCCCAAATTTATAAATATCGAGTGGTATACATTGCACAGTAAAACCCGTTCAGATACTTTAGCTGTTAACAAAATGTTAACCCCATGACTGTAATTCCGCTTACCATTGAATACGAATCGTATGAAAAATACCCAATTTGCATCTTAACTACACCTACTAAAAAGAGTCCGTTATTTTTCTTTATAGATCCTAAAACAGACGATTTATATTTTCAGTTAAATAATACCATTTTACCATTTGGTGTTCTTCCATGGGAATATATGGCGCCATTTTACAATTTATTACAACAAGATAATGAAGCCTATAATGCCTTAAAAAACCTGCCTAAAGAAGTTGCTGTAGAATATTATATAAAAGTTGCATATGGTAGATTACATTTAAAAAATAAAAACATTTTAAAACTACTCTAACACTCACTCCCTACTTATTTTTTAATATAGTTTTAGCTACTATTTATTTATTTTTGCTATATACTTGTAATAAAAGATAGTTGATGCTAAAACAGCAATTACAATTTAAGTTATCGCAGAAGCTTTCTCCTCAGCAAATTCAGTTAATGAAGCTCATACAGCTTCCAACACAAGCTTTTGAGCAACGCCTCAAGCAAGAGTTAGAAGAAAATCCGGCTTTAGAAAGTGGTAAAGAGGAAAAAGAAAACCTAGATGATGACCTATCTTCAGATTTTGATGAGTTTAACGATAACGAATCTATTGAAGCCGAAGATATTAATGTAGATGAATATTTAAGCGATGATGAGATTCCTGAATACAGAACACAAAGCAATAATTACAGTTCTGATGATGATGAAAAAACTATACCCTATGCAGCAGGTGTAACTTTTCATCAGCACTTACTTAATCAATTAAACACATTCAGACTCTCTGACACAGAAAGAGATATAGCCGAGTTTTTAGTTGGCAGTATAGATGAAAGCGGTTACATACGCAGAAGCATCCCTGATATTGTAGACGATTTGGCTTTTACGCAAAATGTATATGCTGACGAAGAACAGGTAAGAGACGTACTTTTAAATGTTATTCATGAGTTAGAACCGGCAGGCGTTGGTGCTAGAAATTTGCAAGAATGTTTACTTATTCAATTAGAGCGTAAAGAACAAACAGAAAACACCAAGTTGGCTATCGAAATTTTAGAACGATCGTTCGAGCAGTTTTCAAAAAAACATTACAAAAAACTGTTACAACGGCATAATATTACTGAAGAAGAATTAAGAGCTGCCGTTAACGAAATTGAACGTTTAAACCCTAAACCCGGAGGTTCTTATTCCGGTAGTAATAAAATTGTAGAGCATATTGTGCCTGACTTTACCATTAGGATAGTTGATGGTGAATTAGAGCTTTCTTTAAACGGGCGTAACGCTCCCGAGTTACACGTTTCTAAAGAATATAACAACATGCTTGAAGGCTATAAAGCTTCTAAAGAAAAAACTAAATCTCAAAAAGATGCCGTTTTATTTATAAAACAAAAATTAGATGCAGCCAAATGGTTTATAGAAGCCATTAAGCAACGTCAAGAAACTCTTTTGGTAACCATGAATGCTATAATGCAATATCAAAAAGACTATTTTTTAACAGGAGATGAGCGTAACCTTAAGCCCATGATTTTAAAAGATATTGCAGACAAAATTGGAATGGATGTGTCTACGGTTTCCAGAGTAGCCAACAGTAAATATGTAGACACTCCCTATGGTACTAAATTAATAAAAGACTTTTTCTCTGAAGCAATTAAAAATGAGCAAGGAGAAGATGTTTCTACAAAAGAAATCAAAAAAATACTTGAAACAGTTATTCAAGAAGAAGATAAAAAGAAGCCATTAACAGACGATAAACTTGCTCAAATTTTAAAAGAAAAAGGTTATCCTATTGCTCGTAGAACCGTTGCTAAATACAGAGAACAATTAGAGATTCCTGTAGCCAGATTACGAAAAGAAATTTAAACGTGAAACAACTCTCAAAACTTACATCATACCTGTTTCATCCTATTTTTATACCGCTAATAGGTACGCTTATTTATTTTTTTGTAAGCCCAAAATATTTGCCTGATGAAATTAGAGCCGGAATGTTATTTTCTATCCTTATACTCACAGTAGCTATTCCTATAATAACTTATTTGCTTTTAAAAAGTATGGGGTTGGTTTCAGATATTTTTATTAGTAATGTTAATCAAAGAAAAGTCCCTATTGGCGTTAATTTAATACTTATTTACATAGTGTTAAATCAAATAATTCCGGTTTCTTATACATTAGAGTTATATTACTTTTTTGTTGGGTTATTAGGAGCTTATTTGGCTAGCTTAATTTTAGCTTTCTTTAAAACTAAAATAAGTCTGCATATTTTAGGCCTCAGTAATATTTTAATGTTTTTAATAGGATTAAGCATTCATTTTGAGGTAAACATGACACTAATAATAGGAACTTTTGTGCTAATTTTAGGAAGTGTAGCATCAGCAAGATTATACTTAAAAGCACATAATACTACCGAGCTTTTGATTGCTTTTTTTATAGGAGCCACTTTGCAACTTGTAACCTTTACTTATTGGCTATAGTATGTAAAACTGTAGGCCCACTTTTATTGGATAAAAATTGATTGGCTCGTTCAAATTAGTTGCTGTATTATCTTTTACTAAAGAATTTAATCCAAAATAGGTGTAAAAATTCCAGGTACTATAGCCCACTGCTAATGTAATACCATACCTTAGGCGTTCTATATCATCATTAGTAAACGAAAAATCTTCACCATCGCCGGAATATTTAGATTGGTAAGCAAATAAATATCCTACTTTAAACCCTGTGTAAACACGCCAAAACTTAAAGGTTTGCGCTGTAGAAGTTCTCCATCTAATTTCTAGCGGAAATTCAACACCATGAGTTTCTATTTTATTTACACTAAAAGATGTCGTTCCATCTATTACACTATACTCTACACCGTTATTAATTGGCGTTGTTTTTAAATTATTATAGTATGAAGCTGTCACATATCCTACACCGAGACCCAAAGCCCAATTTCTTCTTTCATTAACAGGGATATCTTTTAAAAAACCAAGCTGTACTCCATATGATAGGCTATTTTGCGAGACATTACTCGGTCTGTTGGCTAAAATGTTATATGTAACACCTACATAAAACTGATCTTCTACATATTGTGTATCTGGTGTATATTGCATAACCAGTGAGTCTTGAGCTAGGCAAAAGCTTGATGTGGCAAAGAGTAATATTACAATACAAAGGCTTCTCATAACAGCAAATATAATTTAAAAAAATAAGCCCTTTGGAATAATCCAAAGGGCTTATTTTGTTTTAAAGAAATGCAATAAAAGTTAGCGCTGTTGTAAGTTTCTACTAGCATCACCCTCTCTGGTGGTGTAGTTAATTTTGAGCGCATTTACTTTTCTAAGTTCTTGTTTTATATCAGATATCAATCCCATGTTGGTATCATCATCAACTTTGAGAGCTGTTGTCAATACATTTTGTAATTCTTGACGCTTGCTTGCTCTTTCTGCTAAAACGTAAGCTGCAACATCAGAAACATCTGCAAACTTATCGTTAAGCTGAATTTTAGCTGCCGTACCATAGGTATCTTGATATCGCTCTGATGGTTTTCCTGCATAAATATAGATTACTCTATCCTTCTTATCTAATTTTTGTGTTTGGTCGGCAAAAGGAAGATCGTTCTCTACCATAAGAGAGCTATCTTTCATTACCGTTACCGTCATAAAGAAGAACAGGAGCATAAACACAATATCCGGTAATGATGCTGTGTTTACTGCAGGTATATCGCCATCTTTCTTTTTTGCGAATTTAGACATACTTATAATGTTGTTTATTGGTTAATTGCTTTTTGGTTCAGCTTCAGATAATTTTTGAGGGTACATTTTCTTAATACGCTCAATTTTCTCTTTCAGCTCGTCTTTTACCTCAGATGGAGTTTTAGGGTCATTGTATTCAGCCTCCATATCGGTAAAGTCTCTTCCAAAAAGACGTCTTGCTTCTCTATTACGCAAATGGTTATAGGCAGCAACCAACTCATTTTGTACAGCTATATAAGCGCTGTATTTGGTTTCACGGTCATTTTGCAGTGAGATGATAGCTTTGTCTGGGTTGTCTGAAGATGATGGATCTTTTTTACCCTTACAATAGCTACAAGCATCTTCACCGGTACCGCCACCATTATCTAGAAAATCTATTGCAATTTGTTTAAGCTCTTTCAGCTGCACCAACTGATCGTCGGCTAAAATCTGATTGTTCTTATTAATCATTACTTGCAATATATTTTTCTTTTTTATAATTACATCTGTATCTGGCGGTTCAAGAGGAGGTAGCTTACGGTCTAACCCAGAATCTGTTTCTATAGTAGTTGTTACTAAGAAAAAGATTAAGAGTAAGAACGCAATGTCTGCCATTGAACCGGCATTTACTTCCGGTGCTGATCTTCTCGCCATAATTATTTATTTGTTAGTTTTTTAACTCCAGACCATGCCATTGCTATAAGCGCTAGCACAACCAAGAAATAAAATGTATATAATCCGGTACCTACCCACTTAGAAGCAGACTCAGACGCTTGGTCTGTAGCAGTACCATCGGCTACAGCGTATGCTATACCAACAACTGCTAAAAATGCTACAATGGTTATGATTGCTTTTTTTAGCTTGTCTGGATGAGCTACTAAGTTTTTAATGGTAAAGAAAAGCGTTAAGATTGCAGCAATCCACACTAGCCCTTTACCCAAGTGCAACATATAATCTGTATAGGGTTCTTCAGAGCCTAGCAGTAAAATCCAGAGAACAATCCCTATGATTCCAACTGCAATTGCTAATATTCTAAATATATTCATGATCTTTTAAAGTCTTTGTGTTGGTTTATTTTTTACGATCTACTAATAAATCGATAAGTGAGATTGATGCATCTTCCATATCGTTTACTATACTATCTATTTTAGAGATAATGTAGTTGTAGAAAATTTGAAGAATAATCGCAACAATCAAACCAAACACTGTTGTTAATAACGCTACCTTAATATCTCCTGCAATAAGTGAAGCGTCTAATCCACCGGCTGCACTAATTTTATCGAATGCTTGAATCATACCAATTACCGTTCCCATGAATCCAAGCATCGGAGCGATAGCGATAAATAATGTAAGCCAAGAAACGTTTTTCTCTAATTGTCCCATTTGCACACCACCATATCCAACAACAGCTTTTTCTGCGTGGTCAACACCTTCGCTAGCTCTGTCTAAACCTTGGTAGAAAATAGAAGCTACAGGACCTCTTGTGTTACGGCAAACTTCTTTAGCTGCTTCTACTCCTCCAGAGTTAAGAGCCTCTTCTACGTTAGCCACTAATTTTTTTGTGTTTGTGGTAGCCATGTTTAAGAAAATAATTCTTTCTATAGCTACTGCTAAACCTAAAATTAAACATAATAACACGATACCCATAAATCCGGCACCACCTTCAATAAAACGATCTTTAAGTACTTGGTGGAAAGCTTTGCTTTCCTCGGCTGCTTCTTCTTGTAATGCTACAGCAGCATCTACAGAAGCAACAAACTCTGATACGTTTTCAGAAACAACAGGCATAGTGTCTTTTGCATTAACTGTTGCTACACTCAAAACAAACAATCCGGCAACGGCCAGGATAGAGAATAATCTTTTCATTTCTTTTAAACTTAAATTAGTTAGTTAATAGGGTTAAATATATAAAAATTTTACAACAAAAACGTTAAAACATCTTAGCAGAGAGGAAGGGATTCGAACCCTCGATACGGTTTTGCCGTATACACACTTTCCAGGCGTGCGCCTTAGACCACTCGGCCACCTCTCTGTTTGTCGAGTTTTAGGGTGGGGCAATTAACAAAATTTTTTTTATTACATCAAATTTTGCATGCTAATATTTACAGCATTTCGCCTCTTAACGAGGTTTCAAACATAGTTTTAAAGGTTTCTGTAGGAGTTTTTCTTCCTAAAAGGTACATTAACTTGGCAACTGCTGCTTCTGTGGTAATATCTTTTCCGCTAATTAAATTAAGCTCTTTTAAATGTGTGCTGGTTTCATACTGACCCATAATAACGCTTCCTCCGGAGCATTGCGTAACATTAATTATATGCAACCCTCTTTTAATAGCGTTATTTATTTCATTATAAAACCATGAATTTGTTGGAGCGTTACCAGACCCATAAGTTTCTAAAATTACTGCTTTGAGGTTTGGTGTTGTAAGTATTTGGTTTAAAACGGTTTGGTTTAACCCCGGAAACAGTTTAACAATTACAATATTACTATCTAACCCTTTATGTACTGCAAACGGTTTTTTGGGTTCGTTTTTCCAGAGGTGCTCGTAGTTTATTTTTAAGTGAACTCCCGATTCTGCCAATGGCGGATAATTTAGTGATGCAAATGCCTCAAAATGTTCTGCATTAATTTTAGTAGTCCTGTTTGCTCTATAAAGTTTATACTCAAAATACAAACATACTTCTTTTATAACCGGTTTTCCGTGCTCTTGTAAAGCTGCAATTTGTATGGCTGTAATTAAATTTTCTTTTGCATCGGTTCTTAAATCTCCAATAGGCAATTGAGAGCCTGTAAAAATTACCGGCTTGCTTAGGTTTTCTAACATAAAGCTCAAAGCAGAAGCCGTATAACTCATGGTATCGCTACCATGTAAAACCACAAAACCATCAAACAAATTATAGTGCTCTTCAATAACCGAAGCTATTTGAATCCAATAGTCAGGATTCATATTTGAAGAATCTATTGGCTCATTAAAAGACAACGTTTCTATTTTACAATCTAAATGTGAAAGCTCCGGAATACGTTTTAGCAACTTATTAAAGTTAAATGCTTTTAATGCACCAGAATTATAATCTTTTATCATCCCGATGGTTCCTCCGGTATATAATAAAAGTATTTTAGGTTTGTTGCTCATTATAATTTATGTTGATTTTTTACCGGATTGGCATACATTTTTAAAAAGTTTTCTAATGCTACGGTGTTGTTATCTTCTACTCTTTTTGCTATACGTCTTTTAAATTGCCTTAACTGCTTGAGCGTATATTTATCTTTAAAAGTGTTTGTTTTTGTGAGCATGTCGTACGCTATATAGTTAGTGGGCCATAATTTATACAACGAATGTATATGCTTATCTATAACATTTGCAACTAATTGCAACTGTTTATTTACTGTTTCGTTTTGTTCTTTTAAGGCTAAAATCTCATTGTTAAGTAGCGGCCCTACCGCAATATGCATTCGTTTTTTTTGCCCCATTACTCCTTTTAATATGGTATTAAAGTCTTCATTGTTACTTTTTTTATATTCAATATCGTAATGTTTTGCCATTAGTTCAGGCATTTTCAGCATATCGGTTGGGTCAAATTCATACGATATAGCTACAGGTACTATATTGAGTTCTGCCAAATATGTTAACACATCTTGCTTTCCAGATGCAAGACCAATCATTTTTAAAACTCCCTGCTGTGTTTTATCGTTACCATCTTTGGTTCTTCCTTCTCTTTGAGCAATCCAAACAGAACGGTTTTCTTCTTTTAAAAGATGCTTAATGTAGTTAGAAACTGTGATAGAGTTTTGCAGCATTTCTCTAGGGGCCACCCCTCTTTTTATTAAAAAATTTCTATTGAGTTTAGAGAGTGCCAATAAGAAAGGTTTTTTTACTAAGTTATCGCCAATAGCAGAGGCTGTCATTACCAAACCGTTCTCAAATAAAGCTACATTAAGCAAAGAGGTGTCTAAAATTATATCTCTGTGATTAGAAATAAACAAATAGGGTTTATTAGGCTCAAGATTATTAAATCCAGATGTAGTAAACCCATCAGAGCTTTTTTCGATTACATTTTTTACGGAATGATATATAATTTTTGTCTGAAAGTCTTTAATAGAATGGCACTCGTTTAAAATCTTTTTAATTTCAGAAAAGTTTTTTTCCGGAAACGTAAAATGCAACAATGCCTTTATCATTGGATGAGAACCATATGTTTTTAAAGCCTCAGAAACTTCGGCATCATGGTATGGTCTAATATCATCAAATAATTTTGGCATGGCTTTACTATGTTTCAAATGAACAAAATTTAATTTTAACTACCTGAGTATTCTACTTTAAATCCCAAAAACAGCTTTAGCGTTTTCGGTAGTTATGTTAGCAACCTCATCTAAAGATATGTTATAAATCTGGGCTACTTTTTGTGCTACCAATTTTAAATAAACAGGTTCGTTACGTTTTCCTCTGTATGGTGTAGGCGCTAAATAAGGGGCGTCTGTTTCTAAAACAATATGTTCTATTGGTATTTGATTTAAAAACGTATCAATTTTACCATTTTTAAAAGTTACAACCCCTCCAATTCCTAATTTCATATTAAATGATAAGGCTCTTTCTGCTTGCTCTAAATTACCGGTAAAACAATGAAAAATACCAAACAGCTCATCGTCTTTTTCGCCTTCAAGCACCTCAAAAATCTCATCAAATGCATCTCTACAATGTATAACAACAGGCAGCTTATGTTTTTTGGCTAATTGTATTTGGTAAACAAAAGCTTCTTGCTGCCAGGCAAGTGTGCTTTTATCCCAATATAAATCTATTCCGGTTTCTCCTATTGCATAATATTTATGCTTTTTTAGCTGCTCTTCTACATGCAATAGCTCTGTTTTAAAATTTTCTTTAACATGCGTTGGATGCAGTCCTGCCATTAAATATACGTTGTCCGGATAGCGCTCTTGCAGCTGTAGCATGCTGTTAGTATAAGAGGCGTCTATAGCCGGAATAAAAAAACGAGTAATATTTTCTTTGATAGCCTCTTTTATAACCTTGTCTCTATCGTCATTAAAGGCTTCTGTATATAAGTGCGTGTGTGTATCGGTTAAAATCATGTTGCAAAAATAGGCAATGGTTATATTTGCTAAAAATAGCTTTTGCACTATTGTATATGAAAACATTAAAAACTTTTTTAAAAGAGAAAGGATATGTTAGAATTCCGTTGCGTTACACAACAACAAATCATTTTGAAATTAAGGCTTCTTTAAATGGTGTTGCCGGGCGTTTTATTGTAGATACAGGTGCTTCTAGCACTTGTGTAGATTTTAATTCGGCAACTTTATTTAACCTTATTACAGAAGAATCAGATATAAAGGCTGCCGGTGCCGGCGCTACAGATATGACTACTTTGTTAGCAAAAAAGAATACTTTATCTATTGGTAAATGGGAAAAGAAAAAGCTTAAAATTGTTTTATTTGATTTAACTCATGTAAACACTGCACTAACACAGCATGATGCAGAACCGGTTGACGGTATTATTGGTGCCGATGTTTTAAAAAAAGGGAAAGCAATTATAGATTATGCTAACAAAAGTTTATACTTAAAAACAAAAGGTAAAAAACAAAAAAGCGAGGATTAATCCTCGCTCTTTGCTTAAAAAATACAATGTTTATTAAAGCTCTAAAGCTTTCTCAATATTATTGTCCATTAACAATTCAACCGGATTTTCTATTGCTTCTTTTATAGCAACTAAAAAACCTACGCTCTCACGACCATCAATTATTCTATGATCATAAGATAACGCCACATACATTATTGGTCTGATTTCTACTTTCCCGTTTACAGCAACCGGGCGCTCAACAATATTATGCATTCCTAAAATACCGCTCTGAGGAGGGTTAATAATTGGTGTAGATAGCATACTACCAAACACCCCTCCGTTAGAAATGGTAAAAGTACCCCCGGTCATCTCATCAACGGTAATTTGCCCATCTCTTGCTCTGGTAGCCAACCGTTTTACCTCTGCTTCTACTCCTCTAAATGTTAAGTTTTCAGCATTTCTAATTACAGGCACCATAAGTCCTTTCGGACCAGAAACGGCAATACTAATATCGTAAAAATCATAAGTTACCATTTCTTTACCATCTATCATAGAGTTTACAGCAGGGAAAAGCTTTAATGCTCTTACAGTTGCAAGCGTAAAGAAACTCATAAACCCAAGGCTTACTCCATGCTTAGCTTTAAAGGCTTCTTTGTATTTGCTTCTGATTTCAAAAACAGCCGACATGTCTACTTCATTAAATGTAGTAAGCATAGCTGTCTCATTTTTAGCCGCAACTAAACGCTCTGCTACTTTTCTTCTAAGCATAGAAAGCTTAGTACGCGTTTGAGATCTGCTGCCTCCGGTAGGAGTCCCCATGCTTGGTACAGCCTTAAGAGCATCTTCTTTAGTAACCCTACCATCTTTACCGGTACCTTTAACTTCTGAAGCTGAAATTCCTTTTTCTGCTAATATTTTTTTAGCAGCCGGAGAAGCTGTTCCTGTTGCATAAGTAGTTTTAGTTTCTTCTTTTGCAGGCTCAGCTTTAGGCGTTTCTTTTTTCTCTTCTTTCGGCGTATCATCTTTCTTTTCAGATGATTCTCCTTCTGGTTTTGCAGCACTAGTATCTATTAAGCATACCACATCACCAACAGCAACCGCATCGCCTTCTTCTGCTTTTAGTGTAATGATTCCGCTCGCTTCTGCAGGAAGTTCTAAGGTAGCTTTATCTGAATCTACCTCGGCAATTGCCTGGTCTTTTTCTACATAATCACCATCTTCTACCAACCACTGGGCTATTTCTACTTCGGTTATAGATTCTCCCGGTGAGGGAACTTTCATTTCTAAAATCATTATTCTATAATTTTATTTTGTTCTTGGTTATTTTCTTCTTTGATTATTTTTTGTTTTATCAAACACATAATCTATTACTTCCTGATGTCTACGTTTAGATCGTGTAGCACTTCCGGCAGCCGGTGCTGCATACGGTCTTCTGGTAGCCGCTCTAAACGAACGTGCTTCTTCTAAATGCATTAACATATGGCTATACGCCCCCATGTTTCTGGGCTCTTCTTGCGCCCAAACTACATCATCTACATGGGCATACTTTTTAAGTATTTCTCTGATTTGATTTACAGGAAGTGGGAACAATTGCTCTATTCTTACTAAAGCTACATCTTCTCTATTTAATTTTTCTCTTTCTTCTAGCAAATCATAATAAAACTTACCGGTTACAAACACTAGGGTTTTTACTTTTTTAGGGGTTACGGTAGCATCGTCTATAACCATTTGAAAACTTCCGTTTGCAAACTCATCTACCGTAGATACTACTCTTGGATGACGCAGTAAACTTTTTGGCGTGAACACTATAAGAGGTTTTCTAAATTTAGCTTTCATTTGCCTGCGTAACAAATGAAACATGTTTGCCGGAGTGGTACAATCTGCCACATACATATTGTCTTTAGCGCAAAGCTGTAAGTAACGTTCCATTCTTGCCGATGAGTGCTCTGCTCCTTGCCCCTCGTAACCATGTGGCAGTAACATTACTAACCCGTTTTGTACTTTCCATTTATCTTCGGCAGACGATATGTACTGATCTATCATGATTTGAGCACCGTTACTGAAATCTCCAAACTGTGCCTCCCAAATGGTAAGTGTTTTTGGGCTTGCCATGGCATAACCATAATCAAAACCTACCACTCCGTATTCTGATAATAATGAGTTGTATATATAAAACTTACCTTGGTTTTCACTTATGTTGTTGTGCAAGATAATTTCTTCTTCGCTGTCTTCTACTTTTATTACAGCATGACGATGAGAGAAGGTGCCTCTTTCTACATCTTGCCCAGATATTCTAACATCAAAGCCTTCTTCTAGCAAAGTACCATATGCTAAGTGCTCTGCCATAGACCAATCGAGCTTATTGTCATCAAACATTTTTTGCCTAGACTCAATTAATCGCTCTATTTTTCTGATAAATTTTTTGTCCTCAGGCAACGTAGATAGCACTTTGGTAATTTTAGCAAGTGTTTCTTTTGAGCATGTGGTATCTATTGGCTCCATCATTTTTTCTTCGGTAACATACTCAAAATCTTCCCACTCGTCTTGCATAAACGGAGTGATTACCGTTTTTGAAGTTTTTCTGGAATCTTCAAATTCTTCTTCTAAAGTTGCTCTGTAGTTTGCTTCGAGCTCTTTTAAGTATTCTTTATTAATTACGCTTTCTTGTAGTAACTTTTCTGCGTAAATATCTCTTGGGTTTTTATGTTTTGCAATTGCTTTGTACAGTTTAGGTTGTGTAAAGCGAGGCTCATCTCCTTCATTATGACCGTACTTTCTGTAACCAAGTAAATCTATAAACACATCGCGTTTAAACTGCATTCTAAAATCTAAAGCAAATAATACTGCATGTACAACCGCTTCTACATCATCTGCATTAACATGTAAAACGGGAGATAATGTTACTTTAGCTACATCGGTACAATAGGTGCTGGAACGGCCATCCAGATAATTGGTTGTAAAACCAACTTGGTTATTTACTACTATATGAATAGTACCATTGGTTTTATAACCATCTAAACCAGCCATTTGAACCACTTCGTAAACTATACCTTGCCCGGCTATCGCAGCATCGCCATGTACAATAATTGGTAATACTTGCGATGCGTTGTCAGGATATTTATCGTCTTGTTTTGCACGTGCAATACCTTCTACAACTGCTCCAACTGTTTCTAAGTGTGAAGGATTTGGCGCAATATTTAAATTTATAAGTTTCCCGGAGTCTGTTTTTCGGTTGCTGGTCCAACCTAAATGGTATTTAACATCACCATCAAAAACTTCTTGTTCGTAGTCTTTCCCTTCAAATTCACTAAATATATCTTTAGCCGATTTACCAAATATATTGGTTAATGTATTTAGCCTTCCACGGTGTGCCATTCCCATTACAAACTCTTTAACACCATAATCTGCTGCTTTTTCTATTACAGCATCTAATGCCGGAATAAGTGACTCTCCTCCTTCTAAAGAAAATCTTTTCTGACCAACATATTTGGTGTGTAAAAAGTTTTCAAAAACCACCGCTTCATTTAGCTTCTTTAAAATATGTAGTTTTTGCGCTTTGGTAAAGTTCGGGTGGTTATCGTTTATGTTTAATTTTTTCTGAATCCAATCTATTTCTTCAGGCTGCCTTATGTACATGTATTCTATACCAATGGCATCACAATAAATTGCTTCAAGATGTCTAATAATTTCTCTTAGCGTTTGCGCGCCAATGCCTAAAGTTTCGCCTGCATTAAAAACAGTGTCTAAATCTTCTTCGGTTAATCCGAAGTTTTTAATGTCTAACGTTGGGGTATATTTTCTACGCTCTCTAACCGGATTTGTTTTTGTAAACAAATGTCCGCGAGTTCTGTAACTATTTATAAGTTGTACAACCTGAAATTCTTTTTGTACATGCTCCGGAATTTGCGTAGAAACTCCTTCAACAATTTCTCCATCTAACCCGTAGTTTTCCGACCCAAAATCGTACCCCTGAAAAAAAGCACGCCAGCTGGGTTCTACACTATCCGGATTTTGCAAATATTGTTCGTATAGTTCAGCAAAATATGCTGTATGAGCAGCATTTAAAAAGGAATATTTATCCATGGTTTATGTCTGTCTCTTTCGTTTTGACAAAATTTGTTCAAAAATACAACATTTCGTATTTATGACTCACAAATTCTACAAGGAATTAAAATGTTTTTAACAATTAAAAAAAGTTGAAGTAGAAGTTAATAAACAGTTAGCTGCTATATGCTTAAAAAAATCGAGTTAGTCGGGTAGGTATGCCTCTCCATTTTTTACCTTTTCTGCTAAATCTAAAATGGTTTTTGTTTTTAAATTTTCCAGTAGCTTTTCTTTAGATTCTACAATTAAATTATGTATCGGACAAGGTTTGTTTTTGTTACATTCTTCTAAACTTAGTGCACATTCATAAACTTTCTGATGGCCTTCTATAGCACTTATAATTTGCATTAAGGGTTGATTTTTGTTCTCATCGCTTAAATAAAATCCTCCTTTAGGACCTCTTACCGACGAGATTATGTTTTGCCGTGAAAGCTCTTGTAAAATTTTAGCCATATACGGCTGGGGAACATTTATATATTTTGCTATTTCTTTTACGGCTACTTTCCTTTTTTCTGTAGTGTGTAAAGCCAAAAAAAGAACTGCTTTTATAGCGTATTTAGAAGTTTTAGAAAACATTAATCTGCTGCAGTTTTTGAGTTAACAAATATAAAAAAGACTTTTTTGTCTTAAATATGATATTTGTCATATTTTAAACGAGTTACAGGTAATAGTTTTGTTTCTGAATAAAATCAAATACTATGAAACCAACTGTAACATTTATCACCGCATTATGTTTAGCCTTTTTAATGATAGGTTGCGGAGGAAAAGAAGAAAAAGCAGAGAAAAAAGGATTCACCTACGAACGTAAAGCCACTACTACAAAAAAAGTAGAGAAAAAAGTTGAAGACAAAATTCCGGCCTCTAAAAGAGTTGATTTGTCTACTAAAGGCGTTGGACCCATTAAAAACCTAACGCTCCCAGAAACTATTGATAATAATTTAGCGGCAAAAGGAGAAGAAGTGTTTAAAAAACTTTGTGCAGCATGCCACAGACCAGACAAAAAGTTTATTGGTCCGGCTCCTAAAGGAATACTAGAAAGAAGATCTCCGGAATGGGTTATGAATATGATTTTAAATCCGGAAGAGATGGTTCAAAAAGATCCTTTAGCAAAAGAGCTTTTAATAGAATTTAATGGTTCTCCCATGGCTAACCAAAATCTTACCGAAGACGAGGCCAGAGCAGTATTAGAATACTTTAGAACCTTAAAATAAAACCGTATGAAAACCCGTATTAACATTCTCATTGCCTTTCTAATGGTTTTGGTTTTTATCTCGTGTAAAAATCAAACCAAAGAGAACGACCAGCCAAACACTACCAGTGTAGAAAATACCGACAACGGTAAAAAACAAGGCCAGGCCTTTATAACAGATGATGAGGCAAAACCAAATGTACTACAAATTGCTATCGGGTCTGAAGACCATAGCACTTTAGTAGCTGCAGTACAAGCTGCAGAATTAGAAAATGCCTTAGTTAATGCCGGCCCACTTACTGTTTTTGCACCAACAAACGAAGCTTTTAATGCTTTACCGGAAGGTACTGTAGAAAATCTGTTAAAGCCGGAAAACAAAAACCAGCTGGCAGATATTTTAAAATTTCATGTAACACCCGGTAACCTAAGCAAAGATTTTTTAACAAAGTTTAAGCAATTAGGGCAAGCAAACAACCAATATGTACCTGTAGAGGTTAAAGATGGCGAACCAATTATTGGAGGTGCCAGAATTATTGCGAGTGTGCCTGCCGGAAACGGTATTGTACATGTAATAGATAAAGTGTTACTACCCCCTTCTAACGAATAACATCACTTAATGTAAATTTTATAAACTATGAAAAACATTTTAAAAATTAGCGTAGCAATTGTAAGCCTCTCTTTGGTTTTTACAAGTTGTAACAACGCTTCTAAATCCGATAAAAACTCTGGGGCCTTAGCCAGTAGTGCTGCAGAAAAAGTATATGTAGCCCCGGGAGAACACGATGAGTTTTATGCATTTGTTTCTGGAGGATTTAGCGGACAGTTATCTGTTTACGGCTTACCTTCGGGAAGATTATTTAAAGTAATTCCTGTATTCTCTCAAGATGCAGAAAAAGCTTGGGGTTATAACGAAGAAACTAAACCCATGTTAAACACTTCGCATGGTTTTGTACCTTGGGATGATGCACACCATCCGGATATCTCTCAAACTAACGGAGAAATAGATGGTAGATGGGTGTTTATTAATGGTAACAATACCCCGCGTATTGCTAAAATAGACCTCTCTACCTTTGAAACCACAGAAATTATAGAGATTCCTAATAGTGCAGGTAACCATAGTTCGTCTTTTGTAACAGAAAACACAGAGTATGTTGTTGCCGGAACACGTTTTTCTGTTCCTGTTCCGCAACGCGATATGCCTATTAAAGAATACAAAGGAAACTTTAAAGGCACATTATCTTTTATTTCTGTTGCTCCGGAAGATGGACGAATGAATTTAGAGTTTCAAATTCTAATGCCCGGATTTGATTACGATTTAGCACACCCAGGTAGAGGTAAATCGCACGGTTGGTTCTTCTTCTCTACATATAACTCAGAAGAAGCCAGCACGTTAATGGAAGTTAATGCATCGCAAAATGATAAAGACTTTATTGCTGCCGTTAACTGGAAAAAAGCCGAAGAATACATAAAACAAGGTAAGTTTAAAACTATGCCGGCTAACTACGCTCACAATGTGTACGATGAGAAAAAGCACATGGCTACTTCTACCATGAAAAAAGAAGTTAGAATATTAGATGCCAGTGAGCTCCCCGGATTAGTATACTTACTGCCTACTCCTAAATCTCCTCACGGTTGTGATGTTGATCCTACCGGAGAATATATTGTGGGTAACGGTAAACTTTCTGCTAACTTAACCGTACACTCGTTTACAAAAATGCTCGATGCTATTGAAAACGAAAAGTTTGCCGGAGAAGCATATGGTATTCCAATTTTAAACTTCGAAGATGTGCTTGCCGGTGTGGTAGAACAGCCAGGCTTAGGGCCATTACATACAGAGTTTGATGACAAAGGATATGCCTATACTACCTTTTTTATCTCATCTGAAGTTGTAAAATGGAAGGTTGGTACTTGGGAAGTGGTAGATAGACAGCCTTGCTACTACTCTGTTGGGCACTTAATGATTCCGGGAGGTAACTCTAGAAAGCCATTTGGTAAGTATGTTTTAGCAATGAATAAAATTACTAAAGACCGTTATTTACCAACCGGTCCGGAAGTTACTCAATCTGCCCAGCTTTATGATATTTCTGGTGATAAAATGGAGCTGCTATTAGATTTCCCTACTGTTGGTGAACCTCACTATGCAGCTGGTTGCCCGGCCGATTTAATTAAGCCTCGTTCTAAAAAAATATTTAAACTAGACGAAAACGAGCACCCATATGCTGTAAAAAGCGAAGCAGAAACTCGTGTAGAACGTGATGGTAATATAGTGCATGTTTACATGACCACTATTAGAAGCCACTTTGCACCAGATAATATAGAAGGTATTAAAGTGGGCGACAAGGTTTACTTTCACGTAACCAACTTAGAGCAAGATTATGATGTGCCTCACGGAATTAGTATGATTGGCGCAAACACCTCAGAACTTTTAATTATGCCCGGGCAAACAGAAACTTTTGTGTGGGAACCTAAACAAGTGGGTGTATGGCCGTTTTATTGTACCGATTTCTGTTCTGCACTTCACCAAGAAATGCAAGGTTACGTAAGAGTATCTCCTAAAGACTCTAATGTAAAATTAGCTTGGTCTGTTGGAGAAGATATAGAATAGCATAATTTACTGTAACTAGTTAGAAAGCGGGTTCAGTTTACTAACCCAAACCAAAGAACCCGCTTTCTTTATAACAATCTCTTTAAAATATTACCACTATGAAAACATCTCGATTATTGATGATGTTAGGAGCCCTTTTACCCTTAGCATTGTTTGTTTTACCGCTATGGAATATTACACTCGAGGCTCCGCAATACCCAACACCACTGGGAATGTACATTTACATTAATGATTTTGCTGATGCGCATCCGCACGATATACAAAACATTAACTTAATGAACCACTATGTTGGCATGAAGTATATTCCAGAAAGTATTCCGGAGTTTAAAATATTTCCTGCTGTAATTATTACCATGTCTGTTTTAGGATTATTAGCAGCACTAAAAGCAAATTACAAGTGGTATTTAATTTGGGGGATTATAATGGTTTTATTAGCTGCTGCCGGTATTTATGATTTTTATTTATGGGAATATGATTACGGTCATGATTTAGACCCGAAAGCCATCATGAAATTTACCAACCCAGATGGCTCCATAATGGGCTTCCAACCTCCTTTATTTGGCTCTAAAGACATTTTAAATTTTACAGCACATTCGTACCCGCAATCTGGTGCTTACCTGTTAGGGTTAGGTATGGCCTTGTCTTTTGTAGCCTACTGGAAAGGCAAAAAAGAAGCTACAAAATAGCACAACTAAAAGCTAATTAAAATGAAAACATATAAAATAATCTGGTTTGTTATTTTTTCTGTACTTGCAACAGGATGCTCTATTAAACCTGAGCCTATAAACTACGGACAAGATGGTTGTTATTACTGTAAAATGACCATTGTAGATAAAATACACGGGGCAGAAGTAGTAACCAATAAAGGAAAGGTATACAAATTTGATGCTGCAGAATGCATGATAAATTATTTAGCCGATACTAATTCTGCAGAAATAAAACTGTTTTTAACCAATCATCATGAAAGTCCGGAAAGTTTAATTGATGCCACCTCAGCAACATATTTAATTAGCGAAAATTTACCCAGTCCAATGGGGGCTTTCTTAACTGCATTTAAAAATAAAGAACAAGCAACCAAGCTTCAGCAAGAACTTGGAGGAAAGCTTTATAACTGGGAAAGTGTAACACAGTACATACAATCTAAAAGCTATGCACCAAATTAACACTACTATAAAACAAACACCTGTAAAAGGGTTAAATATTAATAAACTGGCATCGGTAGATGCTTCAGAAATTCTGTTAATAACATTAGAAAAAGAATCGGTTTTCCCAACACATACATCTAAAACAGATGCTACTTTAATTGTTTTAGAAGGAGCTATTATGTTTCATATAAACAACATAGCTTACGAGCTTTCTAAGCATGATATTTTAAGCTTTAAAAAAGACGAAGCGCATTGGGTGAAAGCTAATACCAATAGTAAATTTTTAATAATAAGATAATTAATCTTAAAATGAAAAAAACAATCCTCATTTTACTGGTTTTCTGCTCATTCAATGTTGCGCTTGCTCAAAAAAACAAAACGTGTGTAAACTGTAATATGTATATAAAAAGTAATACGCACAATGCAAAAGCAGTTACAGAAAAAAACACACTAGAGTTTGATGCTATAGAATGTTTGGTAGATTATATACAAGAACATAATAACAAAACATTTACATCTTTTTGGGTTAGCAACTATACAACCGGTAATTTTATTAAAGCAGAAAATGCTACTTATATTATTAGCAAAGCTATGCCAAGCCCAATGGGAGCAAACCTATCAGCTTTTAAAAGTGCCGAAGACGCACAAAAAATTAAAGAAAAAAAAGGGGGAAACTTATACTCTTGGGAAGAGCTTCAAACTTTTTTATTAAAAAAAAACAACGCTTTAATCCATAACCAACACAATCATCATAGTGCATTAAACTACGCTCCGGTAGGTGTGATGGGCGATCACCTTCACCAAAAAGGGGGGCTTATGGTTTCTGTAAGGTACATGAATATGGCTATGAGTGGCAATAAGTCTGGTACCTCAACAATAGATAATGCCTCAATTTATAATAATTACATGGTGACCCCGCAAAAAATGAATATGCAAATGGGTATGTTCGGTATTATGTATGCACCAAGTAATACTGTAACTTTTATGGCTATGCAAAATTATGTAGCAAACAACATGGATTTGCAAGCTCAAATGATGATGAATGGGATGACAATGAATAGGGATTTTAGCACCTCTTCTAATGGTTTAGCCGACTTAAAATTAAGTGGTTTAATTGGTGTTGTAAACAACAGTAATCGAACTTTTCATGTAAATACAACACTCTCTATCCCTGTTGGTAGTATCACAAAAAGAGATAACACTCCAATGATGCAAAATGCAAAACTACCCTACGCTATGCAACTTGGCAGTGGTACTTTAGATTTTACGTTTGGGGCAACTTATAAAGAAAACTATACTTTGTTTGCATGGGGTTCTCAATTACTCAGCACTATTAGAACCGGAGAAAATAAAGAAGGTTACAGATTGGGTAACTTACACCAACTAAATATTTGGGGAGTCTATGAACTTGCTTCTGGTATAGCCTTTAATTTACGAGTTTTGGGAGTATTAGAAGATGATATTTCTGGGGCTGATAACGATTTAAATCCAATTATGGTTACAACTGCCGATACCAATAATTATGGTGGCGAAAAAATTAAATCTTTTATTGGGTTTACTTTTTTATTCCCACAACAATCTGCCTTTAAAGATTTTAGACTAAGTATAGAAGCTGGCGCTCCTGTTTACGAAAACTACAATGGAGTGCAAATGAACGAAAACCTGAATGTTAACTTTGGTTTATTTTATACTATATTGTAATACATGTTTACACACAAAACATACATTTACATTGTTTTTTGTTTTATAAGCTATATTAGTTTTTCGCAAACTATTACTGTTTGCGCCAACTGCAACGTAAAAACTATTAGTGAGGCACTTAAAATAGCTTCGGCTTTTGATACCATTGTTGTTAAACCAGGAACTTATAAAGAGTACAACCTTAAAGTAACAAAACCTATTACTATAATTGGTAAAGACTATCCTGTAATAGATGGTAATAATAAAGGAGAAATTTTCACTATTGTATCAGATAGTGTTACAATAGATGGATTATTTGTTAAAAATGTTGGCACCAGCTACACCACAGATTTTGCTGCTGTTAGAGTTAAAAACAGCAAACATTTTAACCTGCTAAATTTAGTATTAGAAAACTTATTTTTTGGCATTTACATAGAAAAATCTCATTACGGCACTATACACAACAATAAAATAATTGGCGATGCGGTAGAAGAATATAATTCCGGAAACGGAATTCAATTATGGTATAGCAACAATGTAACGGTAACCAATAATATTATAAGACAAGTTAGAGATGGTATTTATTTAGAATTTGCCAATAATTGTGTAATAGAAAACAATATTAGCTCTAATAATATTAGGTACGGATTACATTTTATGTTCTCTAATGATGATGTGTATAGCAACAATATTTTTGAAAAAAATGGCGCCGGTGTAGCTGTTATGTTTTCTAAAAAAATACAGATGCATAACAATACTTTTAGGGAAAACTGGGGTACCGCATCATACGGAATGCTTTTAAAAGAAATTAACGATGCCGTTATTACCCATAATACCTTTGAGAAAAACACGGTTGCTATAAATATAGAAGGCTCTAACAGAATTCGATACGAAGGCAACAATTTTATAAAAAACGGCTGGGCAATTAAAGTAAGGGGCGCCTGTTATACCAACACTTTTACCAAAAACAACTTTTTACATAATTCTTTTGACATATCTTATAACAGTAAGGTAAACGATAATATTTTCGATAAAAATTATTGGAGCGAATATACCGGCTACGATTTAAATAAAGATGGTATTGGCGATGTACCTTACCGTCCGGTAAAACTTTTCTCGTACATTGTTAACAAAACACCCGAAACCATAATTTTATTACGAAGCTTGTTTATAGATATTATAGATTTTTCTGAAAAAGTATCTCCGGTATTCACTCCAGATAATCTGGTAGACAGCAATCCACTAATTAAAAAAGCAACATGGTAACCTTAGAAAACGTACATAAAAAATTTCAAAAAAACCACGTTTTAAGCGGAGTTGATTTAAATATAAAAGAAGGTGGAATTTTTGCCATTTTAGGTCCAAACGGCTCCGGTAAAACCACTCTTATCAAATCTGTTTTAGGAATGGTTATACCCGATTCCGGAACAATTACAGTTTGCAATGAAAATATTAGAAAAAGTGCATCGTACCGACATCAAATAGATTACCTTCCTCAAATAGCAAATTTCCCCGGAAATCTAAAAGTTAAAGAACTTATTAAAATGATAAAAGATTTACGTGGGAACACTGATAAAGACCAAGAGCTTATAAAACTATTTCAACTAACTCCATTTTTAAATAAAAAACTAAGCAACCTATCTGGTGGCACAAAACAAAAAGTAAACATTGTACTAACATTTATGTTTGAAAGCCCCATAATAATTTTAGATGAACCAACAACAGGATTAGATCCAATTTCACTAATACGATTAAAGAAACTTATACAAACCGAAAAAGAAAAAGGAAAAACTATAATAATCACATCGCATATAATGAGTTTTGTTGAAGAAGTAGCCGATGAGATAGTATTCCTGCTAGAAGGTAAAATTTACTTTAAAGGAAGTTTAAACCAGCTTAAAACAAAAACTAAACAACACGATTTAGAGCACGCAATAGCATCTATTTTAACACAAAACAACCATGCTTAAAATACTTAAATACAGTTTTTACGATTTAATGCGAAGCCGATGGAGCTATGTTTACTTTGGCTTTTATTTGTTATTGGGTTCTGTGTTATTGTTTTTAAACACAGATCTCTCTAAAGCAGTTATTACACTTATGAATGTAATTATTGTTTTAGTACCATTAATCGGGACTATTTTTGGAGTAATGTATTATTATAACTCTAAAGAATTTACAGAACTTTTACTGGCACAACCATTAAACCGAACCTCAATTTTTTTAGGTCAGTATTTTGGTGTAGCGGTATCTTTATGTATGAGCTTGGTGTTAGGGTTAGGAATTCCTTTTGTATTGTATGGCTTATTTAAATCGGGGGTAATATGGGATTTTGTGTTATTACTTATTACCGGCGCTTTTTTAACTTTTATTTTTACTGCATTAGCTTTTAACATTGCCATAAGCAATGAAAATAAAATTAAAGGTTTTGGCTATGCTATTTTACTATGGCTTTTTTTAGCAGTTATTTACGATAGTATTTTTTTAATGTCGTTGCTTTATTTTGAAGATTACCCATTAGATAAGTTTTCACTTGTTGGTACTATGTTAAATCCTATAGACTTATCAAGAACTCTCATCTTACTAAAGTTAGATATCTCTGCATTGTTGGGTTATACCGGAGCAATTTTTAAAAAATTTTTTGGAACAAATTATGGTTTAATTCTCTCTATGATTGTGCTTTGCTTATGGGTAATATTGCCTATTGTAAGAATGGTATTTAAAGCAAAAAAGAAAGATTTTTAATAAAAATCTGATTATTATCAGCTAAAAAACAAACCATCAGCCGTAATTTTGTAAGGTGCTAAAAAAGGTTTTAAATAAAGTTCAAGCTATTATTCTGGTGATGGCCATTACAGCCCCCGGAATTAATAATGCATACATTATTGGTAGCTTTATAATAAACCAAGATTTTATTGCCAAAACACTCTGTATACAAAAAGAAGAACAAAAAGGATGTTATGGTAAATGCCAATTAGAAAAATCTATTTCTAACGTTAACAGTAGCGAGAACAATAATACCCCTTTTCAAAACAAAAACCGACTTATTTTAGAGTTATTAGTAAATCTTCCTCAAGACATTCAAAAAATTAATAATCCACAGTTTATTAGCAACCCTAATTCTTATTTTCATTATACTAAAAAGTTTAAGTTTTTATACTTAGAAGTAGACACTCCTCCACCAAACTACAGTTAGTTTTATATTTAATTTTCGGGCCATATGCCCACGCTTTTTTTGCTTACATACAAGCAGAAGCAACCTTCTATTGTAATAACTTAAAAAAATTAAAAAATGAAAATCAAATATTTGTTACTCATAGCTGTAACTGCCTTGGCTATATCTTGTTCTAATGATAATGAAGATGATGGTTTAGAACTAATAAATGAAGTAGCCCAATTAAAAAAAGTACAAGATTTTACTACCGAAAATCATACCATAGAAATTTACACTCAATCTGGAGAATTCAGTACAGGTTATAACGAAGTGTTTATTAGAATTAAAGACAACACAACCAACACCTTTATTGAAGATGCTAGTTTAAGCTGGATGCCCATTATGCAAATGCCTTCTATGGAGCACTCATGCCCAAAGTCTGCAATAAGCAAGGTAATTAACACAAATACTTTATTTAAAGGGTTTGTAATTTTTCAAATGACAGGTCAAGACCGTACCGGATGGCGCATAAAATTTACGTACACCTTTAACGGTATTACTTTTGAAACCGAGAAAGAAATTTTAGTAACCCAGAGTAAAAGGCAACGTGTTACATCTATAATGGGAAGTGATGAAAATAGGTATGTTTTGGCTTTAATTGAGCCTCAAAACCCTAAAGTAGCCATTAATAAAATAAAGGTTGGTCTTTATAAAATGGAAAACATGATGTCTTTTCCCGTGGTTGAAAATTACACCATTGGTTTAGATCCAAGAATGCCAGGTATGGGCAACCACTCTTCACCCAACAATAAAGACCTTACATATAATGTAGCTGAGCAATTGTATGAAGGAGACCTATCGTTAACCATGACCGGGTATTGGGTACTTAATTTAAAACTTTTTAATTCAGAAAACACCTTGTTAAAAGGTGAAGATGTTACAGAAAGTAACCCACAAAGCAGCTTATACCTTGAGGTAGAGTTTTAATACAGCAGCTGCCCTGAGATTACTTCAGGGCAGCTGTTAAAACAATGCATTTATATTTTTAACAAACAGATGAAAAAATATTTTATAGCCTTACTACTCTTTGTAGTAACAATATTTTCTTTTGCGCAAAACAAAAAAGAAAATCAAAAAGTAATACTTACAACCTATCTAGATGAAATAGTATTAACTGCCAGAAAAAAGTTAAATCCATATAATCAGCAAAAAATACTATCTAGCATAGACGATTATTTAGAAAGCTCTAGCAGAGTAAACATGATTAAACGGGGCAACTATGCTTGGGAGCCTACTTTAAATAACATGAGCTCTGAACGTTTAAATATTACTATAGATGGGATGCAAATTTTTGGAGCTTGTACAGATAAGATGGACCCTATTACATCATATATAGATGTTTCTAACCTAGAAAAAGTAGAAATTAAATCTGGTCAAGAAGGTACAGAGCATTCACACAACGTAGGAGGTAGTATTAACTTAAAACTCCCTAAAAGCGATTTTAAAAATAATGGCATTAAAGCAACAATAGATGCTGGTTATGAATTTAACGGAAATTATAAAACCACAGGAGGAAGTTTAGATATAAACCAAAAAAACACTTCTCTAAAAGTTAATGCATTATATAGAAAAGCAGATAGTTATAAAGCCGGAAACAACAAAGAAGTTAAATACTCACAATTTGAAAAATACAATTTAGCTATAGATGCCGGTTTTAAACTATCTGAAACCAATTTGCTTCGAGGAACCTTAATTTATGACAAAGCTACAGATATTGGCTATCCTGCACTACCAATGGATGTTTCATTAGCTAAAGCAACAATAGCCTCGCTGTCTCATATTTATAACACACCAGAAAGCATCTTAAAAAGTGTAGAAAGTAAAATTTACTTTAATACAATTACCCATGTAATGGATGACTCTAAACGCCCCGATGTACCTGTTAGAATGGATATGCCTGGTTGGAGCGATACGTTTGGGATGTACAGTAAAGGTGTTTTTAATTTTAAAAACCACATAATTACTGCCAACATTAATTCATATTATAATAAATCGTTGGCAGAAATGACCATGTATCCCAATAATCCGGACGAAAACACTATGTTTATGTACACCTGGCCCGATATTAGAACATGGTATAGTGGGCTTTTTATAAAAGATGAATTTGAAGTTAATCCCAAAAATCATATTCTAATTAGTGGTAGAATTGGTTTTCATTACAATGAGATTGCAAAAAAAGAAGGAATAGAAAGTTTACAAATATTTTATCCCAGACTATCAAAAACTAAAAACCGAATTTTAACAAGCCTAACAGCAAACTATACTTTACAAAGAGAAAGCCAAACACTTCGTTTTGGAATAGGATATGGCCAAAGAGCTCCGTCTGTAAGCGAAGGATACGGTTTCTTTATTTTTAACAGCTTTGACAATTACGACTATATAGGTAACCCAGACTTAAAAGAAGAACAATCTTTAGAAACTTCTTTAGCTTTCAACAAAGCTTTAAAAAAATTGACTATTGGAGTAGAAGGAGCCTTTTTTCATGTTAAAAATTATATTATTGGAAATATTGATTCTAGTATTAGTCCCATGACAATTGGCGCTAACGGAGTTAGACTCTATCAAAACATACCACATGCCAATTTAGTTACCGTTTCTGCTACTTCGCGGTATTCTATTTCTTCAAAAATTAATATCGAAAATAACGTATCGTACGGTTATGGCAGGGACCATAAAAATAATCCATTACCTCTTATAAGTCCATTTCAATATGCCGTTGCATTAAATTATGCTTCAACAAAGTTTAATGCTACTGTTAACTTAACAGGAAATACATTGCAAAACAACTATGCAGCTGCTTACGGGGAAGATAAAACAGCTTCGTTTGCTATAGTTAATATAAGTTTTGGTAATAAAATAAAACTATATAATAATTTAATGATTGTAAAATATGGCGTTGAAAATGTTTTAGACAGCTATTATTCTACTTATTCTGACTGGAATAACATCCCCAGAAAAGGAAGAAATGTATATATAAACGTATCGTATAAAATTAACTAAACTTGTTTTTAAGCCATACTTTTTGCCATATTCGGCTTACTATTAAAAAGGTTATGTTTTTGCTAATTTCTGAACTTTTTTGCGCTTTTATTTGTTTTACCTTGTGCTCAGGCACATCTATTATATACAGTAAATTTAAGTAATCATCAAACCTATTAACAATAAGCTCATGAACAAAAGTATTTAATGAGTTTACCAAGTCTGTGGGCTTTGTAGATGCCAAAAATTGCAGCTCTACATTAGCTCGCAATAAATCTTTATTAAGTTGCTCTATAAGCTTACTGTAGAGATTACTTTTTTGAGCCTCTAAAACTATACTGTTTATTGCAGAAAGTTGTTTCATTTGTAATTAAAAGGTAACCAAACTAAGTAAGTAGCCTAATAGCGCTCCTCCTAAAACTAACCATACCGCATTAATTTTTTTATAAAACACAGTAGCTAAGATACTTAAAGTCAGTATTAAAACTCCATTAAAACTAGTTAGTGTTTCTTGAGCCATTTTAAATAAAACTGCAAGCATAACCGCTACTGCAGCAATATTTACAGAGTCTAAGAAATATCGTAAAAAAACAGATTTCCTCATTTTAGGAATTAAAGGATTAATAAGCCATACAAACAAAAATGATGGCAAAAACACGCCCAGGGTTGCCATAATACCACCCCAAAAACCAGTTAATTGATATCCAATAAATGTAGCAGTAGAAAGCACCGGCCCGGGTGTAAATTGCCCAACTGCTACAGCATCTATTAGCTCTTGTCTGGTAAGCCATCCTTTAGTTACCAATTCGGCATCTAAATAAGCAAAAAGCACATAACCGCTTCCGTATAAAATAGCACCAACTTTTAAAAAAGTTAAAAAAACGTTTAGCGTAGTTAACTTTGTTGTTGCACCAACAGCCGAAACTAAAAAAACAGGCAGCACTGAGGCAGCTTTCCCGGAAAGTTTTTCTTTAGAGAAAAAGTAAAGTGCGCCTAAAACTCCTCCACATAATAGTGCAATTATTTCGTTTACACCTAACAATGATGCAATTAAAACCAATCCCCCCAGCACTCCTAACATTGTATTTTTAAGTGCCTTTTTACCTAATTTAATTATAGCAAGGGTAATAATTACTAAAACTGCCGGTTTAATACCATAAATAAACGGGGCTACTTCGGGTAAGCTCCCATAAGTCTTATACAACCAGGCAAAAGCACCGGTTAATAATACTGCCGGAAAAATAAAACATACACCTGCAACAAATAACCCTACAACTCCGGCCCTATGATAACCGCAATGCATAACCATTTCTGTAGAGTTAGGCCCCGGAATTAAATTTGTAGCTCCCATTAAATCAAGAAAATGTTGTCTAGACATCCATTTTCTTTTTTCTACCACCTCATCTTCCATCATTGCTATATGGGCTGCCGGACCTCCAAAAGCAATACATCCTAGTTTAAAAAAAAGCTTAGCAACCTCTATAAGCTTTCCACTCATTTTTAAGTACTATTCTTTTTTATAAATTTTACCGTCTTTCATTATAAAAACCACCTTTTCTAAGGTTTTTATATTCATTGTAGGATCATCATCTGTAGCAATAATATCGGCTAAAAAGCCTTCTTTTATTTGTCCTAATTGATTTTGCATTCCCAAAATTTTGGCATTGGTAATTGTAGCAGATTGTATAGCTTCTATTTCTGGCATTCCGGCCTCTACCATATAACCAAATTCTTTAGCATTCTCGCCATGGTTAAATACACCAGCATCTGTACCAAAAGCAATCCCAACACCTTTTTTATAGGCCTTAGCAAATGTAGCTTGTATTTTAGGTCCGATTTCTGATGCTTTTTTTGCTATTACTGCTGGGAAATAACCCGGTTTTTTGGCATTTTCAGTTACTGCTTTACCGGCAGTAATTGTTGGCACTAAATAAGCATCGTACTTTTTCATTAGCTCCATGGTTTCTTCGCTCATTAAAGTTCCGTGTTCTATGGTTTTTACTCCTGCTTTAACAGCCCGTTGCATCCCTTCGTCACCATGAGCATGAGCTGCCACATGATACCCATAATCTTTTGCTGTTGCTACAATGGCTTTTAGCTCTTCTTCTGTGAACTGAGGATTCTGACCACTTTTTGCCTGACTTAGCACACCTCCAGTTGCAGTAATTTTAATTAAATCTGCTCCGTTTTTATAGCGTTGTCTTACGGCCTTTCTTGCATCTTCTACACCATTAACAACACCTTCTTTTGGACCTGGATCTCCCATTAGGTCTTTACGTCGACCGTTAGTTGGGTCTGCATGGCCTCCTGTAGTACCAATTGCTTTTTCGGCTGTAAATATGCGAGGGCCAACAACTTTTCCTGCATTAATTGCATTTCTTAACGATACATTTACCCCAGAACCTCCAAGGTCTCTAACCGTTGTAAAACCTGCCATTAACGTTTTTTTGGCATATACTGCTGCATTATATGCTATATCTGCATCGTTATTTGTATAACGTTGTAAATAAGTAGCCGGATTACTCTCTCCTTCTATGTGAACATGAAAGTCTATCAGGCCCGGTAAAACTGTTTTATCTTTTAGGTTTATAATAATATCTTCCGGGTTTCTAGATGTTATAAATCCTTCTTGAACAGCCTTTATGGTGTTGCCTGAAACTATAACGGTTTGTTTAGAAAGTACCTTGCCGTTTTGGGTATCTAAAAGCTTTCCGCAATGTAAATAATAGTCTTGCGCTGCAATACTAAATGAGCATAGAATTGCAACAAAAGAAAGTAACGTTTTCATAGTATATGGTTTTGGTTATTTGCTTCTAATTTTTTGCTCCCACTTCCAGGCAGAAAGTAAAGCTTCATCTAAGGTATGTTCTGCTTTCCATCCTAACTCTGAGTTAGCTTTAGTTGTATCTGCATAAGCTGCTACAACATCACCCGGTCTTCTCTCTGCTATTTTATAATTTAAGGTTTTTCCGGTTACTCTTTCAAATGCTTTAACCACTTCTAAAACGGTGCTCCCGGTTCCGGTTCCCACATTAAAAACCTCATAATTTTTCTTGTTTGCATTATTTATTAATCGTTGTAACGCTACCACATGGGCTCTTGCTAAATCTACAACATGAATATAATCTCTAATACATGTACCATCTCTTGTTGGATAATCGTTACCAAAAACAGAAAGCTGCTCTCTTATTCCGGCTGCAGTTTGTGTAATAAATGGCACTAAGTTTTGTGGCACTCCAATTGGCAGTTCGCCTATCTCTGCGCTTTCGTGCGCACCAATTGGGTTAAAGTAACGTAGAGCAATAGCATTAAAGTTATTGTAAACGCTACAAGTATCTTTAATTATTTCTTCGCCTATTTGTTTTGTATTTCCATAAGGAGATTCGGCTTTTTTAACCGGTGCTTCTTCTGTTATTGGCAACGTATCTGCTTCGCCATAAACTGTACATGAAGAACTAAAAATAAAATGCGACTCAGGTTTTTTTACTAATTCTTGCAACACATAAACTAATGAGCTTATGTTGTTTTCGTAATACAGAAGCGGTCTCTGAACGCTCTCTCCTACTGCTTTAGAAGCAGCAAAATGTATTACTCCAGAAACATCGTTGTATTGTTTAAAAAACTCTTGAACAGCTGGTTTGTCTCGCAAATCAATCTTTTCAAATTCTGGTGCTCTCCCGGTTATTTTAGTAATTCCTTCTAAAACATCTAAAGACGAATTAGAAAGGTTGTCTATTATAACAACTTCAAAATCCGCTTTTTGGAGTTCAACAACCGTATGCGAACCTATAAAACCTAAACCTCCTGTTACAAGTATTTTCATTATTTATTTACAAATTCTATTACTTTACTGGTTATATAATTTATTTGCTCATCGGTTAACTCTGTGTGCATAGGTAATGAAATTACTTCTTGTACCAATGTATTGGTTACCGTAAAATCTTCTTCTTTATACCTGGAGTCTTTGTATGCTTTCTGACTGTGAAGCGGAACCGGATAGTATATTCCGAAAGGAATATTATGAGCCAACAAATATTCGGCTAGAGCATCTCTATCTGCATTTTTTATTTTAATAGTGTATTGATGAAACACGTGATTATAATTATCTCCGCTTCTAAAAGGCACTACAATATTAGATTGATTTTTGAATGCCTCATCATATTTTGATGCCGCCTCTTTGCGTTTTTGATTATAATAATCCAGCTTAGGGAGCTTTGCACGTAAAACGGCTGCCTGAATAGAATCTAATCTAGAGTTTACACCTACTACATCATGATAATAGCGCTTGTACATTCCATGGTTTACAATTCCTCTAATGGTATGCGCAAGTTCATCATCATTTGTAAAAATGGCTCCTCCGTCTCCGTAACAGCCTAAATTTTTAGAAGGAAAAAATGATGTAGATGCCACATGACCTATGGTGCTGGCTTTCTTTTTAGTACCATTTTTAAATGTGTAGGTTGCTCCGATTGCCTGAGCATTATCTTCTATAACATACAAATTGTGTTCTTTGGCAATTTCCATAATGGCATCCATATTAGCACATTGCCCAAACAAATGTACCGGAACAATAGCCTTAGTTTTAGGCGTAATTGCCTTTTTTATAGCTTTAGGATCTATATTAAAAGTATCTGGCTCTACATCTACTAAAACCGGAGTAAGTTTTAAAAGTGCAATAACCTCTACAGTGGCTGCAAAAGTAAAATCGGCAGTAATTACTTCGTCTCCCGGTTGTAAACCAAGCCCCATCATTGCAATCTGTAAAGCATCTGTACCGTTAGCACAAGGTATTACGTGTTTAACTCCTAAATAATCTTCTAATTCTTTTTGAAACTCTTTAACCTGAGGCCCATTTATAAATGCTGTGCTATCTAAAACCTCTTGTATAGACTCATTAACTTGATGCTTTATGCCTTCGTACTGACCTTTAAGGTCTACCATCTGAATTTTCTTCATAACCACTAATTATATTGCCAACAATATTACAAAATAAAGGAGGCTTAGCCAACGTATTCTTAGAAAGAAATGTATTTTAGCGTCAAACTTTTTAAGCCGTGTTTACTTTATATAATGTACTGGTTTTAATAGTTAGCTTTTGCCTAAAAATTGTAGCCTTATTTAATAACAAAATAAAGCTATTTATAACAGGCAGAAAACACGTTTATAGTACGTTGCAAAAAAACATAACTCCTTCAGATAATGTAATATGGTTTCATACAGCATCGTTGGGTGAGTTTGAGCAAGGGTTGCCTGTTATTAAAAAAGTTAAACAAGAGTTTAGTAACTATAAAATTGTAGTTACCTTTTTTTCTCCGTCCGGTTACGAGATTAAAAAAAACAGTCCGGTTGCCGATATTATAACTTATTTGCCGCTAGACACTAAAAGTAATGTGCGTAACTTTTTAAATAAAGTTAATCCTAAACTTGCTGTATTTGTTAAGTACGAGTTTTGGCCAAATTATTTAAAAGAGTTGCAAAAACGTGCTATTCCTACGGTACTTATTTCTGGGATTTTTAGACCGTCTCAACCCTTCTTTAAATGGTATGGCGGTTTTATGAAGCAATCTTTAAAAGCCTTCTCGCATTTTTTTGTACAAGACAATCAATCTAAATCATTATTAAACTCATTAGGATTTAATAATGTTACAGTAAGTGGCGATACCCGATTTGATAGGGTTCTTGAAATTTACAGTAAGGCAGAACCATTAGATTTTGTTGAAACTTTTAAAAATAATCAGCTCTGTGTTGTTGCAGGAAGTACTTGGCCTGAAGATGAAAAACTTTTGGTTGATTTTATTAATAATTCTACTAACAATAAAATAAAATACATTTTTGCTCCTCATAATATAAAACCAGAGTTAATTGCCAAACTAAAAAAGAGTTTTAGCAATAAAAAAGTAGTTTTATATACTGAAAAAGACCAAAAAAATTTAGCCGATTTTACAATTCTTATTGTAGATACAATTGGTCTACTAACAAAAATTTATAAATACGCAGATATTGCCTTTGTTGGTGGCGGTGTTGGAAACACGGGCTTACACAACACTTTAGAGCCTGCTGTTTATGGTGTTCCGATTGTAATTGGCAACAAGTACAAAAATTTTAAAGAAGCTAGAGATTTAGTTGCTAAAGGAGGTATAGTACCTATTAAAAATCAAGAAGAGTTAAATACCATTTTTACCAAACTTATAAATAACCCTGACTACCGAACAAAATTAGGCAACTTAAACAGAGTGTATGTTGAACAAAATGGTGGGAGCAACATCCAAATAGTACATTTTATTCGTAAACTATTATATAACACAAAAACCAAAAAAATTTAGTTTATGAAAAGAGTACTTATAGCTTTATTTTGCGCAAGTTTAATAGGAGCTTTTTTAGTTTCTTGTAGAGATCCAAAAAACAACAATAATGTGGAAGCTGTTGAAGAAGCAGCCGACGAAATGAAAAAAACTGCCCAAGAAATAGAAAAAGAAACTAAAGGAGCTTTCGAGAAAATGGGCAGTTCTATAGATAATGCAATTAATGAAACCAAAGAAGTTGGCAAACAAGCAAAAGAAGCTGGCAAGGCTATAGAAAAAGAGGCAGAAGAGGTAGAGAAAACTACCGATTCTATGTAGTAAACACACACCAAAGTACAAAAATCGCTTCTCTTTCAGGAAGCGATTTTTATTTATAATATCTTACTGTTATTAAAACAAAAAAGCTCTCAAAAATTTGAGAGCTTTTAGTGCGGGTGAAGGGAGTCGAACCCCCACGCCTTGCGGCACTAGATCCTAAGTCTAGCGTGTCTACCAATTCCACCACACCCGCAGTAAAATTGTGCGTGCAAATATAAATCAATTTTTCTAATTGCAAATAAGCATTTCTTAAAAAGTTCTTTTTTGTATTTTTGAAAAAACAAACTACTGCTTAATGGAAAACGTTGCTTCCTATATAGAGGAACATAGATCCCGATTTATAAACGAACTTATTGAACTTTTAAAAATCCCTTCGGTTAGTGCAGATCCTGCTTTTTCTCAAGATGTTTTAAATACGGCAGAAGCTGTTAAAACAGCACTACAAGAAGCCGGATGCGATTTTGTAGAAATTTGTGAAACTCCCGGCTATCCTATAGTTTATGGCGAAAAAATAATAGATGCCAATTTGCCTACCGTATTAGTTTACGGTCATTATGATGTACAACCACCAGATCCGGTTGAATTATGGGAAAACGATCCTTTTGAACCCGTAATTAAAGAAACTTCTATACATCCGGAAGGTGCAATTTTTGCCCGTGGTGCTTGTGATGATAAAGGACAGTTTTACATGCACGTAAAAGCTCTTGAGTTTATGACCAAAACCAATCAGCTGCCGTGCAATGTGAAATTTATGATTGAAGGCGAAGAAGAGGTTGGCTCTAAAAGTTTAAGTTGGTTTGTAGAGAGAAATCAACAAAAACTTGCAAACGATGTTATTTTAATTTCAGACACCGGAATGATTGCTAAAGATGTACCTTCTATTACTACCGGTTTAAGAGGATTAAGCTACGTAGAGGTAGAAGTTACAGGTCCTAACAGAGATTTACACTCCGGCCTATATGGTGGTGCCGTTGCCAATCCTATTAACATTTTAGCAAAAATGATTGCATCTTTACACGATGAGAATAACAAAATAACAATTCCGGGGTTTTATGATAAAGTTGTAGAGCTATCTGAAGAAGAGCGTGAGCAAATGGCTAAAGCGCCTTTCTCTTTAGACGAATATAAAAAAGCTTTAGATATAAATGATGTTCACGGAGAAAAAGGATATACTACAAATGAACGCAATTCTATAAGGCCAACTCTAGATGTTAATGGTATTTGGGGTGGTTACACCGGCGAAGGAGCAAAAACGGTTATCCCCAGTAAAGCATATGCTAAAATTTCGATGCGTTTAGTACCAAATCAAGATTGGCAAGAAATAACACAATTATTTGCCGAGCATTTTACAAAAATTGCTCCGCCATCGGTTAAAGTAAAAGTAATTCCGCATCACGGAGGGCAAGGCTATGTAACTCCTATAGATAGTACCGGATATAAAGCGGCTGCAAAAGCCTACGAAACTACTTTTGGTAAAACTCCAATACCTCAGCGAAGTGGTGGTAGCATTCCAATTGTATCGCTTTTTGAAAAAGAGTTAAAAAGCAAGACCATTCTAATGGGATTTGGGTTAGATAGTGATGCAATACATTCGCCTAATGAACATTTTGGAATCTGGAACTACCTAAAAGGCATAGAAACCATTCCTTGGTTTTACAAATATTTCACTGAGTTACACAAGTAATATATTAAAGCCTCGTTAAAACGAGGCTTTTTTGTAACATTTTACAATAAATAGCGTTCTATAACTAATTATTCATCAATCAGATAACAACAGAACGCTATGATTAAACGCTTTTTCTGGATGTGCTCCGGGGCAGACCAAGACATCCTCTCTGAATGTTCAAAATCAGAACAAATTAAACAAGCCGGTATAGGAGGCACTGTATTTTTTACTGCTGTAATGGCTTTTTTAGCTTCATCTTATGCCCTTTACACCGTTTTTGACAATCTTTACATTGCTCTTGCTTTTGGCTTAATTTGGGGGCTCTTAATTTTTAATTTAGATAGGTTTATTGTATCTACTATAAAAAAAAGAAATTCTTTTAAAAATGAGCTGCTGCAAGCTACTCCCAGAATTTTATTAGCTGTTATTATAGCTATAGTAATTGCTAAACCTTTAGAGCTTAAATTATTTGAAAAAGAAATAGACAGGGTTTTATTAGAAGAAAAAAATCAGCTAACTGTACTCAATCAAAATCAAATAGCAGAACAGTTTTCGCCTAAAATTACAACCTTACAAAATGAGATTAATGAATTAAAAGCCGAGATAGATCAAAAAGAAACCGAGGTTAATTCTCTTTATAGTACATATATCTCTGAAGCCGAAGGTACAGCCGGAACCATGAAAATAGGTAAAGGACCTGTTTATAAAGAAAAAAGAGAAAAACATGATATGGCTTTAGCCGAATTGCAAGAACTACGAAAAACTAATAATGCTAAAATTAATAACAAAGAAGCAGAAATTGCTTCATTAACTTCAGCGTATACTACTAAAGTAAATCAAACACAACCAACTATTGATGGGTTTGATGGGTTAATGGCAAGAATTAATGCACTTAATAAATTACCTTGGTTACCATCATTTTTTATTTTCTTATTGTTTTTAGCCATAGAAACTGCTCCGATACTTTCTAAACTATTAGCGCCAAAAGGAGAATACGATTTAAAACTTGAAGACATAGAAAATACTGCAAAAACATGGGTGGCTCAAAAACAAAATCAGCGAAAACATATGTTAGCAACAGATGCTGCTATTAATGATACTGTTTATAATGATATAACTAAAGAAGAAGAGTTATATAATTATAAAAAACAACGCGCCAGAGAGCTCATGCAACTACAAGCAGACGCTTTTTATGAGCATCAAAAAAAGAGTTTATAAAAAGTTGTTTGGGAAGCAAGTTTCCCAAACAACTTAGTTACTATAGTTTACATTTTTTTACTGAGCTCAGGAACTAAACTGTAAACATAATCGCCATGAACACCGGTAAAGTACTTGCCCATTTTTTCATTAAAAGCTTTACGTTTTTCATCGGTATCCCAATGCGCTCTAAAAAGCTCTCCATTTTTATCTAACATAGCATCTAAATCTTTCATATCATTAACAAAAAATGCTTCAATAAACTCTCTATTGTCTGATCCCCAAGCGTGTGCATTCGGATAGTAACCTGCAAGTAAATTGTTTTTAGCTAATACATTGTTTACGTATTGTTTGTGCATAGACAAAAATTCTTCTTGAGAACCATTTTCAGGAAAGGCAAGTTGGCTTTTTCTTAAGTATGTAATTAATGCTTTGTTGTTATCTGCAGCAATTGGTAATACATTTGGCAAGGTACTATAAATCTCATCAGAATGATAGTTTGCATAATAAGCATTACGTTTTTCAAAAAAAGCATCACGTTCTGCTTGGTCAGGCCAAGCTTCTTTTGCTAATTCTTGGTTTCTTGCTGCAAACTTACCCATATCTTCCCAAGACTTAAATGCTTGTACAAAAACAAGTTCTCTATTATCTGGCGTGTAATGATGCAAGTAAACAGAAGACGCTAAAATAAATTCGTTTTTACCAACAATTTTGTCTAAAAACTCTTTTTCTACGGCTTTCCAGCTGTCCATATTAAAGTTTTCGTAATCCATGTTCCAATGCATGGTAGTAACTGCAATAAAAGCCGGACTTTCTTGTGAATGCAGTTTAACTGTCCACAATAGTAATAGCACCATTACCATTGTAATTAATCCTTTTGTCTTTTTCATAATAAAAAATTTAAATTAGTATATAGTTGGTTGTTAATACCAATTAGAATTTGAGGCATTACACCAAACGATTTGAAAAAGACGTGGGAAAAATCGAGATGGATTTTTAATGGTTAGGAGGAAGTGCTATCTGTAAAGATACAAAAAAATACCATATTGCTGATTATCAATTATTTAAACTTTCTGTCTGGACTAAAAGCGTCTATATTAATAGATAACGGTTTATTACTAATTAGCTCTGATATGAGTTTGCCCGTAGCAGGCCCCAGACTCCATCCCATCATGGCATGCCCGGTAGCAAAAGTTAAGTTATTACACTTATTACTTTTACCTATGTAAGGCAGCCCATCCGGAGAAACCGGTCTCAAGCCACATTGAGCATCATTAATCTCTGTTTTAGTAATTGTTATGTTTTTATAGTATTGCTGAGCAGCATTTGCAATAGCTTCTACCCTTTTTTTGTTAATGGTATTATTTATGCCTGAGAGCTCCATAGTACCCGCAAAACGAGTAAAGCCCCGCATAGGTGTAACAGCAACTTTAGCTTCTAACAAAACTGCAGGGTATTGAATGTTTGTTTTTTTAAAAACATTAATTCTGTATCCTTTACCGGCCTCTAATAGTAAGTTAATATTTAACTTTTTTGCCAATTGTTTGCTCCACGCTCCGGTTGCCAAAACAAACTCGTCTGCTTTGTACTCCTTTTTATTCGTTTTAATTGAAGTTATTTTACTGTTGTAAATGCTAAAGTCTGTAACTTTTTCTTGAACAAACTCAACACCATTATAAGCTAAATAAAACTTTAGCTTTTGCATAAGTTCATTAGGGGTTGTGTGGGCATCGCACTCATAATGAATACCACCTTTTACTTGGCTATTAATGTTGGGCTCTAAGGCTTCAAGCTCCGGTTGCGTTAGTGGTTTTACAGTTAATCCTTCTTGTTTAGCAAGCTCTGCCACTTTAAGTTCCTCTTCTCCGGCTTTATCTGTTTTATAAAGCATCAGTAGCCCTTTACGCTCCCACTGAAAATCTCCTAAATCTCCTGAGTTGTATATCTCTTGGTAAAGATCTCTGCTAAACAGATTAATTTCTTTTATTATAGGAATTGCTTTTATTACCTTACTATTTGTAGCTGATTTATTAAAGCTCCAAGCCCACTTTAAAAAATCTGCATTAAGTCTGGGTTTCATGTAAAACGGGCTCGAAGAATTAAACATCCACTTAATACCTTTAGCCATCATTCCCGGAGAAGCTAACGAAATTATATGGCTTGGTGTAATATAGCCGGCATTAACAAAAGAGGCTCCTTCATTAATAGGAGTCATGTCTATAACCGTTACTTTGTGCCCTTCTTTAAGCAAATAATAAGCTGTACTTAGCCCTATTATTCCGCCCCCTATTACAACGCAATTTTTCAAATCAGCAGATTATATGTTACCTATTTTAAATTACCTGAAAACCATGAGCATATGGATCATCTTCATCATCAATAATAATTGTGTTGTATCCATAAACCTTTGCCCATCCTTTTATACTTGGTATTATGGCTTGTTGCCCTGCTAATGTGGTTTCTTCTTCAATACAACCAATAAATTTACTTCCTATAAAACTTTCGTGCACAAAAAGTTCTCCTTTTTTTAACTTCCCTTTAGCGTGCAATTGTGCCATCCTGGCCGAAGTTCCTGTACCACACGGGCTCCTATCTATTGCTTTATCTCCGTAAAAAACTGCATTACGCCCATTAGATGTGGCATCTATTGGCTCTCCTGTCCATAGTATATGCGATACATCGCGTATAGTGCTATTCTCCGGATGAATAAACAAATCTGGATATTTTTGATTTATTTTTTGACGAATTGCTTGTGAATACTGAATTAATTTACTTGCCGTGAAATCTTGAACTCCACTAAAATTCTTTTGCGGATCTATAATTGCATAATAGTTTCCTCCGTACGCAACATCAAAAACGAGCTCTCCCAGCTCGGGGCAATTTATTGTTAGCTCTGATGCTGCCAAAAAGCTTTTAACATTTGTAAGCTTAACCCAATTTACTCGATTGTTTTCTTGCTCATACTCTATTGTAACAACTCCTGCAGGAGCTTCCATTTTAATTCTTCCAGGGTTTTTGGGTTGTATTAATTTTTCTTGAATTGCTACTGTAACAGTACCAATTGTGCCATGACCACACATGGGTAAGCACCCTGAAGTTTCTATAAACAAAATAGCAAAATCGTTTTCCGGATTATGTGGCTCGTACAGCATACTCCCACTCATCATGTCATGTCCTCTGGGCTCGAACATTAACCCTGTTCTAATCCAATCAAATTCTTTTATAAAATGTTGTCTTTTCTCACTCATAGTATCTCCTGTAAGATTAGGTTTCCCCGCTACAACCACTCTAACCGGATTACCACAAGTATGCGCGTCTATACACTTAAATATGTGCTTAGCCATTACCTAAATATTATCTTTGGTTAAAACCCCATTTACTAAACGAGAAATCCCCAAAGAGTTTTTATTTTTAAGTTCTTCAGGTAGTAAATTATCAGGCCAATTTTGATAGCATATTGGTCTTGCCCAACGTTTTATAGCATGAATACCAACTGCTGTAAACCTGCTGTCTGTAGAAGCCGGATAGGGCCCCCCATGATGCATGGCAGGACAAACCTCGACCCCTGTTGGAACTCCATTAAAAATTATTCTGCCAACTCTATTTTGTAACGCCTGCACAATAGTATGGTGCGTTGCAATTTCTTCTTCATCACCAATTATTGTTCCTGTAAGCTGCCCTTCTAAATTGTGTAAAATAGCCTCTAATTGGTTTATATCTTCACATTGAACCACAATAGAAAACGGACCGAAAACTTCTTGATGTAAAGTTTTATTGTTTAAAAAAGTTGCTCCTTCTACTGTTAAAACAGCTTGTTTAGCATAATTCTCTTTGGTTTGTGTGGCATACTCTGCTACTACTGTTGTTGCCTGTTGAGATTTTACTTTAGCTTTATTGTTTTCATACGCTCCAACTATATTAGGATGTAGCATACAAGAAGGCTCTATTTTAATTATTTCTTGAGCCAGCGTACTAATAAAATTATTTAAACTATCACTTTTTAACCCTAAAATTAATCCGGGGTTTGTACAAAATTGTCCTGTTCCTAAGGTTATAGACTTCGCATAAATTTCTGCCCAGTTTTCAGCACTATTTTTTAGAGCATTGGGCAATAAGACTACCGGATTAATACTTCCCATTTCTGCAAAAACCGGGATAGGTTCGGGTCTGTTAGCAGCCATATTAAACAATGCTCTCCCACCGGCAATGCTTCCGGTAAACCCCACAGCTTTTACTTTGGGGTGTTGCACAAGTTGTTTGCCAACTTCAAAGCCACTACTATTTAAATTAGAGAAAACTCCATCGGGCATGCCCGTTTGTTTAGCTGCTTTAATTACAGCTCCGGCAACCAGCTCTCCTGTTCCTGCATGCATTGGGTGCGATTTAACAATAACAGGGCATCCAGCTGCTAAAGCAGATGCGGTATCGCCACCTGCTGTTGAGTATGCCAACGGGAAATTGCTGGCACCAAACACCACAACAGGCCCTAGCGGAGTTAACATTTTTCGTAAGTCGGGTTTAGCTATTGGCTTTCTATCCGGCTGGGCGGTGTCTATAGTGGCTTCTACCCAAGCTCCTTCTTTAACCAGCTCTGCAAAGCTTTTAAGCTGACCTACTGTTCTGTTTCTTTCTCCAATAGCTCTGGCTTCTGGCAAACCACTCTCAGCGCAATAAACTTTAACAAGTTCATCACCCAATGCCAAAATTTCGTTTGCAATCGCGTTTAAGAAAGCTGCTTTTATATCTTTTGAAATTAATTTATATGCTTTAAAAGCCTCAGAAGCTAGTGTTACTGCTTTATCTACCTCTTCTTGTGAAGCTTCTATAAATTGATACGGATTTTCTTGATTTAATTGCGGATTAAAAGTTTTATATACTCTGTTGCCTTTAGCAGATCTTGTAAATCCTATGTAATTCTCTCCGGTAATCATACGTCTTATTTTTATAGTTGCTTGTAATCTGGTAATGTTGGCCTATTTTGTAGTGCCTTTTTTATAACATTTAAAACATGTTCTCTTTCTGCTCCAGTAAGGGGTAATCTTGGGGCTCTAACATGTTCTGAGCCTAATCCTGTTGCCACTTCTGCCAGTTTAATATTCTGTACTAATTTAGAGTTTATATCTAACTCTAACAATGGTAAAAACCATCTGTAAATGGCAATAGCCTCTTTTATTTTTCCGGTCTTTTGCAGTTTGTAAATAGCAACTGTTTCTTTTGGGAAAGCACATACCAATCCGGCAATCCAGCCGTGCGCTCCCATAAGTAAACTCTCTAGTGCTAAGGTGTCTACCCCGCACATAATTTTAAGTCGGTTACCAAACCTATTAATTATTCTGGTTACATTACTTATATCTCTGGTAGATTCTTTTACGGCTTGAATATTATCATGTTCCAGTAGCTCATCAAACATATCTAACGTAACTTCTATATTATAATCTACCGGATTATTGTACACCATAATTGGTAATGACGTGCTTTTGGCTACTTCTTTAAAATAGGTTACTGTTTCTTTAGCATCAGATTTATATCGCATTGGTGGTAACATCATTAATGCGTTGGCACCATCTTTCTCTGCATCTTCTGCTGCTTTAATTGCTGCTTTGGTACTTTGTTCTGCTATATTTACTAAAACCGGAACACGATTATTAACTAATTGTACTGTTGTAGAAGTTAATTCTCTCTTTTCTTGGGTGGTTAATGTACTTGCCTCACCAAGGGTACCTCCTAAAACAATACCATTTACGCCGGCATCTAATTGAGCCTCTATATTTTTTTTGAAAAGAGGTAAATCTAATTTATCATCTTCAGTAAATTTTGTTGTTACAGCCGGCATTACACCGCTCCAATCTATTTTCATAATAGTAAGGTTTTTAATGTATTGTAAATGTAGTTTTACTAATTGCTTTTGTGTAATGCTTTATTATCTAATTTTTATACTATATTATCCAATAATATTATTTCTAAATCATTAATGATTATTTTTATATAAATTATTTTGAATGAAAATATTACCTTTTCAAATACCTAAACCTGAAGAATCGGCTTTTATAGTACAAGACGATAAGGTTGTGTTGTTTTATGATAAGTATCATCAACACAAAGAAATTCAAATAAGCTACATTGCTTCAGGAAGTGGTACACTGCTTATTGGAGATACCATTACAAGCTACACTAAAGGAGATATAATAGTAATTGGAAGCCAATTACCGCATGTTTTTTTAAGTAATAAAGAGAGTAAAAAACTGTCTTACATGATTTCTTTTTTCTTTACTAAAAACTCTTTCGGGAAAGCTTTTTTTAATCTAAAAGAATTAAAAAGCCTTTCTCCTTTTTTTGCATTATCAGAAAGTGGTTTCGTAACAAAGGCTAAAGACCATACTTTACATAATAGTTTTAAAACACTTCCAAAACAAAATTCTTTCAACCAATTTTTAACCCTTCTAAAAACTATAAACAACCTATCTAAAGCCCCAAAAAAATTATTCAATACTTACATTGCATCAAAGCAGCTGTCTGATAACGAAGGAAAACGCATACAAGAAGTAATGCAGTATACCATGCGTAATTTTACAAAACCAATAACGCTATCTCAAATTGCCGAAGTGGCAAATATGAGCAAAAATGCGTTTTGCAAATATTTTAAAAAAAGAACCAATAAAACCTACTTTATATTTTTAAATGAAGTAAGAATTGCCCATGCTTGCGAGCTATTGCGTGCCAAAAAAGAGTACAGCATAGCAGAAATTGCAGAGCTTTCCGGTTATAATAATATTGCAAATTTTAATAGGCAATTTAAACGGTTAAAACAATGTACTCCTTTGCAGTACAAATTAGGGAAATTATGGCAACAGTAACTCTTGTTGTATTTTTTTAGGAAGTGTTTTTATTACCATGTTATAAGAATGGTCTATTAATTGGCGAATAAATGTTCCCGATAATTCTCCTTGGTGTAAATAAATAGTATTCCAATGCGTTTTATTCATGTGAAATCCCGGCTCAATACTGTTGTAGTTAGCACGAAGCTCAAGAGCCCACTCAGGATCACATTTTAGATTAATGCTGGCATTACCTTGCTCCCATTTTTTTAAACTGGTTAATGCAAACATCTTTCCTTTTACCTTAAACACTAGCGTATCTTGATCAAAAGGGAAAGCCTCTGTTACAGCTTTTTTACACAAACAGTAGTCTCTTACCTCTTCTATATTCATTTAATAAATTATTTACACAATAAATATAAAGTAAAGTATTGTGTAAAAAAATTATACTACAGAAACAGAGTTAAGATGATCGTGCATATCTCTGCACCCGTAACCAATAATTTGCAGTGTTTTTTGTTGCTTGTATAACTGCTTATATAATTCTTCGAAAGCAGCAACGCCAACCGTATCTACACTTTGTAACTGATCTATATTTATTACAACCTCTTGTTGTTGCATAAATTCTGAAAAGTGCGATTGAAATTGTTTTACGTTAGCGTAATTAAGAGTGCCTTTAATAAGGTAAGTGTTGTTTTTACAATTGATTTCTAGAGCCATAATAAACCACAAATAAAATTAAAAAAAATTACAGCGCTATTAATCAATGCTTAAATATGATACTTTATTGTGAAACTCCTTAAAATAATCGGTGTAATGTAGCAAACATTGATAAAAAGCCTTTTAACCACACATTACAATTACTTAATTTTCAATATGTTGCGCGTTGTTCTCAGAGCTTTCTATCATTTTAGATTCTAATGTCCAACCGATAGTTTGTGTAACTTGTTGCAGTAGTTTTATTACTTCTAAAGCTTCATTTTTAGCAATTTCGGTTAAACTACTATTCGGAACTTTTTCTCTAATTAAGGAAACAGCTTGTTTATTTAACTGATTAATATCGTTGCTTTCAAACTTATTAAACAATCCGTTTGTAATATCATAAAATTCTACATCGGGTTCTACAGATAAAATTTCAGGCTCGGGAAGTTTAGATACTACAACCTGTTTTTTATCCGGATTAGCCTCTATGTGTATTTTAGCAAGATTAAAGCCAACCATTACTTTAGCTTTTACCACTATTAATGCTTTCTTTTTACTGGAGATAAGTCCTAGAAATTGTTTTTTTATATCTTCTTGTTGAACGACTTCAACAAAAGTTCCTTCTACGGTTATTAATTTACAAACCGTTTTAATTTTTTCTAACAAAATAACTGCTTGCTGTTGGGCTTTGTGTTTAGACCGTTTGCTCTTAAAAAAGCTGTATATGTAATACATAAGCAAAGCTCCGGCAATTATTCCTAAAAGTAAAATCAACAAAGGCTCCATAGCTACTGGGTTACAATTTTATACAGAATTGGTTTGCTTGGCGATGCATTATTTTCAAAAGGTGCTATCTGCAGATTTACTAAATATAAACCATCTTCTATATGATTTGGCACATAAATAAACTCTGTTATGGTAGCATTTAAACGCAATTGTCCATAGACATCCCAGAATGCTTTATGTGCAAATAAGTTACCATCGTCTTTTTCTTTATCTACAGACGGTAAATCTACCAACAAGTGCAACACACCAATTTCTCTTAAATATGTTGCAGCTTCTTCTGTAAAATAAGGTGGGTTGGTATGCCCATACTGTCGGGTTAGTTTACTGGTGTCATTAGGTAAGGTTCTAACCACCAAAGCTTCTGGAGTTGCATTTTGCAATGCGTTTTGAAGTTGTTTTTTAGTAATAACATAATCGTTATTAACTTTTCCGGGAGCCACCGTAATTAATTTGGCAACAAACATAAATTGTGTTAAGTGCCGGTTTACAAAATAATGCTCTTCGGTAATATGTCCCACGCACTCTGTGTGCGTACCATGTGCATGCGGACTAAACCAAATTGTATTAAAATTAACATCGGCTCCTTCTGCAACACTTCCTACCCAACCATCTGCACTTACCGGTGCTATTTTTGGTGGAGGTAAATACCATGCGTTAACATTATCTGGTGTTCCTTTTAAAGGAATTGAAATATCTATTGGTTTAGAAAAATCTACTTTAAACGATGTGTTTTTGTATTGAATAGTGGCAACCATACGCTAACTAAATTAAATCCTAAATAATGCTGCTGCTATACCATCTGCCTTAAACATTCCTTTTGGGGTGGTCTTTAAAATATCATTATCAATATACAACAATTCGTTTACAATAAAACGGTTACTTTCTTTCAGCAAATAATCGGTATAATCGTTTCCAAAACGTGAAGTTACATCTTGTAAATTAACCCCCCAGATGGTACGTAATCGGGTTAAAACATACTCGTTAAATGCGTCAGTAACAGATAGTTTTTCTTTTGTAGATGGCAGCTTGTTTTCTGTTAAAGCAGTAATATATTTTGTGTTGTTAGCAACGTTCCAACTTCTGTGAGTTATGTTATAAGAATGCGCAGAAGGACCAATACCTATATACGGTTTTCCCTGCCAATAAGAAGTGTTGTGTTTAGAAAAATAGTTGGGCTTACCAAAATTAGATATCTCATAATGCACCATTCCGGCTTTGTTAGCTTTCGTTACCAAAATGGTAAAATGCTCATACGTTAAATCATCGTTTACAGAAGGATATTTTCCGTTTTTAATAAAATAATCCAAAGCGGTTTTAGGCTCTACCGTTAATGCGTAACTTGATAAATGCTGTATGTTATAACTAAAAGCTATTTCTAAGTTTTCTGCCCATACCTCTGCACTCATGTTTGGGATACCGTAAATTAAATCTATAGTAATATTATTGAATAATTGGGTTGCTAACTCTAAGCTGTTTTTTGCCTGATTAGCATTATGAGCGCGATTCATTTCTTGTAAATGCTCATTAAAAAACGATTGAATACCAATGCTAAGCCTGTTTATTTGTGTTTTAGATAGTTGCTCTAATTTATTAGGAGTTAAATCGTCCGGGTTAGCCTCTAAAGTAATTTCCGGGTTTTCTGTAACATTGTAGTTATTGTATATTGTATTTAAAAGCTGTTGCAGCTCTACAACACTTAAAACGCTTGGTGTACCACCTCCAAAATAAATAGTTTCTACAACAGTATTTTTAAACTCGTCTTTTCTTAATATGAGTTCTTTAGTTAACGCATCAAGTAAGACTTCCTTTTTTTTAAAAGAAGTAGAAAAATGAAAATCGCAATAATGACATGCTTGTTTGCAAAAAGGTATATGTATGTAAATACCGCTCATATTTCGGTATTATTTTAAACGATTCTGATTTTGCTTAACAAAGGCTGTCCAACCTGTATATGATTTTCCGGTGCTTGGCTTGCCTAAATTGTAAAAATGGCAAACGGCTGCTGCCAGCCCATCTGTAGCATCAAGATTTTTAGGTAGCTTTTTTAAATTAAGTAAGCTCATTAACATTTTAGCCACTTGCTCTTTGCTGGCATTACCATTACCGGTAATAGCCATTTTTATTTTTTTAGGAGAATATTCTGTTATGGGGATTTCTCTGCTTAATCCGGCTGCCATAGCTACGCCTTGAGCTCTACCAAGTTTTAGCATAGATTGTACATTTTTACCATAAAAAGGAGCTTCTATGGCTATTTCATCAGGATGATATTGGTCTATAATCTGAATGGTACGCTCAAATATTTTTTGCAGTTTAAGGTAATGATCGTCATATTTTTTAAGCAAAAGCTCATCTAACTGTAAGAGGGTCATTGCTTTGCCCTCACATTTTATGAGTCCGAATCCCATGATGGTTGTTCCGGGATCAATACCAAGTATAATTTTTTCGTCTTTCACTCTCTTAAATTGAGTATACAAAGCTAATTAAAAACTAATTCTCTGATTGCTGCGCAGAAACTACAATGGGCAATTTTACTTTTGTAGACACTTGAATTCCTCTTTTTAATGCCGGATAAATTTTTGGTAAACGTTGCAAAGCTCTTGTTATTACACTATCTATTTCTGGAAGTTGCTCAGAAACTAAACTTGTTTTGGTTATACTTTCTAATTGTATAGAACCATCATTTCTAATAATCATTAAAACTAAAATTGTATCGTTTACCGATTGTGTAACATTAAAATTATGAGTAGCTAACGCATTAAACAAATGGTCTGATAACGTGGTTTGAAAGCATACTTTTTGAGCTTCTTTACTTGCCGTTTCATCACAAGCCTCAAAAAGAGGGTATTGGTCTACTTCGTTCCAGTTAATGCTCTTAATTTCTTCTTGTACTAATTGTTTTTTTAATTGCTCTTTGCTGGTAAATAAATTACATGAGCAACACAATACAAGTAACCAAAAAAGCCCAAAACGTTTCATTGCAATGGTTTTAGGAGTTGAAAATACGACTTTTCAATAAACTTAATTACCCGAAAAGTGTATTTAAGCCTTTAAGAGTATTATTTTTAATGAGAAAACCCCACTCTGTTAAGTAAATTAGTGTATAAGTTTTATAAAAGCTTACTATTTTTAAAATGTATAATCTGTAACAAACATTACTTACTTTCGTCTTACAATCTAAATTTAACGTATGGATTTATTACTGCTTTTTTTAGGGCTATTTTTTATGTTGTTAGGCATAATAGGTAGTTTTTTACCGGTATTACCCGGGCCTCCGTTAAGCTGGGTTGGTTTATTATTACTTTACCTTACTAAAAGCGTTCCTGATAATTGGGTTTTGCTTACCATTACTTTATTAATTGCAATAGCTGTAACGGTTATAGATTATATTATTCCGGTTGCAGGAACCAAACGTTTTGGTGGTAGTAAAGCGGGTATGTTAGGTACAACTATTGGTTTGTTAGTAGCGCTTTTCTTTCCGGTTTTAGGACCAATCGGTATTATTGTTTGGCCTTTTGTTGGGGCAATTGTTGGTGAGCTAATAAATAAAGCCGATTCCGGTAAAGCTTTTAAAGCTGCCGTAGGTTCTTTCTTAGGGTTTTTAACCGGAACGTTTTTAAAGTTTTTAGTTGCAATAATCTACCTCGGAATGTTTTTAATGACTGCGTGGGAGTACAGTGATGCGTTTTTTACTTTTAATTAAAAACGGCTATAAATAAAAAAAGCCCTCCTTTACATTAAAAGGAAAGCCTTTCATTGGTTTAACTACTAAACCACAGTAAGCAAAACAGCTTACTATAAACAACACAACTAAACTTTTTTGCGAAAAAAAGCTTCTCAATATTACCTGAGAAGCTCTTTGTTATTGTTGCGGTCTGGACGGGACTCGAACCCGCGACCCCATGCGTGACAGGCATGTATTCTAACCAGCTGAACTACCAGACCAGCGCTTAATTGCGGATGCAAATATACAGTGCTATTTTAATTTGACAAATATTTTTTTAAAAAAATTACACCCTTTTTGGGCAAAAATCACACAAACATTTTACGCTCAACCAGATACGTAGTTAAAATTTTTGCAAACATCGCATTAATATCGACAGGCACATATTTTATTTTGTATTGAGCACAACGCAATGAAACAGTATTAAAATAGTTTGTTACTGCTTTTTGGTATTGCTCCTTAAAATTATCTGCGTACATATTAATATATTCTCCGGTTTCTACATCTACAAAACGTTTGGGTGTATTACTAAAATTAAAGTTTTGCTCTTTTTCTTTATCAAACAAATGAAATAAAATAACCTCGTGTTTATTATACTTTAAATGCCTTAGTGCTTCAAAAAGTTTGTCATCATCTGTTTGGGTCTGAAACATGTCGGTAAACAAAAAAATCATGCTTCTTCTGTGTATTTTCTCGGCAATTAAATGCAAATAGGTATAAGTTTTGGTTTGTTTTTGTACCGGTTTACTTTGCACCATTTGCTCTAAGGCCGTTAGTAGCATTTGATGATGCCTCTCATTACTTTTTTCGGGGGCATAATAATCATAAGAATCTGAGTAAATGCTTAACCCAACAGCATCGCGTTGTTTTTTAAAGAGGTTCATTAACGATGCGCTTGCCAATGCTGCAAAACCAATTTTATTTAAGTTTTCTAACGTGATTGTTTTTTGCACCGGATAATGCATAGACGATGAGTTGTCTATAATTATATGGCAACGTAAATTGGTTTCTTCTTCGTAGCGTTTTGTGTAAAGTTTATCGGTTTTTGCAAACAATTTCCAGTCTATATGCCGTGTGCTTTCTCCGGTATTGTAAATTTTATGCTCTGAAAATTCTGCTGAAAAACCATGAAACGGACTCTTATGCATGCCACTCATAAACCCTTCTACAACTTGTTTTGCCAAGAGTTCTAAATTACCGGAAAGGGCTGCCTTATTGAGTTCTTTTTGAAGTTTCATTACGTTTTGTTTTGCGCAAGGGATTGAGGCTTTGTTGAAGCTCTTTGCAATGTATTGCAAAAGCGACTGCCGAAAGCCCGACGGTAATTTGTTACCGATGCGCCCTGATAAAAATAAAAAAGGTTTGACCTATTGCCAAACCTTTAACTTTTAATTACACCTGTTTTTTATAAAAGTGAATCTAATGCTTGCGTGTAGGTTTCTTTTGGTGCCACACCTACCTGACGGCCAACTACCTCGCCATCTTTAAATACTAAAACAGTAGGAATGTTGCGCACTCCGTACTTGGCAGCATATTCTTGGTTAGCATCTACATCTACTTTTCCAACAACTGCTTTACCCTCGTACTCTTGGCTGATTTCGTCAATAACCGGTGCAACCATTCTACAAGGACCACACCATGCAGCCCAGAAATCTACTAAAACAGGTTTATCGCTTTTTAAAACTACTTCTTCGAAAGTAGCATCTGTAATTTCTAATGCCATATTATTTGTGTTTTTAGTTCTTTAATTATCAATTAATTTTCGGTACAAAAGTAGTCAAATATTTTGCCAAACTTTACACGGCATGTATTGGTTTTACTTATACAATAATTGCCTTTAATAATACTTAATTTACTTTAAAATATACATCGTGTGTTTTAAGCTCTTCTAACAGCTCTTTGCAAATATTAACTTTTACTTTTCTGCTCGGCATTTTTAGTTTTATATCTTCATCATTATCATGCACAACCATTGTTAATTTACGATCTCCCTTGTGTGCTTTTACAACTTGTTTTAACGCATTAATACGTTGCTCTGCCAGTTCTTGTAGTTTTACATGCAAAGTAATTTTTTTGGCATGGGTTTGCATTACGTCTTGTAGCAGCATTATGGTGTTGTATTGCAAACGAGGTTCTCCTTGTTTACCGGTTTCTCTATTAATCCAGCCTTCTTTAACCAATACTTTTACATATATAAATGAGTTTACAACTAAAAAATGCCTGTACTTTAGATACTCTTCTCCAAAAATTTTAAACTCGTGGCTATCTGTGTAATCTTCTAAAGTAAATGCAGCCCAGCCTTTACCGTTTTTAGACACTCTGTGTTGTACATCTGTTATGACTCCGGCAAACCAGAGCTCTTTTTTAACGTGCTCATTTAGTTTTTTAAAGTATCCTACACCTGCATTGCAAAACAAATCCATCTCGTATTTATAATCATCTAACGGATGCCCTGAAATATAAATACCAACTACTTCTTTCTCTCTACGAAGTTTCTCTAACGTACCCCAGCTCTCACATGGTGGCACTTGTGGTTCTGGTATTTGTACCTCACTAGCCTCACCAAATAAACTTACCTGTGCCGAATTTTTATTTTCCTTATATTTTGCCCCGTATTTGAGTACTTTTTCTAAAAACATCATGCCGTCACCATCATCATGAAAATACTGTGCTCTATGGGTATTAGTAAAGCAATCAAAACCACCTGCTAAGGCAAGGTTCTCGAATGCTTTTTTATTGGCAGCGCGTAAATCTATACGTTTTACCAAATCAAAAATAGATTTATACGGGCCGTCTTTTTTTCTGTTTTCTACAATAGTTTTTACAGCACCATGGCCAACGCCTTTTATGGCCCCCATACCAAACCTAATTGCGTTGTCTTTATTTACAGAGAATTTATAGTACGATTCGTTTACATCTGGCCCTAGTACGTTAAGTTTCATTCGCTTGCACTCTTCCATAAAGAACGTTACCTGTTTAATATCGTTCATGTTATTAGAGAGTACAGCCGCCATATACTCTGCCGGATAGTGTGCTTTTAAATACGCTGTTTGATAGGCAATCCAGGCATAGCAGGTTGAGTGCGATTTATTGAATGCATAGCTTGCAAAAGCCTCCCAATCTTTCCAGATTTTTTCTAAAACGTCTCTTGGATGACCATTGGCAACACCACCATCTAAAAACTTAGGTTTTAGTTTTTGTAGTAAGGCAAAAATCTTTTTACCCATTGCTTTCCTTAGCATATCGGCTTCACCTTTGGTAAAACCTGCTAATTTTTGAGACAGAAGCATTACCTGCTCTTGATAAACGGTAATACCATAGGTTTCTTTAAGGTATTCTTCCATCTCCGGAAGGTCGTACACAATCTCTTCTTCACCGTGCTTTCTTCTAATAAAACTCGGAATATAATCCATCGGACCCGGTCTGTATAGTGCGTTCATCGCAATCAGGTCATCAAACACTGTTGGCTTTAGCTCTTTCATATACTTTTGCATTCCAGGCGATTCGTATTGAAAAATCCCAACGGTTTCACCTCGTTGAAAGAGCTCATATGTTTTTTTATCGTCTAACGGAAAGTTCTCCGGGTCTAATTCTATTCCGTGTTTTGCTTTTACAATTTTTACAGTGTCTTTTATAAGTGTCAGGGTTTTAAGCCCTAAGAAGTCCATTTTTAAAAGTCCTGCGCTTTCTACAACACTGTTATCAAATTGAGTTACCCATAAATCTGAATCTTTAGCGGTTGCAACCGGAACAAAATTGGTAATATCGTCCGGAGTAATAATTACACCACAAGCATGAATACCTGTATTACGCAATGAGCCTTCTAAAACTCTAGCCTGATTAATAGTTTGAGCTTCTAAGCCATCTCCTTCAGAAAGTTCTAAGAGTTCTTTTATTTTTTGAACTTCGTCTGAACGAAACTGTTCTTTTAATTCTTGCTCTGTTTTACCAAATATTTTTTTAAGCTTGGTGTTGGGTATAAGTTTAGCTATCCTATCGGCTTCATGTAATGGTAAATCAAGTACTCTGGCCGTATCTCTGATAGATGATTTTGCAGCCATTGTACCATACGTAATAATTTGCGCTACTTGATTACTACCATATTTATTAATTACATACTCCATTACTTTGGTTCTACCTTCGTCATCAAAATCTATATCTATATCGGGCATACTAACCCTATCCGGATTTAAAAATCGCTCAAAAAGCAAATCGTATTTAATAGGGTCTAAATTGGTAATTTTTAAACAGTAGGCTACGGCGCTCCCTGCTGCAGATCCTCTTCCGGGCCCAACAGAAACTCCCATTTCTCTGGCTGCCCTAATAAAATCTTCTACTATTAAAAAGTATCCGGGATATCCAGTTTTTTCTATTACATCTAACTCAAAGTTTAAACGCTCTTCAATTTCGGGAGTAATTTCTCCGTAGCGTTCTTTTGCTCCCTCAAATGTTAAGTGACGTAAGTATGCGTTTTCACCTCGCTTACCACCGTCTATTTTATCTTGTTTGTGCTGAAACTCTTCGGGTATATTAAATTTAGGAAGTAATACATCTCTTGCCAGCTCAAAAGGTGTTACTTTATCTATAATTTCTTGAATGTTGCTTATGGCTTCCGGCAAATCTTTAAAACGCTCTTTCATTTCGTCACTACTCTTAAAGTAGTATTCTTGATTTGGAAGCCCGTATCTGTAACCTCTGCCTCTTCCTATTGGGGTTGCTTGTTTCTCTCCGTCTTTTACACACAGTAAAATATCGTGTGCATTAGCATCTTCTTTATCAATGTAAAAGGTATTGTTGGTGGCAACTAATTTTATGTTATGCTTTTTTGAAAACTCAACCAAAACCTCATTAACTCTGTCTTCGTCTTCTTGACCATGACGCATGATTTCTATATATAAATCGTCACCAAACTGCTCTTTCCACCATAATAGTGCTTCTTCTGCCTGGGCTTCACCAACGTTTAAAATTTTACTCGGAACCTCACCGTAAAGTCCCCCGGTAAGTACAATTACATCTTCTTTATATTGTTTAATTACTTCTTTATCTATTCTGGGCACATAGTAAAACCCATCTGTGTAGGCTATAGAAGACATTTTAGCCAGGTTATGATACCCGTTTTTGTTTTTGGCTAACATTACAATCATGTAGCCATTGTCTTTGCGGGTTTTATCAGTATGGTTTTCACACACATAAAATTCGCATCCTACAATAGGTTTAATTTCTACCTCTGTTGGCGTTTCGCCTTTTTCTAAAGCTTCTTTATTTTTTTCTTTAGCTTTTTTATTATGGTTGCTAACGGCTTGCACAAAATGAAAAGCCCCCATCATGTTAGCTATGTCGGTGAGTGCTACGGCCGGCATTTTTGCTTTAGCTGTTGCTGCTACCAAATCAGGAATGCTGGACGTTGCTTGTAAAACCGAAAATTGTGAATGGTTGTGTAAGTGTGCAAAGCTTACGGTGGCAAGTTCTTTTTCGTTTTGTTTTATTTCTTCTTTAGAAACTTCTTGTGAAGGTTCTTGTTTGGCTAATGCTTCACGAATTTGCTGTGAAGCTTCTTTTAAATTAATATGCTTAAGCCCTACAAGTTGTATTGGTTGAGGATTTGATTCTGAAAAACGATTAAAATAATCTGGTGTTACATCTAATTCTTCGGCTGTAAATACTTGTCTTCTAATAAGCTCAAAAAAGCATCGCGCAGTTGCCTCTACATCGGCAGTTGCATTATGTGCCTCTTCAAAACCATCCTGAAACAAAAATTGATGAAGTTCTGTAAGTGTTGGTAGTTTAAATTTTCCGCCTCTACCTCCGGGAATTTTGCACAACTCTGCTGTTGTTTCTGTACAAGTATCTAAAACCGGCAGTTGTTCTAACGGAGTTTGCACATTTGCCCTGTGAAACTCTGCCCCCATTACATTAACATCAAAACCAACATTTTGCCCTACAACAAATTTTGTTTTGGCTAATGCTGCATTAAATTCATGTAATACCTGATGTATTGAAACTCCCTTAGCCTCTGCCAACTCTGTAGATATACCATGAATTCGTTCTGCATCAAACGGTACATTAAAGCCTTCCGGTTTAATTAAAAAGTCTTTTTGCTCTACTAAATTTCCCAGCTCATCGTGCAATTGCCAAGCAATTTGTACCGCTCTTGGCCAATTATCTACATCGGTTGTTGGGGCATCCCATCGTTTTGGTAATCCGGTGGTTTCTGTGTCAAAAATCAGGTACATAAATGCAAAAAAACTTAGGTGAATTTCAAGGCTAAAACTACTTATATTTTAAAGTAATGAAAAAAGATTTTATTAGAAGTTACTAACCACTCACAACTCTCTTAAAATCAAACAAAAATAAACTATGACGAGTATTGATTTTAACAAAAAACATGTATATTTGCACCCACTTTCGAGTAAAGTGTTTAATAAATTAATAACCGAGGTCGAGTACCTCACTAATTAATTAACTATGCCTGTTAAAATTAGATTACAACGTCACGGTAAAAAAGGAAAGCCTTTTTACTGGATTGTAGCTGCCGATTCGCGCGCTAAAAGAGATGGTAAATTTTTAGAAAAACTAGGAATTTACAACCCAAACACAAACCCTGCTCAAATTGAAGTTAATGTAGACAGCTCTGTAAAGTGGTTACAGAATGGTGCACAACCAACTGAAACTGCAAGACGCATTTTGTCTTACAAAGGAGTTATGCTTAAGCATCATTTATTAGGAGGGGTTGCTAAGGGTGCTTTTTCTGAAGAAGAAGCTGAGAAAAAATTTCAAGCTTGGTTAGAAGAAAAAGCTAAAAAGGTAGAAGCTAAAAAAGACAGCTTAACCAAAGCTAAAGAAGAAGCTAAGGCTAAGCAACTTGAAGCAGAAAAAGAAATTAGCGAAAAGCGTAAAGCTGCTGCACAACCTGCAGAAGAAACTGCAGAGGCTGTAGAGGAAACAGCAGAAGCTACCGAAGAAACTGTAGCTGAAGCTCCTGCAGAAGAAAACAAAGAAGCAGACGCTTAATACTTTTTCATGAGAAAAGAAGATTGCTTCTATCTCGGGAAAATTGTAAAAAAGTTTAGCTTTAAAGGGGAAGTATTGGTAAAATTAGATACCGACGAACCCGAAATCTACGAAAATATGGAATCAGTGCTGGTTGCCTTTGGCAACAGCCTGATTCCTTTTTTTATTGCTAAATCCGGACTACATAAATCAAACTTATTACGCATTCAGTTTGAAGATGTCTCTACCGAAGAAGAGGCCAATAAGCTTTTGGGCACTGAGCTTTATCTTCCTTTGTCTATGCTTCCTAAGCTTTCGGGGAATAAATTTTACTACCATGAGGTAATTGGTTTTACCATTTTAGATAGCAATCATGGCAATATTGGCTCTATTAAAGCAGTAAACGATACTACTGCACAAGCTCTTTTTGAAGTAGATTTTAATGGTAAAGAGCTGCTTATTCCTATTAATGATGATATCATTAAAAAAGTAGACAGAGCTGCAAAAACCATACATGTTGAAACCCCGGAAGGATTAATAGAACTTTACTTATAAACATTAAAAACTTACATGGCTAAACCTTTTGTTTTTAAACAATTTTCTGTTAGGCAAGATAAAAGCGCCATGAAAGTTGGTACAGATGGTGTTTTATTAGGAGCTTGGGCGCCCATACAACACAACCCATGCGCCATTTTAGACATTGGAGCCGGAACCGGTTTACTTGCGTTGATGTTAGCACAGAGAACAAGTGCTGAAATTATAGATGCCGTAGAAATTGATGCCGATGCTTTTGAAGAGTGTGTAGAGAATTTTGAAGCTTCACCGTTTAACGACAGACTGTTTTGTTATCATGCTTCTGTTGAAGATTTTGCCGACGAAATAGACGAGCCTTACGATTTAATTGTAGCAAATCCTCCCTTTTTTACAGAGCAAGTACCAGCCAAAAATGCCCAACGTGATGTTGCCAGAAACACCAATTATTTATCTTTTAACACTCTTATTAAGTGCGCATCTAAACTTTTAGCCGAAAACGGTATTTTCTGTGTTGTGATTCCGTTTAAAAATGAACATTCTTTTTTAGAAATTGCCAATCAATACAACTTACATCCTATTAAAATTACGCGAGTTAAAGGCACTCCAAACTCCCCAATTAAGCGTAGTTTAATTGCATTTTCCAATCAAACAAAACATTTAACAGAAACCGAGCTAACCATAGAAGTTGAACGCCATAATTACACACAAGAGTATATAAACCTTACCCAAGATTTTTACCTAAAAATGTAAAAAAGCCAAGGTAAAAACCTTGGCTCTTAATTAACTAACTAACTTAAACCATATACTTAGGATACAGCTTCTTCTAGTACTTTAACATTATTAATAGCTTGTTGTATGTAATCTCTATGTCTAGTAAGCATTGCAACCGTGGTTGGTGGCAATACATCGCTATCTTTTAAAATATCATTATACTCTTCTATTGCAGCTTTCTCACCTCTAATACATTCTTTTAAAATGGCCTGCTCATCGTTACTACTAAATAACGATCGCAAATCCATCCAGGCTCTGTGTGCTGCTCCGGCTACACTACCGCTATCTTCCGGCAGTTCTCCATAACTTAAAATTTCTTGTCTTAAATCCGTAGCAAAACGCTCACGTTGGCCAGACATATTCTTTAAAAACATTTTAATGTCTGTATCGTTAACATTTTCTACAGCTTTTTTATATCCTTTAGCTGCATCGTAACTTTTAGATAATAATTGATTTAATTTGTTTGAAATTTTCTCTGTATACTTCATAATATCCTCTTCATTTTTTAATTAAACATCTAAGGCTACCGATTTTCGGTAACGCATTATTAAAATAATACGCAAACCCTTTAAAGTCAAGTATTTTAACAACTTTAAAATGAGTTTAACAACAATTCTTAACAAGTGTTAAACCCTTTTAATTGCACGTATTTAGTCCATAAAACAAAAGCTTTAAAAAAACAAGTTTGAATGCTTTTTTGTTACGTTTTACGAATTAATTACCTTTGAAAACTTTAATTAATTATCATGAAACCAGACCTTTTTGAAGCACCAGATTATTATAATTTAGATGACCTTTTAACCGATGAGCATAAACTGGTTAGAGATGCAGCCAGGCAGTGGGTTAAAAGAGAAGTATCTCCGATTATAGAAGAGTATGCACAACGTGCAGAATTCCCTAAACAATTAATTAACGGATTAGCAGAAATTGGCGCCTTTGGCCCGTATATTCCCGTTGAGTATGGCGGAGCCGGTTTAGACCAAATTAGCTATGGTTTAATTATGCAAGAAATAGAACGAGGCGATAGCGGTGTTCGTTCTACCGCATCGGTTCAATCGTCTTTGGTTATGTACCCTATTTGGAAGTACGGTACAGAAGAACAGCGCAAAAAATACTTACCGAAGTTAGCCTCTGGTGAGTGGATGGGGTGCTTTGGATTAACAGAGCCAAACCATGGTTCTAATCCGGGAGGAATGGAAACTAAGTTTAAAGATATGGGAGACCATTATCTTTTAAACGGAGCTAAAATGTGGATTTCTAATGCTCCTTTTGCTCAAATAGCAGTTGTTTGGGCTAAAAACGAAGAAGGTAGAATTCATGGTCTTATAGTAGAGCGTGGTATGGAAGGTTTCACTACTCCTGAAACTCATAACAAATGGTCTCTTAGAGCTTCTGCCACCGGCGAACTTATTTTTGATAATGTTAAAGTTCCTAAAGAAAATTTACTTCCTGGGAAAAATGGATTGGGAGCTCCGTTAAGCTGCTTAGATTCTGCCCGATTTGGTATTGCTTGGGGTGCTATTGGTGCCGCTATGGATTGTTATGATACTGCTTTACGCTATGCCAAAGAGCGCGAACAATTTGGTAAACCAATTGCTGCTTACCAATTACAGCAAAAGAAGCTTGCCGAAATGATTACCGAAATAACTAAAGCTCAATTGTTAGCATGGCGTTTAGGTGTGCTTCGTGAAGAAGGGCGTGCTACATCGGCACAAATTTCTATGGCTAAGCGTAATAATGTAGAAATGGCTATAAAAATTGCGCGCGAAGCAAGACAAATTTTAGGCGGTATGGGAATTACAGGAGAGTATAGCATTATGCGCCATATGATGAATTTAGAAAGTGTAATTACTTACGAGGGTACACACGATATACATTTACTTATTACCGGAGCAGATATTACAGGTTATCCAGCTTTTAAGTAATGACCATTTTAAGTGGCCATAGTGTGATATGAAGAGAGTTTTTTAGACAGCCCTTCTTGTGTAATGGGCTTGGTTAAATAATCGTTCATACCAACACTCTTAGATTGCTCTATGGCCTCTTTTGTTACATTGGCAGACAATCCAACTATTAACACATTTTTTTGTGTTTCTCTAATTTTTTGGGTTGCCTCAAAACCATCCATTTTAGGCATGTGTAAATCCATGAAAATTAAATGGTAATTATTGGTTGTGGCTTTCTCTATAGCTTCTTCACCATTATGAGCAACATCCGGATTTATTCCTAAACGCTCTAACGATTTTTGCATTACCAACACATTAAGCTTGTTATCATCTACCACTAACACCTTAAAATTGTTAAAATTTGGCACCTCGTTATTTTCTGTAGCAGACAAATCTACTTCACATGAATCTGAAAGCGGAAACTTTAATTCTAAATCAAACGTTGTTCCTTTGCCTTGCTTACTACTAACAGCAATAGAGCCTCCTAAAAGTTTAACCAAGTGGTTGGTTATATAAAGCCCTAAACCGCTACCTTCGTGTTCTTTTGTAGTACTTGAATCTACTTGAATAAACCTATCAAAAATAGCACTTTGCTTGTGTTCTGGCATTCCTATTCCTGTATCTGAAACAGACATAAACAATACCAAGGTATTCCCTGAAACTTGCTCTTTATAATCAACCTCTATTTTTCCTTCTTTGGTAAACTTAACAGCATTACGTAATAAATTGGTAATTATTTGGCTGTATTTACCTAAATCTCCACGAACAAAATTATAGCTTTCCGATGGGGTATTTATTTGTAATGTTAACCCTTTCTCTTCTATTCCGGGGGCATACATTTTAGCTATTTCTTTTAACTCTACAAGCGGATTAAAAGTTTCTTCTTTAAAAGTTATTTTACCAGATTCAATTTTATCTATCTCCAGAATATTATCTATTAAACCCAATAGTTTTTTAGACGACCCTTCCATGAGTGTTAAATACTCTTTGGCCGTCTGTTTTAAATCTATGTCTTTAAGTAACTCTATAAATCCAATTATTGCATTTAACGGAGTTCTAATTTCATGACTCATGTTAGATAAGAATTCTGTTTTTGCTTGAGAGGCTTCGTCTGCCTTTATACGCTCTTGCTCTAAAAGTGTATTGGCTTGCTTGAGCTTAAAATTTGCTTTTTGCACATTTCGAGTTTCACGTTTAGATGTTTGAAAGAAAAACACCAACAAACTCATTAATACCGTTAATAAAATACCAAACAACAGGCTAAAAAACATGTTTCTCTTACGGTCTGAGAGCAAGCTTAAATCGGTTGGTTGTATGCTAAATATCCATTTCTGCCCATCGGCTAAATCAATATCAAACGTATCAGAAAATATAAAATCTCCATCTTTTTCAGCTAAAACTTTATAGTTGTTAAAATTATAAAATGTGGTTTGCTTGTCGTCCAGAATTTCAATAGCATATTTTCCTTCAAGACCTTCGGAGAGTTCATTAAAATGACTGGTAAAATCCATTCCGGCTGTTATGGTTCCTTGAAATTTTCCTTTAAAATACACCGGCACATCAACCAAAAAAGCATTTCCGCCTTGCGTAAGAGCAATCCAAGAGGTTATGTTTGTAGTAGAATCTGATGCATGGCGCAACCACTCGTCTCTTCTGTAATCCAGCTTAGAGATATCTAACCCTAAAGCAGCTTCGTTACCTTTAAATGGCGTTACTTTTTTAATAACCATAGAGCTATCTATCCATTCTATAAATTTAAACGACGGGTTTTGCTCTATAATAAGCTTGGCATCTTCTTCCCAGTAATCAAAATAAGCACCATCGGTCATCTCAATTCTGTGTTTGAGATTTTTTAAAAGCTGAATGTCATTTTTTATAATAGACAGGAAGTCTTGCGAAGTAAGTAATCCTGAAGTTCTAAGCTCATTCTGGGCAAGTTTGTTTTGCGAATTTAACGATACGTTCCATAAAATTAAGACCGTAAAAAGCAGCCCAACAAACGTCAGAATAGCATAAATGTATCGTTTCTGCAAAAACTGTTTCGGCATACTTCATTCACTAATCAATAAAACTACAAAAAACAAGCCTAAAAACAGGCTCTTTTTTTACCGTACATCGAATTTAACCTAAAAACAACATCGCTTTGTTAAAACAATGTGTACAAAAGCAAGTTTACGTACCTTTACAAGTATGTTTGCACTGGTAGATTGTAATAATTTTTACGCGTCTTGCGAACGCGTTTTTAAACCGCAATTAAACGGTAAACCGATAGCCATTTTGTCTAACAACGACGGTTGTGTAATCTCTAGAAGCGACGAGGCTAAAAATCTGGGGTTACCCATGGGAGCACCTGCTTTTAAGTATCAAGATTTTTTTAAGCAACACAATGTACATGTATTCTCTTCTAACTACCCCTTGTACGGAGACATGAGTAATAGGGTTATGACCCTTTTAACTCACTTTACACCAGACATAGAAGTGTACAGTATAGACGAAGCTTTTTTAAAGTTTACAGGATTTACCAATATAGATTATGTAGCATATGGTACAGAAATTAAAAATCGGGTATATAAATGCACCGGTATTCCTATAAGTATTGGTATAGCCCCAACTAAAGCACTAGCAAAAGTGGCAAATAAAATTGCTAAAAAATATAACAATATTACCAATGGTGTTTATGTTATAGACTCTGAAGAAAAACGTATTAAAGCATTAAAATGGATTACCATACAAGATATTTGGGGTATTGGTTATGGCCATAGTAAACGCTTAGAAAAACAACATGTTAAAACCGGGTTAGATTTTGTTAACCTCCCAGACCAGTGGGTAAAAAGCAATATGGCTATTACAGGGCTTCGTTTAAAAAAAGAGCTGCAAGGAATTAATACGTTAGATTTAGAATTCCCGAAAACCAAAAAAGCAATAGCTACTACCCGAAGTTTTGAGTACACCTATTCTGATTTAGATAATATAAAAGAGCGCATTGCAACTTTTGCTGCCAGTTGTGCCGAAAAACTAAGAAAACAACACAGTTGTTGTAACATGATTATTGTTTTTTTACGAAGCGATAAGCATAAAAAAAATGCGCCTCAACACAACAAAAGCTTGGCAATTACCTTACCACATCCTACAAATTCTAGCATTATGCTTGTAAAATATGCTGTGCAAGCAGTAACACAAATCTACAAACCCGCAATAGCCTATAAAAAAGCCGGTGTAATTGTATGTGGGCTTACTCCCGCTAACAACAGGCAACTATCTTTATTTGCATTAGAAGATGGTAAACATAGTAACTTAATGAAAGTCATAGACTTTATTAACCGTAAAACCGGCGAGCATAAAGTTAAAATTGCTAGCCAAGATCTAACAAGAACATGGAAAATGCGGCAAGAGCATTTATCGCCAAGATACACTACAAATATTAACGATATTATAGTTGTAAAATGAAAAAGGCATTAACCATATACCCTATTAAACCCTCTACTACCACTATTGCTTATGTAGATGAAGGCATATCGGCTGGATTTCCTTCTCCGGCAGAAGACTTTAAAGAATCTAGAATTAGCTTAGATAAAGAACTTATAAAACACCCCGAAGCAACGTTTTATGCCCGAGTAAGCGGAGACTCGATGGTGAATGCCGGGTTAGATGATGGCGATTTATTAATAATAGACAGAAGTTTAGAACCACAAAACAACAAAATTGCAGTATGTTTTATAGATGGCGAGTTTACCGTTAAACGCTTAAAAATACAAGGAAAAAAAGTTACGTTAATGCCGGAAAACCCAAAGTATAAACCAATAAAAGTAACTCCCGAGAGCGACCTAATTATTTGGGGAATTGTTACTTATGTTATAAAAGCAGTTTAACATAAAAAAAGCCTCACAAAGTGAAGCTTCGTACCTCGGGTGGGAATCGAACCCACACTCCCGAAGGAACTGGATTTTGAATCCAGCGCGTCTACCAGTTCCGCCACCGAGGCAAGCGGATTGCAAAACTATAAAATATTTTTTTTGAAATTACCAAAATAAGCTACATTTATGCTTTTGGTGTTCAAATAAATTTCTAAATTTGCACCTCGTTAAAAACAACACAACAGTAACTAACTACTAAACAACAAATTAAAATGTCTTATACGGTTCCCGAACCAAAGATTTTTGCATGCACCCAAAGTAAAGATTTGGGCGAAAAAATTGCAAAAGCATTTGGTGCAGAGCTTGGCAAGGTAACGTTCTCTAGATATAGTGATGGCGAGTTTCAGCCCTCTTTTGAAGAGTCTATTAGAGGAGCACGTATTTTTATAATAGGATCTACCCATCCCGGGTCTGATCATTTAATGGAAATGCTCCTTATGTTAGATGCTGCAAAAAGAGCGTCTGCCAGACACATTACAGCTGTAATGCCATATTTTGGATGGGCCAGACAAGACCGCAAAGACAAGCCTCGTGTTCCTATAGGCGCAAAGCTGGTAGCAAAGTTATTAGAAGCAGCCGGAGCAACACGAATTATAACAATGGATCTGCATGCAGATCAGATACAAGGGTTCTTTGAAAAACCGGTAGACCATTTATTTGCTTCTACCATTTTTTTACCACATGTAAAATCGCTCGGGTTAGAAAATTTAACCATAGCATCTCCAGATATGGGAGGTTCTAAAAGAGCGTATGCTTACTCTAAATACCTAGAAAGTGATGTGGTTATTTGTTACAAACAACGTAAAAAAGCAAACGTTGTAGACCACATGGAGGTAATAGGCAATGTAGAAAACAGACATGTGATTTTGGTAGACGATATGGTAGATACTGCCGGAACTTTAGCCAAGGCAGCCGATTTAATGATGGAGCGTGGTGCACTCAGTGTTAGAGCCATTGCAACACACGCCATTTTATCAGGTAATGCCTACGAAAGAATAGAAAACTCTAAGTTGCAAGAGCTTATTGTTACAGATTCTATTCCGTTAAAAAAAGAAAGCAAAAAAATAAAAGTGCTTAGTTGTGCCGAGCTTTTTGCAGATGTAATGCACAGAGTTCATCACAACACATCTATAAGCTCTAAATTTTTAATGTAATATATTTAATTTAAGTATAATGAAGTCAATTACAATTAAAGGATCTCAAAGAGAAAGCGTGGGCAAAGCAGCAAGCAAAGCCTTACGTAATGCTGGAAAGGTTCCTTGCGTATTATACGGAGGAGATAAACCCTTACACTTTTCAGCAGATGAATTAGCATTTTCTAAATTGGTTTATACTCCCGATGTACATACGGTAGTAATTGATTTAGACAATGGCGAGAAGATTAATGCTGTTTTACAAGACATTCAGTTTCATCCGGTAACCGACAAAATCTTACATGTAGATTTCTATCAATTATTTGAAGATAAAGAGGTTACTATGGAAATTCCGGTTAAAACAGTTGGAGTTTCTAAAGGGGTATTAAACGGAGGTAAATTACGTATTCCTTTACGTAAGTTACGTATTAAAGCTCTTCCTGCTAACTTACCGGATTTCGTAGAAGTAGATATTACAAAGCTTCGTATTGGTCAAAAAATTACTGTTGGCGATATAAGAAACGACGATTACTCTATCTTACATCCAGACAATATTGTTGTGGTACAAGTTAAGAGAAGTCGTGTATCTGTTGCTGATGATATTGATGACGAAGACGAAGATGAAACAACAGAAGCAGCAGCAGATGCTCCTGCAGCTGAAGCAACTCAAGAATAAAACAAACAGTACTTATACCCTAAAAGCATCTGCAATTGCAGATGCTTTTTTATTTTTGCCAAAACTTATTTAAACATGCTGTCTTGCTTACAACGCTGGTTTAGCAAAAACAAAAACACAAGTAGCGATTTCTCTGAAATGAAAAAATACTTAATTGTTGGCCTCGGAAATATTGGAGCAGAATACCAAAACACACGTCATAATATTGGTTTTAAAATAGTTGATGCTTTTGCCCAAAAAGAAGATTTTTCTTTTGAGACTGTAAAATTAGGCGATGTGGCACAATACAAATTAAAAGGAAGAACTTTTATTTTTTTAAAGCCTTCTACCTACATGAACAGAAGCGGGAAGGCAGTTAAATACTGGTTAGAAAAAGAAAAAATCCCAATAGAAAACCTCTTGGTTATTACAGACGATATTAACTTGCCCTTTGGCACAATTAGGTTAAAAGCTAAAGGTAGTGATGGTGGGCATAATGGTTTAAAAGACATTCAGCAACAATTAGGTACAATTAACTACAACCGTTTTAGGTTTGGTATAGGAGCCGATTTTCCTAAAGGAAGGCAAGTAGATTATGTTTTAGGTGAGTGGAGCGAAGAAGAAAACGCAAAACTCCCGGAGCGTTTAAACCGTTCTATAGAAGCTATAAAATCTTTTGTAATGGCCGGGTTGCCCATTACCATGAATCAATTCAATAACACTTAATAACGTAACTTACAGATTGTTTAATTTGAATTTTAATACTACCTCGTGAGTACTACTCCCGGCTTCTCTGAGCTCAGAACGAAAAGAACTGTCGTAAGCATAACCAACATCTAACCAATTGGCTACCGTAACCAAAGCAAATGCAGCAAAACCATTGTCGGTTTTATAGGTTAAGCCTAATTCTATTTGTTGTTTGTATTGCACTGCACCGGTTAAATCTAAAGAGATAGGGATACCACTTACATGACGCATAAGGAAAGCTGGTTTAAAAGCCCAATAATCACTAAAGTTATGGTTGTATCCTACTGTAAAATAAACATGAGGCTTATCGGTAGCGTTAGTAACTACTCCTTCTTCATCTTTAAATCGTTTTGTGTTTAATAATCCCGGAGTAGATAATCCTAAATAATACTTTTCTCCTTTAAGCAAAATACCAACTCCAACATTAGGGTTAAAAACACTCTCGTCTCGTAACAAAGGGTCTGGGGTATAATTATAAGTTTCTAATCCTTGTGCATTAACAGTTAAAAAGTTTCCGCCGGCACTTAACCCAAGATACAAGTTGTCTTCTGCAGATATTGGCACTCTATATGAAAAGGCAGCAAATACTTTAGTTTGGTTTTCTATAAATGTTTTATCGTTTATAATATTTAATCCTAAGCCTACTCTATCACTCACCTGCATACTACCAATGGCAAATTGAGATTGTGGAGCTTCTGGCACACCTTGCCATTGGCTTCTTATTAAAACTACAACAGAAGGTAATGCATTAGCGCCCGAAAATGCCGGATTATACGATTCTTGTATATGCTGGTAAAATGCCGGATTTGGTTCTTGTTGCGCATTGGCCACACCCAAACCCACTAAAAACAATAAACTAAGTACAACTACTTGTAATCTGCCCATGAAAACTTGTTGTTCTTTTTTTAATATGTTATGTAAAGCCACCCTTTAAAATCTATTTTTCCATCTCCTTCTAAATCTACTTGATAGTAGTAAGACCCCGGCGGAACTTTTTTGCTTTTGCCTTTTGGCACACCATTCCAGTTATTAGCATACCCATAGGCTTTAAATATTTGTCTGCCCCAACGGTTAAACACAGTAACTACTGCATTTGGATATAGGTTAATGTTAACCAACCTCCAGGTGTCGTTAATACCATCTCCGTTTGGAGTAAACGCCTGCGAAACAAGCACATCTTCATCACATACATCTCCTTCTCCGTCTTGATCTATGTCTAATTGATCCGGGTTAAATGCCGTTGGGCAATTATCTGAATCATTTAAAACTCCATCGCCATCAATATCATCATCACACACATCACCAATATCATCATTATCTAAATCGGCTTGATCCGGGTTAGGCACTAAATCGCAATTATCTGCACTATCAAAAATTCCGTCGTTATCAGAATCTGTATCGCCTGCTAAACAAAGCTCTAACTCAAAGTTATTAAGGCTTCCCCCGTCTTGATCAAAATTATCGGCTACTTCGAGAATCCATGTTCCTTGACTAGATTCTCCAAAAAATGCGCTAAGTGGTTGTAGCGGAATTACCACTCCAGAAATTGCCGGATTATCACCACATACAATAGCAGAGCCTTCGTCATCAAAAACAGCAACAATATCGTTATTACTATTACATACTTCAGACAATAATGTTACGGTAGTGCCACTCGGGCTGGTTAGTTTAATGGTTAAGTCTGAAATATACTCATGACTAATGTCTAATGTTACGTTAACATCAGAAACAAGGGCATTCTCTCCAACAAAAATTGGAGCTTGTATTACACTTGGTCCTTGATCGCTAATAGGCATTGGTGTATTTGGAGCAATTTCTGTTTTGCAATTAACCATTAAGGTAGTAAAACTAAAAGGCGTTCCAAAAGAACCCTCGCCACATTGGTTAATTGGTTTTACACGCCAATAGTAAGTTGTTTCAGGTTGTAATGCAGTAGGCTTGTAGCTGTTAATTTCTACCGTTTCTGATGCTATTATATTGGTAAAATTACTATCGGTAGCCAATTCTATTTCATACGTTTCTGCATTTGGGTGTATTTGCCAATTTAGTACTTGATTAAAAAATACTGCATTGTCTCCGTTTACAGGAGTTAGTAATACCACATCTGTAAAATTATCATTTAAAACAGTTGCCGTAAGCACAATATCTTTTGTCTCTGAGGCCGATGTTCCTGTAATTGTAATAGGATACGATCCCGGACTTACGCTACTGGTGCCCGATATAGTTATTTGCACATTCGTATTATTTACACTTGCCGAAGTAGGATTAAACGTTACACTTAACCCCGGAGGTACATTTGAAGCTGAAAATGTTACCTCTTCAGAAAATCCTTGAAACGTGTTATACGTAAAGTTTGTAATTAAATTATTGGGCTGGCAAGCGCTTATTTGTAATTCTGAAAGCTGCATCACAAATGGCGCATTTGTAATGGTAAAGTTTGCGCTGTTTACTGCATAAAAAACATTATCTGCTGCTTCTACCATTATCCTGGCGTTGGTAGTAGAAATTCCTCCGGGAATAATTACTTGATGACTACCATCGTTTACTACGTTTTGGTCTAACACAATAGGAAAGGTCTGTCCGCCATCAACAGATAATAATATGTTTACTTGCGAAGCATCTACCGGAGCAATATTTGTAAATGCAACATCCCATGTTATGGTTTGCACACTACCACCTTGATAGGTAACATTACTATCTTGAGAGGTTACCCTAAACGGTCCGGCTTGCGATACAGCCTGAAGTGTTACCACATCTGATGCGTTTTGCCCGCCTCCAACTACATTATCTCTAACTGTAACCGCAAAATTTAATGGTCTTGAAACATTTGGTAAAACTTCCCAGGTATTGCCTAAATCTCCGGAAAGTACATCGTCTATCACCGGAAAATAACGTGTAGGGTTTGTGCTAGGTGGAAGCGATCTAAACAAAGGCCCGGAAGTGTTTGAAGATTGCGGAGGTTGATTTCCCGAAAATCCGGTATCTATTTGCTCCCAAGTATAAGTTAGCACATCTCCATCTACATCTGTTGCTTGCGCTGTTAACTTAAAAGGTGTTCCAATAGGAATGGTATAATCTGGCCCGGCTGAAACGGTTGGCGGATTATTGCTCAACATAATTTCTTGTGCACATGTGCTACCGTTGCCTTGCTGTATGTATTGGGTTATGTTTTGAATGTTGGCATAATCAAAATAGGCATCAGAATTGCCTTGTACATCGGGCGGGCAAATACCGGCATACCCCATAATAGTACTCCCGCTACCTACTTCTATATTTGTAGCACCACTGGTGTCTCTGGCACAACTGTTTGTTTGTGTATGGCGTCCTCCAAATTGATGGCCAATCTCGTGTGCTACTAAATCTATATCAAAAATATCACCTTCGGGCACTAAGGCTTCAGAGAATGCTCTTCCTTTTTGGCCATCTACACAAACACAGCCAATACAGCCTGCATTACCATTATTAGAAGCTCTGTTAAACAAATGCCCCACATCATAATTAGCTTCACCAATAACGGTAGTTAGTGTGTTTTGCAGCTCGCTACTATTATTGCCATTGTAGGGATCTGTTGATGCGTCTGTATATATTATTTGATCATTGTTTGCAACTAATTCTAATGTAATTCCTAAATCTCTTTCGTAAATAGCATTAATTCTGGTAAGTGTGTTAGCTATTGCTGCTAATGCATCTGCAATAGAGTCTGATTGGTAATGGTATGCTGTGTACTCTCCGGTTGTTGATATTGCTATTCTGTATTTTCTTAAAAGTTGATCGTTGTTATCTTTAGATGTGCTACCATTTTTTTGGGATTGCTGTATAGTATTTTCTCCTTTTGTGCTTTCTGTTGTACACTCAAACCTAAATTTATCACCTTCTCTTGCATCTCGTTTAAACACTACATAAATACTACTGCTGTCTTTATAGGCTTTTTCTATAACTGCAGGCACTTTTCCATCAGAAAATAAAATAAGAGCTTGCAGTCCTTTTTGCGATGTGCTAAACCTAACTACATGATTATTACCGTCTGTAGAAACTCCTTTAAACGACCTAATAGCCGGGTATTTTTCTTGTAATGCAGTAGGCAACACCGGAGTTTCTTGCAGCCTAAAAGCCAGCATATTACCATCGTAATCCGGAAAATAAACTACCGGTAAAGGTGTTGTATTTAACTGCTCTCTGTGAGGTACGTTTTTTAACTCTTGAAGTAGCGAGCTATACAATAAAGTATAACTTAAAAACGTATCTTTATGTAAAGATTCAAGTGCAGCATTAGTAGGTGCTTTTGTTGTATTTACAGGCTGCCAATAGTTGTTTTGGGCTCCTGCGCAAAACGAAAAAAAAAGTATGGTTATTGAAAAAACATACCGTAAGTTTGTTATCATGATTAACAGGACACGTTTAACTTTGTACACAAACTTAAGTTTTTAAAGTTAGATACCCTAAAATTTGCTTGTGATTACCTATAACTCTATACAAAACTTTAACCAAAATAACCCCACTGCCGTAACCATTGGAACTTTTGATGGGGTACATATTGGACATAAAAAAATTATAGACAGAATTGTAGCAACTGCCAAAGGAAACGGGTTAGAATCTGTGTTGCTTACTTTTTACCCACATCCTAGAATGGTGTTGCAACAAGACGACTCTTTAAAACTACTAAATACTATTGAAGAAAAAAAAGAGATTTTAGCCCAAACCGGTTTAGATCATTTAATTATTCATCCGTTTACCAAAGAGTTTTCAAGATTAACAGCCTTAGATTTTATTAGAGATATACTAGTAACACAACTCAACACAAAAAAAATTATAATTGGTTACGATCACCGTTTTGGACGTAACCGAACCGCTACAGTTAAAGATTTAATAGAGTACGGAGCAGTTTATAATTTTGAAGTAGAGCAAATTTCTGCTCAAGAAATTAACGATGTTTCTGTAAGCTCTACTAAAATTAGAAACGCACTTATTGAAGGCGATATTCGTACTGCAAATTTATACTTAGGCTACCCATATATGCTTACCGGAACGGTTACTAAAGGCAAAGGATTAGGTAGGCAAATACAGTTTCCTACTGCCAATTTAACCATAGACAGCAAGTACAAACTTATTCCTAAAAAAGGAGCTTACGTGGTTAAAAGCACTTTAAATAATAAAACCATTTACGGCATGATGAATATTGGTGTTAACCCTACGGTAAGTGGAAAACACCAAACTATAGAAATTAATTTTTTTGATTTTAAACAAGACCTTTACAACAAACCGCTACGTGTTTATATGTTAGACAGGTTACGTGATGAACAAAAATTTGAATCTATAGATGCTTTAAAAAAACAATTAGAAGCCGATAGACAACAGGCTTTAGAAATTGTAGCTCGCCAAAATGCTTAACAAGTTTTTATTTAGACCCATAGATAATACCGCACTAATTGTATTTAGAATATTTTTTGGTTTTTTACTTTTTGCAGAGTGTATTGGTGCCATTTTTACGGGTTGGGTAAAACATACCTTTATTGAGCCTCAATTTACTTTTACTTTTATTGGTTTTGAGTGGCTTCAACCCCTTCCCGGATTTGGCATGTATTGGTATTATGCCATTATGGGTGTTTTAGGGCTTTTTGTTATGGTAGGTTATCGGTACAAAATTAGCCTTCTGTTGTTTACCCTAATGTGGAGTGCTACGTATTTAATGCAAAAATCATCATACAACAACCATTATTACCTGTTAATTTTAATTGCCGGCATTATGTTGTTTTTACCGGCACATAGGTACGCTTCGGTTGATGTAAAACAACTTCGAGTTAAAAAAGCAACCTGTATGCCTTCTTGGTGTAAACATATTATTGTTGCTCAGTTATTTATTGTTTATACATATGCTGCTATAGCTAAGCTATACCCCGATTGGCTTAATGGTACTGTAGTAAAAATTTTAATGAAAGGGAAAGAGCATTATTTTTTAATTGGCTCTTTGCTGCAACAACCCGAAGTGCAATTTTTTATTACTTACGGAGGAATAATTTTTGATGCCCTAATTATACCGGCACTCTTGTTTAAGCCAACCAGAAAATGGGCATTTTTTACGGCAATCTTTTTTCATTTATTTAATTCTGTTGTTTTTCAGATTGGAATTTTTCCGTATTTGGCATTAGCCTTTACCGTTTTCTTTTTTGAGCCAGAAACTATAAGAACACTTTTTTTAAAAAATAAAGCACATTGCAATCAGCAAAAAATAGCAATTCCATCATCAAAAAATATAATTATAGGTATTGGTGCTTTGTATTTAGCCATTCAAGTTTTGCTTCCGCTTAGACATTGGTTTATTAAAGGCGATGTTCTCTGGACCGAAGAAGGACACAGAATGAGTTGGCGAATGATGCTTAGAGCTAAATCGGGATACATTTCGTTTAAAGTGGTAGATAAAAACACAAAACAAGAAACCATTATTAATCCTGGCACCTATCTTACTAAAAAACAACAATACACACTTGCCGGAAAACCCGATGTTATATGGCAATTTGCGCAGTTTTTAAAGAAAGAATACGCAAAAAAAAATCAGGATGTTGCAGTGTTTGCTTTAGGTAAAGTAAGTGTAAATGGCAGTGCATTTAAACCACTTATAAATCCGGAAGTAGATTTAGCCTCTAAACCCTTTAACCACTTTGCACATAACAATTGGATACTTACCTATAAAAATCCTTAACAATTACAGCTATTTACATTAAATTTGTGCCTCCCAAAAAAACAAGTATTATGTTAGCCATACAGCGTATTAGAGAAGAAAAAGATGCCATTATAAAGGCTTTAGCAAAACGTAATATAGATGCTACAGGCTTAATTGAAACTGCTATTAGTTTAGATGAGCAACGCAGAGCAACCCAAACAGAATTAGACAATGTTTTGGCAGAGTCTAACAAACTATCTAAGCAAATAGGGATGCTTTTTAAGCAAGGTAATGCTGCAGAAGCTAATAAACTAAAAGAGCAAACGGTATCTTTAAAAGAATCTTCTAAAACGCTTGGACAAAAGCTACAAGAAATTACAGAGCAACTAAACCAAACGCTCTATCAGATACCTAATGTACCGCACGAGTCTGTTCCTAAAGGAGCATCAGACGAAGATAACGAAGAGGTTTTTAGAGAAGGGGCTGTTCCGGAGTTAGGGGCAAATGCACTTCCGCATTGGGAATTAGCTAAAAAATACGATTTAATTGATTTTGAATTAGGTGTAAAAATTACCGGCGCCGGTTTCCCGGTTTATAAGGGCAAAGGTGCTAAACTGCAACGTGCTTTAATTACCTATTTTTTAGATAAAAATACAGCAGCCGGTTATACAGAGTACCAACCACCGCATGTTATAAATGAAGCCTCTGGCTATGGTACCGGACAGCTACCCGATAAAGAAGGGCAGATGTACTACATTGCGCAAGACGATTTGTATTTAATACCAACTGCCGAAGTACCGGTTACTAACTTCTTTAGAGACACTTTATTAAACGAAGCCGATTTTCCTATTTGCTGTACAGCTTATACCCCTTGTTTTAGACGAGAAGCCGGAAGCTATGGTGCACACGTAAGAGGTTTAAACAGATTGCACCAATTTGATAAAGTAGAAATTGTTAGAATTGAGCACCCTGACAACTCATACAAGGCCCTTGATGGTATGGTAGAGCACGTTAAAAATATTTTACGTGAATTAAAATTACCGTATAGAATATTACGTTTGTGTGGGGGCGATTTAGGTTTTACCTCTGCCTTAACTTATGATTTTGAAGTGTACTCTACGGCTCAAAACCGTTGGTTAGAAATTAGTTCTGTTTCTAATTTTGAAACTTTTCAGGCAAACCGCCTAAAACTACGCTACAAAGATGCAAACGGTAAAAGCCAATTAGCACACACCCTAAATGGTAGTGCTTTAGCCTTGCCAAGAGTTTTAGCCGGTATTTTAGAAAACTACCAAACCGAAAACGGCATTAAAGTACCCGAAGTGTTAGTACCGTATACCGGTTTTGATATGATTGATTAATTACAATTAGCTACATTCTTATAGTTTGTAGCTAATTGTAAATAAAACAATTCTGGGCATTATAAACGTTCTCTGATCGGAAATTAAAAAGTTGTTAAAGGCGTTTTCTTGCTTAAATTGGGTATTAAACAAGTTTGTGGCTTTAAGCTCAAAACCCCAAGCACTATCTTCTTTTTTATAGAAAAGAGAAACGTTAGCATTATCAAATGTGTTTTCTACACCGCTTGTTTTGTTTATATAATTATTGTAGTTGTATTCTGCTTTAAAAGTAAAGTCTTCTAAAAAAGTATAATCTAAATATGCAAACAACGTATTGTTTTCAAATTTAGATGTTGTATTTAATGATTCGTAATTACTAAAATCTTTTGTGTATCCTACTTCTAAATTAGGCCACTTTTTAAACCGTGTTTCTATACTTGGCGTTACGGCAAATCTTTGTGATTTGTTTTTTATTGTAGCATTATTAATAAGCTGAAAAAAGTTACTGTAATTATATCTACCGCTTAACCTGAATCTTATTTTACGTATTTTTTTTGAAAAGCTACCATGTATATACAAGGCATCTTCCGGCATATTAAAAAGAATAGGCGTGCTGTAATAATCTATACCTTGCAATTGGGTAACATTTTTATAATGTTTTAATCGTTTGGTATAGCTAATGTTAGCATTGTAATAAAGACCTTTTAGTAAGCTAAACTTTGAATAATTAATGCTTGCAGAATGGTATAGCTCGTTTTCTAAGGTTTCATTCCCCTTAAATACACTATTAAAGTTTGATAGTATAAAGTTGTTTGCTAATCTGTTAACAGCAGGAAAACGTGCATTTAATTTGTACTTAACATTAATTTTTTCGCTGTTGTTAAACTCTATTGTTGTGGTAGCCTCAGGCAGTAATACCGCTTTATTATTAAACAATTTTTGGTTGGTTTGCTGGGTAGACCACGTGTAAAAATGGTAATATAATGCAGGTTTAAAAGTAAAAATACCCGTTTTAAATTTATATTCTAATCCTACATAGGTGTTTATAAAATTATACCTGAAATCATTATTAAAGCCTGCTTCAGAAAAATTATTGGTATTTCCGTTAGATAGTACTTGTTCATCAAAACTATTAAAGGTGTTAAAGGCACTGTTTATACCAATACTCGTATAAATATGATTAAAATTATTTAACACCCAATAATCTTTTACAATAGCATTAAAAGAGTGATTACTGATGCTTTTTGTTTGTAGAATGGTATATACGCTGTCTTGAACCAGTGGTAATAACCCCTGAAGAATTTCTTGATTGGTTATCCAATTAGTATTAGGCTTATCTGTTTGAAAATTATAGGTAGCCTCTAAAGTGCCAGTATGATAGTCTGATAATTTACGGCTATAATTTACATTTTGTTTAAACGTTAACGCTTTTACATTGGTTAGTGTGTTTATAACGTTATTTACTGTTGGAGTTGTTGTGGTTATAATACCATTATTGTTATTGCTTGTAATTTTAAAAAAACTATTTAAAGAGAGGTCTTCTTGGTAAGTAGGCTCATAATCTATTGTAATTTTACCAAGCGTAAAAAAATTGTTTGTTGTAGCTGTATTATTACGGTTTTCTACAAACGTATTTTCTTCATTTAAATATAAATTTTCTACTTGAGTTTCTGTTTGTGTTTTGTTTTTAGAGGCAATTACATAACCACTAATATCTGTACTGCTGTTAACAGCCTGCCGTATGTTTACTGCCCCAAATTTATGTATACTATTTTTAAAGTCTTGATTGTTTAAAAACTGTGCAAAATCACTACTGTAAATACTAAAATAGCTTCCGGAATTTTCTAGTAGTTTACCAAAACCACCTTCAAACTCAATGTAATCACTAAATGTAAAAGCCTTTACACCTGTATTGTTAACATCTGCAATAAAATTTATATTAGTTTTGGGACTATAGTAAAACAAATTAGGGTGTATGGTATATTTTTCATTATAACCTAAACCGGTTTCTATATCGCCAAAGGCAAATTTCTTTCTGTCTTTTTTTAGTTTTATGTTTAATGCTGTATCGTCTGTGTCTTGTAAGCCTTTTAGCATGGCTACTTCATTGTAGTTTTCTAACACCTCTACTTGATCTACAACATCTGCCGGAATGTTATTAACCGCCATTTTGGTATTGCCGGTAAAAAAAGGTTTATTATCTACCAGTAGCTTTTTAATTTTTTTACCGTTTGCTTTTACATTCCCTTCTCTATCTACCTCTATACCTGGTAGTTTTTTTAGTACTTCTCTAAGTTTACGCTCTTTACCACTTACAAATGCATCTGTATTGTAAACAATAGTATCTTCTTTAACAACCACCGGTATTTTGTAAGTAACCTCTACTTCATCTAATTCATTTACAGCTGGTTGCAACACAAAGTTTTTGGTAGTGTTTTGAGTAAGTGTAATGGTAGCGGTTAGTTTTTTATACCCCAAATAACTAATTTCTATATTATAAGGTACTTGTTTTTGTAAGCTTAGTTTATATATACCTTCCTCATCAGTTATGGCAAATTGGGTTTCTTTTCCTTCTTCTGCCGGAAAAGCAAGTATGTTAGTATATGGCAAAGGATTTTGCAGGCTGTCTGTAATTTTACCTTGTACCACAACAGATTGTGCATTCCCAAAATATATAACTGCTATAAAAAAAAGAAGTAGCATGCTACTTCTAATTGCGTTGTATTGTTTGTTGCTCATTAATTTATAATTAATTACGCGCTTGTTCTCGAGCTCTATTGGTTAACTCATGGTATTCTTGGGCTGTAATTTTTCTGCCTTTTGTTGGTTTCTGTATTTCTATCTCTTTATCCTTAAATGTTATGCTTTCCAGCCTAATAATATTTGATTTTCTTTTAACTTCTATTACAAGTCCGGGGAGACCTCCATAAGCAAGTGGCCCAAAAGGCACATTAATACTTGGTGCAAACCAAACTTCTTCGTATGTATTACACGTTTCACAATCTTTAATTGCTTTAATAACTTTATACTTGCCTATGTTCTTGGTGTCTTGAGTAATTTTCCAACCTACACCTAACGTATCTTTTATTAAAAACTGTGAACCCATAACCTCTAATTCTCGTAAAACAAGTTTATCTAATTTGTTCTGATAAAAAACACCTTTACCTACAATAGCTTTCGCAAGTCTATGTATATATGCGCTCTCACCATTGCCAATGGTAAGACTTTCCTCTAAATATGAAATAGCTTCTTTAGAGTTAAACTGTAAAACATAATTAAACCCCTTGGCGTAGTTGAGTGCTTTTAAAATTGTTTGTTTGGCTTTTTTATCTACTTCTTTATCTTCTAAGTTTATACTTAATACACTTTCTATAGGATAAACCTTATATACACAAACCCCACTTTTTTGGGCCGTTATAAGTAAACACATAAAAGAAAATAAAGCGGTTATGTAAATGTTGTTTTTCATGCTAATTTTTAATAGCCTTTAGCACCACTTCGCCTTGTTGTCGGTATTTTTCTTTACTTATGGTATGTATATTGGTTGGCCACGTTATTTGGGGTTGGTTTTTGGGGTTTAGTGTAACCGATTTTGCATAATAACTGGCCATAGGCAGGTGTAACTCTAATATAAGTCCGGGTAGTAAATTACCCCCATGATCTAAAGGCCCAAAAGGCAACGGTATTTGTGGTGTGTACCATGCCACTACTGTATAGTTTCTTTTAGGTAATTTTTTAATGTAAGTAGCTTTATAGCAGGTAAAATTGCCTATTTTTTTTGTGGTTTTAGTTAGCTCCCATGGGTGTTTTTCTATACTGCCTAAAATATTATAATCTTGCCCATAATTGTTTTTTACAGTTAGTTGTTGCCCGGTTTGTAAATTGGTGTAGTATTTGCCTCTACCTGCTAACCCAACAGCAATTTTTAACACATCATTCTTATCGCCTATTGCCATCCCTTCAATAAGCTTAAACAACGCAATGTTTTTATTAGCAAACAGCTTATACTCTATATTATGAGCAGCTTTTACTACAGGCAAAAAGTATTTTGCTGAATTGTTTTTACTCGATACAAGATGTTTATAGAATACCTCTAAACTAGCAGTATAAATAACTTCTGCCGAAACAGTTTGGGCACTACTTGCATAACCAAAAAAGCAAAATACTAATGCTAAAATTATTTTTTTTGTATGATACATTAATTACAAGTTTTGTATAAAATATTCTTTTTCACGCTCAAAAAACATATTAATCTTAGTTTTTAAGATGATAGTTATTATCATGGTAATCGTTTATACTCTGTTTACATTATTAAAATCTGTATTCTATTTTAAAAAGTACAAACCTTGGTAACAGTCTATATTCGGTTGTTGATGTTCCAATGTCGCTAACCGAAAAGTTCCTGAAACTTTTGGTATTAAACAGGTTTTTCCCGGTAAGCCCTAACGTTAATTTGTTTTCAATGAGTTGGTATCGTGCATTAAAATCTAAAAAATAGTACGTGTTATTATTTTGCAGATTCCCAAAATAGTAGCGCTCTGAATTTATGGTAACATTAAACTTGTCATTAAACACAAAAAACAAATCCAAAAAACTAACATTATCTGTAAATGAATTTGTACTTGTTGTTTTTATTTTTTTAGTTGTCCACTTTGTGCCTATATGGTAATTAAAAATTCCTTTAAAGCCTGAACGTAACTCAAAACCATAGTTGTAATTATTTGATGTTATTTGCCTTAAAGTAGAATTATTTACGATGTTTTTAAAATCACTTTTAAAATATCCTATATCTAATTTTAAATTTGTTGAGAGTCTCTTTAAGTAAAAATCTAATTTTGAATTAATACTTATAAGCTCTCGGTCTTTAATAAGTATCTTTTCTGATTGGGTATAATTTTGTGCTATTAAAGCATTAGTAGAAAAAAAATCGTGATTTTTTCTGTAAAGTATATATGTATTGGCAAAAAACTTATCACTCCAGTTACCTAATTGATAATTTATATTCAGGCTTGAGGCTTCAAGTTGGTTAAACCCTCCGGAGCCTTTAGAAAATGTTCTATAACCTGTTAGAACAAAATCACTATAAACGTCTAATATTTTTGCATTTGTAGTATTGTAGGAATACGAAGACGTAATTGTGTTTTTGTCATTTATGTACCAATCAAACTCTATACTTGGGTTTATAAAAAAAGGATTTTGACAGGTTGATACACCCTTATTTTCCAGCCTGTTAAAAAGCTGATGAACGTTGAGCGCTGCTCCAATTTTAAAATCGTTTATTTTTAGCAGGTATTTACTCTTAACGTATAAATCATTTACCTGATAGTTGGTTTGGTTTTGATAACCGTTAGGTTGTTCTAAAACCGTTTCATCTTCTAAAAGTGAAAATGTAGTTGATAGTACATCTTTTCTATATTCATTCCCTAATTGCAGTTCTAATAGATCTCCGCCTTTTTTACGATCCAGCAAATGAGCATTTAAGCCTGCAAACTGCATTTGGCTGTTGCTTAATTGAGAAACATTGTTGGCATTTGTATTTTCCGGAAACAATTCTTCATAAAAAAATTGATTAAGCCTGTAGTTTTGTGGTGTTTTTTCATCAATAAAACGTCCTGTAATTAAAAAAGCTTTTTTGTTTTTAAACTTATTGGTGTAGTTTATTTTTTGGTCAAAAAGCGTGTTTTGGTGTTTTAAATTTTCTATGGTAGTGTTACCATTAAAAAGCAGATTAGAATTATCACTAAAATCACCATTATTGTATTTTGTGGTGGCTTCTAACATTTTGGTTTTAGAGATGTTGTATATAACATCTAATTTGCCAAAAGCTATTTGTTTTTTGTTTAGTAACGTATAATCTTCGGTATTGGTAAAGTTTGTACCATTTACAGCTACTACATCAACCCTGTTTCTAAAAAAATCGTTTTCATCCCAATTAAAAAAACCTAATGCTTTTATTTTTAATTTATCGGTAGGATTAAAAATAGCATTAAGCGAAACCAGTTCTGCATTGTTAAAATTGGTTCTGCTTTGTTTAAAGCTAAATAGGGTTGATGATAAATTTAAAAGCGGGGTAACACTTTGGTCATCACCAATACTGGCAGGTTCATTAAACCTGAAAGGTTTTATTAAATTTTGTATATCGCCGGTGGCATCATAACCAATATTATTAAAATTGGTTAAAAAATAGTATTTGTTTTTCTTGCCAAAGTTCATCAAGTTGGCTTTTACTTGGTAAAAACTATCGTTCCCAATACTAGTTTTAATATTACCAAACCAAATACGTTTAGATTTTTCGTTTAATTTTAGATTTAGTGCTACTTTATTACTTTCTTCTACCCCTTTTAAAAGTCGGTTATTTGAATAGTTTTTTAAAATTTCGACTTCTTCAATGGGGTATGCAGGCATGTTTTTAGACAAGATTTTGTAGCCTCTCTCAAAAAAGTCATCACCATCTACCATTAGTTTAGATATTTCTTGATTGCCTACTTTAATGGCCCCTTCGCTATCTACTTGTAATCCCGGTATTTTTTTAAGTAAATCTTCAACAGTTTGCTCTGTTCCGTTTGTGAAGAATTTAGTTTTAAAATTAATAGTGTCTTTATTTACAGAAATTGGCATTTCGGCTTTAATGATAACTTCTTTTAACTCAAAGGGTTTGGGTTGTAAAACAAAATTAATCTCGCGTTTATTATTGCCTTGTTGCGTATATAAAATCTCTTTAGTGTGAAACCCTAAAGCAAGACATTTTATTAAAACAGAATCGTTTTTAACTTTTAAATTATAAATTCCATCATCATTGGTGTAGGAGTATGAATCTATTACTCCGGTTAATGTACTGGCTACTACAGAGGCTCCTTGAATTGCCTCTCCTTTATTGTTAACCACCGTACCGCTTATATTTACTTGTGCATTGGTGTAAATACAAGCTAAAAAGAACCCTAAAATTAAAAATCGCATTTATAATCTATTATTTCAAGGTTACTATCACTCCCTACACTTCTAATTCTAACATTAGAACTACTACCTCTTGGTAGTTTAGAAGCAACAATTTTTTCGAATTCTTTTGCATCTTCGCACTTTTTAATTTTAAATTCTTGATCAAGGTTAATGTCTTGTTTGTTTAATTTAATACTAATTGCTTTAGCTATGTACTTTTTATCAACATCATAAACTTCTAAAATAAGCCCCGGTAATCCAAAATATTTTCCCGACCCATAAGGCACCGGAATATCTTCTGCGTACCATGCAACATATTGCCTTCCTCTAAAATTCATTTGTGCTTTTCTACATGTAAAGCCTCCAATTAATTTTGTTTCTTGTAAAATATCCCAATCATGATTAATTGTATCATAAATAGTGTATTGTTTTATTGATGTAATTTCAGTATAATAAATTTTATTACCTACATTATAGAAGAAATCGCCTTCCATTTCAATTTTTGAAAGATCATATAAAAAATGTGATTCATCAACATTAGTAGTGTTTTCGCTTTCAATCTCTATATCTTTACTTAAAGATTTTTCTGAATCAAAAATTAAATTATAACCATATTTATGGATTCCAAAATCAGAATTATAAATATTTGAATATAGCACTTGACCGTGAAAGGTGTTTTTTTGAGCCATTACAAAGTGGCTTATAAATGTAAATGCAATAAGTACTCTTAAAGTTAATATGCTCATAGTTTTAGTTTTCTGTAAATAGCTACAAACAACATATAGGTTTTTTTTGCTTCTGTTTGTAAATACAAGCTAAAAAGAACACTAAAATTAAAAATCGCATTTATAATCTATTATTTCAAGACTACTATCACCACCTCCAACATTATAAACTTTAAAATTAGAATACCCTCTTGGTAATTTAGAAGCAACAATTTTTTCGAATTCTTTTGCATCTTCGCACATTTTAATTTTAAATTCCTGAAAAGATATTGCGTTTTTTATACTTTTTTTAAGTTTATTTAATTCTTGATCAAGGTTAATGTTTTGATTGTTTAATTTAATACTAATTGCTTTAGCTATATACTTTTTATCAACATCATAAACTTCTAAAATAAGCCCCGGTAATCCAAAATATTTTCTTGGCCCATAAGGCACCGGAATATCTTCTGTGTACCACGCAACATATTGCCTTCCTCTAAAATTCATTTGTGCTTTTCTACATGTAAAGCCTCCAATTAATTTTGTTTCTTGTAAAATATCCCAATCATGATTAATTGTATCATAAATAGTGTATTGTTTTATTGATGTAATTTCATTATAATAAATTTTATTATCTACATAATAGAAGAAAGAAACTTGTTTATAAATATTCTTTACAAAATCATTTAAAAAATGTGTTTCATCAATAGCATTAGGATTTTTAAGTTTACTTTTTATTTCTGTAGATAAAGACTTTTCCGAATCAAAAATTAAATTATACTTTTTATTAATGACACCAATTTCAGAATTATGAACTTCAGAATATGTTATAAAACCATGTAAGGTGTTTTTTTGAGACACTACAAAGTGGCTTATAAATGTAAATACAATAAGTACTCTTAAAGTTAATATGCTCATAGTTTTAGTTTTCTGTAAATAACTACAAACAACATATAGGTGTTTTTTGCTTCTGTTTGTAAATTATTTCTCTAAAATAAGCAAAAAAAACTTGATGTATAAAAATATTCTCACAAGATTATTTATAGCATTTAGTGATTATAAGAACTATTTTACTTTCAAAATGTTTGAAGCTTAATTATTAAATGTTTTTTCAAGAAATTCTGATGTAGTTACATTAGTTATCTTAACATTTCTTGGAAGTTTAGCTTTCAATTTTCTTATCAGCTCTGTGGTATATTCAGATTGCTCTTTAGCATATTCCTTCAAGTTAACGCAATCTCCTTTTTTAAAAATTTTATTATAGTCTACACTTTGTTTTGGTTGATTTGAAATTGATTTTATGTAAAACTGCACCAATTTATCTGTATCATAAGCTTCTAAAATTGCTCCTGGTAAGCCTTGTAATTTCCAAGGTCCAATAGGTGCCGGAATTTGCGAAGTAAACCAAACCACATAGGTTCTTCCTCTAAAGTTTCCTATGGCTTTATTACATTTAAAATTATCTATATTCTTAGTATCGGCTGTAATTTTCCAATTAATTATTGGTCGCTTCTCTTTTAATATTTTTGGTGTTCCCAAATGTAAAAATCTTGACATAATAGTATCTGTAATAAAGTTTACCTGATTAATGGTGCCAATACTATCTTCAATAATAATTTCAAACTCATAATTTCCTTCATCGGTAACCTCAATATTAGTCTCCTCTGCTTTTTTAGTATGATCATTCCAATAAAAAGTAGCCTTATTATCACTATAATTTAAAACAGCATTATATTTTTTGGGTTTATTTAAACTAAGTATCATATCATACTTCAAAACCAATTCATTAGCATCTTGAGAATAAATTACTCCGGTTATCAATAACATTAATACTAATAAATACTTTTTCATATTAAATAAAGTTAATGGTTGTAAGGCATCCGGTTAACCCAGATGCCTTTGACACTTTATTGTATAGCTGCTTTGGCTTCTTTATAGAGCCTTTTAATAGTTGCTCCAACTTCTGAGCAAGGTATATTCTCTGCCGTTAGTGTAACAGAGACAACCCCTACGCTAATAGTAACAGAAACCGAAACAGTACAGAAATCTTCTGATTGATATAACTGATTTAATTGATTTAAATTACAATTTTCAAAATCTTGAAAAGAACTAAATTTTGAGATAAACAATCCTCTTTTAAAATTCCTTTTCAATATCGTTATTTCCCTCTCGTGTCAATTCAATTCTAGCACCTCTTGGTAATCTTGCTAAAACTTTCTTTTTAAAGAATTCTCTTGATTTTATTTTTGCTCTTTTTCTTATTTTGATAAATTCTTGAATAGAGATAATATTTTCAGTATCTATTTTTTCCATGCTGATGTTTGCATGGTTATATGGTGTTTCAATTTTTTCCAAAAGAAATGATACTTGATTAGTATTATCAGTCATATTAACTATTAAACCAGGTAGACCATGAAATTTCCATGGTCCTATTGAAATAGGAATTTCCTCGGTATACCAAGCAACATAGTTTCTACCCCTAAATTTGGTTGTTGCTTTTTTGCATAAAAATTTATCTATTTTTTTTGTTTCTTTCTCAAGTTTCCACTTAACTGTTATTGGTTCAACAATACTGTATCTAATATAGGTTTCACCATCGTCTTCTGTAATAAAATCATTGGAATATATTTTTCCTGTCTTAAAATTTGTTATGATAAGTGGTTGAATGCTATCAGGTGTTTCAGGATTTAATACTACTTCATCGGTATATTCGTTACTTACAACTTTTTCAGGAGCAATCCTTTCTAATAATTTGAATTCAGATTCTCTGCCCTTAGAAACAAGGCTATAGTAAATTGGAGCATAACCATTCTTTTCCAACAAAATCTTATATACTGCTTTGAAATTATTTTGTGAAAAAAGACTTGCTGATATTAACAAAAATATAATATTGATATATAATTTGTTTTTCATATGAATAAGTTATTTTTATCTTTAAAAACCTCCAAAAACTTATTTATTAGTTTTTGGAGGAATAATTAACTAATTGAACCAACTGGCTATCTTAAATTTGACACAAGTCCACCAAGAAACATCGTGTAATGTAATTGTATATGAATCACCATTGATTTTGAATTCACCAGAGCAAGTTGCACAAATTTCATCAGTAGTTTCGATGTTTTCTATAGTAGTAGCTTGAGTTGAAATAAAACTAAGTACAAATATTGATAGCAAAACAACTTTATTTTTCATAATTATTTCATTATTTCTTTAATTAATTCTTCACAACTCTTACCATGTATTGTAATAGTATAACTATCTCCTGTTTTGTTATTCTTGATTGTAATTGTACAATCAAAAAACAACATACCTAAATCATAATTATTAAGATTAATAGATTGTTTATTAATCTTAATTTCTACATTATCCAACTTATTTTGATTTGAATTAGTATTATCATTTGCAAAAGCAAACGTTCCTACTAACATAAAAGTTAAAGCAAAGAATAAATTTCTCATAATTTTAAGTTTTTTGGTTAATTAAATTTAGTTTCTCCATTACATTTTAATTGCGCAATTTTGTAAAGGATTGCACTAATGTATCAAAAAAAAAAAAAAAAAAATCAAAATATTCTTACTTATATCTTTTATATAACTTACATTTTTTAGAGGTTTTAAGCTCATATCAAAAAAAATAAGATTGTAGCCTGTTAAAATCTTTAACGCTTTTTTTCGTTTTCTATAAGTATCTTTGGCTAAACCCCTTTTGTATTATGCGTTGGCTATTACTTTTTGTTTTGTTTTGTAGTCTTACATCAGCTTGGTCTCAAACCGATGCTATTGCCAGACGGTACTTAAAAGATGGTGATTTTGAGAAAGCTGCTGTTTATTACGAACAATTAGTGAAAACTCACCCTGCCAGACCCGACTATTTACAACAACTGGTAACTTGCTACCAACAACTAGAGCAATACAGTAAAATAGAGCAACTGCTTGTTCCTAAAATAAATTCCGGTAGTATTTACCCTCCTTTAATAATAGACATGGGGTACACCTACAAACTTCAAAACCAAAACACCAAAGCTACCCAATACTTTAATAAAGCTTTAAATGCTGTTAAACAACAACCGCTGTATGCTGATGCCGTTGGACTACAATTTCAAAAATATGCCTTGTTAGATTACGCCATACAAGCCTATACCATTGGTGCAGAACGTAATCCAAAGGCAAATTACAACTTTCAACTCGCCAGAATTTATGGCGAAAAGGGCGATATTGAGAAAATGTACGATAACTATTTGCAAGTAATTACGTTTAACACAGCTTCTAAAAGCAATGTGCTGTATTATATTAGTCAGTTTATCACCGAAAACCCCGAACATAAAAACAATATATTGTTAAAAAGGGCATTGCTTAAAAAAGCACAAAAAGAGCCTAATATATTATGGAACGAGCTACTAAGTTGGCTATTTGTACAGCAACACCAATACATGAGTGCTTTTATTCAAGAAAAAGCTATATACAATAGAGCTACAGAAGGTACATCATTACAACGTATAGAGCGGTTAGCCAATTTAGCACAAAAACATAATGACACAGAAGCTGCTAAAGCAATTAACAATTATATAGTAGAAAATGCAGTTGCTATTAAAACTAAAATTAATGCACATTTGCAACTTATTAACCTAAAGCTAAAACAGCCCAACAAAAAAACTATTCAAGAAGTAGAGAGCACGTACCAAAACCTTTTAAACCAGTATGGCAAAACCCCTGAAACACTTAATTTACAAAATGCTTATGCCTCTTTTTTAGCTTTTAAAAAAGAGCAACCTAATTTGGGTATTAGCTTTTTAAAAGAAAGCATGGGTTTGCCGTTAACGCGTTTTGAACAAGCAGAGCTTAAAATGACATTAGCCGATATTTTAGTTTATGCAGAACGCTTTAACGAAGCTCTTATATATTACTCTCAAATTCAAAAGAGTTTAAAAAACCATGTTATTGGTCAGAATGCCCGATTTAAAGTGGCGCAAACCAGTTTTTATAAAGGCGATTTTGATTGGGCCAATACACAATTAAAAGTATTAAGAGCATCGGCATCACAACTTATTGCTAACGATGCCATGCAGCTTAGCTTACTTATAACAGATAACATATTAGAAGACTCTACCCAAACCGCATTAAAAAAATATGCCAAAGCACACTTATATGCCTATCAAAATAAAAAACAAGAAGCTATTGCTTTTTTAGACGATATTTTAAAAAATCATAAAGGAGAAAGCATAGAAGACGAAGCGCTTTTTAAACAAGCCCAATTATTAACAACATTAGGGTTATACGATAAAGCGCTGGTAAATTATTTAAAAATAATAGAATTTCACGGATACGGCATTCTTGCAGACGATGCTTTGTATGAACTTGCAAAACTTTACCTCAATGCCTTTAACGAGCCTGAAAAGGCCATGCCATACTTAGAGAAAATAATATTTAACCACCCCGATAGTATTCATTTTGTTGAGGCCAGAAAAAAATACCGTGCTTTACGAGGCGATGCTATAAACTAACTTTTCAGAATAAAAATGCTTACTTACCTTTGCCCGTAAAACAACAAAATATATGTATTTATACAATGTAACTATTAATATAGATGAGAGCGTGCACGATGAGTGGCTAAATTGGATGCGTAATGAGCACATTCCGGATATGTTGGCTACCGGAAAATTTACTTCGGCACGCATGCTAAAAGTTTTGGTAGAAGAAGAAATGGGCGGGATTACTTATTCTGTACAATACATTGCACCAAATAAAGAAGCATTAGAAAGCTACTATAAAGAAGATGCAGACAGACTAAGGGGTGAAGGAATGAAAAAATTTGCCGATAAATTTGTAGCTTTCAGAACAGAGCTAGAAATTATAAGTGAGCATTAATGAGTGTTAGGGCCAAAAAACATTTAGGACAGCATTTTTTAACCGATGAAAACATCGCCAAAAAAATTGCTGATACCCTAACATTAAACAGCTACAACACCATTTTAGAAATTGGTCCCGGAATGGGTGTGCTCACTAAATACTTATTACAAAAACCGGTTACTACTTACGTTATTGAGATAGACACAGAGTCTGTTGCCTATTTAAATGAAAATTACCCAACATTGAGTAACAACATAATTGAGGCCGATTTTTTAAAGCACGATATTGTTACTACACTAAAGCAAAAGCCTTTTGCTATTACAGGTAATTTTCCGTACAACATTTCATCTCAGATACTTTTTAAACTACTGCAAATAAAAGAGTATGTTCCGGAGTTTACAGGAATGTTTCAAAAAGAAGTAGCAGAGCGTGTATGCCAAAAAGAAGGAAGCAAAACCTACGGTATTTTATCGGTTTTAATACAAGCCTTTTATAAGGCAGAATATTTATTCACCGTATCTGAACATGTGTTTAATCCGCCTCCAAAAGTAAAGTCGGGGGTTTTACGCTTACAACGCAAAGAAAATTTCTCCTTACCCTGTAACGAAAAACTATTTTTTACAGTTGTAAAAACAGCTTTTAACCAACGCCGAAAAACATTGCGTAACAGCTTAAAAAGCTTAGACCTTTCTGATAATTTAAAAGAAGATACTATCTTTGGGCAACGTCCGGAGCAATTAAGTGTTCAAGACTTCATTTTGTTAACCCAGAAGATAGAACATGACACCGTTTAAACTCAGCGAAGAATTAATAGAGCAAATTCAAGAGTTAATAGAGAATAAAAAAGATAAAACTCTATTAGAACTCCTTGAAAACGTTCACTATGCAGATATTGCTGAGATTATTAACGAACTTAATTTAGACGAGGCAACGTACATAATAAAACTTCTGGATAGTGAAAAAACAGCCGATGTTTTAACAGAAGTAGATGAAGATATTAGAGAGCGTATTTTAGCCGGACTTTCTGCAAAAGAAATTGCCGAAGAGCTAGATGAGCTTGATACAGATGATGCAGCCGATATTATTGCCGAACTTCCCGAAGAGCGTATTCAAGAAGTTATTTCTGAATTAGAAGATAAAGAGCACGCTAAAGATATTGTAGAGCTTTTACGCTATGATGAAGATACTGCCGGGGGGCTCATGGCTAAAGAGCTTGTTAAGGTTAACGAAAACTGGAATGTACTTACTTGTGTTAAAGAAATGCGCGCCCAAGCCGAAAATGTTACACGTGTACATTCTATCTATGTAGTAGATAATGATGATAAGCTAAAAGGAAGGCTATCGTTAAAAGATCTCCTAACTACATCAACCAAAACACAAATAAGTGAAGTTTATATTCCTCATGTAGATTCTGTTTCTGTACACGATAAAGCAGAAGATGTTGCAAAAGTAATGCAAAAGTACGATCTGGAAGCAATCCCCGTAGTAGATGAAATGGGAAGATTAGTGGGGCGTATTACTATTGATGATATTGTTGATGTAATTAAAGAAGAAGCCGATAAAGATTATCAGCTTGCTGCAGGTATTACACAAGAGGTTGAAGCAGATGATACCATTTTAGAACTTACTAAAGCACGTTTACCCTGGCTTATTTTAGGCTTGTTTGGCGGTTTAGGAAGTGTATTTATTATGGAAGGCTACGAAGATGCCCTATCTAAATACAAAGAGCTGTTTTTCTTTACTCCATTAATTGCCGCTATGGCCGGAAACGTTGGAGTACAATCTAGCGCAATTATTGTACAAGGTTTGGCTAATAAAACCGTAAAAGGAAGCCTCTGGAAACGTTTAGTTAAAGAAGTTGGCTTAAGCCTTATAAACGGTGCTGCATTGGCTTTAATTATCATTGCATTCGGACTTATAATGGATTACGAAATTTCATTTAGTCTTACCATTGCTGCAGCACTACTATCGGTTATAATTGTTGCTGCATTAATCGGCACGTTTGTTCCAATAATTTTAGATAAAAAAGGTATTGATCCTGCCATCGCTACCGGTCCGTTTATTACAACCAGCAACGATATTTTTGGAATATTTCTCTTCTTTTACATTGCCAAAATAGTACTTGGCTTCTAACACACAAACAATCATGAAACCCATTAACATAACAGAAAAGTTTAACGCTTTTTCTAACCATTGGCATCCGCACCAAATTGCTGTAGTAGATACTATGCAAGTGCTATTAGCAAAGCTAAAAGGAGAATTTGTTTGGCATACCCACGAAAACGAAGATGAACTATTTCAGGTAATTAAAGGTACACTTTACATGCAATTTAGAGACAGAACAGAAATAGTTAAAGAAGGAGAAATTATTGTGGTACCAAAAGGGGTAGAGCACAACCCAAAAACTAAAAATAACGAAGAGGTTCATGTGCTTTTATTCGAAAAATTATCTACAGCTCATACCGGAAATGTTGTTCACGAAAAAACAAAAACTCATTATCCCAAAATATAATTATGAAAATTCTTCATTTAGATGCTAATCATCCAATGTTATTACAAGAACTCAACAATCTTGGGTTTATAAACGATGAAGATTACACCAGCACTAAAGAAGCTATTTTAAACATCATTCAGGAGTATGATGGTATTGTGATTAGAAGCCGATTTACAATAGATAGGCATTTTATAGATAAAGCTACCAACCTAAAATTTATTGCCAGAGTTGGTGCAGGATTAGAAAATATTGATGTTGCTTACGCATCGCAAAAAAACATACAACTTATAGCAGCTCCGGAGGGTAACAAAAATGCTGTTGCAGAACACGCCTTGGGCATGTTACTTTCTTTGTTTAATAATTTAAACAGAGCAGACAACCAGGTTAGAAACGGTAAGTGGTTAAGAGAAGCAAACAGAGGAATAGAGTTAGATGGTAAAACGGTTGGTATAATAGGCTATGGTAATATGGGCAAAGCTTTTGCCAGAAAGCTACAAGGCTTTAACGTAAACGTTATTTGTTACGATATTTTACCTGATGTAGGTGATGCTTTTGCAAAACAAGTAACACTACAACAGCTGCAAGAGCAAACCGATGTTTTGAGTTTTCACGTTCCGCTTACACCAGAAACTAATCAAATGTTTAACCGTCAATTTATCAAACAATTTGCAAAACCCTTTTGGTTGTTAAATACGGCTCGTGGGAAAATTGTAAACACCAACGATTTAGTTGAAGCGCTAAAAAACAAAACCGTTTTAGGAGCCGGATTAGACGTTTTAGAATACGAAAAAACATCTTTCGAAAATTTATTTTTATCCGATAATTTACCGGAAGCATTCGTCTATTTAACCCAAGCAGATAATGTAATTTTAACACCACATATTGCCGGTTGGACTCATGAAAGTTACCTGAAATTAGCCCAAACCATTGTTAACAAAATAAAAGCTCTTTTTTGTTAACTTTAAGCCTAATGAAAAAAACTATTCTTGTTTTCGCTGCTGTAATTGTAGCTGTATTAAGCTTACTACAACTAAGCAAATACAATGTTTTAGTTGGTAATCTTTCTTTAGAAATTTTTATTGCCATAGTTGCAGCTGTTTTTTTTGTGAGTGGTTTACTTTTAACTCAAAAAACTACCTCTGCTAACAACACTACTTCAGAAATAAATACTAAGCAATTGGCCTCTATTGGTTTAACCCAGCGCGAATATCAAGTGCTTTGTGAAATAGCCAATGGTTTATCTAATCAAGAAATTGCTCAAAAACTTCACCTGTCAGAAAGTACAATTAAAACACATGTTTCTAACATTTACAGTAAGTTACATGTTAAACGAAGAACTCAAGCAATACAAAAGGCTAAAGCCTTAAAAATTATTGCTTCTTAACCTTTTAACTCTTAAGTACCATAATTTTGGTACTTTAGTATGAGCTCTCTGTTATACTTATACTTTACTTTTGGTTATAAACCTTTAAACATTATTTAGTATGAAAACCGTTGTAAAAAAATATGGTATTAAAAGTGCCATTACTATTGTTGTGCTGTTTTTATTAGGATGGACACTTGGTAAAAACCTAAGTTTTTCTACACAAGAAGTTATTGGTTATGCCAGCATGACCGTTTCTTTGCTTTTTGTGTATTACGGTATTAGACACTACAGAGACTCGGTTAATAATGGCGTTGTAACATTTAAAAAAGCTCTTGCCATTGGGTTGCTTATTAGCTTGTTTGCTGCTACTGCTTTTGCAATTTTAGACGCCATTTATGTAACGTACATAAACCCAGATTTTGCAGAGCAGTATATGCAATACACGCTTAGCGAAATGAAAAATACTATGCCGGCCCAAGAGTTTGAACAACAAAAAGAAAAACTAATGCAACAAATGGAGTATTTTGATAACCCTTTACTAACCAGCTTGTTAATGTTTGCTACGGTTATGATTATTGGTTTAATCATATCAGCTTTATCTGCATTGCTTTTACAACGTAAATAAAATATTATGACATCAGACGCTAAAACACCGGATGAGTATGTAGCTTCACTCCCCGAAGACAGAAAAGAGGCTATTTCAAAGCTAAGAGCTGTAATAAAAAATAATTTACCCGAAGGGTTTGAGGAAACCATGAGTTATGGAATGATTGGATATGTTGTCCCACATAGTTTGTACCCAGATGGCTATCATTGTACTCCGGAGCTTCCTTTACCCTTTTTAAATATTGCTTCGCAAAAAAATTATATAGCAATTTACCATGCAGGTATTTATGCCGATAAAAAACTACATGATTGGTTTGTGAGTGAATATCCAAAATATGTATCCACAAAACTAGATATGGGAAAAAGCTGTATTAGATTTAAAAAAGTAAGTAATATTCCGTACAAGCTTATTGGAGAGTTAGCCCAAAAAATGACACCTCAGCAATGGATTTCTATTTACGAACAAAATGTAAAAACCAAAAAATAATATGAAAAAAAGAGTAACCGGCATTGGTGGCTTTTTCTTTAAGTGTAAAAACCCAGATGCCGTAAAAAACTGGTATAAAAAACACTTGGGGTTACCAACAGATCAATATGGTTGTACTTTTTTGTGGAAAGATGAAAAAGGAAATGATTGTATTACACAATGGAGCCCTTTTAAAGAAGACACAAAGTACTTTGAGCCCAGTAATAAACAATTTATGATGAACTTTAGAGTAGAAAATCTTGAAGAATTATTAAAAACTCTTAAAAAAGAAGGTGTTACCGTTGTTGGTGATATAGAAGAATACGATTATGGTAAATTTGGGTGGATTTTAGACCCCGAAGGAAACAAAATAGAACTCTGGGAACCAATAGATAAAGCGCTCTTGTAAAAACACGTATTTTTTAGTAGCTTAGAGGATAAAACCAACTAAAAAACAACACATTATGAGCGACGAAAACAAAGATTTTAGCGAAAAAGCAAAAGAAGCTGCTAAAGAGTTTGCAGAAGAGGCAAAAGAAACTGCTAAAGAGTTTAAAGCCGGAGCAGAAGAGGCCTTAGCAAAAGACAATAAAAAAATCTTGGCAGGTGTACTAGCCATTTTACTTGGAGGATTCGGAGTTCATAAGTTTATTCTGGGCTATAACAAAGAAGGCTTTATTTTGTTAGGCTGTACCATTATTTTAGGAATTATTACATGCGGTCTTATTAACGGTTTAATTTGGGTAATTACCCTTGTAGAAGGCATTATTTATTTAACCAAATCTGACGAAGAGTTTTATACTACCTATCAACTAAACAAAAGACCTTGGTTTTAAATTTAATAGCCAATATTTTATAGTATTGGCTTTTTTTAAACAATTTATTATCGTAATATTGCAATATTAAAATATATTAAATGGGCATAACCAAAACACAAATTTTTAATAACAAACAAAACCAACTGGCTAAAATATTTAAAGTACTGGGCCATCCGGCTCGTATTGCTATTTTAGAATACATAAGCAAACAAGATGCTTGTATTTGTAATGATATTGTAAACGAAATAGGTTTAGCGCAACCCACAATCTCACAACACTTAAAAGAGCTAAAAAACGCAGAGCTTATTAAAGGAGAAATAGAAGGTAAAAAAATATGCTATTGCTTAAACGTTGCAACCTGGAATACCATACAACAAGAACTCAATCAATTTTTTAATTCAACTAAAGCAAATTGCTGCTAAATAATTATACTTATGACTACGAACGGATTTTTATCGGTTTTACAACAACATAAAGACAAATCTTTACTATTTGAATATGCCCCTAACCAAAATGTTAGACCCAATTATCACATCACCGAAGTAAAAAACATTACTGTAGATGCTGTAGATTGTGGTGCCGGAACCGACTTCTGGAAAGAAACCGTTATTCAACTATGGGAAAGCCCATCAGAAATAAACAAAACAAACTACATGTCGGTTTATAAAGCTTTAAGTATTTTAAAAAAAGTAAACCGAATTAAACCCTTAGTACCAGATGCAGAAATTAAATTTGAATACGGTAATGAGTCTTTTCATACGGCACACTTTTTTGTACAAGATGTTGTAATAACCCAAAAACAACTTATTATAAAACTTTCTGTAACTAAAACAGATTGTAAAGCTAAAAGTACATGTGGCATTCCAGAACAAGACGCTTCTAAAGCAAATAGCCCTGAAGAATCTTGCTGCGCTCCAACCCAAAATTGTTGCTAGTTTTTTAATCTTTAATAATAGTTTATAAACAAAACCAACACAACACATGAAAAATATTTTAGTGCTTTGCACCGGAAATTCTTGCAGAAGTCAAATGGCTCATGGCTACTTACAACATTTTGCTAATGGCAAAGCAACCGTTTATAGTGCCGGAATAGAAACTCATGGCGTAAACCCAAAGGCAGTTGCTGTTTTAAAAGAAGACGGGATAGATATTAGCAAGCACACGTCAAACCATGTAGATGAATATTTAACTGTTGATTTTGATTTTATTATAACGGTTTGTGATCATGCAAATGAAAACTGTCCTTACATACCGGCTAAGAATGCGGTTAAGTTGCATAAAAACTTTTCAGACCCATCTAAAGTAACTGGCACTCCCGAAGAAATACACAATGCTTTTATAAAAACCCGAAACGAAATTAAAGACTACTGCAAAAAGTTTGTAGAAACTTATTTGTCTTGATGGGATTGCTCTGCAAAATCTCTAAACTGATTGAGCCATTTTTGAGTTTGCATTTTAAACATTCCAGGAAAAAGCACCGAAATTGTTTTTGGAAAAAAGCCTTTAATTTTAGTGTAATGCAAATTGGCAACCCATTGTGTAGTATTGGCATCTACCTCAACAAAGAGGTTTTGCATAATGTTTGTCATATGTGTATGCTCATAAATAGCAGTATACTCTTCGGGAAGTTTGTTATGCAGTATTGTTTCTAACAACTGCATTGTTTTTTGTTTCTCAGGGATATCGTATAGTATTTTAGACAATGTTCCCTCTTGTGTATGCTTACCTGTTAAAACCGTATAACTCTTAAAGTTGTCTTGCCACTCTTTTAAGTTATTAGGCTCTAAAAACAAAGAGATTACTGTTTTTCTGGGAGCTTTAATTACTACATTACAACTAAACTTCATCGCACAACCCTTTATTCATAATGTTACAAGGGTTTGGGAGCGATGGTATGTAACTTTATGAGTTTACAACAAAAGTAGTAATAACTGTTTATTTATCTGAATTTCCTTCTGCTAATTTACGTTCTAACTCTGCTTGAAACTCTTCCATAACCGGTTTAACAGTACTTTCCGGCAGGTCGGCAATTCTAATATACATTAAACCATCTACAGAATTGTTAAAAAGCGGATCTACATTAAAGGCAACAACTTTAGCGTTCTGCTTTATGTATTTTTTTATAAGCACCGGTAAGCGTAAACTTCCGGGTTCTACTTCATCAATTAGTTTATCGAATTTATTTAAATCGGCTTCAGTTTCATCAAAAATAAAATCTTTATCGGCATCCTTCAGCTTAACTTTAAACTCTTTTTTGGGTCTAACATATTGTGCTACATACGGATCCCAATAGTGAGATTTCATAAACTCTATCATTAATGATTTAGAGAAATTAGAAAACTGGTTGCTTATACTTACACCTCCTATTAAATATTTATGTTCAGGGTAACGAAGCGTTGTGTGCACTATACCTTTCCAGAGCAAAAATAGCGGCATTGGTTTTTGTTGGTACTCTTTAATAATAAAAGCCCTACCCATTTCTATGCTTTCGCTCATCATTTTATAAAGCTCGGGTTCAAACCTAAACAAATCTTGCAGGTAAAACCCATCTATACCATGTGCTGCATAAATTTTAGAGCCTAACCCCATACGGTATGCTCCAACTATTTGTTGAGCCTGGGCATCCCACAAAAACATATGGTGATAGTACGAATCAAACTTATCTAAATCTATAGATTGGTTTGTGCCCTCGCCTACTTCTCTAAAGGTAATTTCTCTAAGCCTACCTATTTCTCTTAAAATATTGGGTATTTGTTTGGCTTCTGCTAAATAAACCTCATAGTTTTTACTTTGTAACAACCTACAGTCTGCTTCTTTTAACTGTGCAACTTCTTTAGCCATTAGCTCGCCACTAACCGGTGTTACAATTTTTTGAGGTGTTTTAGGAATTTTAAGACTTGCAGGCACTTTATTTAACAAACTTTCTTTCTCAAAAGGGTTTGCTAACATGTATGTTTTTTTTCGTAAAAACTCTGTAAACTCTTCTAAAGATTCGTGTTCGTTTTGGGCATCTACCGGTATTGGTTTCCCTATTCTTACCTTAATTACTCTGTTTTTTTGAGTTAGCAATTCTGAAGGTAATTTGGCGGTTCTAAGCGTATCGCTAATTTTAGAAAGCCTGTAAAATAACCGACTGTTTTTTGCGTGAAAATAAATGGGCACAACCGGTACTTTGGCTTTTTTTACCAATTTCATGGCAGCTTCTTCCCAAGGTTTATCTACAATTAGCTTTCCGTCTCTGTAGGTAGAAACTTCTCCTGCCGGAAATATTCCTAACGGATGCCCATTGTGCACATGATTTAGCGCTTGTTTAAAACCGGTAATACTGCTTTTGGCATCTTTATGATCTTCAAAAGGGTTTACAGGCATTATATAAGGCACTAAAGGCTCTATTCTGTGCAGTAAAAAATTAGCAATTATTTTATAGTCTGAGCGCTGTTCTAACAATAATTTTAAAAGTAAAACACCATCTATGCCACCTAATGGATGATTAGAAATTGTTATATAAGCACCGTCTTTGGGTAATCTTTTTAAATCTTCTTCAGGAATTTCAAATCTTATCTGAAACTCATCTAAAATTGCATTTAAAAAGTCTAAGTCTTTTTTATCTTTATGTTTATTATAAATTTTATTTAGTGTAGATATGTTTAGCACTTTCATGAGTAACCAACCCATAAATGTTCCTAACGGACCGTATTTGTCTACTTTTATTACACGTGCAACCTCTTTGGCAGTAACCAATCCCATAGAATAATTTTGTTAGGCTAACTACAAACCTACACAATTTTTTTTATTTAAAATTTGTCTTTTATTAGGCTTTCACAACCATTTGAACCGTATCTTGAAGCCGTTGCTTTAACAACACCTCTTTGTCTTTTTCTATAGATGAAATGGCTTGTTGTGTAGCATGTCTTATGGTATATAACGATACATTTGGGTAACAGGTTACTTTAAATTTTGCTTTTAAAATTTGAAGTAATTTCTCTAGATTATTAAACTTGTTATCTACACAAACCGAAAAACTAATTGCAGAGTTTTGGATAACATCTACTTTCATTCTGTATTCGTGTAAAAGTTTAAAAATTTCACTGATGTTTTCTTCTACAATAAAAGAGAAATCTAACGAAGAGAGTGATATTAATACCTGCTCTTTTTTAACAATAAAACATGGTATTTCCGGCTCTAAATATTTTCCTTTACTAACAGCTGTTCCGGGTGCTGTTGGGTTTAAAAATGATTTTACAAAAAGCGGGATTTCTTTTCTTTGTAAGGGTTGTAATGTTTTTGGATGAATTACCGATGCTCCGTAAAAAGCCAGCTCTATAGCCTCTGTATATGAGATTTGATTAAGCAATTGTGCATTTTCAAAATACCGAGGGTCTGCATTTAAAACCCCTGGTACATCTTTCCAGATAGTTACACACTCTGCATTTAAACAATAGGCAAAAATTGCAGCTGTGTAGTCTGAGCCTTCTCTACCTAAGGTTACTGTAAAATTATTGGGATCGCTACCTAAAAAACCTTGCGTAATGTTTAAAACAGATTTATTTATGTTTTGGGTAATGTTTTGTTGTGTAAGCTCCCATTGCACATTTCCGTCACGATAATTAGTATCTGTTTTTATAAGCTTTCTTACATCTAACCAGTTATTAGTTATACCGGATTCGTTTAAATAAGCACTTACAATAGTGGTCGAGAGCAGCTCTCCAAAACCTACAATTTGATCGTATACAAAATTATACTCTGTAGATTTGTTATTAACCAAAAAGGTATTCAGGTCTGAAAATATGTTTTCTACCTGCTTATAAACAGGATGATTATGGTTTTCAAACAAATCTAAAACAATGGCATTATGAAATTTTTTAACTTCTTGTATTGCACTTTGTAACTTGTTAGAGTTGTTTAAATAGGCCTTAACCACAACCTCCATTGCATTGGTGGTTTTACCCATTGCAGAAACCACTAAAAGTGTATTTTGGTAGCCTACTTGTTGTAACACATTTACAACATTGCGCACCCCATTAGCATCTTTTACAGATGCGCCTCCAAACTTAAATATTCTCATTATTAGTATTTACAAAGTTTTTTATTGCTTGTTCGTTCATTTGTACTATGTCCCAATCGCTAAGCACTACTGCTCCTTTACTTTCGTAAAACTTAATGGCAGGTGTATTCCAATCTAAAACTGCCCACTCTATACGTTTTACACCTTGTTGGTAGCCATAATGTATTACTTTAGAAAGTAATGCATTACCTATACCTTTCCCTCTATATAATTTATTTACTATTAAATCTTCTAGATGAATGGTTTTACCTTTCCAGGTAGAATATCTTGGGTATACTAAAGCCATTCCTGCAATAGTATTATTGTAATGTGCTACAAAACACGTAAAAGCCGGATTTGCTCCAAAACCATCTCTAATTAAATCATCTACAGTAATTTCTACGGCATTTGGTTCTCGTTCAAACGCTGCCAATTCTTGTATAAGCTCTAATACTTTAGGCATATCGGCAGGAGTGGCTTTTTTTATAGTTATTTTCATCTGTTAGGTTTAAAACACAAAGTTATATATGTAAAATATATTGTAGTTACTAAAACGTTATAGTTTCACATTTTTAACGATATTTGTGAGCGAAATCACAACTCACAAAGCATGCCCAAAAAAATTCAAACCCTCGGAGAATTTATCATCGAGAATCAATCTGAATTTAAATACTCTTCCGGAGAACTTTCTAAATTAATAAATGCCATTCGGTTGGCTGCTAAAGTAGTAAATCACGAAGTAAATAAAGCCGGATTGGTTGATATTTTAGGCGAAGTAGGAGATACTAACATTCAAGGGGAGAGTCAGCAAAAATTAGATGTTTTAGCTAACGAAAAATTTATTCAAGCTTTAAAAAATCGTGAAATTGTTTGTGGCATTGCTTCAGAAGAAGAAGATGATTTTATTAGTATTAACAGTTACGACGATAAGCATCAAAACAAATATGTAGTACTTATAGACCCGCTAGACGGGTCTAGTAATATAGACGTAAACGTATCTGTAGGAACTATTTTTTCTATTTACCGAAGAGTTACTCCTGTTGGAACTCCCGTAACACTTGAAGATTTTTTACAACCGGGCAGAAATCAAGTAGCTGCAGGGTATGTAATTTATGGTACATCTACCATGTTGGTTTATACTACCGGACACGGAGTTAATGGCTTTACACTTAACCCAGCTATCGGAACTTTTTATCTTTCGCACCCTAACATGACTTATCCTGAAACCGGAAAAATCTATTCTATTAACGAAGGTAATTATGTACACTTTCCGCAAGGAGTTAAAGATTACATAAAATATTGCCAAAAAGAAGAAGGAGACCGCCCTTATACCTCTAGATACATTGGTTCGTTGGTGTCTGACTTCCACCGTAATATGATTAAAGGAGGTATTTATATGTACCCAAAAAGCAGTAAAGCATCTAATGGTAAACTCAGATTATTGTATGAGTGTAATCCAATGGCTTTTATTGCAGAGCAAGCTAATGGTAAAGCCAGCGACGGTTTTAATAGAATTTTAGACATTGAGCCTACAGAACTACACCAACGCGTTCCGTTTTTTTGCGGTAGTAAAAAGATGGTAGAAAAAGCCGAAGAATTTATGCGTAAAAGCCAACAATAATAATATTTTTAGTATTTTGTTATGGCATTATTTACACAATCGTCATGACAAAAAAATCAGCAGAAAATAAAGCTGCATCTAACGGAAGCCCTCTAGACGCTACCTCTAAATTAGAGGTTATTAAAGACCTTATTTTTGGTGAAAATATGGCTGCTTACAACGCCGAGTTCGAGCAGCTTAAAGAAGAAATTTTAGCCAAGAAAAAAGAATTAGAATCGCTCTTAGATAGCGTAAGAGAAGAGCTTACCCAAAATATAGACAACTTAAGTACCGACCTTAATATTAGAATTACCGAATTAGAAGATTCGTTAAATCATAAAATAGAGAATACAGAAAACGCTTCGGTTAACCGTGACGAACTTAGCAATTTGCTTATAAAACTTGGCGAAAGTATTCGTCAAAAATAAATTAGACTTAACTTACTGTTGTGACCGAGCAAGACAAGCTTAAAATAATAAAAGACATCTTGTTAAAAGATAATATAGAGCTAACTCAAAACTATATTGAAAAAGTTACAGCGTTAGATGAGCAGTTAAATAACCAATCACAACTCTCCCAAAAAGTTACCCCTATAATTAACAAAGAGTTAAATGAGTTTGTAGCTAAAATGCCCGAAACTCTTGGCCCTACCATTACCAAAACACTCCAACAAGAAATAGCAAACTCAAAAGATCAAGTTGTAGAGGCCCTTTACCCAATTATGGGGAAAATGATTAAAAAGTATGTGCAACAAGAAATTAAACTTTTAGGCGAACGCATAAACAAGCAACTAGAAAATAGTTTTTCTGCAAAAAGCTGGAAAAGACGTTTTAAATCTTGGTTTGGTGGTGTAAAACAAGAGCATATATTAATAGCAGAAGCCCAAAAGCCTAACATAGAGCAAGTAATGGTTATTGATAAAAAGTCTGGGCTACTATTAGGTAATTATGCTAAAAGTAATACTATAGACGAGCAAATGGTATCGGGCATGCTAACTGCTATTAAACACTTTGTAGAAGATGCCTTTTTACAAAAAAATCAAGACCTGGAACTTATTGAGTACGAGCTGTACAAACTACACATTCAAAATTTTAATTCTTTTTATGTTACCGTTGTCATATCGGGTAATTACTCATCGAGTTTTAAAGACAAGTTACAGGATAAAATATTTGACTTCTCAGAAAAATTTTTATCATTGCCAAAACATAAAACAAAGCAAAACAGCCAAGTAGTAACCCAATTGCTTGCTGAACATTTTAAAAATGATACCCTCTAAAAAAATTGTGTTGTTGGGCCACTTTGGTGTTGGAAAATCATCTTTAATCAGACGATTTGTAGAGAATGTTTTTTCTGATAACTACAAAGTTACCATTGGGGTACATGTTTTAAAAAAAGAAGTTAAGATTGCTCCCAACGAAAAAGTATCATTAATTATTTGGGATTTAGAAGGTTCTGAAGACATAAAAAATGTTAGGCAATCGTACTTATTAGGCAGTCATGCTTTTATTTATGTTTTTGATGTTACCAGACCATCTACCTACGAAAATCATCAAGAAGAAATTGACTTTTTAAATCATAACTTTTCTGATGTTCCTGTGTATTTGGTCGGTAATAAAATCGATTTAGTCGATTTGTCTGCAACAAAGCAATTTTTAAAACAGAAAAAAATTACACCTCAATATCTTACAAGCGCAAAAACCGGAAGTAATGTAGGAAAGCTATTTGACTTTCTGGCTAAAGAACTTGTGAAAGATGTTGAAAAATTATAAAAGTTTATTTGCACCCGTAAAATCGCAATACGCTTTAGTTAATTTGAATGGTTTAGTTCTTGAAAGCGATAATGTGCTTTTTACGCTAAAAAAAGAAGAAAGTATTTTTACGTTTCATCCTTTTTTTGAAACATTTAAATCTTTATTAAAACCCGAAAACAATTCACATCAGTTTCCTTGCGTGCACTTATCTTTACTAGAGCAAGAGTTGGTTTGTGATATTACCTTACACACCTTTGCCGACAAAAATCATGCATTGGTTATTATAACCGATAACACTAAGCAATCGCAAGAGTTTCAAGAACTCATGCAGGTTAGAAACCAGGCAATTATAGATGCCGAGCTTTTGGCTTTAAAAAACCACCTGCTTAAAGAGCAAGAAAATTTTAAAAATAAGTTTATTGCCAACTTTAGCCACGAGCTTCGCACACCATTAACATCTATAATTGTTTTTGCAAACTTGCTTAGTAAAACCAAATTAAACAATGAGCAAGCTCAACACATAAAACTAATTAGGGAGTCTGCAGCCAATTTAAAAATGATGTTAGATGATACACTTAACATCAGCCAAATTGCTTCCGGAAAATTAAGGCTGCAAAACAAGCAATTTAACTTACATGGTTTAATTCAGTACATAGAAAGTGTTTACACTGCAAAAGCTCAAACCAAAGGGTTAAGTTTTAGTGTAATGTACGATGATAAAATACCTGAGTTTATTGAAGGTGATTACCTTAGGGTAAATCAGGTGCTTACTAATTTATTAGAAAACGCCTTAAAATTTACCGATAAAGGTAAAATAAGCTTGAAAGTTTCGCTTAACCAAAAAAGAGCAAACAAAGCAAGTATTAGATTTGAAGTGTCTGACACCGGAATGGGCATTTCTGAAAACGATTTGCAGCAAATTTTCGAAACGTTTACTCAACTTGACAATGCCAATCAGTTTTTTGGCGCAGGCCTGGGGCTATCTATCGTAAAAGGTTTATTAGAGCTTATGGGTAGCAGCATTCAAGTAAAAAGTAAGCCTAAAAAAGGCACCACCTTTTTCTTTGATATTAATTTTAAGTTTCCGGTTGTAACTACAACAAACGCTAACAAGCAAAACACACACTACAAAAGTCCTAAAGATTTAATAAAAGACCTGAAGGCTAAAACAAAGTCAAGAAAACTTAAAGTTTTGCTGGTAGAAGATGATAAGCTAACTCAAATGGTAGTTTTTAAAATCTTGGCAGATACCCAAAGCTTTTATATAGATTTGCTTAATGACGGAGGAACAGTTTTAGACGAAATTAAGCAAAATGAATACGATTTAATTTTAATGGATATAAACTTACCCGATACGCAAGGGCATAAAATTGCTAAAAAAATAAAATCGCAAAAACACTATAAAAAAGTGCCTATAATTGGTGTAACCGGTATTGCAGATAGTAAAAGTATAAAAGCATTTAAAAAGAACGGAATAAACGACATAGTTACTAAACCGTTTGATGAAGAAACTCTTTTAACAACCATCCTAACCAACTTAAAATAAAAAAGGCTCGGCTTATAGCCGAGCCTTTTTTTACAGCAACAGTAGTTTATTACCTGTTCATGTGTTTAATTTCGTCTTTAAAAATCTCTAAACTAACACCTTCTTGCACTAAACGCAACGCTTTATCTACTACATATTTAGCATTGGCAGGTGTAAAACCCAATCCAATGGCAAGTTTCTCTAAAATCACAGGTTGTTTGTTTCCAATATGCTTATCGGCATAAACCATTCTGGCCAAATCATACAAACGTTCAAGACGTCTTTCGTAAGTACTCGGAGGGTTTATTGGATGGCTGGCATAATCTTCTAAAATCTCTTCGTAGTCAGCTTCAGAGATATCTAAATTTTGTGCCAGTCGGTCTAAAAAAGCTTTTTCTTCGTTACTAATAACTCCATCGCTCATGGCCACACGAACAATAGATGCAAAATGATCTTGATTGCGTTTACGAAAACCACTATCAAATAAATCTGAAATAGACATATTTATCTTATTTTTTTGTTGGGTAAAGATAGTTATAAAAACAGCGTTACAAAATGAATTTTATCATACTTTTTAACCAAAAAAACACCTTACCTTTGCACATAGCTTTTTTTACATTTGCAACAAAACTAACGAGTGAGTAAAACTGCTATTCTTGAAGCCTACGCACAGTCTTTGCAACAGCAAAAACTGCAACAATCTATTGCCAAAAATCAAGAAAAAGTACATGCTAAAGGATTAGTTGGCTCGGCACTTTCTTTTGTAATTGCCAATGCTTTTAAAAGTGCCGAAAATCCGTTTCTGTTAATTTTAAACGATAAAGAAGAGGCCGCATACCACCTAAACGACCTGGAGCAATTACTTGGCAGTAAACATGTTTTATTTTATCCCGGCAGCTACAGGAGGCCTTACGAAATAGAAGAAACCAATAATGCTAATGTACTATTAAGAGCCGAAGTATTAAACCGGCTTAACTCCAGAAAAAAACCTGCGCTAATAGTTACGTACCCGGATGCTTTGTTTGAAAAAGTAGTAACTAGAAAAGAGCTGGAAAAAAATACACTAACCCTAAAAGTAAACGATTCTATTTCGTTAGATTTTTTAAACGAAGTTTTATTTGAATACCAATTTAAACGGGTAGATTTTGTTACAGAACCCGGCGAGTTTTCTGTTAGAGGTGGTATTGTAGATGTGTTTTCTTTTTCTAATGATGAGCCTTACAGAATAGAATTTTTTGGAGACGAAATAGACAGTATTAGAACATTTGATGTTGAGTCTCAACTCTCCATTAAATCACTTAAAAAAATTCAGATTATACCTAATGTAGCTAATAAATTTATACAAGAAACGCGCGAAAGCTTTTTAAAATACATTCCGGGAAAAACCATTGTATTTGCAAAAAACCTCGATTTACTTTTTGGTAAAGTAGATACCCTTTTTGAAAAAGCAGAAATTGCTTTTAAAAATCTATCCGAAGAAATTAAACACAGCTCTCCGGAGCAACTTTTTTGTAATGCAGCTTTATTAAAAAAGCAGTTATTAGAATACACCGTTGTTGAGCTTGGCAACCATAACGTACTTACTACAAATACCACAATACAATTTAACACAAAACCTCAGCCTGCCTTTAACAAACAGTTTAATTTACTTATAGAAAACCTTCAAAAAAACCATGAATTAAATTATACCAACTACTTGTTTTGTGCTACAGAACAACAAGCAAAACGCTTTCATGATATTTTTGAGGAGTTAGACCAAGAAGTTCATTACAAAACTGTTGTATTGCCAATTCACCAAGGGTTTATTGATGACGATTTAAAAATTGCTTGCTATACAGATCATCAAATATTTGAGCGCTATCATAAATTCCACTTAAAAAACGGGTATGCAAAAAAACAAGCTATTACGCTTAAAGAGCTAAATAAGCTTGAAGTTGGAGATTATGTAACACATATAGACCATGGTATTGGAAAGTTTGGCGGTTTACAAAAAATTGATGTAGAAGGTAAAAAGCAAGAAGCTATAAAACTCATTTACGGTGACAGAGATATTTTGTATGTAAGCATTCACTCTTTACACAAAATAACCAAATATAACGGTAAAGATGGTAAAGCTCCCAAAATATATAAATTAGGAAGCAACGCCTGGAAAAATCTGAAGCAAAAAACTAAGAAAAGAGTTAAAGAAATTGCCTTTAACTTGATTCAGCTTTACGCAAAGAGAAAGTTAAAAAAAGGCTTTCAGTACGGGCCGGATAGTTATTTACAAAACGAGTTAGAAGCTTCTTTTTTATACGAAGACACGCCAGACCAAAGTAAAGCAACAGCTGAGATTAAGGCAGACATGGAAAGCGAACGCCCTATGGATAGGCTTGTTTGCGGTGATGTAGGTTTTGGTAAAACAGAAGTAGCCATTAGGGCTGCCTTTAAAGCAGTAGATAATGGCAAACAGGTAGTAGTTTTGGTGCCAACAACCATATTGGCTTTTCAGCATTATCAAACCTTTACAGAGCGACTTAAAAACTTTCCGGTAATAGTAGATTATTTAAACAGGTTTAGAACAGCAAAAGAAAAACGAATTATTTTAGAAGAACTGGCTCAAGGCAAAATTGATATTATAATTGGCACCCATCAGCTGGTTAATAAAAATGTTGTTTTTAAAGATTTAGGACTTTTAATTGTAGACGAAGAACAAAAATTTGGTGTTGCTGTAAAAGACAAACTCAAAACGTTAAAAGAAAATATAGATGTTTTAACCCTAACGGCAACTCCAATCCCGAGAACATTGCAGTTTAGCTTAATGGCAGCCCGAGATTTATCGGTAATAAACACTCCTCCACCAAACAGGTATCCTATAGAAAGTAATGTAATACGCTTTAGCGAAGAAATTATTAGAGATGCCATTGTTTATGAGATTCAACGAGGCGGACAAGTGTTCTTTATTCATAACAGGATAGAAAACATAAAAGAAGTTGCCGGCATGATACAACGTTTAGTACCGGATGCTAAAATAGCTATTGGGCATGGACAAATGGAAGGGAAAAAGCTCGAAAAAATTATGCTTGCCTTTATGAATGGTGAGTTTGATGTGTTGGTTTCTACCACAATTGTTGAAAGCGGATTAGATGTGCCTAACGCAAATACTATTTTTATAAATAATGCCAATAATTTTGGTTTAAGTGACTTGCACCAAATGCGTGGTCGTGTTGGCCGAAGCAACAAAAAAGCATTCTGCTATTTTATTACACCGCCTTATTCTGCCATGACAGATGATGCCCGTAAACGCATACAGGCCTTAGAGCAGTTTACAGAATTAGGCAGTGGCTTTAATATTGCCATGAAAGATCTAGAAATTAGAGGTGCCGGAGATTTGTTAGGTGGAGAGCAAAGTGGCTTTATAAACGAAATTGGTTTTGATACATATCAGAAAATTTTAAACGAAGCCATAGAAGAACTTAAAGAAAAAGAGTTTGCCGAGCTCTACGAGCAAAAGCCGGATAAAGATTATGTAAAAGATGTTCAGATTGATTCTGATTTTGAGTTGCTTTTTCCGGATAATTATATAAACAACATTTCTGAGCGTTTAAATTTATACAACGAGTTAAGCAACATCACAAACGAAGAAGAGCTTTTAAAATACCAACAACAATTAGAAGACCGTTTTGGTAAGCTTCCTGAACAAGCAGTAGATTTATTAAACAGTGTAAGAATTAAATGGTTGGCTACCCATATTGGTTTAGAAAAAGTTGTTCTGAAAAAGAACAAGCTTATTGGGTATTTTATTGCAGACCAAGAAAGCGCATTTTACAAAAGTGAACGCTTTACCCAAGTGCTAAATTATGTGCAGCAAAACCCTAACCTTTGTACATTAAAAGAAAAAGAAACTCGTAACGGGCTTAGGTTAATTATAAGATTTGATAGTATTACCACTATTAAAAAAGCGTTGAATGCTTTACAACCTTTAGCCCGATTAGAAGTTTCTGTTTAACTTTTTAATTATTTTTAAAACTTAAGTGTTTTTTTAAGTGCATTCTTATTCTTCAACTTTATCAATAGTAATTTTTTCTATCTCTAAAGTTTCATAAAGCACATAATACCTTTCTGTTCCTGCAATTATGTTTGATATTTTTATGGTTTGAGATTCTGCAATAAAATCAAACATAACCTCATCATATTGATCATTTACATACCATAAATCTGTATATCTTGCTCCTGCTGTTTGAGTTGCAATCTTTTTATTTCTATAATTTCCGGGCTTTAGTTTAATTAGCATACGATATCTTTTACCGGTTTCTGGATAGAACTTTAATGTTAAATACCTAATCTCCGGTAAAAAGCCAGGCTGTCCTCTATCTAAACGTGGGTAATATTTGTTTTCGGGGTAAATAGATATGTATCTGGGCCTTGCTTCAAATTTTCCAAAATACGATTCAACATACATGTCTTTATATTTTAATTTAGCAGGTGTAATTTCCCAGTGTTTGCTAAACCTTAGTTTTGTTAATGCCTCTCTGTTTACAGTGGCTGCCTTAAGGCTAGCTACTTCTTTTGGTTGCAATTTATTTAAGTCTGTAACTTGTATTCTTTGAGGTTTAACCAGTACCTTAGAAAAGCTCTTTGAAGGTAATTTTTTATTGTTTATACTTTTAGGCTTATCTATTTGAGCGTGGGTTATGGTTATGCTCAAAAAAATAAATATCATTAAAGCGAATACTTTTTTAATCTTTAATCTTTTAATTCGTGACATCTTAATTATTTTTTAATTAGTATAGTAACTGTTTTATTCTTTTAATAAAGTGTTATATGTAAAGACATTTACATTTTAATAAACTCAACCCGTCTGTTTAGTGCCCTTCCATCCGGAGTATTGTTATCTGCAACAGGCTCTGTTTCTCCTTTTCCTTCGGTAAACAATCTGTTACTGTCTATATCATAAATGCTTATTAATACTTTTTTTACCGCTTCTGCTCTTTGTTTTGAAAGCTCTAAGTTAATGTCGTCTGCACCGTCAGAATCTGTATGCCCAACTATTTTTAAGTGCATATTTGCATCTTGCTGTAATGCCTGAGAAATTTGCCTGAGTATTCCGTAAGATTGTTGTTGTATAACTGCAGATCCGGAATTAAATAAAATTCCATTAGTAGAGAATTTACCTTTTTCTAACAGTTCTCTTCTTAAATCTAAACCTCCTTCTGCTATTTTAACATTACTTAAATAAATACTTTCTTTATTGGTTGTACCTCTTAAATTAAATTTTATAGCTTTCATTTTAACGCTTTCGGGTAATAGCCTCGGAACATCAACATATTTAGTTTGATTAATCCACATTCTTAATCGTTGTTTATTTATGGCTATAGAAACATGGTGTTGCTTTGTAACCGTTTCTCTAACATCTGCACTTATAACATTTCTAATGGTATTTTTACCATTTATTTTGTTGCTAACCGTTATGCCTACATCTATAAACTGGCAAAACGAATATTCAATCATACCATAGTTTTGTGGTGTTGCAAATGAATTATCATCTGAAATGATAACTGATAAAAAAGCTTGAGATGACGTTGCCTTATCTATACCGTCTGCTATAACATCAAACTCTAAAGTAAACTCTTCTGGCAAGTTGGTTACATCTGGTACATAAACCGATTTAAATCCCGGAGCTATTTTTAACCATTTATTCTCTGAGTTATTTATGGTTACTAACTCTCCTGAAGCATTGGTATTCCATCGAGAAGGGAAATCGCCTATATAATCCTGTGAGAAATCATCATAAAAAAGTAATTTATCTCCAGGAACAAAATCAAATTTCGACAAAATTTCTATATCTGTAACTTCTGCTTCTTCCTCTAAAAACTGATCGTCTTCTTCAGGAAACTCGTTTTCTAAAGCTGGTTTCTTTTTCTTTCTCTTTTTAATTTTCTTGTCGGCATCTAAAATAGAGTCCATAGTTTTTTCTGTTTTCTCAACAGTTTTCTCCTCTACTTTTCTGATTATGGTTTCTTTAGCAGCTTCTTCTGCTCTTTTTTTAAGTTTTTTAAAAAATTGAGCGTGTGCAGAAAAGTGCGAGCTTAATAATATTGCTGTTATTAATAGGATTGTTTTTTTCATTGCGTTAAATATTAAGTTTATTCACAAAAGAATAATTTGTTGCCGGCCGTGTATACACTAGACACCCTACTTAACCTGTTTAGTTTAACAAAACCTTCAAACCCTTTAGCAAAGGCGGCTTTGTTTTCAGGGCTGTTAAGTATTTTTTTTGTTTGTTTTTCTATTTCTCTTTTTAGTTTTATTTCTAAAGCATTTAAAACCGGGATTAGAATATCCATTTTACCTCCCATTTCAAACTTACCTAATAGGTCTACTTTTTCAACATCAAAAGCTACAGAGCCATTGTAGGCTATAGGTTTTAGTCTAATTTTTGCTATTCGGGGGGATTTCCAATTAAAATCCGGAGCTCTACTGTCTCTAAAGCGTTTAAGACATCCGGGGCATTTGCCTTTAATTTCACTACCATTACCTTCAAACTCAATAGATAGATAAAATTTGCCCTGTTCGTATGTAAGTTTATTTTTGCCTCTAATAGATTGTACATCGTTAACATAATACACCCATTTACGTGCGGGCCCTCTCACTTCTCTCTCTCCCATATCAAACCTTATAGTTTGATTTTTTAATTTTATGTAAGATCCTGTTTTGTTTAAAACAATTTCCATAGGAGCAAGCTGTTTTCTTAAAATTGGCAAAGCCAATCTTTTAGCATCAATTGCTTTACAGTTTTGTGCGTAAGGAATGCTAACAAAAAGTAAGGTAATTGCAAGCAAAACTAGTTTTTGGTTAAAGTGTTTCATTTTATTGTGTTTTAAATTTATTTCTTTGTGAAATGAGTGGTTTTTATAACCTTATTTTTATAAATGATAATTAGCCTATATTCTCCTTTATGTAAGTAGTTTATGTTTAGGTAAATTTTGTGAGTTGTAATGTTATTTAGTGCTCCCTCGTACTTTAGTTGTTTCATACATAATGAAAAATTAATTTGCTTTAATCCTTATAAATGTTAAGGAAGCTTTGTTTTGCTTTTAACAAACTTACTTCTTGTTAAAAAAGGTATCTATAACATATGTACCAAAGGCTGTAACATATGTAACATTACATGTAAAGGCTTATAAAAATTGAGATTTAGTACGGTTTTTTTAAGTAGTCAGACGGAGAGCATCCGTAAACCGTTTTAAAAGATTTACTAAAATATGCCGGATCATTAAACCCAACAGCATAGGCAATTTCAGATATATTGCTATGATTTTCTTGAAGTAGTTTAACTGCTAATTTTAACCGTTGTGATCTTATAAATTCTGAAGCCGATAACCCGGTTAATGCTTTTAGTTTTCTGTGCAATTGCATTCTGCTCATGCCTACTTCTGCACTAAATTCTTTTATTGTAAAAGACGAATCTGTTAATTTATTATCTATTATTTTTTGAACCTTTTCTAAAAACAATTCATCTAAATTAGTTATTGCTATATCTTTTGGTTTTAAAATAACTTCTTGGCTATATCTTAACTGTAATTGTTTTCTGGTCTCTATAAGATTTGTGACTTTTGTAGAAAGTAATTCTATATTAAAAGGCTTAACAACGTAATCATCTGCTCCGGTTTCTAATCCTTCAAGTTCATTTTCGTCTCCGGCTTTTGCAGTTAATAAAACAATAGGAATATGACAAGTTCTATCATCATTTTTAAGCTCTTTTGTTAAGGTTATCCCATCTTTTTTGGGCATCATTATATCTGAAATAATTAAATCTGGGATGAGCTTTAAGGCTAATTCATGGCCTTCTTCGCCATCAGAAGCTGCTACCACATTGTAAGTATCTTTAAATGTATCTACCAACAAATTTCTAACCTCAGTATTATCTTCTACAATTAAAAGAATAGGCATCTCTACATCTTGATATGCAGGTTTTTTCTCTTTATGCTTATTGTAAGGCTGCACATTACTTGCTTTTTCTGATTTTAAGTTTGAATAAGATTGTTTTTTAGATGAAGATATATTTGTTGGGAGTGGCAATGTTACTAAAAAACTTGTAAAGCCCTCTTTTTCACTTTTAACTTCTATTTTACCTTTGTATAAATCAACAAGTTCTTTTACTAAAGCAAGCCCTATTCCTGTGCCTTCATGATACTCATTTACTTGATAAAATCTGTCGAATATTTTATTAATCTGTTTCTTGGTTAATCCTTCACCGAAATTTTTTATTTGGAGTTTTAGTGTGTTTTTCTCTATATATGATTTACACTCAACATTACCATTTATTGGGGTATATTTTAGTGCATTAGAAAGTAAATTAATAGTAATTTTTTCTAAGGCATCTTTATCAAACCAAACTTCTTTGTTTGTGTTTTTAATGTTTAAACTTAAATTAATGTCTTTTTGGTCTGCCAAGTAAAAAAAGGATTCTGCAATAGCACTGATTAACGCTAACGGATTGCCTTTTTTAAATTCTAAGGTAAGGCTACCGGCTTCTATTTTAGACAAGTCCATTAGTTGATTAACAAGTTCTAATAATCGTTTTATGTTATTTTGAATTATCTGCAGCTCTTGTTTATCTTTCTCTTTTAGCTTATTTGAGGCTATTTTTTTTTGAATTGGGACAGAAATAAGAGTAAGTGGTGTTCTAAATTCATGCGAAATATTTGCAAAAAACCTAGATTTTAGTTTATCTATTTCCTTTAGCTTATCATTAGTCTTTTTTCTATTTCTATATAAAAGAAACAAAAACAAAAAAGCAATAAGTAACGTTGAACCAATGGCTATAAATATATTTTTTTGGTTTGTGTTTTTTTGCTGAACCAGCTCATTCTGAGCTTTAAGAAGTGCTATTTCTTGTTCTTTTTTATCTGTTTGGTAAATAGCTTCTATCTCTCTTATTTTAGCAACGTTCTGAATAGTGTTTAAAGAATCTTTTAGCCTATTACCTTCTTCAAGAAATTTATATGCCTCGTAATAATCTCCAATTATTCTATAGGCTTCAGCCAAATTTAAAAGGGCTTCTTGCCGAATGTAAGTGTTCTTTGTTTTGAATTTATTTTGATTGTTTAAGGCTTCTGTTAAATAAGGTATTGCTTTTTGCGAAGCATTCTTTTTTAAATAAAGTTTTCCAAGTTCTAAAGCAGCAAGAGAAGTTTCATAATAACTTTTGTTTGCTTTATGTATTTTATACCCGTTTATTAAAAAATTTTCGCCTTCCTCTAATTTTTGCTGTTGTATTCTTGTTAAACCTAAGTATATGTTTATTTGTGCAACGGTACTTGCATCGTTTATTTTTTTAAAAAAATCAAGGCTTTTTACCAATAAACTATCGGCTTTTGCTATTTCTCCTTTATGATAATATACCTCTCCTAAATGCCAATCGGTTGTTTTAAGGTAAAATGTTACATCGGCCGGTATTTTACTAAATTCAACATTAGCTTTTAAAAAATATTCTTCAGACTTGTTATAATCTTCAAGTTCTTGGTAAACTGTCCCCAAGCTTTGGTAAGCAGCAGCAATAATGTCTGCTCTAAGTGGTTTTAAGGTGTGTAATGAATCAACTTTTAAAAAATATTGTAATGATTTTTTTAAATCGTTTTTTCTAAGATTAATATTTCCTAAAGCAATATATGTATCAGAAATAACCGTTGCATTATTAATTTTACTCGCAGCTTCTATACAGGCATTACATGTTTTTTCTGCTTTCTCTATTTCTCCTAAAACATAATATGTTCTGCACAACCCGTTATTAGATACTGCAATCCCTCTGTAATAGTTAATTTTTTTTGCCCTTTGCAGTGCTTTTTCAAAAAACACTATAGCAGAATCTAATTTATTTATTCTTCTGTAATAACTTGCGTATAGATAATCACTCTCTACTAAACCAATACTATACTTTTTTTCTGTACTGAATTTCTGTATTTGTTTTATGTAATATAATGCACTATCCGGATTAGGATTTATATGCCTTGCCATATTAGTTTTTAAAGCAATAAAGAGCGTAGAGTCTTTTTTATTGAGGTGTTTAAGCTGGGAGTTTTGTGCTTTTAATTTAACACTAACTAATAGTAAGAGTACTAAAACAATTCTCATAACTTTCTGAAAACTAAGGTTTAAATTAAGTTAATTTCATTTTAAATCAAAATATTAAAGATTTTAGTGCCAATTAAATAACCTAATAAGACTGGTTATTTTCTTTTTGATTTTTACTCATAAAAAAGGCTTAAACGGTTTTATATAACTAGTAGATTTCTATTCAAGAAAGTTTTTTAATACCTAGATAAATCAGTAAAATTTAGTACTTTAACAATTAAATATTCCTATGCGATTTGTTTTAGTTGTTTTTAGCCTCTTAAGCTATCTTTCTGTTAATGCTCAAGATTGGAGTACCACTATTTTCTCTGAGTATGAAAACTTCAAAGAACCCTCTTTAGTTAAGAGACAATTTACACACCAAGAAATACAGCCATTACTGCAAAAGCTTAGTAAGTATAAAGCTGTTACTACTACCGTTTTAGGAACATCTATAGAAGGTAAAACAATTACAATGTTAACCGTAGGGAACGGCCCAACCAAAGTGCTTTTATGGTCGCAAATGCACGGAGACGAATCTACAGCTACCATGGCTATTTTTGATGTGCTTAATTATTTAACACGTAGTTCAGATACTATTATAAAGCACATAACTAACAAGCTAACATTACATTTTATACCAATGCTTAATCCCGATGGAGCAGAATTTTTTAAAAGACGTAATGCTATAAATATTGATATAAACCGAGATGCGCTCAGATTACAATCTAACGAATCTAAAATCCTAAAGCGTGTACGAGATAGTTTAACTCCGGATTTTGGATTTAATTTACACGACCAAAGTAAATATTACAATGCAACAAATACGCCTAACACAGCAACCATCTCTTTTTTAGCCCCGGCTTTTAATTACAAAAAAGATGTGAATGATGTAAGAGGCAATGCCATGAAATTAATAGCACAGCTCAATACAATGCTCCAAAACATAATTCCGGGGAAAGTAGCAAAGTATAATGATGATTTTGAGCCCAGAGCGTTTGGAGATAACATTCAAAAATGGGGCACAAGTACCATTTTGGTAGAATCTGGAGGCTACCCAAACGACCCCGAAAAACAGTTTATTAGAAAACTTAATTACGTATTACTTTTAACGGCCTTTAAAAGCATTACTTTGCAAGAGTTTAAAAACTTTTCTTTAGATAATTATTGGTCTATTCCGGAAAACGACAGAAAGCTTTTTGATTTAAAAATTAGCAATATAAACTACAATTACGCGTCAAAAGATTTTGTGTTAGATTTAGGGATAAACCATTTAGAAAGTTATGTAAAAAATGCTACGTATTACCAAGGCGCTATTCAAGATATTGGAGATTTAAGCACACATTTTGGATACCAAACCATAGATGCTCAAGATCTTTATTACGCTCCCGCTAAAGTACACCCTAAAACATTTAACACTGTTGATGATGTTAAAACCTTAAATGCTTTAAATATTATTAAAGACGGGATTGTTTATGTTAAGGTAAAAAATATTACAAAGCCTCAACCTACACAAGCTCCATTTATATTTGTTCCCGAAAATTTTACTCCTTCGCCTAAAATATCGTTTGGCAGCAACCCATCATTTTTACTAGTTTCAGGCAAAGGGAAAATAAAATATGTTATTGTTAATGGATTTGTAGTTGCTGTAGATAGTGAAAACTTACCAATTAAAAACGGCTGGATTCTTAAAAAGTAGCTTTATAGCTTTTTTAAATCTTTAATTGTTTTAAATGCCTTATCTACTTTATCATCATCTACTAAAATGGTAAACTCGTTGGTGGTAGAAATCACTTCGTATATATTAATTCCTTCCCAAGAGAGTCTCTGAAAAATAAAATAGTATAATCCGGGGATTTGAGCATTTTCTTTGGGCAGCTTTACAGTTATAGACGATAAGTTTTCTGTTTTATCAATTAAATGTTCATTTTTAAAAACCTCATCTACCTCATGCGCCACATCGTTACTAACAACAATGGTAACTTCGTTTACTCCTCTTGAGGAGGTGTAGAATATATTTTTATTGTCTTCTATTTTGGTAATAAGCAATGCCATATTCTGCAAAATGGTATCAGACATTTTAAAGTTATAATCATTTAATGCAGACCGTACGGTTATCTCTCCTATATGGCGTAGCACTTTAAGAATTTTATAAGTGGCCCTAAACTCTAAATCACCCGAAAGCCGTTTTAAAGCCATTACTATTGCACCGTTTCTAACTTCTTTTCCTAATTGCTCTTCTACTTCCGGCTTAATTTGTCTTGACAATGAGGTTAAGTTTATAATTCCTTGAGCTAAAGCACTTTGCAAAAAAGGTTTGCTTTTAATATAATGCTCTACTACGGCAGATATTGTTCTCATAATACTAACATTAATCAAACAAATATAACTTAAAGTTATAAATAAAACAATTGGTTAAAAATAGTAGAAAGCATCTTCAATGTGCTCTATAGTAAAGAGGTTGCCTCTTTTTATTATGGCCACAACATCAAAACGTAAATCAACATCTAAATCATTACTCAACACATACTCGTTTGCTGCTTGCACCATGAGCTTTATTTTTTTAACTGTAACAGCATCTAGCGGATTTCCAAAATAAGGGTTGTTTCTGGCCTTAACCTCCACAATTGCTAAGGTGTTTTGATACTTGGCAATAACGTCTATTTCGGCTTTTAAGTAGCGGTAATTTTGTGTTAAAATAGTATACCCTTTATCTTTAAGGTAGTTAGCTGCTAGTTGCTCTGCAATTCGTCCAAAATCGTAATGATTGGCCATAAAAAAACACAATTAGAACCCAAAAAAAGCACAAACTTTAACTTATTGTAAAATCTATATTCTTGCTCTAATTGTCTAAAAAATTAAGTTATTAGTATTCTCTTTATCAATCTATTAAATGTATGAATTTAACCCTGTTGGTGTAATTTTTTTATTTTTTTTTCGTTAAGAGTAAATAAAATAAGGATATATAATCCAAAACGCGCCCTCCAAACGTATATAGTTTAATGTCCCAAATCACTAAACAATGATGTTTGTAAATTGTAACACATCTACCTTAGCTCCGTACGTCCCCACAACCGAGAATCCTTGGGATGCAACCAAAGTAAATCACCTTTACAGACGGTTAGGTTTTGGAATATCGCATGTAGATACACAAACGGCGCTTTCACAATCTCCTTCAAATTTAGTAGATCAGCTAATAGATGAGGCTATTGCCATGCCTCCTACGCCAGCTCCTGTTTGGGCTAATTGGACTAATTTGGATTACCCTGAAGATGATGATTTGGCTAACCAAATGCGCAGAGATCAAAAAAGAGAGTGGGCACTTACCTATGTTAATGCGCTATTAAATAATAACTTAAGAGATAGACTTAGCTTTTTCTGGAGCAATCATTTTGTTACAGAAGAAGACATATACCGTTGCCCATCTTACTTGTATGGTTATATAAACGCCTTACAAATTCATGCCATTGGCAACTTTAAAACATTTGTCAGAGAGATTGGGTTAAACAATGCTATGTTACGGTATTTAGACGGTTACCGCAATTACAGAAACAGACCCAACGAAAATTATGCTCGAGAGCTTTTTGAGTTATTTACGCTTGGTGAAGGGAACGGTTATACAGAAGATGATATAGTTGAAACTGCCAGAGCACTAACCGGTTATGTTGCACAAGGCATTGAAGATGTTGGATGTAGCGGATATGTTTTTGATCCGTCTGAACACGATACTTCAGAAAAAACCATTTTCGGAAGAACCGGTAATTGGGGTTATGATGATGTAATTGATATTCTTTTTGAAGAGCGTACCAATGAAATAGCGTACTTTATTGCAGAAAAACTCTATAAGTTTTTTGTACATCCTGATCCGGATCCTGTTCAGCCAATAATTACAGAATTAGCCAATACCTTAGTAGCCAGCAACTTTGAGTTGGCACCAATGTTACGTCAACTTTTTAAAAGCGAACACTTTTTTGATGATAATGCAATAGGTGTAATTATAAAAAGTCCGTTTGATTATGGTTTAAACTTTATAAAAGAAACCGGACTAACACTTAACGATGAGCTTATAGAAGGCATGATTACCTATTGTGATTTGGCCGGACAACTTTTATTTGACCCTGTTGATGTGGCCGGGTGGCAACGAGACAGAAACTGGATAAATGCCAATGCGCTAATTAGTAGATGGAGCATGTTAGAGTGGTTTTTATTTTACAATTGGCAGCAAGGAGACCAGGAGCGTTTTAGAGAGTTTGCCATAGAAATTGCCGGTAGCGCCAACACAGACCCAGACGATATTACACGCAAAATTGTAGATAAATTAGTTCCTAAAGGCTTGTATTCTGAAACAGATTATCAAGCAGCTATAGATGTTTTTAGAAGCGATGTCCCACCGGAATACTACCAAAATGGCACCTGGAATTTGTATTACGTTAGTGTGCCGGCACAAGTATTCCAGTTATTGTTACATCTTACCAGACAACCAGAATTTCAATTAAAGTAACCTGCTTATGTGTTTAAAACATCAACATCCCGGAAAATCACAAGTAGATCAACATGATTTAGAACATAGCTATTGGAGTAGACGATCTTTTTTACAAGCGCTGGGTATAGCAGGTTCTGGTACCATTATGCTGGGCAGTAACTTAGTAACAGCTTCGGCCCCTTCACCTCTTACGGCAGCTATTAGTAACTCAGAAACAGAAAACATATTAATACTTATAAGGCTTGTAGGTGGTAATGATGGTTTAAATACTATAATTCCGTTAAATCAATTTGATACATACGCAAATTACAGACCTAACATTTATATTCCGGAGAGTAAAATTATTCCTTTAACAGACGAGTACGGTATTCCGGTTTACATGAAAAATGCCGAAACCATGTGGCAAGACGGTCAGATGAAAGTGGTACATGGTGTAGGATACGAAGGGCAAAACTTATCGCATTTTCAAGGTTCAGACAACTGGGCTACAACAGATCCTGCCATGCGTAAAATGAAAACCGGTTGGATGGGAAGGTATTTTGAAGAACTATACCCTGATTTTTTAATAAATCCGCCTCAAGTACCGGCAGCCATACAAATTGGAAGATACAGCAACTTAGTTTTTGAAGGCACTCAAACCAACTATGCCTTTGTAACTGCTAATGCAGAACAGTTAGAGCGAATTGCAGAAAGCGGTTCGTTTTACGATGTACAAGATGTTCCTAACTGTATGTATGGAGAGCAGTTAGCATTTTTAAGAGGAATGACCAATATTACCTACGAGTATTCAGGAGTTATTCACGAAGCTTACACACGTGGTAGCAATCAAGTAGAATATGATGACAATTACTTTGCTCGCCAGATGGCTATTGTTGCAAGGTTAATTAAAGGAAACTTAGGTACCAAAGTATATATGGTTAGTTTAAGTGGTTTTGACACTCACGCAAACCAACCTATAATGCACGAGAGGCTTATGTCTCAGCTTTCATCTGCAGTTAAAGATTTTTACGATGATTTAGCCTTTACACAAATGGACGATTGTGTACTTAGCATGACATTCTCTGAATTTGGTAGGCGTGTTTATGAAAACGGTTCTAATGGTACAGACCATGGTGCTGCTGCTCCAACCCTATTTTTTGGATCTGGCTTAAATGGTAGCGCTTTTGTTGGAGAGCACCCAAGTTTAGAGATTTTAGACAGAGGAAACTTAAGCTATACAACAGACTTTAGAGATTTATATGCAACTGTACTTTCTCAGTGGTTATGTGTAGAGCAAAGTCTTGTAGACGAAGCATTGCTTGGTAGGCCTTCTGTTCCGGTAGATTTAGGATTTAATTGTAACGGAGTAACGCCTCCAAATCCTGATGATGATTCGGTAAGTATAGAGCATATGCCAATTTACCCGAACGAAATGGAACCCTCTATACATATAGAGCTCCCAACAGCCGGCCATGTTGTAATTCATTTATTTAATATTTTAGGACAACGCGTTGGTACTATCTTTAACGAAATGGCTTTTCAAGGCACACATACCATTCCGGTAAAAGAACGTGTTAATACCAGATTATCTACCGGACAATATATTTACAGAATAGAGTTTCAAGGAAAAAAATACAGTAAATCTATGCTAATTAGAGCATAATATTTAAAAGGGCTTACAGCCCTTTTGTTTTTTACAAAGTCTGCTCTTTTTCTCTCGTTAAAATCTGTATTTTTGTGCTTTTAATTCAGCACAAATGCAAAACTCAGCACAACGTTATACTATAACAGCAGCCTTACCATATACAAATGGTCCTATACATATTGGGCATTTAGCCGGTGTATATGTTCCGGCAGATATTTATGCAAGATATTTAAGGTTAATCGGAAACGATGTTGCTTTTATTTGCGGAAGCGATGAGCATGGTGTAGCCATACCTATGCGTGCAAAAAAAGAAGGAGTTTCACCCAAGGAAATTATAGATAAATACCATGCTTTAATTAAGCAATCTTTTAAAGATTTTGGTATTTCGTTTGATAATTATTCAAGAACCTCTGCAGAGATTCATCATAACACAGCATCAGATTTCTTTAAAAAATTATACGAAGAAGGTAAGTTTTTAGAAGAAGTAACAGAACAATTATACGATGCAGAAGCTAAACAGTTTTTAGCAGACAGGTTTGTAACAGGAACATGCCCTAAATGTGGTTATGAAGAGGCCTATGGTGACCAATGTGAAAGTTGTGGCTCTGCACTTAATGCAACCGACTTGATTAATCCAAAATCGGTTTTATCGGGTTCTACTCCAATAAAAAAAGAAACTAAACACTGGTTTTTACCATTAAACCAATACGAAGACTTTTTAAAAGAATGGATTTTAGAAGGTCATAAAAACGATTGGAAGCCTAACGTTTACGGACAATGTAAATCTTGGATTGATGAAGGGCTTAAACCCAGAGCCGTAACTAGAGATTTAGATTGGGGTATTCCGGTGCCGGTTAAAGGTGCAGATGGTAAAGTGCTTTACGTTTGGTTTGATGCTCCAATAGGGTACATCTCTGCCACAAAAGAATGGGCTAAACAACAAGGTAAAGATTGGGAAGTTTACTGGAAAGACAAAAACACCAAACTGATACATTTTATAGGTAAAGACAACATAGTTTTTCATTGTATTATTTTCCCAACCATGTTAAAGGCTCACGGTGAGTATATTTTACCTGAAAATGTACCTGCTAATGAATTTTTAAATTTAGAAGGCAACAAACTATCTACTTCTAAAAATTGGGCTGTTTGGTTACATGAATATTTGGTCGATTTTCCGGACAAACAAGATGTTTTACGCTATGTCTTAACAGCCAATGCTCCTGAAAGCAAAGACAACGATTTTACCTGGAAAGACTTTCAGGCCAGAAACAACAATGAGTTAGTTGCTGTTTTTGGCAACTTTATAAATAGGGTAGTTGTATTAACTAACAAATATTATAATGGCGTAGTGCCGGCTCCGAGAGAACTTACCGAAGTAGATAAAAACACCTTAAAAGAGTTACGCTCTTACCCTGAAAAAATTGCAGCTTCTATAGAGCGCTTTAGATTTAGAGAGGCACTTGCAGAGCTTATGAACGTTGCTCGATTAGGCAATAAGTACTTAGCAGACGAAGAGCCTTGGAAAACTGTAAAAGAAGACGAAACCAGAACCAAAACAATATTATTTGTAGCGCTTCAAATTGCAGAAGCATTAGCCGTTCTGTCCGAACCTTTTTTACCATTCACCTCCAATAAATTAAAACAAATGCTTAATCATAATTTATTGGCTAATACTGTAACCTGGGTAAATATTGGTTCTGCTGAGCATCTCATTCCTGTTAATCACTCCATAAATAAGGGTGAGCTTTTATTCACTAAAATAGAAGATGCCGAAATACAAAGACAATTAGATAAGTTAGAAGCTACTAAAAAGGCTAACGAACAAGCTAATACAGCTATGACCCCACAAAAAGATACTATTCAATTTGATGATTTCACAAAACTCGATATACGAGTAGGCACCATTATAGAAGCAGAAAAAATGCCCAAAGCCAAAAAACTTTTGGTGTTAAAAATAGATACAGGTTTAGATACTAGAACTATAGTTTCTGGTATTGCAGAGCATTTTAAACCTGAAGAAATTATTGGAAAAAAAGTAACGGTGCTTATAAATTTAGCACCAAGAAAACTGCGCGGTGTAGAAAGTGAAGGAATGGTATTAATGGCCGAAACTCCTGAGGGAAAGCTAGTATTTGTTAATCCTGATGAGAGCAACGTTGCTAACGGCTCTGTTATAAGCTAACTTATTTAAGGCAGTAAATAGTTTTTTATTACATAATCACTTAACAGTTTTAAATCTGGTAAAACAGCCAACTCTGTATCTTCAAAGGGTTGGCTTAATTTTTGTAAAGTGCTTTGTATTATTTTAAGTTCTTTTTCACTCATCTTTTTTGTTTTAATTACATGTGCTAACACAGCGCTTACTATTGATAATTGTTCTGAAAGAGTTTGTAATTTAGCAAGCTTAGGATTGGTTTGTAGCGCTGTAAACTTTTTATGGTTTTCTTCCCAAACCGAAAGGTAACCAAGCACTATAGTGGCATTATCTGTTTCTAAAAAAAGTTTAACTGATTTATTAAATGGCCTAACTGCACTGGCATCTGCACTGCAAGCATCTGCAAATAGTGTAAACGGAGAATAGCTTTTGTATTCTGTACCTCCTTTATTGCGTGTATACTGCTTTAAAGGCTCACAAACCGTAACCAACATTTTTAAAGCTTCAGTACTTTGGTTTTCTGTCAGGTTTCTTAGTAAAACATCTCTGTTTCTATAATGGGTAATCCCTACCTCTTCTAACCTGTAACTAACAGTTTTTAACCGATTGTACATATTATCTACATCTGTAATTTGTTGCTCAGACCAGAACCTTTCTGCAATTGCTGCTGTTCTGGGCCATATTCTGGAATCTATGGTAACTGGAGTTACCAACTCACTCCACATGGTCGCTTCACCTCCTAAAATTAATTGTTTCTCTTTGGTAGATAACGATGTTTCGGGTAACGGATCAACTTTATAATGTGATGCAGCAGGATACATTAAGTCTATATAATATCCATTAGACAATACAACTTTGTAGCCTTTTTTTACTGCATTTACTAATGATTGTTTTGCGGGCAACCCCTCATTAGAACCACGCCATGAGTGAATAATGGTAGATTTTGGCATTTGGATATCCATTATTTCTTCCCATCCCATAATTTTCTTGCCGTATTTATTTAAAATTTTTGCTACTCTAACGTTAAAATATACTTGCAGTTCATGATTACTGCTAATCCCTTTTTGCTTTTTAAAGGCTAAAATCTCAGGATTTTCATCCCAATGTTTACCTTCGTTTTCATCGCCTCCAATATGTACATATTCGTGTGGGAAAAGCTGTGACAATTCTTTAAAAACATCTTCTAAAAAAACATAAACTTCTTCTTTTATGGGGTTTAATGTTGGGTTAAAAATTCCTGCATTACGTTCTAAAGTATATATTGTGTCTTTACTTGCCAATTCCGGATAAGCCGTTAAAATAGCAGTAGCATGCCCCGGAACATCTATTTCAGGAATTACCATTATACCACGATTGTGTGCGTAGCTTACAATTTCTTTTATTTGCTCTTGGGTGTAATACAATCCATCTGATGCTAATTCATGAAGTTTTGGCCTGCTGTTAATTTTAACTCTAAAACCCTGATCATCTGATAGATGCCAATGAAAAACATTAAGTTTTAATGCTGCCATTGCATCTAAATTGCGTTTAATAATATGTGTTGGCATAAAATGTCTGGCTACATCTATCATTAAACCGCGCCATGCAAATCTGGGAGCATCGTTTATTTCTGCTGCCGGAAAAAAATAAGTCGATTCATTACTTTTTTGAAGTTGTAATAGCGTTTCTAGGCCTCTAATTGCACCAATATCTGTAGTAGCTGTAAGTATAATTTTTTGATTATTTATAGTTAACTGGTATGACTCGTCTTCGTGAAGCTTTATTTCACCGGGTCTTACAACTTTTATTAACAAAGAAGGAGCATCAGAAAAAACAGAATGTTTGTTAATTATGCCTTGTTTAAAAAAAACTCCGGTTCTATTATCTAAGCGTCTTAAAAACCTATTGGCTGCATCATACAAACGGTCATTGAATGCACCTCGAATACCAACCGTAAAATTCTTGTTAATTAAAAATTTCCCTTCATTAAAAACCACCTCTTTAGGCCAAGGCATCAAAGGTTCTGAAGCAATTTGCGCACTGGTGTTTAGGGCAAGTGTAAAAATAAATATTGTTAAAAGTAATCTCATTAAATAAAATTTAAGGCCTTAATAATAGTGCCTTTTAAAAGCTTCTATTGCTGCATAATCTGCAAAACCAAGTGCTCTGTATCCCTCTGCTGTAGCTCTGTTACGTTCTTCGGCTCTCATCCAAAACTCACGGGTATCATCTCCTTGAAACATTACATTATCTTTTTGTGATTGATGAAAAAAGATGGCCTTACGCTTTTTTAAAACTTGGTCCGGACTCATTGGTACTGCCATGTCTATCTCATGTATGTCCCATTCATGCCAAGCACCTCTATAGAGCCACACCCAGCAATCTTTCATGAAATCCTCGGTTTTTAAAATAGCTAACGCTTTAAACAAAGCATCTAAACACACCTTATGCGTTCCATGAGGATCGGCTAAATCTCCGGCTGCATAAATTTGATGAGGTTTTACTTGCTTTATGATTGCCACCATTTTATGAATATCTTCATCAGATAGTTTTTTCTTTTTTATGGTGCCTGTTTCATAAAACGGAAGGTCTAAAAAGTGTACATTCTCATCATTTAAGCCTAAATATCGGGTTGCTGCATACGATTCTGCTCTTCTAATTAATCCTTTTAAATGCCTGGTTTCATGAGAATCTACAGTATTCTCTTTTTTTTGCTTTAAAAAAGAAATAACATTTTTAGCTTGTTCTGCATTATTATTTAATGCGATGGCTATTTCAGCAAATTTAAGCGCATCGCTATCTGAAACTGCTATATTACCCGACGTTTGGTAGGCTACATGTACTTGGTGTCCCTGCTCTATAAGCCTATCAAAAGTACCTCCCATAGAAATTACATCATCGTCAGGATGCGGACTAAAAATAATGACACGTTTTTGGGCAGGCTTTGCTCTCTCTGGCCTGTATGTATCATCTGCATTTGGTTTTCCTCCTGGCCACCCGGTAATAGTATGCTGTATTTTATTAAACATTTTAATGTTTAAATCGTATGCTGAGCCTTCTTGAGCTAACAAACCAGACATGCCATTGTCATTATAATCTTTGTCTGTTAATTTTAAAATAGATTTTTGAGTTTTTCGGCATAACCAAACTATTGCTTTATTACTTAGCTCATCTGTCCATACGCATGGTCCAACCAACCAAGGTGTTTTATTTCGGGTAAGTTCTGAGCCTGCTTCGGTATCTAAAACAAAGGTTACATTAGTATGCTCTTGCAAGTATGTAGCTGGAACTTGTGAAGAAATATCTCCCTCTATTGCTCTTTTAATAATTTCTGCTTTATGCTGTCCCCATGCCAGTAAAACAATTCTTCTGGCAGATTTAACTGTTGCAACCCCCATAGTAATAGCTTTTCTGGGGACATTTTCTATACCTAAAAATGCTGGAGCAGCATCAACTCGAGTTATATGATCTAGCGTTATGGCTCTTGTTCCGGAATTGTAATGAGAACCAGGCTCATTAAACCCAATATGTCCGGTTCTGCCAATACCCAATAACTGAAAATCTATACCGCCAACTTCTTTAATCTTCATTTCGTAATCTATGCAATATTGGTACACATCTTCCGGTGCAACTGTGCCATCGGGTATATGAATATTTTCCGGTAAAATATCTATGTGATTAAATAAATGTTCGTGCATGAAGTAATGATAACTTTGTATGTTATCTTTCTCCATTGGGTAGTATTCATCTAGATTAAACGTAATAACATTAGCAAAACTCAGCCCCTCTTCTTTATGCATTCTAACCAATTCTTCGTAAACTTTAATTGGAGATGAGCCCGTTGCTAACCCTAAAACACACATTTTGTTTTGCGCTTGTTTATCTCTAATTAAAGAAGCTATTTCTTGAGCAACAATTTCTGAAGCTTGGTCTGAAGAGCTAAAAATTACATTGTGAATTTTTTCGAACCGAGTTTCCTCAAATTTTCCCGGTTCTGAGTACTGAATACTATTTTTACGATTCATGTGATGAATGGTTTGAGAGGTAAACATAAAACACTTATTATTAAAAGTGAAGTAATTAAGCTTTATAATATTGTTAATTTGTTAACTATTCTTCTTTAAAACAAACGGAATTGTTACATCCCGTTTGTATAAAAAAGAAACAAAAAATAGCTAAAAATTAGTTTAAGTACTCTTGTTTGCTACTGTTTTGCCCACCACAATTTTGTTGCTTGTACATCGGGGCCTTGAGCTTGTACAGCTGCTTCCGTATTAGCCCCATTAGTATTGTAGGCAGTACTACCATATCGCATTCGTTGCGGATACGCGCCATTGAGGTCACCACCACTAAATATATCAAAATCAGAAACTCCTTGAGCCAATTCTGTAGGATACCCCGTGTCTCTAACAATTGCCCAGGCTTCAAAACCATCTGTATAGGCTGCAATCCAGCGCTGAATGGCAATTTTCTCTAAATTCTCATCGGTTGTACCATTTAATAAGGCCATATCTTCATTAGCTAAAAACGTATCTATCGCGCCATCATCTACTCCCCATATTTTCATGGCTTGTCTTATACCTTCTTGATAGGCAGCTTGGGCATCACCGGCCGCAAGACCTTTAACAATGGCTTCGGCCATTAAAAAATTCCCTTCGGCTGCAGTAAATACAATTTCAGGAAAAATAGGTTTCCCTTGGTTTTTAGGATTTGTTACAATTTCTGCAGGCCTTGAAAATAATGCTTCTTTTACATGCGGATATATTTCGCCGTTTAATCTGCTAGGTTGCCCAACATAGTACTCACCATCTGTGATTGTTACTGTAACCGTTTCATTACCATCTCCGTCGGTACCATCAACTCTTGTGTAAGATACTCCGGCATCGTCTAATTGCTGAATTATAAAGTTCACATGCTTATCAAAAAGTGCCACGCCAGAACCTTCTGAAGGTTTAGTAAATACCACTTCTCCTCCATCTATTGGTTGTGCGTACATTGGTAATCTTGGGTCGTTATTATTACGGAGGTTATCTATAAGTGTTTTACCAACATTCCAGTTAGAGCCTGTGCCAAAGTTATGCCATATGTCTCCGTAAGCAGCATTAGCCCATTGACTGATTTCTGTGTCTTTTTCCATTAAAGCGTTATCTGTATCTGTGGTTAATAAAGGTTGAGCCATAGCTTCACTTATAGCTGTTTCTGCAAAGCTTGCTCCTGTTGCTCCTTGGGCTCTTAATGCTAATCTTAGCTTTAAGCTATTGGCTAGTTTTTTCCATTTTTGTAAATCACCGTTAAAAAACAAATCATTAGTTGTTAATAAATCTACTCCCTCTCCGGTATTATCTGCATCGCCAATAATTTGCATTGCTTCATCTAATTCTGCAATAACACCTTGGTAAATAGCTGCTTGATCATCAAAAACTGGTGTAACAATATCCGGATTTAATGCTTCTGAATAAGGCACCATCCCAAAAGTATCTGTATACATTTGGTAGTAGAGACCTTTCATGATTAATCCTATGGCATAGTATTTATCGTTTTCTAAATCTCCTCCTTCTTTTACAAAGTTTATAAACACACTAAGGTTGCTTATGTAACCTGCCAACCAATCAAAACTTGCATCTGTATAACCTGCATTATAGCTATAACTTAATCCATCATTCCACCAACTACCGTTAAATCCAAAGGTAAAATGACCTGCAAAACGGTCTGCGTGTATTAGGTGTGCTCGCCAGTACGGAAATCTGTCTGGGGCATATAACCTAATTTGTGTTCCTGTTAAGAAAAACTTTGCGCTTACCTCGTCCGGACCAAAAGCATCGGGCTTTATGTTTATTTCATCAAAATCAGAACAGCCAACCATAACCATTATAATGGCTAAACCTAGTATTTGAATTGTATTTTTTATTTTTTTCATGACTAGCATTAAATTAAAATTTAAGATTTACGTTTACCCCAAAGCTTCTAACTGTAGGCACATTGTTTATTGATATACCTTGACCAGATAATCCTGTCCCTAGGGTTGCATCCGGATCTATGTCTTTTGCTTTTTTATAAAAGAAAAACAGGTTTCTTCCTATGAGTCCTACCGTTGCCGAAGTCATTCCTATTTTTTTAACAACGTTTGAGGGTACTCGGTAGTTTAGCACAAATTCTCTCAACCTAATATTGGTCTGGTCATACACATAGTGTTCTGCAATACCAGAATAGCTAGACCAATACTCTTGAGCAGTGATATTTTCTGTGTTTTGAGAACCGGTTCCGGTGTTTATAGCATCTATCACTATTCCGGATTCTCTGTATTGTAAACTTCTTTCAGATACTCCTGTGCCATCTAAATTAGCCGATGTTGACGAGTAAATTTCTCCTCCAAATCTTCCATCTATTAAAAACCTAAGTGAAAAGTTTTTATACGATAGTGTGTTGGTAATACTACCAATCCAGTCTGGTTGGGCATTTCCTAAAAATTCTCTTTCTGAAGATGCTTGGGGTCTGCCTTCTGCATTTACTAATAAGTTACCACTGTCGTCTGTATCCCAAACGGTACCGTAAATATCGCCAATTCCTCCTCCTACTTCGGCTCTGATAGAAACATTACCACTATTAGTGCTGTTAAGTGGTGTGCCTTCTAAACCATCTATAAGTTCTATCAGCTCATTTTTATTTTTAGAATAAATAAACGAAACATCCCAACTAAAGTTTGGTGTCTGAATTGGTTTTCCGCCAATTAGTAGTTCTATACCTTTGTTTTGAACTTCACCTACATTTTCTCTAAAGAAATTAAACCCTGTTGCCGGTGGTACCGGAACATCAAAAATCATATCGTTTGTTACGATTTTGTATAATGATATGTCTGTGTAGAGTCTGTTACCAAAAAATCTTCCTTCTACACCAACTTCAAACGATTTTACACTTTCTGGTTTTAAATCTTCGTTAAATCTAACATTAGGCGCTCCTAAAGTTGTTAAACCTAAGTAGCCTTGCGCAGGGACATCGAAAGTTTGACGTAATTGATAAACTCCTGTGTCGTTACCTACTTCTGCCCAACTTGTTCTGAATTTTAATAAATTTAGCACTTCTCTATCTGGGTCTACAAACCTTTCTAGCAATATTGCAAAACTGGCAGACGGATAAAAGAAAGAGCGATTATCTTTTGCTAAAGAAGAGGACCAATCGTTACGCCCGGTGAGATCTAAATAAATAAAATCATCATAAGAGAAACTAAACGAGCCGTATAAAGAATTTACTTTCTTTATTGCTAAAGGAGTATGACGACTTTCTTGTATGTTGGTGTTGGCTAAAAAGGCACGAGTAGGAATTTTAAATTGCTCGCCTCTTACCCACATGGTTTCAAAAGTACGCTTAGATAAATTTCCGCCAACACTGGCTACAAGATTAAGCTTGTCTGTTAAATCTCTATTTGCCGTAACTAGAAAATCAGCATTTAACTCTGTGTACTTATTACTGCTAAATGTAACGCGTCCCCAACGCCTAAAGTGATGACCCGGTTGTTGTATTACATCTTCTCTAACATTAGTAATATCTGCACCAACCCTAACAAATGCAGAAAGCCAATCAGTAAATTCGTAGTTTAGTTTACCGAAACCTAAAAAACGTTCTCTTCGTTCATCATTTACATCATTTTCTAGAATCCAATACGGATTTCCGATGCTTTTTCCTTGCCCGGCATAACTAATTACATCATAATCATTGAGTCCTTCTTGTATATCGTACAACGCCGGATTTTCTACTTGATAGCGTTTTAAATCATTAATTCTAATATTTCTGGGCATATAATATACATATGCCATTACTCCTTCTGAACCCAGATTAACTCTGTTGTTAAGCTCTTGGGTAAAATAGGTTGCCTTACCATCAAAACTAAAATTGTCTGAAAGATCAAAAAGTGTTCTTAAATTAACATTATGACTTTGTAATTTAGAGTTTGGCAGTATAGATGTAGTAGCATTATTGGTATAAGAAAAACGAACACTAAAGTTTTCTGCTCCTTTATCTATTGCCAGAGAATTGATGCTTCTGAGTCCGGTTTCAAAAAAATCTTTTACGTTATCCGGTTGTGCTGTATATGCTCTTTGCTCTCCTGTGTAGTATAATTGTTGTGAACCATCTAACTGAGAGCCCCAAGATAAGCTTCCCATACCGGCTAAATCAGGATAAGGGGCGCCATTTGTACCTTGTCCGTATTCATTTTGGAAATCCGGTAAAAACATGGTGTCTTCTATGGCTATGTTAGATGTTAATGTAACTCCTAACCCGGCTCCTTTTGTGCCTTTTTTTGTAGTAATTAAAATTACTCCGCTTGCTGCACGAGAACCATATAATGCAGCAGCATTAGGTCCTTTTAATACCGATATAGATTCTATATCTTCCGGATTAATATCTGTGATTCCGCCTCCTGTTACAGTACTGTTAAATACACTACCGCCAGATTCTGAGCCCGAAGTATCTATTGGAATACCATCTACTACAATTAATGCTTGGTTATTACCGGTAATGGTGTTATTACCTCTTATGGTAATTCTTGAACCAGAACCAAGTCCTCCGGATTGGTTAATTACCAAACCGGCAACTTTACCAACCAAAGAGTTTGCCACATTATAGTCTTTTACCGTATTTACCTCATCTGCTTGAAGTTCTGTTACAGCATATCCTAATGATTTTTTTTCTCTTGTAATTCCTAAAGAAGTGACAACTACTTCGTCTAAAAACTGTGTGTCTTCTTGTAATGTTACATTTATAGTGTTAGATGAACCAACTGTTATTTTTTGTGTTGCCATCCCTAAATACGAAAACACTAAGATGTCTCCAACCGATGCCGTGATGATGTAGTTTCCATCAAAATCGGTTTGTGCTCCGGTAGTAGTTCCTTCAACCAGAACATTAACCCCCGCCAGAGGTGTTCCTGCTTGATCGGTAACCGTTCCTCTTACCTCTTTTTGTTGTGCAAATGCTACCTGAAAAGTAGTTATTAATGCTAAAATTAAGAGGGAAAATGCTCGCGTTTTTTTCATAATAAAATACGTTAGGTCTTAGTTAATTACTACCTAATGTATTCTATTAAGCTATTGTATTGAAATAAAATATCTTAACGGCTGTAAACTACTCATTAACAACATAAATTTATCGACAACCGTTTTGCTAAAAAATAAACTTTTTGTGTTTTTATTGTTAATTAATCAATAATTAGTAACATTGTTTGAGATTTACTCAATAAACTGTTTTTATTTTTAAAAATTAATCAACAATTTAATTTTGCTACTCAAAAACATTAAAACCACTATTCCTATAAAATATCACATCCTTTTTTGGTTTGTGTATTTTGCTTTTAATGTTGTACGTTGGGGTAGTTATTTTAATGATTATTGGTACTCTTTAAAATCTAATCTTGTAGAGTTCCCTATTCACATAATAGTTGTTTATATAAACATCTATTATCTCATTCCAAAGTTTATTCTTAGAAAAAAACACTGGCATTATTTAGCAAGTTTGCTAGCAATGCTTGCTATGATTTATTTAGTTAGAACAGGATTAAATTATTTATTAGTTACAAAAGATATTTGGCCTGAAGCCGATACACAAAGTGCGTTTTTAACCTTTAACCATGTTGCTGCTGTAGTATTAGGAGAATTGTATGTAATTGCTTTTGTTACAGCTATTAAGCTTATTGTAGATTGGAGTATAGAGAAAAAAAGAAACGAAGAGTTGGCAGCGCTCCAACTTAGTACAGAGCTTAAGTTTTTAAAAACACAAATTCAACCGCATTTTTTCTTTAACATCTTAAATAATCTTTATGCCTTAACATTAGAGAAATCAGACAGTGCGCCACAAATGGTAATTAAGCTCTCTAATATGATGCAGTATGTTTTATACGAAGTAAATACTACTAAAATTAGTCTCTTAAAAGAAATTGAGCATATTAATAACTACATAGATATTGAGCGCCTTCGTTTTAAAGATCGTGTTAATGCAAACTTAAACATAACAGGAAATTTAGAAGATATTAAAGTGCCTCCTTTATTGTTTTTACCATTTATAGAAAACTGCTTTAAACATGGCTTAGTTGAGAATGATAATATTTTAATTACCATAAACTTTACCATTAACAATCAATATTTAATTTTTGAAGTCACAAATAATTTTAATGAGAAAGCATTAAACGAACATCAAAAAAAACACGGAATTGGTATTGCCAATGCCGTAAGAAGATTAAATTTACTTTATGCTAATAATTACACCTTTAAAACAACTCAACAAAAAGATAAATATTCAGTGTATTTAAAAATCCCGGCACAATGATTATTAAATGCGTTATTATAGATGATGAACCTTTGGCCATTAATGTTATAGAAAATCACTTAGCCCAGTTTGATAACTTTCAGATTGTGCAAACTTATAACAATCCTATTAAAGCTTATGAGCTTTTAGAAAAAGAAAAAATTGATGTGGTTTTTTTAGATATTAATATGCCGCAAATGACCGGGTTTGAGTTTATAGAAAGTCTTACAAACAAACCGCTTTTTGTAATTACAACAGCTTACCGTGAATATGCCGTTAAAAGTTTTGAGCTGGATGTATTAGATTATTTAGTAAAACCCATTCCGCTTAATCGTTTTTTAAAAACCGTCAACAAAATTTATCAATATAAATACAACACAACCCAAACAGATAGTTTGTTGCAGCAAGAACCCCATATGTTTTTGCGGGTTAACAAAAAACTTATAAAAGTTAACCTTAATGATATTTTACTAATAGAAAGTTTAAAAGATTATGTAAAAGTAATTACTACTTTAGGCGATTATGTAGTACACAAATCATTAACTGCCATAACCGAAGAGCTTCCGGCAAGTAACTTTTTGCGAGTACACCGATCGTACACTATTGCTCTAAACAAAATTGTGGCTTTAGATGGTAACACCATAGAAATATCTAACAGAAAAATACCCATCGGAAGAAACTATCAAAAAATTGCTAAAGACCGAATTTTACACACAAACGAAGACGACTCTTAATTACTTAATTATGGTAACACTAACTACTTTAGATTACGCTCTAATTTTACTGTTTTTTGCTTGCACTTTATTTATAGGTATTTGGGTTTCAAGAAAATCCGGAAAAAACACAACCGAATATTTTTTATCGGGCAGAAGTATGCCATGGTGGTTGTTAGGGCTCTCTATGGTAGCCACTACATTTTCTACAGATACCCCTAATTTAGTAACAGATATTGTTAGAAAAAATGGTGTTTCTGGCAACTGGGTCTGGTGGGCTTTTTTAATTACAGGGCTTTTAACGGTTTTTGTGTATGCTAAACTCTGGAGAAAATCTAAAGTTACTACAGATATAGAGTTTTACGAATTACGATACGGTGGTACTCCCGCTAAATTTTTAAGAGGATTTAGAGCTGTTTATTTAGGAATATTATTTAACATTTTAGCCATGGCGGGTGTAACGTTGGCTGCCATTAAAATTGGTGGAATTATGTTAGGATTAGCACCATGGCAAACCGTTGTTATAGCAGGATTGGTAACCGTTACCTTTAGTGCGCTTGGCGGATTTAAAGGAGTAGTGTATACCGATTTTTTACTGTTTTTTGTTGCTATGGGGGGCTCTGTTGCAGCTGCTTATTATTTAGTTAATCTACCCGAAGTTGGAGGTATGCAAGCATTGCTTTCTCATGAAAATGTAAGCTCTAAACTTTCTATTCTGCCTGATTTTAGTAATACAGAAGCTGTAATTACACTTTTAATTATTCCGTTAGCTGTGCAATGGTGGAGCTCATGGTATCCGGGAGCAGAACCCGGTGGAGGAGGTTATATAGCCCAGCGTATGTTGGCTGCTAAAGATGAAAATCATGCCATTGGCGCAACCTTTTTCTTTAACATTATGCATTATGCTTTGCGTCCTTGGCCTTGGATTATTGTTGCGCTGGTTTCGTTGGTTGTTTTTCCGGATATAGCCAGTATTCAAGAGGCATTCCCAAATATTGCAGACGATAAGTTGGGGCACGATTTAGCCTATTCTGCCATGCTTACCAAACTGCCTGCAGGATTATTAGGCCTGTTGCTTGCAGCTTTAGCTGCAGCTTATATGAGCACTATTTCTACCCATTTAAACTGGGGATCTTCGTATATAGTAAATGACTTTTATAAACAGCAAATCAATAAAAATGCCTCGCAAAAAACCTTAGTAGCTGTTGGTAGACTCTCTACTGTTGTTTTAATGGTGTTTAGTGCGTTGCTGGCTTTAATGCTTCAAAATGCGTTACAATTATTTGATTTTATTTTGATGTTTGGTGCCGGAACCGGACTCATATTTATTTTACGCTGGTTTTGGTGGCGTATAAATGCATGGAGCGAAATTTCGGCTATGTTTGCTTCGGGTATTATATCAATTTTATTTAACACAGAATATATTGGTAATGCACTATTTTCTGATGAAGGCATTTTCCCGTCGTATTTAAAATTTCCTCTTATTGTTTTATTAACTTCTATAATTTGGATTACCGTTACATTACTCACTAAGCCGGAAAGTAACACTGTATTATATACCTTTTACAAAAAAATACAGCCGGGAGGTCCGGGCTGGAAAACCGTTTTAAAACAAGCCCAACAAGACAATATTACCCTAACCGAAACCAACGAGAGCTGGGGTGTTCCGGCCGGTATTGTGGCAATGCTTTTAGGTTGTGTGCTTATTTACAGTGCTCTTTTTGCAACGGGCTATTGGATTTACGGTAACTATACAATGGCATTAATTTTAACTGCAACTGCAACAATTTCGGGCTTTTTATTAACTAAAACCTGGCGAAAAATAAAAGCCAACGTACTGTAATTTTATGCAAAACAGAATAGCATCTATAGATATTTTTAGAGGGATTACAGTTGCAGCCATGATACTGGTAAATAATCCTGGAAGTTGGTCTGACGTTTATGCTCCTCTACTGCATGCACCATGGCATGGTTTAACACCAACCGATTTAATTTTTCCGTTCTTTTTATTCATAGTAGGCATTTCTATCTCATTAGCCTACAAAAACAAAAAATCTAATGCTAAAACTTATAAAAAAATAATAATAAGAGCATTAAAGTTAATTGGTTTAGGGCTGTTTTTAAGTGCTTTTTTACCCTACGTTCCTTTTGTTAAAGATTTTGAAGCCATTAGATTTCCGGGAGTATTACAACGTATTGGTATTGTGTTTTTAGTTTCGGCAGTATTGTACTTAAACGTAACCAGAAAAATGTTACTGCTTATAACCGGATTTATTGTAATAGGATATTGGCTTTTTATGAGTTTTGTTCCGCTCCCGGATGGCACTATGCCAACATTAGAGAGAGCTCCTAACAATTGGGCAAATTATATAGATTGGTATGTTTTAGGCTCTCATATGTGGAAAGCAGATTATGATCCCGAAGGTATTTTAAGCACTTTCCCGGCTATTGCAACCTGTTTGATTGGCGTTTTAATCGGACCAAAAATTGTTCAGGAAAGTCAAGAAAAATTAAAAGATTTACTGCTAATTTCCGGATTATTGCTTGCTATTGGTTACTTGTGGAGTTTTGTTTTCCCGCTTAATAAAGCACTTTGGACAAGTAGTTTTGTGTTGGTTACTGCCGGTTGGGCAACATTATTTTTAGTGCTGCTTCATTATATAACCGATGTAAAAAAAATACCGTTAGGTAATGTTTTTACTGCTATGGGAATGAATGCTATAACGGTGTTTTTCTTATCGGGTTTTATTGCTAAAACATTTTATTTGGTAAAAATAAATGGTATTAGCATTCACACTTTATTATACAACAATCTTTTTACCTACAATTGGCTTCCCAATAAATTAAGCTCGTTATTATATGCCATTGCTGTTGTGACTTTTTACGGAGCTTTAGCTTACGTGCTATATAAAAAACGAATTTTTATTAAGGTATAGGTCTATTCAGGTACAATGGTTTTTAAACAAATTAGGGGGTAGCTTATAAAAAAAGAGGTTGCGCTTAAAGCAGCCTTGGCTTACTTTATTTACGCAACCTCACGCATTAGTAGCTTTTTATAGCTTATTTACCCAGCATTAAAAGCTCGTTACACACAATTTCGGTAACATAGCGCTTGTCTCCTTCTTTGGTTTCGTAACTACGCGAAGTAAGTTTACCCTCTATTGCAACTTCATTACCTTTAAGCAAATACTTTTCTATAATTTCTGCTGTTTTGCCCCACGCTACAATATTGTGCCATTGGGTATCTTTAACAAGCTCGCCCTGCGCATTTTTATAGCTTTCGTTAGTGGCTATAGAAAATTTGGCCAATTTTTTGCCGCTTTCCAGATTAATAATTTCAGGATCGTTTCCTAAATTTCCAATCAACTGTACTTTGTTTCTAAGATTTTTCATGTTTACTAAATTTTTAATGTTAAACAGTTAATACTATTGGTTTTTGGCAACCAACAGTACAAATATGCGACCCTAAAATGCAGCTATCCGACTTATAAACGGTTACTTTCGTTTGTAAATGTTTGTTGTCGTTTGTAAGAAGTTTTTTATTTATATTTGACGCTTTTTACAAGATGTAAAATCTATACACATTCTTGTATATTATATTTTATTCGTGTCTAAAAATAAAAAGAGGTCCTCTTTTCCTTTGTTTACAAATTTTAAGAGAAAGCACACAAAATTTTGAGAAAAAAAGGTATCTTTTTGTCAAAATTTGACAAGTCTTATGGAAACAATATTTAGGGAATATTTAAGGGGGTTGAGAACAAAAAACGAATTGACTCTTACTCAACTTGCTGCTAAGCTGAATTTAGATAGTGCCAACTTGTGTGAAATTGAGAATAGCAAAAGAGACTTTGATAAAAAGCGATTGCCTCTATTAGCAAAATTTTTTAATTTAAATCTGCCAGAGCTAGAGAATGAATAAATTTCTGATCAGCTTGAAAAACTAATTTACAAATACAACTGCTCTAAACAATTTTTGAAAAGTGTAGAAACTAAAGCAGAATACAGAAGAACCTTAAAAGAAAAAAGCGTATGAATATAGTATCATTTTTTGCAGGGGCAGGTGGACTTGACCTTGGGTTTGAGCAAGCAGGATTTAATATTATTTGGGCAAACGAATATGATAAAGAAATTTGGGAAACTTATGAGAAAAACCATAAGAATACCATATTAGACAAAAGAAGTATTGTCGATATAAAAGAAGAGGAGGTTCCCAATTGTGATGGTATAATTGGTGGACCACCTTGTCAAAGTTGGAGCGAAGCAGGTGCTTTAAGAGGTATTAATGATAAAAGGGGAAGACTTTTCTTCGACTTTATACGAATTTTAGAAGCAAAACAACCCAAATTCTTTTTGGCTGAAAATGTAAGCGGTATGCTTTTGCCAAGACATAAAGAAGCGTTACAAAACATCAAAGAAATGTTTAAAAATGCAGGGTATGAATTGTCTTTCCAACTATTAAATGCTTCTGATTATAATGTGCCCCAAGACAGAAAACGTGTGTTTTTTATTGGGATAAGAAAAGATCTAGGATTTAAATATGAGTTTCCAAAAAATACTTTTCCAAAAATTACACTAGAAGAAGCAATTGGAGATTTGAGAGATACTGCACTGCCAGCTTTAGAGTTAAACAAGACAAATGGTGTTAATTGCAAAATCCCAAATCACGAATATATGATTGGTAGCTTCTCAACAATTTTTATGTCAAGAAATCGTGTAAGAAGTTGGGATGAACAATCATTTACAATTCAAGCAGGTGGACGGCATGCTCCAATTCATCCACAGGCTCCAAAAATGAAATTTATAGAACAGAATAAGAGAATTTTTGTTCCAGGAAAAGAACACTTATACCGAAGATTAAGTGTTCGAGAGTGTGCAAGAATTCAAACTTTCCCCGATAGTTTTATATTTTATTATGATAAAGTAGCTGTAGGATATAAAATGATTGGCAATGCAGTTCCAGTAAACCTTGCAAAGTTTTTAGCAGAAAGTATCAAGTCACAGATAGAAACAAGAACAGTTAAAAAAGTAGAAAGACGAAAAACAATATCGGAAGCAGTATGACCAACATTTTAGAGGCTATATGTAATATAGTAAATCATAAAAACTTCGCAATTAGAAGTTTTTATTCTGGAAGAAATAGAGCAAACAGTATGGGAGATGCTCTTGAAAATTATATTAAAGATGCCTTTGCTAATACATTTCAATTAAATAATGAATTGTCTCGATTAGAAATTTATAATAATACGTTTTCTTGGTTAGGCTCACAAAACAATCCACCAGATATTATGATTAAAGGTGGTGATGCAATTGAAGTTAAGAAAACTCAAAGTGCAAATAGTAGTTTAGCTCTTAATAGCAGTTACCCAAAAGCTGATTTAAGACATACAAGCCCGATGATTACAAGTGAATGCAAGTCTTGTGAAGATTGGACAATTAAAGATTTGATTTATTGTGTTGGTCACACTTCCGACGAAAATATAAGTTCACTATGGATGGTTTATGGTAGTATTTATGCTGCTAAGCACGAGACATATCAAAGAATAAAAAAAACCATTTCAGAGGGCATTAAAGATATTTCAGATGTTGTATTTTCTGAGACAAGAGAACTTGGAAGAGTAAATCAAGTAGATCCTTTAGGAATTACTAATCTTCGTATTAGAGGTATGTGGCAAATCGAAAATCCAAGAAAAGTATTTAATTATCTACATGAACCAACAGACAAGGAGTTTGAATTAATATCTATAATTCCTAACGAAAAATACAACAGCTTCCCTGAGAGTAGCAGAATAAAAATTGAAGGAATAAAGGAAGATGGTTTTAGTATTGAAGATAAAAGAGTGAAAGACCCGAATAACCCTGCGAATTTATTGGATTGTAAATTGATAAAATTATGTGTTTAGCTAACGTGAAGTTTAAGCACATAAAAACCTCTCTATTGAGTTTGCAAAGAACTTTCAAGGCAACCAAAGTTAATAAACTAAAGGCAACCATTAACGAGCAAAAAGTCACAAACTAAATTAATATGAATAAATTAAACTGTAGAGCAAATAATAAATATTGTTGATCCATATATCCGTGTTCGTTATCATAAATTTTATAACAATGTAATATGCAACGCAAATGCTTAGAATGCGGCGAGAAGTTAATGGGCAGAATTGATAAAAAATTCTGCTCAGACCATTGCCGTAACACCTATAACAACAACATAAACAAAGACAGTAAAAACCTAATACGCAATATTAACAACCGGTTGCGTAAAAACTACCGTATTTTACAAGAGCTAAACCCGGATGGCAAAGCAAAAACCACGCGCAATAAGTTATTACAACGTGGTTTTGATTTTAATTACATTACAACCGTATATACTACCAAAGCCGGTAAAATATATTATTTTGTGTACGATTTAGGCTATTTACCGTTAGATAATGATTACTACGCTTTAGTGAAAAAAGAATAGCTATTTCCAGTTTTGCCCTTTTAATTGTAGCGCTGCTTTTAAAATATCTTTCTGACTAATTTGACCTACCAATTTACCATTTTCTACAATAGGAAAACGCCTTCTTTTAGAGGTTAAAAACTTGTTGGCTGCATCAAAAATATTCATGTTGCCATCTATAGTTTCTACATTTTTAACCATGCATTTTTCTACCGTGTTGTTTTTATCTAAAGGCATGTTGTAATACCTGCTTTCCGAGACTTGTTTAATACAGTCTCCCTCAGAAATAATTCCTACAAGTTCATTCTTATCATTCACAACCGGCCCACCCGAAATTCTGTTTTTTATAAGTGTTTCTATAACTTCTTCTATAGATTGTTCCGGTTTAAATGTAATAAGCTTACGCGTCATATAATCAGACACTAAAATAGGTTCATGTACTGGACGACTATGATCATTCTTTCGTGCTCCTTGAAAACTTTTTATACCCATAATCGTAAAAATTTAATGTGGTTAGTACTTAAAGTTAGCCATTTTTAACAAATAGCGCAACATAAAATATTGGTATTGTTTCTTTTTATACATTTATATAGAAAACCAAAACTCATGAAAAAATACACACAAGCCCTCTCTTTCTTAGTAATTATTGCATTGGTATATTGGAGTTTTTATGCGCTGTATCCGCAAAAAAGCACATCGTTTACCATTCCTAATAGCAGCTTTATGTTAGATAATGCTTTAGCCCATGTTAAAAACATGGCTCAAAAACCCCATTATGTTGGGGCAGATGCTCATAGTGAGGTTAGAGATTATCTGGTTAATGAACTAAAAAAATTAGGATTAAACCCAACACTACAAGAAGGGTTTACCGGTGGCGATTGGGGTAATGTTAGTAAAGCCATTAATATAATAGCCCGAAAAAAAGGAACGGGCAATGGTAAGGCTCTTTTGCTGCTTTCTCATTACGATAGTAGAGCGCATGCTTCTTTAGGCGCAAGCGATGCTGCTAGTGGCGTGGCAACTATTTTAGAAGGGTTACGTGCTTTTATAGCAGACAACACAACTCATAAAAATGATATTATTGTTGTATTTACAGATGCCGAAGAATTGGGGTTAAATGGTGCACAAGTTTTTGTTAATAATCACCCATGGATAAACGATGTTGGCTTAGTATTAAATTTTGAAGCCCGAGGAAGCGGTGGCCCCAGTTACATGCTTATAGAAACCAACCAGGGCAATGCCAAACTTATTGAGGCATTTAATAATGCAAATGTGCCGTATCCGGTGGCTAACTCCTTGGCATATAGCATTTATAAAATGCTTCCCAACGATACCGATTTAACTATTTTTAGAGAAGATGGTAACATTAACGGTTTTAATTTTGCTTTTATAGATGATCATTTTGATTATCATACTGCATTAGACAAATACGAGCGATTAGACCACACCTCTCTTGCACACCAAGCTACCTATTTAATGCCGGCACTAAACCATTTTAGTAATGCAAATTTAACCGAGCTTTCTGCCACTACAGATTATGTTTATTTTAACGTGCCTGCCTTTAAATTGGTTTCGTACCCGTATAGTTTTATTTGGCCTATGCTACTTTTGGGACTACTTGTTTTTGTAGTATTAATTGGTTACGGATTAAAAAAATCTGTGCTTAGTGTTAGCGATATTGCTAAAAGTTTCATTCCGTTTTTTATAACGCTTATTGTTGCTGGATTAATTGGCTTTTTTGCCTGGAACGTTCTATTACTTATTTATCCTCAGTACCATGATATTTTACAAGGGTTCCCTTATAACGGTCATTATTACATTGCAGCCTTTGTAGCACTTACGCTGGCTGTTTGCTTTTTTGCATACCATAAATTTAATAAGCTAAGCGCTCAAGCCAGTATGGTTGCACCTATTACAATCTGGTTGTTTCTTTGCACAGCTATTGCTGTTTACTTAAAAGGTGCCAGCTTTTTTATAATTCCGGTTTACGGAGCTCTGGCAGTACTTTGGATTTTATTGAACGATAAAAAACCTAACCTTTTAGTGTTGGTTGTATTGTCTGTTCCGGCATTGTGGATTTTTCCGCCATTTATACAAATGTTTCCGGTGGGATTAGGACTTAAAATGATGATTGCAGCAACATTACTTACCACATTGTTGTTTGGGTTGCTAGTTGGCATTTTTTCTTTTTACAACATTAAAAAACAACTCTCCGGATTAGCATTTGCTATAACACTACTTTTATTGCTTATAGCTCATTTTAAAGCAACTCCAACTGTAAATACTCCAAAACCAAACAGTTTATTGTATGTTTTAGATGCCGATAACCAAAAAGCTTATTGGGCAACATACGATAGGGTAATTGATGATTGGACAGGCAATTACATTCCGGACTCTATTAAGGAAAATGCTTTACAAAAAACCACATTAACCAGTAAGTACGGTACCGGATTTACTAAAACTGCTCCTGCACCGGTAAAAAGTATACAAGAGCCTTACATAGAAATTATAAAAGATACCACAGTGGGTAACAACAGGCTACTACAGTTTTGTATTACTCCACAACGCGATGTAAACCGATTAGAACTGTTTATTAATAATGAAGTAGAAGTTTTATCTGCCAAAGTTAATGGTGTTGTGTTTTCTCCAAAATATATTGATAGAATAAATACAACTAAACGTATATTTACACATCATATAAGTGATAATGCTTACACCGAAGTTACGTTGGCGGTTTCACCAAATACGCCTGTAAATATTACCTTATTTGAAGCTTCTTATAATTTACTTTCGCACCCGCAATTTAGTATCCCTGAAAGGCCTGAAAATACAACACCAATGCCTTTTGTGTTAAACGATGCAATTGCTATTCAGAAAACATTACTATTTAATTAAATTGTTTAGGAAGTATTTAAGAGTATAAACAAATAATTTTAATAGTTTTAAGCCCGAATAAATTATTACTACATGAAACGATTACTTTTAGTTATTACAGTATGTTTTGCAGCAAGTAGTTTTGCGCAAAACAACCAGCAATTACAGCAGCATTACGAAGCTTTTTATAAGCAAATGAAGCAGCAAGGCGATATGCAAGGTGTTATAAATGCATTAACTAATTTAAATATTTTAAACCCTTCTCAAGCCAGAAAAGACACCTTGGCTTATTTATACGCTAATGCCGGAAGGTATATGCAGGCACTTAATACTATAGGAATTAATAAAAACACAGCAGATTCTGATTTAGCAGTAGAAACCAAAGCGGTTTCATTAAAAGAGCTTAACCAGCCCAAACTTGCTTTAGAGCATTACGAGCTTTTGTTTTCTAGAAACCCTAACCCATACACTGCCTACACAATGGCCGATTTACAACTACAAATTGGTGATACAGACGGTGCTAATAAAAGTGTTGAATATGGTTTGACTAATGTAAAAGATGATATGAAGTATGCCTTTTATGAAAGCCAACCGCCTTATGAGGTTTCTTTAAAAGCTGCTTTTACCTATTTAAAAGCAATTGTACAGCTATCTAAAGACAACACAAATTTAGATGCTGCTATTGCAACTTTAGATGAAGCTATTACTATGGCTCCAAATTTTAAAATGGCTGTTACGGCAAAGCAAGCTTTAGAAAATAGAAAAAATAATCCTGAAGGAAATAAAAATTAGAACTCCGGTTTTATATTAAAAAAAGGCGCTTTTTAAGCGCCTTTTTTGTTACCAAATTTTAATTCGTTTTTCGGGTGGTAAGTACATACCATCTCCTTCTTTTACATTAAATGCTTCGTAAAAAGCATCAATATTTTTTAACGGTTGTATTGCTCTGTACATCCCCGGAGAATGCGGATCGGTTTTTATTCTGTTCTTTAAAGCTTCGTCTCTCATTTTGGTTCTCCAAACGGTAGCCCAGCTCATAAAGAAACGTTGCTCTGGTGTAAACCCGTCTATTTTGCCGGGATTACCATGTTCTTTTAAGTGAATCTGTAAAGCATCATAAGCAGCATTAACTCCACCTAAATCTCCAATATTTTCTCCTAAGGTAAATTTACCGTTTATAAAAACTCCCGGTAATACTTCTATCTCGCTGTACTGTGCTGCTAATGAATCGCCTAATCTGTTAAATTGCTCAAGATCTTTATCTGTCCACCAATTTACCAAGTTACCATCAGCATCAAAATCAGCTCCGCTATCATCAAAACCATGCGAGATTTCATGCCCTATAACCGAACCGATTCCACCATAATTTACAGCTGCATCTGCATTAAAATTGAAGAACGGAGGTTGTAAAATAGCTGCAGGGAAAACAATCTCATTATACGAAGGGTTGTAATATGCATTTACAATCTGAGGCGCCATAAACCACTCAGACTTATCTACCGGCTTATCTAACTTTGCTATGTTTTCATCAAAATTCCATTTAGAGGCGTTCATCATATTTTGTAAATATGAGCCCCCTTCTTCAACACTTTTTATCTCTAGGTTAGAGTAATCTTTCCATTTATCCGGATAACCAACCTTAACTTGCGTTTTTTTAAGTTTCTCTATAGCTTTTTGTTTGGTTGCCTCATCCATCCAATCTAAAGCATTAATTCTGGCTTCATAGGCTTTTATTAGATTGGCTACCATTTCTTCCATCTGTGCTTTGGCTTCCGGCGGGAATTTTTTATCTACATATAATTTACCCAGTGCCTCGCCAATTGTCCAATTTATAGTTTGTAGAGCACGCTCTTCTCTTGGGCGTTGTTCTTTTGCTCCACGCAACGTTTTACTGTAAAATTCCCAATTGGCTTGCTCAATTTCTTCAGAAAGCATATTGGCTGCATTGTTAAGTACTGTCCAGCGCAAATATGATTTCCAGTCTTCTATATTGTTTTTTGAAAGAACCGTTTGAAGTGATTTAAAATACCCGGGGTCTGTTACAACAATGGTATCTACCTGTGCCATACCAAGGCCTTGCAAATAATTATCCCAATTAACTGCAAACACCATGGTTTTTAAATCTGAAACAGCTGTTGGATTATAACGTTTACTAGGGTCTCTACGCTCAACCTTATCCATTCTAGGCTCTGCAAGCATAATTTCGAATGCTAAAATTCTTTCTGCCTCTTTCTGTGCTTCCTCTTCATTGTAATCTATAAACTGAAGCATTCTTGCAATATGCGCCTTGTACTTTTCTCTTTTTTCTTTAGAATCTTCATCGTCTGCCACATAATAATCTCTATCTGGTAAGCCTAAAGCTCCGGGGCCTAAAAAAGCAACATTTTTGTTACTGTCTTTAGCATCAGCTCTAACACCTACACCAAAAAAGGCAGAAATTCCGTAAGGTTCTGTTTCAATTAAAAATTGCTCTAATTGCGCTTTGTTTTCTATGGCGTTTATTTTCTCTAGATAGGGTTTAATAGGCGCTACACCCATTTTGTTGCGGTTTTCTATATCCATAATTGTTTGATATAAATACACCGCTTTAGCCTCATCTGAATTTGGGTCTAAATTAGGATCGTTTAAAGCTTCGTTTAAAATAGCCAGTGCGTCAGAGTCTGTTTTCTTTCTAAGCGCATCAAAACTTCCCCAACGAGTCCTGTCTGCAGGAATCTCTGTTGAGTCTAACCAAGCACCGTTTACATACCTGAAGAAGTCGTCTTGAGGTCTAACAGATGTATCCATGTAGGCAAGGTTAATACCCGGCTCTGCATCTTGTTTGGCTGTTGCAGCTTCTTTTTTGCAAGATGATATTGTTGCTCCTGCTAAAGCAACTACAAAAAGCGTTTTTGTAAAGTTCTTTTTCATTTTGTGGTTAATTACTTAGTTTCAATGCAATTTAAAACAAAAAAACTGCTCATAAAGAGCAGTTTGCAATTCGTTAACATTTTTTTGGGTAATCTAGATTTATAATTAGTTTACTTTAAACTCAAAGACTTCTGATAGCGACGTGTTTCCTTCGGCATCCCTACTCACAACCTGCCAATAATAAACTGTATCAGAGGAAACAGATACAGTTAACGATGCCTCGGTTACAGCTGTTGCTTCAAGGTTTACAGGAGGTGTAACGGTATCAAAATACACATCATAATTAATTAAATCTCCATCTAAATCACTACCAGTCCAAGATAGTGTAACTTCACCACCCGAAACAGTAATATTTTCTCCCATAGCAGGACTTTGAACTTCGGCCGGATACGGAGCGTAATTTTCTATTCCTTCTCCGGCATTATAAAACTTCCAGGTTTCACTTTCTGCTGTTTGAGAAACCCCGTTTGCTTTAGACTCTACACTCCAAGAATACGGCGTACCACGTAAAATAGTAGCTGCATATTCTGTAGCGCTAGTATTATATGTACTTGTGCTACCGTTTAATAAGTTTTTTATTTTTAAAGTATAGTTATCTGTATTAGCAGACTCATTCCATCTAAAAGTAACTTCACTTTGTGTATCTGATATCACAGTCCCTTCTGTACACTCTTTATCTTTTTCAGGAAAAACCAGTGTAGCAGCAGCTGGCGGATCGGGGTCTGGTGTTGGCCCTGGTCCGTCATCACCTCCGCCTCCTCCGCTTCCGCCACATGAAGCGAATACTAAGAGAGCTAAAAAATATACTGTTGTTAGTGCTTTTTTTGTATTCATGGGGTTATCTTTTAATTACTTTATAGCTTAATTGTTTTTGGTTGGTTTTTATGGTTAAAATGTAAGCTCCGCTTTGTAAGTTTTGTGGATGCAACACTATTTTACCATTATCCGGTTTATAAGTTTTGGTAAATACGCGTCTTCCTGCATACGAATATAATGAAACTGTAACATTTTCGTTTACCTGCCCTAATACTACATTAATGGTATTTTCTGTAAACGGATTAGGATAGATTAATACTTGGTCTGATACTACAATAGTTTCAATATAAGTTCCTTGACAAGCTTTGTCTGTAGTAACTTTTAATGTATTTATCGGCGCTTCAAGGTTTAGTGTTATAGAACTTTCTGTTGTAGAGAACAGTTTATCATTAAGCTCAATATAATAAACCGAGCTACCTGATAAATTTATTGATACTTTTTTGCCATTATCTTGAACTCTCGCATAAACAGATAACGGTTCTGGCTCTGCTACTGTAACCGTAAAACATTGCTCATATTCCGGTTCTTCGGCAAGTGTTATACAAAGCTCGTAAGTACCTGACGTTAGGTCTGAAAACGAGGTTTCACTTGTAAATGATTGAGCGCTATTTATACCATTGCCCGTTAATGTTGCAGTATAGTTGTATGATTGTTGTGCAGTAATTTCAATTGCTCCGTTATTTGACGATATACATGTTTCTGATATTGTTTTTATAGAGAAATTATCTGCTGGAAGTGAAAATACTTCGCAGCCTGTAACATCTACTACAGTATTTGGTGGAGTTCCTAAACATTGATCTACACTATCTGGCACTCCATCATTATCATTATCATCATCACAAACATCTCCAATTCCATCTCCATCTACATCTTCTTGCCCCGGATTGGCTACTAATGGGCAGTTATCTTCTGCATCTAATACGCCATCATTATCATCGTCTGTATCGCAAGCATCGCCCATACCATCAGAATCTGTGTCGGTTTGGTCTGCATTAGCCACAAGCGGACAGTTATCATTTACATCTAAAACACCATCATTATCATCATCTTCATCATCTTGAAATCCTTCAATAATTAAATCGTCTACTACAGCACCTTCTTCAACAACTGCCTGGTCTGAATGAAACACAATTCTGAACATTATATTGGTTTCACCTCTTAAATCGGTTTCACCGTTAATAGCATTAAGTGTAAAATCATAAGCATACTCGGTCATTGTTGCATTAGTACCTGTCCATTGCCCTCCGGGGCAATTAAAACAGTCATTTCCTGTAGTTGCACTGGTTCTATCACTTGTGTACCAATTAGGTTGGCTATTTACAGTACCTAATAAATTCCATGTAGTGCCATCGGTAGAATATTCTACATATACTACATCCCAGTTTTCTTCGAGCTCATACGCCATTTTAAATTTAAGAACCGGACTTAATACTGTAGAAAAATCATAACATTTGGTTACTATATAGCTCTTAACCATGTTGTTATGGTCTCCTGCTAAATTGGTGCCGTAAACTTGTGTACCGGATGCTGTCTGATTTAAAAGAGTTCCCGTTGGAACACCTCTTTGCCACTCAGCTGGGGTTGTTCCATCTTCATTGTAAACCAATAATTCATCAGAAGCAGACTCAAATGTGTTAAGCTCTCCCGTATTACCTACTTCGTTAACATAAAATGAAGTTTGTATGGTGTTATTATCTGAATAAGTGTCATTTGTTATTGTTGCAGTAACTTCTAAATCAACCAGCCCTACAGCTTGAGAAAAAGACGGTAATGTAACGGTTGTAGTTTCTGACGATGCTAAATTACCGGTCCAAGTAAAATTGTTGGTAGTACCGTTTACTATATATTCTATATCTGCAGATGTGATTGGGTTTTGCCCTTGATTTTCTATGGTGATTTGAACCGCAACATCTCCACAAACAACTTGATTTTTAGAAGGATTATCTATTGAAACTAAGCGTATTTCATTGTCGGGAAGCTCTACCGGAATTGGAGATTGCCAAACTCCTCTACCATAAGTTGCTGCTGTAATTATACCTTGCTCTAAACTTATATCTAAATCTCTAACCGGAGAATTAGGCAATCCGGCATAATATTCTTCCCACTCGGTTAAACTGTCATCTAATCTGTAAACGCCTATATTAGTTCCAACATAAATAGGGTTTAAAGAATGACGCCCTTGATGTACTACTATAAAATAAGGCTGATCTGTTGGTAAGTTGTAAGTAATATTAGTAAAAGTAGCCCCACCATCTTCTGATTTGAAAACACCTCTATTACCTTGTTGTGCTGTGGTTACATAAATTATATTATTGTCAGTATTATTTACCTCTATGGAATTTATATTTGATGGGAATGTATAAACGTCTGTAAATGTAGCTCCACTATCTGTAGATTTTTTTAATTTATCGTCTACAGCAACATACATAACTGTTGGATCTATTGGATCTATCTCTAAATCTGTAGCATTCCCCCCACCAAACAAATTTGATACACTTTGCCAAGAGTTTCCTGCTAATTTATACAGTGCATTATAAGCTGCATAAATTTCTCCGTTTTTATCAATAGACAAAGGTGTAATCCAGTCTCCTTGTAAATTACCATTATTAGGCGCTTGTATTGATGCGACCAGGGTTTGACCTCCATTAGCAGATATGTTTAGCGAACCTCCATATTGGGTAAACCCATAAATTAAAGCATCATCATTAGGGTTTATTACGTTATCCATTCCATCTCCACCATGGTATGTGCGCCATTGGTTATTTCTGTAAGAGTGACCGCCATTATCTTGAAGCCCTCCAATAATTTTAGAAGCATCTTTAGGGGCTACAGTAATGCGATAAAACTGACTAATAGCCAACCCTTCTGTATGATCTGTAAATGATTGACCTCCATCTGTAGAGGTGTAAACCCCACCATCACTACCGCAAAACAAAATTCCGTTAAAAAATCTAAGCATATGAATATCGGCATGGGTATAAGCCTGATCAAAAACATTCCAGTTGTTAAGCTTAGTAAAGTTATCCCCTCCATCAACCGATTTCCATATATTTAAACACCCAACATAAATCTCATCTGCATTAGTAGGTGATACTGCCATGGCTAAATCAAACCAAGCTTGATTGCTCTCTAAAATATTACTTGATTCATTTGTTTCTGTAAAGGTTTCTCCTGAATCTGTAGATTTATATACTCCATTAAACTCGTAATCGTTAGCACTTGTTTTAGCACTTAAAATATAAACGTATTCAGGATTGGCCGGTGTAACTTCTAACACAAAACGACCTGATGAAGCTGGTAGTCCTTCGGAAATTTCCTGAAACGTCTCTCCGGCGTCTGTAGATTTGTAGTATCTGTTATTTGTAACAGCATATATTACATTGCTATCGCCTGGTTTTAATTTAAGATCTTTAATGTTTCCTGAAAGCTTTTGAGTCCAATTTATTCCGGCATCTGTAGTTTTATACACCCCATTATTAGTAGCAACCCAAAGTGTGTTAGAGTTATTAGGATCTATATAAATTTCGTTCATTGAAGTTGGGCTATTACTTGGGCTTAATCCTGTAGGGCTCCAAGTTTGCCCTCCATCTGTAGATTTAAATACTCCTACACTAAAAGAATCGCCTGCATCATCATCTCCGGTAGCTATATAAATAATGTCAGAGTCATTTGGGTCTATAGCAATCCCCGAAACTCCTATTTGAGGAAGCTCATCTGTTAATGGTGTCCATGTATTGCCTGCATCTGTAGATTTCCAGATACCTCCTGCCGGAGCACCAACATACCAAGTGTTAGCATTATTGGGGTCTACAGCAATTACATTAACCCTGCCTTGACCGGGAAGCCTGCCTCCTTCGGCAATATGCGAAAAGGGTCCTAATGGCTGCCAGTTTGCTGTTGGGTTTTTGGCTAAAACACTACTATTTTTATTTTCCCAGGTTTTCCATAACTCGTGGGGTGTTGGCAAGTATCCATTCTCATCAACAAAATGTTTCCAGAAAGACTCCCAACGTTTAAAAGGTTTATAACCAGCTCCTTTTTTAGAAATATCTTTGTTTTTAAAATGAGCTTCAAATGCATTAGAAATATCATATAAAGAATACCATTTTTCACCACTTTTTGTAGTAATTCCTTTTTGGTTTTCTTTCTCTAATTTTTCTAAACCGGGAGCCAGTTTATTAAACTGTGCTGAAACAGAAAAACTAAAAAGAGTAGTTAATAGTAATGGTAAGATGTAATAACGTTTCATGAAATTCTTTTTAACGAGCGTTAATATAAAATAATTTTAGTTTTTGGTTTGATTTTCAATATGATAAATTTGTTAAACTCGTTAAAAAACTATTTTTTTTGTTTTTTAACTATAGAAGACTTTAAAACACTGTCTTTTTCTTTTTTTAAAGCAACAATTTCTTTAACAAACTCATTAGGTATAGCTATAGAAAGAACATAGTGAACTATCTTCCACTTTCCGTTAATTTTTTTTAGTACCCCAGAGCCCCTACAAATTTCCATTTGAGTGTCTAACAACTCATCAAACCAAGCAATTTTAGCTGTTTCATCTATATAAATATTTCTCTCTATACAGGTAAAACTCCATGCTTTTCCTCTATCAAAATAAGGTTTTGAAAATGCTTTAAAAGACTGTAAATCCCAATTTTCAGTAGCATCAGTTCCAATAAAAACGGCTTTTGGTGCCATGTAACCAAAATACTCCGAAAAGTTTGCATCTGCAGCAGCTTTATGCCAATTATTTAAAACAGTGTGAATTTGCTTTTCTTCAGGGTTTTGAGCAAAAAAGAACTGTACACTTAGGAGTGTTAGTGTTGTTATTAAAATTTTATTCATCGTCTAATAAAGTTTCGGAAATATTGTTGGTTAGTACCTCTGTAAACTGATTGCGTAATGCATTAAAAGCCAGCAATAGTTTTGCTTTTTGGTTTGTTATAGTATTCTCTGCAACTTGTGCTTCAGAAAGTTTTGCTTTTGTTTCTAACAAATAGGTTTCAAGCACCTTTAACCTGCTTTTAATTCTGGCATCGTTTAAGGGTTCCGGAATACTGTCTTTATTAATGTTTTTTTCTTTTTCTATGAGCTCATCTACTAAAAGCTTTAACTCTTCCTTTTTATTTTTACGAGTAAGTGTAACAAAACTTTTTTCGAATTCTTTATATGAATCCCATTTAGCTATTTCTGCTTCTACTTCTGAAGACATCTTAACGATAGTAGGTAGCTGTGCGACAGTTTGTGATTCTTGAGATTCTTTAGGAGAATAATCTAAAGGTTTCGGATTATTTTCTTTGCATCCTAAAACAATTAAAAAAATTAAAAGCAGTGCTAAAAAATGTTTTTTGCCAATCATGTTCCGAAAATACAACTTTTTGTTTTTTGCCTTTTCAAAGGTAATCTTTAAAATATGATGTTCATAACCTTAATTGAGGGTTCTTTTTGTTATTTTTGCGACCATGAAAACTGCTGTTTTAATTCTAGGTGCTTGTGGGCAAATTGGCTCTGAATTAACCATTAAGCTTAGAGAAAAATATGGTGTTGATGCTGTAATTGCATCAGATATTAGAACCGGGTCTGATGAGCTAATGCATTCCGGACCTTTTGAAATATTAGACGCAACTAATAAAGAAGCCATACAAGATTGTATAAAAAAACACAACATAACCGATGTATATTTAATGGCTGCCATGCTTTCTGCAACTGCCGAGAAAAAGCCGGAATTAGCATGGCATCTTAACATGACATCGCTTTTAAATGTATTAGATTTAGCCAAACAAAAACTTATAAAAAAGGTTTTTTGGCCCAGCTCTATTGCAGTTTTTGGCCCAACAACGCCAAAGCAAAACACTCCTCAAGTAACCATAACAGAACCTACAACTGTTTACGGTATAAGTAAATTGGCAGGTGAGCGCTGGTGCGAATACTATCATTCTAAATATGGCGTAGATGTTAGAAGCTTACGCTACCCAGGTTTAATAAGCTGGAAAACCCCTCCGGGTGGTGGCACTACAGATTATGCTGTTGCTATATATTACGATGCTATATCTAAAGGAAATTATGAGTGTTTTTTACGTGAAGACACGAAGCTTCCAATGATGTATATGGACGATGCCATTAATGCCACTATAAATTTAATGGAGGTGCCGGAAAAAAATATAACAATACGATCTTCATACAATGTAGGGGCTTTAAGTTTTACTCCACAAGAAATAGCCAGTAGTATTAAAAAACACATCCCTTCCTTTAATATAAGTTACAAACCCGATTTTAGACAAGAGATTGCAGATTCTTGGCCTGAAAGTATTGACGATTCTCAAGCTAAAGAAGATTGGAATTGGAAACCTACATTTTCTCTGGAAGAAATGACTAAAACAATGTTAGCGCATTTAAAAGATAAAGCTGTAATATAAATTACTATTAATTATATATAAAAAACGACTCTGAAAAATCAGAGTCGTTTTTTTGTATGAAAACTGTATTACCCTTATTACTTCTTTAACGAAGTAGGGCAAACCTCATCGGTTACAGGAATATTTGCCTCTTTTATTGCTTTAAAGCCCCCGGCAACATCAACAATATTGTGTATTCCTCTGCTTTTAAGGATTGATGCTGCTATAACAGAACGGTAGCCCCCTGCACAATGCACATAAAAGGTTTTGTTTGTTGGAAACTCACTTATATAATCGTTAATAAAATCTAGCGGAGTATGATGAGCATTTGCAATATGCGAAGAAGCAAACTCTCCATCTTTTCTTACATCAAAAACAGGAACATTGTTTTCTAAATGCTTTTTAAACTCCTCGGCAGATATTGATTGTAAAGTATCTATTTCTTTTCCGGAAGATTTCCATGCTTCAAAACCTCCTTCTAAATAGCCTAAAGTATTATCAAAACCTACACGAGATAAACGCGTAACGGCTTCTTCTTCTCTGCCTTCAGGGACTACTAATAATATAGGTTGTTTTACATCTTTAATTAAAGCTCCAACCCAGGGTGCAAAATTACCGTCTAATCCTATGAATATAGATCTTGGTATGTGTCCTTTTACAAACTCTTTTTGATGACGCACATCTAATATTAGAGCTCCAGTTTCGTTGGCAGCAGCTTCAAAAGCATCCGGAGAAAGAGGTCTGGTACCACGTTGTAACACCTCGTCTATATCATCATAGCCCTCTCTATTCATTTTAACATTAAGCGGGAAATATTGAGGTGGCGGTAATAATCCATCGGTTACTTCCTTAATAAATTCCTCTTTGGTCATATCGGCTCTTAGTGCGTAGTTTACCTTTTTTTGGTTTCCTAAGGTGTCTACTGTTTCTTTCATCATGTTTTTACCACATGCAGAACCTGCTCCGTGCGCCGGATATACAATTACATCGTCTGCTAACGGCATGATTTTTTCGCGCAAACTATCATACAACATTCCGGCTAACTCTTCTTGCGTCATATTTGCAGCTTTTTGTGCTAAATCCGGTCTGCCAACATCACCTAAAAACAAAGTGTCGCCACTAAAAATAGCATGATCTTTACCGTTTTCGTCTCGCAACAAATATGTTGTACTCTCTAAGGTGTGCCCCGGGGTATGTATAGCTACAATGGTAACATTCCCAAGTTTAAATTCTTGTCCGTCTTCTGCAATAATTGCATCAAAAGCCGGATTAGCTTGTGGGCCATAAACAATTGGCGCTCCCGTAGCTTTAGATAAAGTAAGGTGGCCACTCACAAAATCTGCATGAAAATGAGTTTCAAAAATGTATTTTATTGTTGCATTATTTTGAACTGCTTTATCTAAATATGGTTGCACCTCTCTTAAGGGATCTATTATGGCAGCTTCGCCATTACTTTCTATATAGTAAGCTCCTTGAGCTAAGCATCCTGTATAAATTTGTTCTACTTTCATAATCAATCTTATTTTAATACTTCAAAAATACGATATGTTTGTTGTTTACTATGTGACAAAAGTCACATAATTGCTACACAAGTTCTTTCCAAAATATATATATGGCCATAACCAGTATGAACCAACCAAATCCTTTTTTTAGTTTTTTATTACTTATATATTTTGATAAATATCCTCCTATTAAAATTCCTATTATTGTAAGTGCAGAGAAAAGTAGCAAAAACATCCACTCAATGGTAAGGGTTTGCAAATCGCCGGCAAACCCAATCAATGAGTTTATTGCTACAATTACAAGCGATGTTCCTACGGCCTTTTTCATGGGTAATCCTGCCCAAAGCACTAATGCCGGAACATACAAAAAACCACCTCCTGCACCTATTAAACCGGTTATAAGCCCAATTACAACACCTTGTATAAAAGTTTTATAATACGCTTGTGGTTTTACAGGTGTCTGTACTTCTTTTTTATTTTTAATCATAGAGTAAGCTGCCATAAACATTACTATGGCAAAAAACACCATGATTGCCATGTTTTTAGTCAGACTAAACGATGCAATGCTTACTATTTGGTCTGGAATATTGGGAACTAAAAATCTTCTGGAAACATAAACGGCAAGAAATGATGGAAATGAAAATGCCAATCCGGTTTTAAAATCAACCAGCTTTTTTTTATGCTTTTGAATAACCCCTACCGAAGCAGATGAGCCAACTACAAATAATGAATATGCTGTTGCAACTACCGGGTTGTAGCCCAACAGGTACACTAGTAAAGGTACTGTTAAAATTGAGCCTCCTCCGCCAATTAATCCTAAGACAACACCAATTATAATGGCTCCTGCATAACCTATAAAATGATTAAAATCCATGTGTAGGAAACTGTTTTTTACAAAGGTACGTGCTTAAACACCTATTGGCGTAACATTTGTTACACTATTCTATTTACAGGTGCAAAACCTCAATACTATTTCTGGTCATTTTTATTTTTTGCTCGGTTTCTAATTTTTTTAATAGTCTTGAAATAACCACTCTTGAGGTGTGCATATCAAAAGCAATGTCTTGATGCGTTGTTTGTAAAACAGGGGTTCCTAAAACTTTAGCTTTATCTTGAAGGTATTTTAACAAACGTTCATCCATTCTTAAAAATGCTAAAGCATCTACAGTTTCTATAAGCTCCATCATTCTGGTGTGGTAACTTTCTAAAATAAAGTTTCGCCAGCTTGGATATTGCTCCATCCATTGTTCTAAATAAGAAACCGGAATCATGTACAATTGTGTAGTGGTTTCTGTAATGGCTCTTATTTTGCTTTTAGCCGTGCCCCAACAACAACTTAATGTCATAGCACAGGTGTCTCCTTTCTCTACAAAATAAAGTAACAACTCGTTGCCATCAGTATCTTCCCGAAGCACTTTAATGGCACCTTCTAAAACTAAAGGAATATTTGAAACCGAATTACCAATGTCTAAAACAACCTCGTTAGCATCAAGTTTTTTTAGATAGCCAACTTTACTGATTTCTTGTAATAATTTGTCTTGAAAAAGGTATCCGAAGTTTTGCTGTAATAACGGATGCATTTGTGCTGATTTACTCTGTGTAAAAATACAAGAGTACTATGGATATTAAAAGTTTGCTTTGTGTTTTTTAATATAATTTAGTTTTTACAATTTAAATCTTATATTAGTATTGTATTCTGATCCCTTTAATGGGAACCAACCGAGTGTAGTCACCACGGTGGTAAAACAATACGGGCTTTACTAGTCAAAACAAACGTAATTTTCCTATTGCTTTTTCGGGATACAAATAAATTAAATTTTAACTAAAAATAATTTGTATTATGATGTCTAATGATTCATTTAGCAAAACTATTTCTAACCCTGGCTACGGCCAATTTCCTTACATTATTGTTAGGGTTCATCATGGTATTTATATGCAAATACCAATTCACTTTATTAAAGAAGAAAAAGTAGAAAATCTGGCTTTATTCCCAGGAACACATATTACTAATGTTTCTGAAGATATTTTAAAAAAGGATAAAGCCACTCAAATTTCTTTACTACATGACAGACTTCTTGAGGCTACAAAAAATGTAATTAGTAAAATTAAATCTAAGACAAATAATGACCCTCAGCTTTGTTTAGTTTTAGGTAAAAACCGAGCTATATATTATGAGAATGGAAAATTTAAAGAGAATTCTTCAATCCCCCGGGGTGGTACCTTAATTGATCAAAACAACAACACACTTGCAATAAATGCTGATCATTATATAGAAGATTAAATTATTAAGATAATTAAAACAAAAAAGCCCGGTAATTACCAGGCTTTTATTTTGCTCCCCCTGCTGGGCTCGAACCAGCGACCCTCTGATTAACAGTCAGATGCTCTAACCAACTGAGCTAAGGAGGAAAATGTTATTGCTTTTTTGCGGATGCAAATATAGCTGTTTTTTGATTTATCGCAAACAAAAAATAATTTTTTTATCCTTTAAATAAAAGTCTATAAATATCATTTCCGTTGGCAAACAATAACAATGCAATTAAAATAAAGAACCCTGCCATTTGTGCATACTCCATAAACTTATCGCTAGGCTTTTTACCAACAACCATTTCGTATAATAAAAACATTACATGACCGCCATCTAAAGCAGGGATTGGCAATATGTTCATAAATGCTAATATAAGCGATATAAAGGCTGTTGTTTGCCAAAAACTAACCCAGTTCCACTCTCCCGGAAACAAATTACCAATAGCTGCAAAACCACCAACTCCTTTGTAAGCTCCGGTTTCCGGATTAAATATTTTTTTCATTTGTTGCACATAACCACTAAGTATTTTTTTTCCTTTGTTAAATCCGGCAGGGATTGCTTCTAAAAACGAATATTCTTTTGTCTCTAAGGTTATGGCTTTCATTCGCTCTAAGTCTGATAACGACATCCCCGTTAGCACTCCAATTTTTCCTTCGTTATTAATTTTAACCGGAAATGTAACCGTATCTCCTTCGTAACGCCGTACTGTAAAATTAACCTCTTGCCCTTTTAAACGTTCTACCAGCTCTTTAACTTCGTCATGATAGGTTACTGGTGTATTTCCTATTTTTATTACGCGATCTTTTGATTTAAATCCGGCTTTATAGTTATGCGATTCTTTAGGAACCTCGGCAACTACAAAGGGAATTCTTGGCGATATAAAAAATCCGGTGTTTTTATTTTCTATAAGCTTAGAGATAAAATCTACCGGCATTTGTTTTTCTATTATTTCGCCATTACGGTCTATAGTTAGTGAGTTACCGTTTACTATTTTTGCTGCTAAATCATTATAGTTTACAACTTCTTCACCATCTACAGCTATTATTTTATCGCCGGTTTTTACTCCAATAAGTTCACCCATTTCCGGCTGGGTAACCCATACACCATCTTTGAGGCTTTTCATTGGTAAGTATTGTTCTCCATAAGCGTAGGCTAATCCAATATAAATAACAATAGCCAATATAAAGTTAACCGTTACCCCTCCTAACATTATAATGAGTCGTTGCCATGCGGGCTTGCTTCTAAATTCCCACGGTTGTGGTTCTTGTTTCATTTGCTCGGTATCCATACTCTCATCAATCATTCCGGAAATTTTAACATAACCCCCTAATGGCAACCATCCTATACCATAAACTGTTTCGCCAATTTTCTTTTTAAACAGTGCAAACTTTACATCAAAAAACAAGAAAAACTTCTCTACACGAGTTTTAAATATCTTGGCAGGAATAAAGTGTCCTAACTCATGTAGAACAATTAGTAGTGATAAACTTAATAAAAGTTGTAGTGCTTTAATTATAAACGGGCTCATATAATATTTTGTATTCTAACTTACTTTGTAAACCGCACAAAAGTACATTTTTAATAGTTGTAAAAAAAGTTACACACTATTCTGAACCTGTTTTTAAGAAAGTTTTAGCAGGTGTTTGGCATAAATAAATTACCATAAATAACACACATACACTACCTTTGCGCAAAAATTTAATATGCTTCAGTTTTTTAGCAAATTTAAATATTTAGGTATTACTCTTTTAGTGCTTTCCAGCATAATAATTACCCTTTTTTATAATGCACTAAAGCCTAAACCTAAACTACCTATTTACCAACCTGCTATGGTAAATAGTGAATTGGTAGATAGCACTTTACAACATGTAAAAAAGTACCATACCATTGGCAACTTTACTCTTGTAAACCAAAACGGAGATACCATAACACAAGAAAATTACAAAGACAAAATTTATATAGCCGATTTTTTCTTTACCACATGCCCAACCATTTGCCCAATTATGACAGACAATATGGTAATTATACAAGAGGCTATTAAAAATGATGATGAAGTATTACTCTTATCGCACACGGTAACACCAGAAATAGATTCTGTTGCTCAATTAAAAAAATATGCTTTAGAAAAGGGTGTTATAGATGCAAAATGGAATTTGGTTACCGGAAACAAAAAACATATTTACAACTTAGCAAGAAAATCGTATTTAGTCGCTAAAGATGATGGTGATGGAGGTCCGTATGATATGATACATACCGAAAATTTTGTGTTAGTTGATAAAAAAAGACGAATAAGAGGTTTTTATGACGGTACCAATACCGAAGATATTGAGCGCCTGCTGTCTGATTTAAAAATTTTAAAACAAGAATATAAAAACCCGTAACAACAGAAATTTTACGTTACACTTTTTAAAACTAGTTTTTTAGCTTATTTTTGCTTACTTAAAATCAGTCTAAATAAGAATATGTGTACAGTAGCCGATTTAAAACGTGGTGAGAAAGGTATAATTAAAGAGATCTCTATAAACCATATTCCTATAAAGCTTTTAGAAATGGGATGTCTGCCTGGCAACGAGGTAGAACTTATACAGCTTGCTCCTTTTAAAGACCCAATGTATATAAATGTAAACGGCTCTCATTTAGCAATCAGAAAAGAAACTGCCGTTCATATAGAAATTCAAAAAATTCAAGATATTACCCTATGAGTAAGCAAATAAAAGTAGCACTTATAGGGAATCCTAATACCGGTAAAACTTCTGTTTTTAATGCTCTTACAGGGTTAAACCAAAAAGTAGGTAATTATCCCGGTATAACTGTAGAGAAAAAAGAAGGTATTTGTAAGCTTCCCAGAGGTGTTAAAGCACATATTTTAGATTTACCCGGCACCTATAGTCTAAATACCACATCGTTAGATGAAAGTGTTGCCGTAGAAATTTTACTGAATAAAAATGATAAAGATTTCCCTGATGTAGCTGTTGTAGTTACTGATGTAGAAAACATTAAGCGAAATCTTTTGCTTTTTACTCAAATTAAAGATTTAAAAATTCCAACCATATTGGTCATTAACATGGCCGATAGAATGAAACGTAAAGGAATTACATTAGATATTCCTGTTTTAGAAGACCGCTTAAAAACTAAAATAGCGTTAGTTTCTACCAGAAAAGGTGTTGGAATAGATCATTTAAAAGAACTTATTTTAGATTACAAATCGCTTTCTGTAGAGCCGTGTGTTAACGCCTCTATTATAGATCCGGAGTATTTTGCCGATCTTAAAAAAACCTTTCCCAACCAAGATATTTATAAACTTTGGTTGGTAATTACACAAGATGTAAACTTTACTCCTTTAGAAAAAAAGGTTGTTAAAGACACCTCGGCTTTCACAACCAAAAGCACGGCAGAACTTAAAAGAATGCAGCAAAAAGAAACCATTGTAAGGTACCAATTTATAAATGGGGTTCTTAAAGAAGGTTATAAAATAGACCGTGCTTCTGCAAAAGGATTTACAGCCACATTAGACAGGGTTTTAACACACCATATTTGGGGATATGCCATATTTTTTATCATCCTGCTAACTATCTTCCAAGCTATTTACGATTGGAGTAGTTACCCCATGGATTTTATAGACCAACTATTTGCTTCTTTTAGTGATTGGACCAAAAACACTCTGCCTCCCGGCGTATTTACTAACCTAATTGCAGAAGGTATTATTCCCGGATTAGGTGGCATCGTGATTTTTATTCCGCAAATAGCATTTTTGTTTTTGTTTATATCGGTGCTCGAAGAAAGTGGTTATATGAGTAGGGTAGTTTTTTTAATGGATAGAGGTATGCGCCGTTTTGGATTAAGCGGTAAAAGTGTTGTGCCCCTTATTTCGGGTACCGCTTGTGCAATTCCGGCAATAATGGCCACCCGAAATATTGAAAGCTGGAAAGAACGACTTATAACTATTCTGGTAACTCCATTTACAACCTGTTCTGCCCGCTTACCGGTTTATTTAATAATTATTGCCTTAGTAATACCAGACAAACGTTTTCTGGGAATGAATCTGCAGGGCATTACCTTAATGCTTTTATACCTGTTAGGTTTTGTTATGGCAGTAATAGCTGCCTGGATTTTACATAAAACGCTGCAAATAAAAGGCAAAACATTTTTTATTGCCGAAATGCCTAACTATAAAGTCCCTTTATTAAAAAATGTGGCTTACACGGTTATAGAAAAAACCAAAAGTTTTGTTTTGGGTGCCGGTAAAATAATTTTAGCTATTTCTATTATTTTATGGTTTTTAGCTTCTAACGGGCCTACCGAAAAATTTACAAATGCAGAACGTATAGTTACCGAAATCAACCCTACACTACCTGAAGATGAGTTAAGCACTAAAATAGCTTCGTATAAATTAGAGAATTCTTATATAGGGTATATAGGAAGAGCCATAGAACCTGCCATTAGGCCTTTAGGATACGATTGGAAAATTGGTATTGCCATTGTAAGTTCTTTTGCTGCCAGAGAAGTTTTTGTAGGAACCCTTGCTACCATTTACAGTGTTGGCAGTGAAGAAGAAGAAACTATTAAAAACCGAATGGCCGGAGAGGTAAATCCTATTTTAGGCGGCCCGTTGTTTAACTTTGCTTCCGGAATATCGTTATTACTATTTTACGCATTTGCTATGCAATGTATGAGTACTTTAGCTGTTGTAAAAAAAGAAACAAATAGCTGGCGTTGGCCATTATTACAGCTTGTTTCTATGAGCACAATAGCATATTTGGCTGCTTTAATTGCTTATCAATTACTTAAATAGTATGGAAATTATACAGCACATATTAGCATATACAACCTTGTTTTTAGCCATTGCTTATTTAATTAAGAAGTTTTTTGTGGTAAAAAAACAGCCACAAAACCCCTGTGTTAGCAAAGATTGTGGCTGTAAAAATTAATTTTGTTTCCTGTACTTTTCAAACCAAGCTATAGTGTGGGCTATTTTAGTTATTAAGTTGCTTGGTCTTGATGCAATGCCATGTGAAGCCTCCGGAATTTCAACTAAAACGGTTTGTATTTTTCTGAGCTTTAAGGCATGATATAGTTGTTTTGCTTCGCTTGGTGGTGTACGTAAATCGTTCATTCCCACCATAACCATAGTAGGTGTTTGTATGTTACCAACTAAAGAAATCGGAGAAAATTTCCAATAAGTTTCTACATTTTCCCATGGTTGCCCGGGATAGCGATAATTAGCATACCTAAAATAATTATCTGCTACCAGAGTTTTACTAATCCAATTCATTACGGGTTTAGCAACCACAGCAGCTTCAAAGCGGTTGTTTTTTCCAATTATCCAAGCCGTCATTATGCCACCGGCACTCCCTCCGGTAACAAACAGTTGGTCTTCGTGTGCTAATCCTTTTTCAATTAAATAATCAACCCCATCCATAACATCTTGGTAGTCGTCTCCCGGATAATTGTTATATAACAAATTCCCAAACTCCTCTCCGTAACTGGTACTTCCTCTTGGGTTAGGATAAAAAACAATGTATCCTGCTGCTGCATACAACTGCATTTCGGCAGAAAATCTATCTCCATAATTTAATATTGGCCCACCATGATTCTCCACTAAAAGCGGGTACTTTTTATTAGGATTAAAATGTGGTGGTTTTACAATCCATCCTTGAATATCTCTGCCATCTACAGTAGACTTGTACCAAACCTCCTCTACTTCTCCTAAAGTTCTGTAGGGTAGTAAATCTGAGTTTAAATCGACAATAATCTTGGGGTTTTTACTTTTTTGTTTCAAGATAGCCAAAGCAGCGGGGTAACTAGGTGTAGTATGTGTGTAAGCAATAGTGTTGTTTTTTGCAAGACTGTAAGAACCTCCCGGATAAGGTCTTCCTATAGATGTGCCTCCAAGATTGTCGGCAATTTTAGTTACTTTCCCTGAAAGGCTTATGTAGCCTATTTTAGTATTGCCTTTATCATCATACGTAATATAAAGCCCTTCACTTTTGGCATCCCATTTTATGTTAGATACGCTCCTGTCTAAAGCTTCAGAAAGTACACGTTTATTACTTCCATCGGCATTCATTATATGAAGTTTTCTAACCTGGTATGCTTGTACTTTATCTTCGTAGCCTAAGTAGGCTATATATTTTCCGTTAGGAGAAACTGTAGGGTTATAATCAGGTCCTTGTCTGTTGGTTAATGCAGTAATTGCTCCTGTTTGTAAAGATACGCTGTACAGTTCGCTATTGTTATAATCGTACTCCCAATTATCTGATCTGTTTGCCGTAAAATAAATAGTATTACTATTAGGATGCCAAGAAATTGGTCCGTTATGATTATAATCTCCCGATGTAATTTGTCTGGGCGCTCCTCCTTGTGATGAAATCACAAAAATATGATTAAAGCCGGGCTCAATATATCCTCTGCCATCTGCTTCATGATATAATCTGTCTGTAATTCTAGGAGATTTTGCCCATTTTGCACCTTTAGGCTTTTGAGGCATTTTTGCTAAAACCGGTGGTGCTTTAGGCACATTCATGGTAAATGCAATCCAGTTTTCGTCTGGCGACCAAGATATTGATGATGGCGATTTTGGAAGTTGAGAAATTCTGGCAAATTTACCGCTATTTACCCAATACATATACAGCTCTGTACCTTCGTCTGTGGTACTTGCAAAAACAATTCGGTTTCCTGAAGGAGACCATCTGGCAGAGAACTCATTTACCTCTCTTGTGGTTAATTTTTGGTGTTGTGAACCATCTGATTTAACTATCCAGAGATTTCCCACTGCTCTGTCTTTCATTATATCAAACCTCATTCTTCTGTAAACCACCCAGGTTCCATCCGGAGATATTTGAGGGTCTGAAACATATTCTAAATCAAATACATCTAAATCTTTAAAGGCAGGTTTTTGAGTGATTTGAGAAAAGGCTTCTACAATAATTAAAAGACAAAAAGCTAGTAAAACCGATTTTTTCATGACAAGGACATTTTTTATGCCCTTAAAAATAATCATTTTTTTAAGGTAGAATTTTTACCCTCTAAACAAAAAGTAATCTTCTTTCATAGCCTCAATTTGAGTATGCTTATTGGTAACAATATAGTTGATGGCCTTTTGAGTGAAGTCGTCTCCTTTTTCTGTTAAATTAACAATACCGTTACTGATGGTAATCATGTTATTTTTTTGTGCCAAGTCTAACACCTTTTTAGCTTTAACTTTTTGCCAATTTATATGCTGACTTAAATGGTTTACATGACGCTCTTTTTCATCTGAATGATTTTTTAAATGCAACAAAAACGTAAGAAGCATTACCTCTATTTTTTGTTGTTTTTGACGGTACAATACAGCCCACAAGCCTTTGCCCGGAGCAAATAAATAGACTGCTAAAAACACGATTCCTAAAACAGTAGTTATAGACCCGGCTATAGAGGCATCTAATAAATGTGCAACCCAGTATCCTGCAATAGCAGCAAAAACCCCAAAAAAGCACGAAAGCCATAGCATTTGCTTTAAATCTTTTGTGAGTAAATAGGCTGTTGCTGCCGGTGCAATCATAAGTGCTACAACTAAAATGGCACCAACAGCATCGAAAGCACCAACAATAGTTACCGATGAAACAGACATTAAACCGTAATGCATTACAACCGGCGAAAATCCTAATGAAGCCGCCAATCCGGCATCAAACGTGCTTACTTTTAATTCTTTAAAAAAGGCTAAAAGCAACGCAACGGTTAGTACTAAAATTACACCTATTACCCAAAGTGACTTTGGGCCAAAATCTAACCCGTTTATGAGCAATCTATCAAAAGGAGCAAAAGCTAATTCTCCCAACAACACGGCATCTACATCTAAGTGCACGTCGTTAGCATTTTTAGCAATTAAAATAACACCTATACTAAACAATGCCGGAAAAACCAATCCAATAGCAGTATCTTCTTTAACCAATCCGGTTTTTTGTATAAACTCTACTAAAACTACAGTGATAACACCGGTTACAGCTGCCAAAATTATTAGTAAAGGCGACGCTAAATCGTGAGTTATAAAAAACCCTATTACAATTCCGGGTAATATAGAGTGACTTATGGCATCACTTATAAGGGCCATTTTTCTGAGCACCAAAAACACCCCCGGTATAGCACAGGCCATGGCTACTAAACTTGCAATGAGTTGTATTTCTATTTGTGCGCTCGTCATTTTTCTTGATCTTGTTGGTTGTATAAAGAAGCTGCTTTATTAAAGCCTTCTTGTGTTAATGACCACATATTACCACGAATAGTTATGTAGTTTTTATGCTCTAATTTTTTAAGTGATTTTTTAGTAAATCCTTGAAAATTGTTTAACAGTTTTATATGATGCGGATGCGATATGTTTTGATGCGTTTTAGCAATATTGTACATAAAAGCAAGTGTTTTATGTAGTTTTAAATCGTTTCTGCTTTTTTGAAATCTTATCTCTCTAAATAACAATCCTCTACTAGGAGAAAATATAAAAGACACCAACACAAAAGCAGCTGCTACTAATACAATTACAGGTCCGGTAGACAAATTATTTTGTGTAGCACTAATTGCTGTACCAACCACTCCGGATATTGCACCAAATAGTGCTGCTAATACTACCATTATCCCCAAACTGTTTGTCCATTGTCTTGCAGCTGCTGCCGGAGCTAATAACATAGCACTCATTAAAACTACTCCTACAGTTTGTAGTCCTAAAACAATGGCAAGTACTATAAACGAAGTAATTATAATATCTATAACCTTTGTGTTAAACCCTAACGTTTTAGTATAATCTGCATCAAATAGAAGTAATTTAAACTCTTTCCAGAATAACACCACAATAATTAAACAAATACCTGCCACTATACTCATTAACCAAACATCACGTTCTAATAGCGTTGCTGCTTGACCAAAAAGATACGTGTCTAGCCCGGCTTGATTTGCATTAGGTTGCTTTTGAATAAATGTTAGCAGCAACATTCCGAAACCAAAAAAAAGCGATAAAATTAAACCAAGTGCAGTATCTGATTTTAAGTGTGTTTTGGTGATAATACCTCTAATCCAGAATGTTCCGATAAGGCCGCTTAAAAGCGCTCCCAATAAAAAAGTATTGCTGTCTTTTGCTCCGGTTAGCAAAAAGGCAATTGCAATACCCGGCAATGCAGCATGAGATATTGCATCGCCCAGCAAGCTTTGTTTTCTGAGTACTGCAAAACTTCCTAGCATACCACAAACAGCTCCTAATACAGCTGTGCCAAGGGTAATGGTACGAAGTGTATAATCGTTTAAAACTGCTGCAATATATTCTTGTACATTCATTATTGCTGCACGCTAACTTTATAATTAATTCCGTAGGTTTTGGTTAGGTTATCGTCGTTAAAAATATCTTTTACCGGTCCGGTTGCAATACGTTTTACGTTTAAGAATGTAACCCAATCAAAATACTCCGGGACCGTTTGCAAATCATGATGAACAACTACAACTGTTTTCCCTGCTTTTCTGAGCTCTTTTAATATATTTATAATTGCTTTTTCTGTGGTGGCATCTACCCCTTGAAAAGGTTCATCCATAAAGTATATAGATGCGTTTTGAACAAGTGCTCTAGCTAAGAAAATACGTTGTTGTTGCCCTCCGGATAATTGACTGATTTGCCTGTCTTTAAAAGGCAGCATCCCAACTTTTTCTAATGCTTCTAAGGCTGCTTTTTTTTCTTTTTGCCCCGGTCTTTTAATCCATCCTAAGCTACCATAAGTTCCCATCATAACAACATCTAGTGCAGTAGTAGGAAAATCCCAATCTACACTTCCTTTTTGCGGAACATAGGCCACTAATGAACGTTGTTTTTTGTATGGTTTTCCATAAACCGAAATGCTTCCGGCCAATGGTTTGATAATTCCGAGTATGGCTTTTATGAGCGTTGATTTTCCTGCTCCATTCGGTCCAACAATAGCCATTAAAACCCCTTCCGGAATTCTAAGATCTATGTCCCACAACACCGGTTTGTAATTGTAAGCTACCGTTAAATCATCTACCGCTACTGCTATTTTTTGATCTTCGCTCATATATTACAAATCTTTTATTGTAAGGCGTTAACAATAGTGTTTACATTATACTTAAACATGCCTATGTAAGTTCCCTCGGGTGTACCGGCATCACCCAACGCATCAGAATACAATGTTCCTCCTATTGTAACCTCATGACCTTTAGCTTTAACAGATGCTTGTAAGGCTTCTATAGTACGTTTTGGTACAGAGCTCTCTACAAATATGGCTTTAACATTGTTTTCTATAATAAAGTTTGCCAGTTTTTGAACATCTTGTACTCCGGCTTCTGTTGCAGTAGATAATCCCTGCAAACCAACAACTTGAAAGTTAAAAGCTTCGCCAAAATAATTAAACGCATCGTGTGCAGTTACTAAAATGCGCTGCTCTGCCGGTAGTTTATTTACTACGTTGGTTACCTCTTTTTGTAAAGCATCTAACGATGCAAGGTAGTTATTAGCATTGTTTAAATAATATGCTGCATTTTTAGCATCTAATTCTGCTAATTTATTGGCAACAAACTGTACTGCTTTTTTCCAGTAGTTTATATTAAACCAAATATGAGGATCGTAGTTAGAAGCAAAATAATCTGAGCCTATAAGTTTACTTTTATCTAATGCATCTGTGATTGCAAAGGTAGTTTTGTTTTGCTGCTGCATTTTCTCGAAAATATCAACCAACTTCCCTTCTAAATGCAATCCGTTATAAAACACAACATCTGCATTAAATAATTTAGAGACATCTCCTTCACTGGCTTTGTATAGGTGAGGATCTACGCCACTTCCCATTAAACCTTGCAGTGTTATTTTGTCGCCACCAATCACCGATAACATATCGGTAATCATAGTGGTTGTGGTTACTACATTAAGTTTTTCGTTTTTTTGCTTTGTTTCTGTTTTACAAGCTCCTAAAACAAGTAATATGCTTAGTGATAAAACTATTTTTTTCATGTGTCTTTTTATTTAGGAATTCTAAAACTAATACCTCCGCTTATGTATAAATCTTGAGTGTTATTTAAACTAGTACCGCCAGAGAGGTCTAACTGAACATTATTGCTAAGCAAATAAGTAAATCCGGCATCCCATAAATGACTTGGTCTGCTGTCTTCCGGAAGTTCTCCGTATAACTCTACAAAAGTGCCCAACTTATCTGTTATACTATAACCATAGGCAAGAGTATATACATAGTTCGCTTCTGGAGAATCACCGCCCCATTCTGCTCCTAAGTTGTACGAAAGGCTAGAATTCTCACTTAAAGTATGTGCAAACGAAAACCTAAAATCTACCCCAGTAGTTTCCGGCCTGTAATCTGTTGCTGCTAAAAATGGTAATTGCAAATGACCAATTAATCCTATTTCGGGCAACCACCCGTTTTCTTGCGTTATGGCTACTTTAGCACCTAAAAGCAATGGCGAAAATCCGCTTAAAACATTCTCTATTTCATTGCCGTTAAACTCAAAAGCTTGCTCGGTAAAATCCCAACCTAAACGCAACTCTAAATTGTCTAGCAAACCAACTCTAACTAAGGTAGTGTTAAACGTTGTCGTTTTCTCTTTAATAGAATTTTCTTTAAACGATTCGTAAAAAGTTCCTGTTTCTACCTGTATAAAACCAACCGGAATAACAGACGGAGATTCTGTTGCATCGGGCCTATCGGTTACTAATGGACCTAACGTTTCTTTTTGTTCTTGTGAATATGCTTTAGCTGCTGCTATTAACGCAAGTAAAACAATCTTAAATTTTCGTGTCATTTTCTACTTCTTTTACTAATAAATTATTTGCTACGGTTTCTGTTATAGTATGTTTATTATTGTTATTTATTGCAATTAGCATAGAGTTGTCAAATGGTTCTACACTAAGTACTTTTATGCTATCTCCTATAGCAATTTGCTTTTTGTTTAAATACCTTAAAAAATCGTCTGACGAGTCTTTAACTCCTAACAAAATTGTCTCTTGGTTCTCTTGTAGTGTAGAAAGTTTAACCTTTTTTCTTCGTGTAATATTCCCATCTTTGTCCGGAATCGGATCACCATGCGGATCTACAGTAGGGTAGCCTAAAAATGCTTCTAATCTGTTAATTAAGCGTTCAGATTTTATGTGCTCTAATTGCTCGGCAATGTCATGAACCTCATCCCAAGAAAAGTTTAGCTTATCTACCAAAAACGCTTCCCACAAACGGTGTTTTCTAATAATAGATACTGCCACTTTTTTTCCTTTATCAGACAACTGTACGCCTTGATATTTTTTATAGATAACCAATTCTTTCTCGGCCAACTTCTTTAACATATCGGTTACTGAAGACGCTTTAGTATTCAGTTTCTCTGCAATTAAATTGGTGTTAACCTCGGTACCATTTATTCCGCCAAGGCTGTAAATAGCTTTTAAATAATTTTCTTCGGCCTGAGAAAACATATTTTATTTTTTGGCAAATGTAATCATTTTTTTAGATAAGCCTAAAAATATTTTAAAGCAAATAAAAACCTCGCTTATTTACGAGGTTATATTGTTGTTAAGGAGTATTAAGATTGCCTGTCTATTAACGAAGTGGCAAAGCTTATAAAATGTTCTTTGTTAGTAGCAGATAACGATGTTTTATTTAAATAATTAAAGGCCTTTTGTGTGTAAAAAGCAACTGTTTCTTTGGTTTCTGCAGCTGCTCCTGTTTCTTTAAAAATATTTTTTACTTGTTGTACTTTATCATCAGATTTTTTTGTAATTGCGTACCAATCTAACAATGTAGCTTTTGTTTGGGCATCGGCTCTTTCTAAGGCTTTTAGGTATAAAAACGTTTTCTTATTTTCTAAAATATCACCTCCTACTTGTTTACCAAAGGTTTCGGGATTTCCAAAGGCATCAAGATAATCGTCTTGAATTTGAAAAGCCAATCCTAAATGCACTCCAAAATCATACATGTGTTGTGCATCCTCTTCTGATGCATCAGCAATATAGGCTCCCATTTTTAATGCACACCCTAATAAAACAGCTGTTTTGCCTTTAATCATGTTTAAATAATCTGAAAGCGAAACCTGTTGTTGTTGTTCAAAATCCATATCATATTGCTGTCCTTCGCATACGTGTAGTGCTGTTTCAGAAAAAAGCTTAATCAATTTTACTTGCAACTCTGCCGGATATGTTTCAAAAAATTGATAGGCTTTAACAAGCATGGCATCTCCGGATAATATTCCTGTATTCACATCCCATTTTTCATGAACAGTTGGTTGCCCTCGCCTTACAGGAGCATCATCCATAATATCATCATGTATTAATGAGAAGTTATGAAAAAATTCTACTGCTAATGCTGCCGGAATCGCATCGGTATAACTTCCAGAGAAAGCATCGGCAGTCATTAAAGTTAAAACCGGTCTTAAACGTTTACCGCCCAACTGCAAAATATATGCTAAAGGACGGTAAAGCCCTTGTGGCTGCTTTTTAAAACTATAAGCCGTTATGGCTTGCAATATTGTTTGCTGGTATTGTTCTGTACTACGCATACGGTAAAATTAGCTCGACTAAAATACTATAAAGCCAACGTAAATTAAGATAAATGTAATGTTAAAAAATTGTAAAACTTTGGAAACTTTTATTGTTTATAAAGTTTCCTGGGCTATATTTGCGCTCCTTTATTATAGATTACATGCGTAATAAAATTTTAGAAAAAGCAGCCGATTTATTTTTAACCTATGGTTTTAAGAGCGTTACCATGGATGATATTGCCGATGCGCTGGGCATATCTAAAAAAACCATTTACGCACACTTTGAAACTAAAACTGCTTTAGTTAAAGACGTTTCTTTTTATATGTTCGAAATTATATCGTACGGTATAAATTGTATCTGCGATTTAAAAAAGAACCCCATTGAAGAGCTCTACGAGATAAAGAGCTTTGTTATGCATCATTTAAAAGACGAAAAATCCTCCCCGCAATATCAGCTTCAAAAATATTACCCTAAAATTTTTGAAACCCTTAAAAAAAAGCAATTCGAAGTAATGAATGCTTGTATTACAGAAAACCTAAACCGAGGTATTGAGCAAGGTTTTTATCGTAAAACAATTGATGTTGATTTTGTTACCAAAATATACTTTAACGGTATTATGGGCTTAAAAAACCCTGAATTTTTTTCACCTAAACACTATGCCATGAACTCTTTAATGGAGATGTATTTAGAATACCATGTAAGAGCCATAGCAACAACAAAAGGATTAGAAACTTTAAATGCTATTTTAAGTTCACAACATGAAAAATAAACTACTGTTTACATGCTGCTTTATGTTTAGCCTAAGTATTGTTGCACAGCAACAACCACAAGAGTTTTCTTTAAACGAGGCTATTGCTTATGCATTAGAAAATAATTACAATGCCATAAATGCCAATAGAGATATAGAGGCTGCTAAAAAACAAAAGTGGGAGACTACAACCATGGGGCTTCCGCAAATAGATGCCAGCATAGACTACCAGAATTTTTTAAAACAACCGGTTTCGTTAGTTCCGGCCCAATTTTTTGGTGGTGAGCCCGGAGAATTTGCCGAAGTTGTTTTTGGAACTAAGCAAAATGTAAATGCAACCGCAACATTAAAACAATTAATATTTGATGGCTCTTATCTGGTTGGTTTACAGTCTGCCAAAGTATTTCTGGAAATCTCAAAAAACGCCAAAGAAAAAACTAATCTAGAAGTTAGAAAGGCGGTTATTAATGCCTACGGAAATGTGCTTCTTGCAAAAGAAAGCGTTACTATTTTAGAGAAAAATAAAGCTACACTACAAAAAAATCTTTTTGAGACTAAAAAACTCTATGAAAATGGCTTAACCGAAGAAGAAAATGTAGAGCAACTTCAAATTACGTTAATGGCTACAGAAAACAGTTTAAACAATGCTAAACGAATGCATACTATTGCCAAAAAACTGTTTAATCTTACTTTAGGAATAGATGTTGACATACCCGTTAAACTAACCGACGAGCTATCTGCTTTAGCGCTAAAAAATATAGACAGCACATTACTTTCTGCAACAGAAGATGTTACAGAAAACATTGATTATAAAATAGCCGAAAACAACAAGCGCTCTAAAGAGCTCTTAGTAAAGCTCGAAAAAAGCAAAGCCTTGCCAACCTTAAATGCTTTTATAAATGGTGGCTACACCGGAAACAGCAACGAGTTTAACTTTTTTGATAGCGAGCAACAATGGTTTGGCTCATCGTTGGTTGGAGTTAGTTTAAATATTCCAATTTTTAGCTCTTTAGGTCGTACCGCTAAAACTCAGCGCGCTAAAATTAACTTAGAAAAAGCCAAAACAGAGTTAACCCAAAAAGAGCAAGAACTTAAAATGCAGATTGCTGCAGCTAAAAGCGATTACAAATTTGCCATAGAGCAATTTACAACTGCACAGCAAAATCTTGCCTTGGCAGAAAGAATAGAGCAAAAAAATCAGACTAAATATTTTGAGGGTATTGCAACAAGTTTTGATTTAAGGCAAGCGCAAACTCAGCTATACAATTCGCAACAAGAATATTTACAATCAATGCTTAACCTTATTACTAAAAAAGCAGAATTAGAAACACTTTTAAATACCGTACCACTTAATTAAAACAATACTTATGAGAAAAATAGTTATCATAATACTACTTGCTTCTTTTGTGTTATCATGCGGAGGCGGTCAAAAAAAATCTGTAGAGGCCATAATAGAGAGTGGTGATTTAGAAAGTATGCGAGCTAAACGCTCAGAATTGGTTATTCAGCAACAAAACATTAGCAATCAATTACAAGAATTAGATAAAGCTATCGGAGCATTAGATACCATAAAAAAACTACCTCTTGTTACCACAATAACCGCAAAAGACACTGTTTTTAAGCACTATTTAGAGCTACAAGGAAGTGTTACCACTAAAGAAATGGTAACCATATACCCCGAATTTTCGGGCACGCTTACACAGGTGCTAGTAAAAGAAGGGCAAAAAGTAGCTAAAGGACAAATTCTTGCTAAAATAGATGATGGTGGTTTAAGCCAACAATTAGCGCAACTTAAAATTCAGGCAGATTTAGCTAAAACTACTTTTGAGCGTCAACAACGTTTATGGGAGCAAAAAATTGGCTCAGAAATACAGTACCTGCAAGCAAAATCTAATTTTGAAGCACAACAAGAAGCTGTAAAACAAATGCAAAGTCAGCTGGAGAAAACTATAGTTAGAGCGCCATTCTCTGGTGTTATTGATGATGTAATTACAGAACGTGGTACCGTGGTAGCCCCCGGAACCCCATTAATGCTGCTGGTTAATTTAAACAACATGTATATTGAAGCTGATGTGCCGGAAAAGTATATAACTAGTGTTACACCGGGTAAAGAAGCCAAGGTTTATTTTCCAATTTTAAACGAAACACTTACAACAACAGTACGTCAGGTTGGTAATTATATTAAGCCTAACAACCGTTCTTTTAGAGCCGAAGTTGGTATACCAAATACTAACAATAAAGTAAAACCCAACTTAACCGCCAAGGTACATATAAACGATTATACCAACCCTAATGCCATTTTATTACCGCAAAGTATTATTTCTGAAAACGCTAACGGACAACAATATGTTTATGTTGTAACTAACACTAACGGTAACAACGAAGCTGTTGCCAAACGCACCTACATTAAAACAGGAAAAATACAAGGTGATTTTGTAGAGATTGTAGAAGGACTTTCTAACGGTGATTTAATTATAGAGGAAGGCGCCAGAAGCGTACAAGACGGACAAAAAGTTAAGATATTAAACTAATCTCTTATGAGCGATTTTAATAAAAAGGTTAATAAAGAATTTAAACTGTCTTCTTGGGCTATAGACCACACAACCATAATGTATGTGATGTCTGCCCTATTTTTAATAGTTGGCTTATCGGCATATTTTAGTATGCCCAGAGAGAGTTTCCCGGAAATTAAAGAAACCAAAATATACATAAGCACTCCTTTTCCCGGGAATACAGCAGAAGATATAGAAAAACTCATTGTAGATCCGCTTGAAGAGCGCTTAAAAAATGTTAGTAACGTTGTAGAGGTAACTTCTACATCGCAAGAAGATTACGGTATTATAATTGTTGAGTTTGATGAAGACATCTCTGTAGAATCTGCTAAACTTAAAGTTAAAGACGAGGTAGATGCTGAAAAAGCCGGAGAAGATTGGCCCACCTTTAACGGTGCAAAAGTAGAGCCGAATGTATTTGATTTAAACTTCTCTGAAGAGATGCCTATTCTTAACATAAACATCTCTGGAGATTACCCTGTAGAAAAATTAAAAGAATTTGCAGAATACCTTGAAGATGAAATAGAAGATTTACCCGAAATTAAACAAGCCGATATTAGAGGGGCACAAGAAAAAGAGGTAGAAGTTGCTGTAGATATTTATAAAATGATGGCTGCACAAGTAAGTTTTACCGATGTAATAAATGCCATCAGAAACGGTAACGTAACCATCTCTGCAGGTAGTTTAATTAAGAGCGGGCAACGCAGAACGTTGCGTGTTCTGGGAGAAGTAGAAAACCCCTCTGAGCTTGAAGAATTTGTAGTAAAATCAGAAAAAGGAGCTATTTACTTAAAAGACATTGCTTCTGTTAACTTTAGAGAAAAAGATAAAACCACCTACGCAAGAGAACTTGGGCAAAACGTTGTAATGCTCGATGTTAAAAAGCGTTCCGGTAAAAATATGGTTGCTGCAGCACAGCAAATACAACAAATAGTTGCAGATGCCAAAGCCAATGTATTCCCATCAGATTTAAAAGTTTCCATTGCTAACGATCAGTCCGAAAAAACCATAAACCAAGTAGACGACCTTGTAAACAACATTATTTTTGGTATTATACTGGTTGTAACTGTATTAATGTTCTTTTTAGGGTTTAGGAATGCTCTCTTTGTTGGTTTTGCCATCCCTATGTCTATGTTCATGTCGTTCATGATATTAAATGCCTTAGGCTACACCATGAACACCATGATTTTATTTGGCCTTATTATGGGGTTAGGAATGATGGTAGATAACGGTATTGTTGTGGTAGAAAACGTTTATCGTTTAATGGATCAGGAAGGCATGAGCCGTATAGAAGCTGCTAAAAAAGGAATTGGCGAGATTGCTTACCCAATAATTATATCAACTGTAACTACGGTAGCTGCTTTTGTTCCGCTTGGTCTATGGCCGGGTGTTATGGGAGAGTTCATGATTTATTTCCCAATTACTTTATCAGTTGTACTTGGTTCATCATTATTTGTGGCCATTTTTATTAACTCTGTAATGGTCTCACAATTCATGGAAGTTGGCGAAAAACAACTTACCAAAAAACAACTAATCAGGCTAAGTATTTTACTGGGTGGTTTTGGTATTTTTATTTATTTGATAGGTGGTCAGGTAAGAGGCCTCGGAACTTTAATGATAGTGCTTGCGGGAATGTTTTGGCTATACCGTTATTACATTAAACAAGCTACACACTTCTTTCAAAACAACATATTATCTAAATGGGAAAACTGGTATGAAAAGTCAATCAGATTTGCCCTTAGTAAACGTAAACCTTACCTGTTTGCTTTCGGTACAGTGCTATTACTGGTTATATCGGTAATGATGTTTGGCATGTCGGTTGGTAGCGGAAGAACCAAAGTTGAGTTTTTCCCTGATAACAAGCCTAACCAAATTGTAGTTTATATTGAGTATCCGCAAGGTACCGATATTACAAAAACCAATGAACTCACAAAAGATATAGAAAAACGTGTATATGCCGTGTTGTATGATGAAGAGTATATGGATGGCGATTATAACTTCATGGTAGAATCTGCCGTATCTCAAGTTGGTGAAGGTGCCGGCAACCCTCAAACTGACGGAGGGTCGGCTGCCGAAATGCCTCATAGAGCAAAAATAACAGCTACCATGAGAGAGTTTAAATACAGACGTGGCAAAGACAGCGAAGTGCTCAGAAAAAAGGTTCAAGAAGCGCTTAAAGGCATTTATCCCGGAGTAGCTATTTCGGTAGAAAAAGATCCGGTAGGACCTCCGGCAGGATATCCTATAAATATAGAGCTTAAAGGTGATGATTACGATTTACTAATTGCCACTGCAGAGCGCATGCGCGATTTTATAAACAGTAAAAACATTCCGGGTATAGAAGAATTAAAAATAGACGTAAATAAAGCCAAACCTGCCATGGAAGTTACTATAGATAGAAAAAAGGCCGGAGAATTAGGAGTCTCTGTAGGGCAAATTGGCACACAATTACGTCGCTCTATTTTTGGAGAAAAAGCAGCCGTTTATAAAAAGGATGGTGAAGATTATGATATATATGTTCGATTTAATGAAGAAAACAGGTACAATAAAAACTCATTATTTAATCAGAATATAATTTTTAGAGATCCTGCTTCCGGACAAATTAAAGAAATTCCGGTTTCGGCTGTTGCAACACAACAAAACACATCGTCTTTTAGTGCTATTAAGCACCGTAACTTAAAACGTGTTGTAGTTGTATATTCCGGCCTGGCACCCGGTTATACTGATGCCGGAGCAATTGTATCTCAAATACAAGCAGAGATGGCTGAGTTTGACAAACCAGATGGTGTTGAGTTTGATTTTACAGGACAAATAGAGGAGCAAAACAAACAGATGTCGTTTTTACTTAGCGCATTAATTTCCGGTTTAGGCCTCATAATGTTTATTCTGGTATTCCAGTTTAACTCGGTTTCTAAGCCTTCTATAATCATGACGGCTATATTCTTGAGTTTTATAGGTGTATTTTTAGGATTAATTGCTACCGGATGGCCTTTTGTGATTATGATGACTATGATGGGGATTATATCATTAGCCGGAATTGTAGTAAATAATGGTGTTGTGCTGTTAGATTATACTCAATTGTTAATTGATAGAAAAAAAGTTGAACTTGGAATTCCTGAGGATAAATACTTACCAATGCAGCATGTTTTAGAGGCAATTGTTAAAGGAGGGAAAGCTCGTTTACGCCCTGTAATACTAACGGCAATTACTACTGTTTTAGGATTAATACCACTTGCCATTGGTTTAAATATTGACTTTTTCTCGTTGTTTAGCGAATTCGACCCTAAGATTTATTTAGGAGGAGATAATGTTATTTTCTGGGGGCCTTTAGCATGGACCGTTATTTTTGGGTTAATATTTGCAACATTCTTAACCCTAATAATTGTTCCGGTGTTATTTTACTTGGTTACCAAACTTAAATACGCAATATTTACAAATAAGCGAGTGCAAGTGCAAGCTTAAAACATTTTTTATATAAAATGAAAAAGGCTGTTTCTATAAAAAGAATACAGCCTTTTTCGCTTTGGTTGGCTAATTACACTTTAAAATTTAAAAGTAAGTCCACCGTTAATCACGGTACCGTTAAACCCGAACTGGTTAACTTCCCAGGGATATTTAAATCTACCACCTAAATCGGTAATAACATCACCAAAGGTGTTAATTTCATCAGGATAAACGTTTAATAAGTTATTTGCTGAAGCTTTTAAAGTAATTTTATCAGAAATATTAAATCTAACTAATAAATCTGTAATTACTTTTCCGGCGAAAGTTTGGTCTTTACCAGGGTCTGCCGGGTGTCTCCAGGTAACTTCTCCAAAATACGTGTTGTTTAATGCAATATCAAACTTTCCAACAGCATACTCCAATCCGAGTACACCTTTTAAGTTAGGTCTTGCAGTAGTAATTCTAGACTGCTCTTCTCTGTTAAAGATATCAGTATAGCCGGCATTAGCTAAGGTTTCAGGAACGTTAACTGTACCATCTATATCTGTTTCATTCCAGTTAAAGGCAGCATTAATATCTAATTTACCATTACCAAGCTCTATACCTTTATAGTTGGCAACTAAGTCTATACCTTGGCTTTTGGTATCTACCGCATTTACGAAGAATTTAATACTGGTTACATTAAAGTCGTCTAGTATTTGCTCAACTACATTTTGTGGGTTCCCCGGTGATCCGGTGATATATCCAATTTCGTTGGTAAATAATACTCTGTTATCTAATTTAATGTTATAGTAATCTAAAGACACCGAGAAATTTGGTGCAAATCTGTACGTAAAACCGGCAGCAATATTAAATGATTCTTCTGCATCTAACGGATCAATTCCTAACCCCTTAATTACCGGGCTTACATTATTAAATGTACCTTGGTTAGAGACTGTTCCTCCAGATACTAACGTTTGTATGTTACTTAAATAAATTTGGTGTAAAGATGGCGCTCTAAAACCGGTATTAACAGACGCTCTTATAGCTCCTTTTTCATCCGGAAGTAAGTAACGACCACTTATTTTCCAGCTTAAATTGTCACCAAAATCACTATAATCTTCGTATCTGATAGCTCCAGCTAATAAAAACTCTTCTGTAGCATCCCAATCTAAACCGGCATAAACACCAATGTTAGAACGTGTTTCTTCTAAAGCGTTAGATGGTTGTAATCCCGGGAAAGATTGCGCTCCGCCACCAAAATACGAAGCCGGCTCACCTGCTAATGTTGTAAAGCGCTCTCTACGAACTTCTGTTCCTAAAGAAACTACAACATTACCAAAATCTTTATTAATGTCTAAGTTTCCAATATCGTTACTAAAGGTATAACCACCTGCTTCAAATCTGGTTGGACTAGATGCTCCTAAATCTACGTTTAGTGTGTTTCCAATAGTGTAATCTACAGCGTTTCTACCAAATGTATAGCTGATATCAAAATTCCAATCTCCAAGCATTTTCCAACGGTTACCTACAGTAGCTGTGTTGTCGCGAATATCTGTTTCGAAGGTTGGTTGAAAACCTTGATATTCTGTGCCGGGCTCATGTAATAAATTAAATGGATCCGGAATCCAGTAAGGTGCTCTGTAAAGAGCAAAACTCTTACCGTCTCTCTTTTGTAAGCTTCCAAAGAAATAGAACTCGCTCGACTCTCCATAAGGAAATCCTGCATTAAATGCCAATCCAAACTTATCATATTCAGGCTGCCCAACGGTCATTCCTAAATCAGGGTTTTCGGCTAACCAAGAGCCCCAAGTAGGATCGTTAGCAGAAACGCCAAATAAACTATCTTCACCCGGAGTTCCTGGTCTGTTAGTGCTATCTTGATGATAGTATTCTGCAGTAAAGTTAAAATACCCTCCACCATCAAACGATAACGCGGTATTTATATCACCACTATACGTAAATCCGTCTCCTTCTGTAGTTACACCGGTTCCTAAATTAACAGTGGTGAGCTCTACATTATCTTTTAAAATTATATTTATTACCCCTGCAATAGCATCAGAACCGTATTGTGCAGCTGCACCATCACGTAATACCTCTACGCGCTCTATAGCAGCAGCAGGAATACTTTTCATGTCTACACCTACTTCACCACGTCCGGGTGTTTCGTTTACATATACTAAAGCACTTTGGTTTTTACGCTTTCCGTTTACTAAAACTAACGTACGGCTTGGCCCTAAGTTTCTGAGTTCAGAAGGGTCAAAGTGCGCTGTAGCATCCGAAATGGTTTGATTGGTAGAGTTATAAGATGGTACTCTATAAGCAATCATCTTATCTACTTCAGGCTGAGCACTAACAGCTAACTCTGCAGCCCCAATATTATCTATCGGAACCGGAGACTCTAATACCGTTCTTGGTTTGGCTCTGTTACCAACTAGCACAACTTCATCTAAAGCAACTCCTTCTTGCAACGAAACATTTATTGTTCCGGCCGAAGTAACTTCTACTTCTTGGGTCTTGTAACCAACTGATGAGAATACAAGTGTAGCCGGAAAAGAGGGCACCGATATGGTGTAGTTTCCATTAAAATCAGTGTTAGTTCCTTTTGTGGTTCCTTTAATCACTACATTCACTCCCGGTAGTGGTTCTCCTGTTGATTGGTCTGTTACAACCCCTTTAACTTCTCCCTGTGCCAACATTAAAGCGGGCGTAAAAAACAGCAGAAAAGCACACAACTTTTTAAGTAACTTCATTTTCATATCTATAAAGAATTAGTTAGTTAATTAAAAATATTGTCAAATATAGAAAATTAATAAATAAGTAAGTTTTTTGTTAAAAAACTAAAAAAGCCAAGGCTTAACCTTGGCTTTATTATTAAACCGTTAATTAATTAGTTAAAAGCTGTAATTTAACCCAAGAGTAAAGTTAGCACCTAACTGCCCTTGCTGTTGTACTTCTGATGAGTAAATAAAACGGCTACCCGCCTGTGCTGTGTTTGTAGAAGGCAGTGTCTCATCCGGGTAAACATCAAACATGTTATTAATAACACCTGTTAAGCTAAGTCTGTCTGTAAACTTGTAGGTTAAGCTTAAATCGGTTACTAATTTAGATGATAACTCTTGGTCTTCTCCTCCAGATTCTGGAGCGGTTACTGTTACCGGACCAAATAATGTGTTGTTTAGCCCAACATTTACTTTAGGAGTATCATAATCTAATCCTAAAATAAACTTAGATCTTGGTCTTGAGTTAGTAATTAAACCACGCTCCTCACGAGCAAAAATATTATACCCGTTTTGAGCTAATACATCTGGCGTAGCAATAGCGTCTATTGTTGTTTTATTAAAGTTAGCCGCTAAATTAGCATTAAGCCTCCCGTTACCCATCTCAATATTGTTATAGCTTAAAACTATATCTGCTCCGGTTGTCTTTGTGTCTCCTGCATTAATAAAAAACTGTACAGCAACAACATTGTTGTCTTCTAAAATTTGCTCAACAGGGTTGGTTGTAGTATCATCGTCATCCGATCCAATTTGAGATGAGAATAATACTCTATCATCTACATTTATTTGATAAAAATCTACCGATGCAGAGAAATGACGGTTAAACTTGTAAGTTACTCCTGCCGATAAGTTTCTAGAGGTTTCAGCAAATAATTTAGGCACTCCTAACGCTTGTACTGCAGGGTTATCGTTTGCTAATGTACCTTGTAATAATGGCTCTGATGAACCTGCTACAATTATGTACTGGCTATTGGTTAAGTGACGCTGGTGTAACGTTGGCGCTCTGAACCCAGTGCTGTATGAAGCTCTAATAGCGCCATCTTCTCCTAATTTGTAACGACCGTTAACTTTCCATGAGAAATTATCACCAAAATCAGTAAAATCCTCATAACGCCCGGCAACACCAATTAATAAATCGTCATTAATATCATAGTCTAATCCGGCATACGCTGCAAAGTTGCTTCTGGTAACATCTACTGCTTCTTCCGGCTTTATACCTGCGAATGAGTCTGATCCTGATTTGTAGTATGAAATTGGATCTCCTTCATGTCCTTGAAAGTATTCTTTCTTGTATTCAAAACCAAAAGAAGCGTTAAATTGGTCTGAGAATGATTTTGTAAAGTCTAAGTTTCCAATAATATTTCTTAAGGTATAACCTCCCGGATGAAAAGTTCTCGGTGAAGTTCCGTTATCTGCTAAATAATCTCTATTTACAGAGTTGTTTACAGTATACATTACATTGTTTGCCCCGTGCGTGAAACTAGCATCTGCATAAAAACCTTCTCCTAACATAAAATTAATTCCCGCTACGTTCATGTAGTCTTTAATTTTAGTCTCGAAGGTAGGCTGATATCCCATAAAATCTTCAGGACGGGTTAAAAATCCAGAGTCAGCAACATCTCTTCTCCAGTATGGAGCTCTGTAGTAAGCAAAGCTTCTACCGGTTCTAACGCTGTATCCGTGAAAAGAGTAAAACTCTGCATTTTCTCCAACCGGATGTGAAAGGTTTACAAATAAATCACCTTTTTCCATATCTGGTTGTCCTACTTTCATTCCTAAATCCGGATTATCTATAGCCCACTGAATTTCATTTGGTCTTGCATCAGAAGGAAGGTCTGCAGTACCAGGCGTACCGGCTCTGTTGGTTAACTCTTGGTTGTAATATCCTAAAGTAACATTAATATAACCACCATCTCCAAAATTAAAAGCAGTATTAAAGTCTGCTGCAAAATTAAATCCGTCACCTTCTGAGGTAATTCCGGTTCTTGCAGAAATAGTAGAATACTCTACATTTTTCTTTAATACCATGTTAATTACACCGGCAATAGCATCAGATCCGTACTGTGCTGATGCACCATCACGTAACACTTCTACACGTTCTATGGCTGCCGTTGGAATACTTCTTAAATCTATACCAACTTCACCTTTACCAGGCGTTCTGTTTAAGTAAACTTGAGCACTTTGGTTTTTTCTTTTTCCGTTAATTAAAACAAGTGTTCTACTTGGCCCCAATCCTCTTAAATCAGCCGGATCATAGTGTGCGGTAGCATCAGATATTGCTTGGTTTTGTGCGTTAAAAGACGGCACTTTAAACGTAAGCATTCGCTCTATGGTTGGCTTACCACTGTTTACCAACTCTTCAACACCAATATTATCAATCGGTACAGGAGAGTCTAAAATAGTTCTGGGTTTAGCACGGTTACCTAAAATAATAACTTCATCTAGTGCAACGCCTTCTTGTAATGTTACACTAATTCTACCCGGACCGGCAACTTGAACTTCTTTGGTGTTAAATCCTACCGAAGAAAACACAAGCGTTGCCGGAAATTCATCTAAAGTAATTTCAAAATTTCCATCAAAATCGGTTGTGGTTCCCTTAGTTGTTCCTTTAACAACAACATTCACTCCCGGCAACGGGTCTCCATTACCACTGTCAGTAACAGTTCCGGTTACTTCACCCCCTTGTGCCCACATAGCAAATGGCGCAACAAAAAAGAGCAAAGCCCATACTTTGTTTCGTAAGTTTAATTTCATAAATATTAATTTGATTGGTTAATAGGCTGACAATATTCTAACATTTTAACATTTTTTACAAAAAATTTTAAGTTTTTTTTCACAAATAGCCCCTACGCAATATTCTATCAAAAAGCCTTATTTACTCATAATAAATGTTTTAGTTAAAAAGATACTTTTATACCTTTGCACCTTAATTTTTAGCTTTAAAAATGTATAGAAGTCATACCTGTGGAGAATTACGTATTGCACAAATAAACCAACAAGTAACGCTTGCCGGTTGGGTTCAAAAAATTAGAGATAAAGGATTTATGATTTGGGTAGATCTACGTGATCGTTACGGGATTACTCAATTAATTTTTGATGAAGAAAGAACACCCGAAGCTGTTTTTGAGCAAGCAAAAAAATTAGGGCGTGAATTTGTTATACAAGTAACAGGAACTGTTATTGAGCGCGAAGCTAAAAACCCAAATCTTGCTACAGGTGATATAGAAATTTTAGTAACAGATTTAACAATATTAAATAGTGCCAAAGTACCTCCTTTTACCATTGAAGATGAAACAGATGGTGGAGAAGACCTTAGAATGAAATACAGGTACTTAGATATTAGGCGAACCCCGGTAAAAAACAACTTGTTATTTAGGCATAAAGTTGCTATTGCCGTTAGAAACTACTTATCTAACAATGGTTTTGTAGAGGTAGAAACGCCTTATTTAATTAAATCTACGCCAGAAGGTGCACGTGATTTTCTGGTGCCTTCAAGAATGAATAAAGGTGAGTTTTATGCCTTACCACAATCTCCTCAAACCTTTAAGCAGTTACTTATGGTTGGAGGATTAGATAAGTATTTTCAAATTGTAAAATGCTTTAGAGACGAAGATTTAAGAGCAGACAGACAGCCGGAGTTTACACAGATAGACTGTGAAATGGCTTTTGTTGAGCAAGAAGATATCCTGAACACTTTTGAAGGATTAACCAAATTTCTTTTAGAAGAAATTAAAGGAGTTACTGTAGATTCTTTCCCAAGAATAACCTACCAGGAAGCCATTAAGCGCTACGGAAATGATAAGCCTGATATTAGATTTGGGATGGAGTTTGGTGAGCTGAATGATATTGCTCAGCACAGAGATTTTGGTATTTTTAATAATGCAGAACTTGTTGTAGGTATTGCCGTTCCCGGTGCTGCCTCTTTTACCAGAAAAGAGATAGATAAACTTATAGATTGGGTAAAAAGACCACAAATAGGTGCCTCTGGAATGGTATATGTAAAATGCAACGAAGATGGAACCTACAAATCGTCTGTAGATAAATTTTACAATCAAGAAGATTTGGCACTTTGGGCTGACAGAACCGGTGCTAACCCCGGCGATTTAATTTGTATTCTCTCCGGCGAAGCTAAAAAAGTTAGACCTCAACTAAGCGCACTTAGAATGGAGCTTGCAGAGCGCTTAGGGTTAAGAAAACCTGATGAGTTTGCTCCGCTTTGGGTTGTAGATTTCCCATTGCTTGAATGGGATGATGAGACTGAGCGCTATCATGCAATGCACCATCCGTTTACAGCACCAAAACCGGAAGATATTCCGTTATTAGATACCAACCCTGAACAAGTAAGAGCCAATGCTTACGACTTGGTTTTAAATGGTAATGAAATTGGCGGTGGTTCTATTAGAATTTTTAATAAAGAGCTTCAATCTAAAATGTTTGATCTTTTAGGTTTTAGCAAAGAAGAAGCCGAAGCGCAATTTGGTTTCTTAATGAACGCTTTCCAATATGGTGCTCCGCCTCATGGTGGTATTGCTTTTGGTTTTGATAGGTTAGTTGCCATATTAGGCGGCCAAGAAACTATTAGAGATTTTATTGCGTTTCCTAAAAACAATGCCGGAAGAGATGTAATGATAGATGCACCGGCACCTATAGACAACGAGCAACTTGACGAATTGCATATAAAGCTGAAGTTAGATTAGCTTACGGCAACTATTTTTTGATTGCTATTCTAAACAAATACAGTAATTTAGTGCAGTATGGCAACTCAAAAAAAGTCAGTACTAACTCGTTTCTTAATTTGGAGATACAAGCACATCTCTAACAAAAATTTTATTTTCATTTTAAGTGTCTTAGTGGGGTTATTGGCAGGGTTAGCATCTGTTACACTTAAAAATATAACTTTCACTATTCAGTCTGCTTTAGAGCAAGGCATTATTTTCTCTAAAAATCAACTCTATTTTGTTTTGCCTTTGATAGGATTGATTTTAGTATATTTTATTGCCCGATTTATAATTAAAAAACCGATTGAGCAAGCTATCCCATCTATACTTTTTTCTTTATCTAAGAAAAATGGGATTATAGAACCCTCTAAAATATTTTACCCGCTAATAACAGCTCCGCTTACTGTTGGTTTTGGAGGATCTGTTGGATTACTCGGTCCTGCCGTGGCAAGTGGTGCAGCCATAAGCTCTAACATAAGCAGGTTATTTCATATAGATAGTAAAACCAGAATTTTACTCATAGCTTGTGCTGCATCTGGAGCAATTTCGTCTATTTTTAAATCGCCAATTGCTGCCATTATTTTTGCTGTAGAGGTATTTAGTTTAGATTTAACTTTAACGTCTCTTTTACCGTTATTGTTAGCCTCTGTTTCGTCGGTACTCACATCGTACTTTTTTTTAGGAGACGACCATTTATTTAGCTTTACCGTTACCGACAAATTTGCTATACAAGACACTCCATTTTATATTATTTTGGGAGCAGGCACAGCAATTGCGTCGGTTTATTTTACCAAAATGTATTTTGGTATTCAACAAGTATTTGGCAAGTTTAAATCAGCTTTATTTAAACTCTTAATTGGTGGTGGTATCATTGGTGTAATGCTTTATTTTATTCCGGCTTTATATGGTGAAGGTTTTGGTTTTATAAATAATTTATTGGCCGGAAATGATATTGCCGCTTTAGGCAAAACCCCTTTTGATGCGATTATAGAAAAAAGCTGGGTTATTATTGGTTTGCTAGTTGGCATTACCATTTTTAAAGCCATTGCAATGACCCTAACCTTTGCTGCAGGTGGTGCCGGAGGAATTTTTATTCCTACTATGGTTATGGGTAGTGCGCTGGGCAATGTAGTAGCAAAAGTTATAAATAATTTAGGGTTAGACATACATGTTTCTGAAGCAAACTTTACACTAGTTGGAATGTCTGGGCTTATTGCCGGTGTATTGCACGCACCGTTAACCGCTATATTTTTAATTGCAGAAATCACGGGAGGATATGAGCTTTTTGTGCCTTTAATGATTACAACAGCTATCTCTTTTATAATTACCAAAAACACCTTAGAACACACCATTTATACGCGAGAATTAGCAGAAAAAGGAGCACTGCTAACACACAATAAAGATCAAACGGTATTAACATTAATGAAGTTAGACCGCGTTATAGAAAATAAGTTTGTAAAACTTACACCCAATATGACCCTGGGAGAAATGCTGCATGAAGGGGTTGCTAAATCTACCCGAAATTTATTTCCAGTTGTAAACCAAGAAGATGAGCTAGTGGGCATTGTTTTATTAGATGATATAAGAGAAATTATGTTCGACACCTCTTTGTACAATAAAATAACTGTAAAAACCCTTATGCACGATGCCCCAGAGTACATTATATACGAAGAAGACAACATGAAACAAGTAATGAAAAAGTTTCAAGATAGTGGCGCTTGGAATTTACCTGTTATTAAAAATGGTAAATACGCAGGATTTGTATCTAAATCTAAATTACTTACCGCATACAGAAGAAAGTTAATTACCTTTACTAGATAATGTTCTGGTCATGAAATACATAATATTACTAACATTTTTAATAGACTTGGGGCTTTTAATAACCGGTTTTATTTTACAAGGAAAACAGCATCCGTTAGCCGAAAAATTTATTGGTTTTGGTGTATTAGCCCTTTTTTTAGTGGTTATGCCTCTTTTTATATACTACAGATATCGTAATAAAAGTGCAAAAGACTATATGATTACCAAAGAAACTCTTGATAAAATGCGAGACAAAAACATATAACCACCTGAAAAAGAACTGCTTTTGAAATAAAAAGCAGAAAAAACAGGCGTTTTTGTAATATAAACACTAATTTTGTTTTTTAATTTTTATTTATTTATAATGACTGGAACAGTAAAATTTTTCAATGAATCTAAAGGTTATGGATTCATTACCAACGAAGAAACTGGCAATGACATTTTTGTACACGTTAGCTCTCTTAACGGTGTAGAAATTCGTCAAGGTGACAAAGTAGAATATGTTGAAGAAGAAGGTAGAAAAGGCATGATGGCTTCGCAAGTGCAAGTTATCTAAATTATAGAGTATTTTATTTTGATTACGATTTTTAAAAGCGCAACATTAGTTGCGCTTTTTTAGTTTAAATTTCTTTTTTGTATAAAAAATCGCTTAAGCAAGTCTGCAGCTTCATTTTCTAAAATCCCTCCTACTACTTTTGTTTTTGGGTGCAGTTTAGTTTTTAACACTTTAAATCCTCTTTTATGATCTGCAGCCCCATAAACAATTCTAGAAATTTGACTCCAATATAATGCCCCTGCACACATTTGGCATGGCTCTAATGTTACATACAATGTGCAATCTGTTAGGTATTTTCCGCCTAAGTAATTTGCGGCTGCAGTAATAGCCTGCATCTCGGCATGGGCAGTTACATCATTTAACGTTTCTGTTAGGTTATGTGCTCTGGCAATAATGGTGTTGTTTATAACCACAACCGCCCCAACAGGAATTTCGTCTTTATCAAAAGCAGCTTCTGCTTCTTGCAGTGCTTTCTTCATAAAGTATGCATCATCAAATATTGGCTCCATGCCACAAAAATACAATTTACAACCATGCATAATCTACTTAGGCAAGAATTTTGATAATGCACACTATTAAATAGCTTAAAAACAGGTATGCCAAGAACTAAATAATTGTAATTTTGTAGGCTAACAGCAATGAAAGCGAGACTCTTAGAACATATAAACTCACCAGCCGACCTTAAAAAGCTAAACATTCAAGAGCTTAAACAGTTAGCAAAAGAGCTCCGAGAGTTTATAATTAACATTGTTGCCACTAAAGAAGGGCATTTGGGTGCCAGCCTAGGAGTTGTAGAACTAACTATTGCACTACATTATGTTTTTGATACCCCAAATGATTTACTAATTTGGGATGTTGGCCACCAAGCTTACGGTCATAAAATTTTAACCGGCCGAAGAGATTCTTTTCATACCAACCGAACATTAGGAGGGCTTAGTGGTTTCCCTAAACGCTCAGAAAGTGAATTCGATACTTTTGGAGTGGGGCATTCTTCTACTTCAATATCGGCAGCTTTAGGAATGGCTATAGCTTCTAAACTATCAGGCAACCACGCTAAACATCATATTGCAGTAATTGGCGATGCATCTATAGCAAGCGGGATGGCTTTTGAAGGTTTAAACCATGCCGGTGTGACAGATGCTAATTTGCTTATTGTTTTAAACGATAACGCTATTGGCATAGACCCAAGTGTTGGTGCATTAAAGCAATACTTAACCCAAGTAAAAACTAATAAAAGGCTTGCACAAAATAATATTATTAAGGCACTTAATTTTGATTATTCCGGTCCAATAGATGGTCATGATTTGCATTTGCTGATTGAAGAGCTTACACGTTTAAAGCAAATTAATGGACCTAAATTTTTACATGTAATTACCACTAAAGGGAAAGGATTAAAACTAGCAGAAGAAGATCAGGTTAAGTATCACGCTCCCGGAAAATTTGATGCTAAAACCGGTAAATTGCTTCCGGCAGACTCAACTCCTAAACCACCTAAATATCAAGATGTATTTGGACATACACTTGTAGAACTTGCCAAAAAAAACACTAAAATAATAGGCATTACTCCTGCAATGCCAACGGGAAGTTCTTTAAAATATATGATGGATGTTTTTCCGGATAGAGCATTAGATGTTGGTATTGCAGAGCAACATGCTGTTACATTAGCTGCCGGTATGGCTACACAAGGTTTAGTCCCTTTTTGCAATATCTACTCCACATTTTTACAGCGTGCTTACGATCAGGTAATTCACGATGTGGCGCTGCAAAACTTACCGGTTATTTTTTGTTTAGATCGCTCAGGAATAGTTGGTCAGGATGGTGCTACACATCATGGTGTTTTTGATCTGGCTTATTTACGCTGCATTCCAAACTTAATAGTATTTGCTCCTTTAAACGAAATAGAGCTCAGAAACATAATGTACACGGCTCAAAAAGGACTACAAAACCCAATTGCAATCAGATACCCCAGAGGCAGAGGTGTAACTTTACATTGGCAATTACCTTTTAATGAGATACAAATTGGCCAATCAGAACAACTAAAAAAAGGGTCAACTATAGCTGTGCTTACTATTGGACATATTGGTAATGTTGTTACTGATGCAATTAAAGAAACTAAAACCCCACAAGCTATTGGGCATTACAATATGCGCTTTGTAAAACCTTTAGATCATAAAGCTTTGCATAAAATTTGCGCATCGTATAACCATATAATTACAGTAGAAGATGGTTGTTTACAAGGAGGTTTTGGTAGCGCCGTTTTAGAGTTTATGGTAGAGAATAAATACACCATGCCTGTTACAAGGTTAGGTGTTCCGGATAAGTTTATAGAACACGGTACAGTTACAGAGTTACACCAAGAAATAGGTTTAGATAAAGATTCTATTGTTAAAACATTAAATACGTTGGTAGCTAATTATGAGTAATTACTTAAAGCAGGCTATAGGTTTAGTGCTATTTATATGCGCAACTGCTACTTGGGGACAGCAAATAAATTTAGATGCTTTTAAAGACTCTACCTACTGGAAACCAGTGGCAATTAAAGTACTGTCTCAACCAAAAAACGGCTTAAAATTAAGCACTAAAAAGTTTAGAGTTCCGAATGATCAATTAGCGAGCACAAAAATTAGAACAGTTTTTCTGGTGCCTACTTTTTGGGAAAAAAAGAATCACTTTGGGTTAACCATCAGCGAAGTTGCTTTTGTTAATTGGAATGCAGGTGGTAATAACTCAGTTTCTGCACTAGGAAATGTACAGCTGGTTAGAAATTACAAAAGCAAAAAATCACAATGGAATAATGAGCTTATATTTAAATATGGTATTAACTCACAAGAAGGAGAAAAGCTCAGAAAAACAGATGATCAAATTCACTTTAGTTCTACCTACGGTTACAGGAAAGACACGCTTTCTAACTGGTTTTTTTCTGTGAAAACAAATTTTAAAACTCAATTTTCAGATGGTTTTAAATATCCAGACAGAGAGAATCCTATCTCTAGATTTATGGCGCCCGGATATTTTTTCTTAGGGTTAGGTGCAGAGTATTCTCCTTTAGCAGGCATTTTCTCTGTTTACCTTTCTCCGCTAACCCAAAAAACCACTTTTGTATTAGACCAAACATTAGCAAACCAAGGGGCTTTTGGGGTAAAAAAAGCTGTGTTTGATGACGATGGTAATATTATAGAAAAAGGAGAAAAACACAGAACAGAATTGGGCATCTTAGTTAATAGCAATTGGGAACAAGAGATAGCTAAAAACATCACATTAAGGAACAGGATTAGCCTTTATACAGATTATCTAAATAGTTTTGGGAATATTGATGTTGATTGGGAAGTGAATTTTGATTTTGTTGTAAACAATAGCATTAAAGCAAATTTAGGAGCACATACCAAGTTTGATGACGATGTGCGCTTTGATGAAGTAAAAAATGAAGACGGCGAAGTAATTTCTTCTACCACCAAAATTCAATTTAAACAAGTATTAGGCATAGGCATAGCTTATACTTTTTAGCTTTTTACACTTGCTGCCCCATAATTTTTGCGTGTAAGGTTACCGCTTTACCATCTGTTAAGCTGGCAATATACGAGCACGTATTTAATAAAATTTGGTACGGTGTTAATTGTGTATTTTGATAATATTCCGGTAAGCTTCTAACAACCAATTTCTCGTAGCTTCCTGCTTTGTTTTCGTGCATATTTATGAGTGCAGAGGTATACACATGAAGCAAATCTGATAAAATTTTATACCCGGCAATTTCTTTTTCTATAACCTCATCAGATTGGTATATTTTGGCTACACTAACCTTTATTATATCATCTATTTGTGCTTTAAACCTACTCTTATCTAACAATGCAGTATTAAATTCTCCTTCTAAAATCTGTTCTTCTTGTTTCATAAAAACAGATACTGCTTCATTTATAAGTGTGTTTATGGCTAATGCCCGCAAATAACTTAGCCTGTCTTCTTTAAATTGTAAAGAACCGTACTTTTTAGGGTTAATACTATCCCCTACCAATTTAATTAAATATTCTAATGCATACTCTTCGGGTATTAAGCCTAAGTTTATACCGTCTTCAAAATCTATTATGGTATAACAAATGTCATCGGCTGCTTCAACTAAATATGTTAGTGGATGCCTGCTAAAAGCAATATCAGAGCCTGAAAGTGAAGGTTTAAGACCAAGTTCTTGAGCTATATCTGCTACAATATCTTTTTGAGCCTGAAAAAAACCGAATTTTTTATGAGCAATATGCGATGTTGGTTTTTTTGGCAAAGACTCTTTTGGGTATTTCATGAATGCTCCCAGAGTGGCATAACTTAATCGTAACCCTCCCGGTACTCCCTCTCTACTGTCGGTTACAATTTTAAGTCCGTTTGCATTCCCTTCAAAATCAACTAAATCTTGGTATTCCTTATCGGTTAAAAAGCGTTTAAACTGTTTTCCCGCTCCGGTTTTAAAATAGGTGCCTATAGCTTTCTCTCCGCTATGTCCAAACGGTGGGTTGCCAATATCGTGCATTAAAGACGCTGCAGCTACAATAGCCCCGAAGTCGTTAAACTTAAAACCGTGAATATTTTGTAAATGCGGATGTTTTTTTAAAATCTGTTTTCCGGCCAACCTCCCTAAACTACGTCCAACTACAGAAACCTCTAAACTATGTGTTAATCGGGTATGTACAAAATCTGTTTTAGAAAGTGGTATTACTTGGGTTTTGTCTTGCAGGCTTCTAAATGCCGAAGAAAATATTATTCGGTCATAATCTACTTCAAAACCAAGTCTGGTTTCATCTTGCTCTATTCGTAATCTTTTATTCGTATCTCCAAATCGTTTTAATGAAAGTAGTTGTTCCCAGTTCATAAAATAGGTAATAAAAAGCGCTTGCAAGATACACAAATTAACCCTTAAAGTTAAGATAACATAACTGCTTGTTTGGTAACGTTCAGTTAACCTTATCGTGAAGAATGTTTAACCCGTTGTTAACGCTCACTTTACATGTACAAGGTTCCTTTGCGGTGACAAAAACTACAATCACATCAAATGAAAAAATTAATAGTTCTTTTATTCTTTATAGCAATAGGAATTAGCTACGGACAGACAGGAAGTGTTGCGGGTAAAATTTTAGACAAAGAAATGAATAATGAGCCGCTACCCTTTGCAAGTGTTATTATAAAAGGAACCACAAAAGGAACGACTACAGATTTTGACGGTCTTTTTGAAATAGGCAATTTACAACCCGGAAACTATACCGTTGTAATTAGCTACGTAGGATACGAAACCTTAGAAATAGAAAATGTTGTTGTTGAGGCCGGTAAAGCAGCCAATGTTAATGCTACATTGGCGGCCAGCAGTGTTAGTTTAGAAGAAGTAACCGTAGTAACTGTTGCCCGTAAAGATTCTGAAACCGCTTTATTATTAGACCAAAAAAAGGCAGTAGAAATTAAAGAAAGTATTGGAGCACAAGCCTTAACAAAGTTAGGCGTATCTGATGCTGCTACTGCAACCACTAAAATATCTGGGGTTACCAGTAGTGAAGGTTCCGGAGATGTATTTGTAAGAGGTTTGGGAGACAGATACCTTATTACTACCATGAACGGTCTGCCTGTTCCCTCTGATGATGTTGAACGAAAAAATATAGATTTAGGCTTATTCCCTACCAGAATAATTCAGAATGTAAGTATTAGTAAAACCTATGCCGTTAAAAGTTCTGCAGATGAGGCTTCTGGTGCAGTAGATATTACCACACGAGAGTTAGCCGGGTCAGAAGAATACAGTATTGGTGTAAACACAGGTATTAATACCAATGTTGCACGTAACGAAGTTTACGATAATTTTAAAGTATCTCCTAACACTAACAATACCCAATTTGGCTTTTATACTCAAGAGCTGAATACGTTTGATGCAATTACCCAACAAACGTGGAACACACAACAATTACAAGCACCGGTAAATTATGGTATTAATACTACTTTAGGTAAAAAATTTGGTGAAAAGTTAGCCGTTATATTAACTGCTTCACAGAATACCAAACACGAACACACTAAAGGTGTTTTCAGACAATTCAGATCTAATTTTATAGATGATTCTATCCCCGATGTAGAAACTTTTGCAAAAAAAATTACAACAACTGTTTTAGCCGATGCTACTTTTTTTGCCAACGAAAAAAACAAACTTAAAGCTACTTCTTTATTTGTAAATAAATTAACTGATCAGGTTTTTGAAGGTGGTAGAGGTATGCAAGCCACTATTTTTGAAGAAACCGAGCCGGCAGAAGGACTTTTTCAGTTTATTCGTGACCAAAATGTTATTCAAACACGTCTTTGGGTTGCTCAACTATCAGGTAAACACACCATAACAGATAAATACAGTATTAATTGGGCCGGAGGATACAATTTTGTTGATGCTTCTGAACCAAACAGAATAAGAAACGAAATTAATTTTAATGAAGACTTAATTCAATTAGGTAGAACCGGAGGTTTTCAGCAAAGAAAATCAAAGCAAACAATAGAAGACGAAGAGTTTAATGGATTACTTAATAACGAGCTTTCTTTAGTAGACAAAGAAAACCATAGTGTAGCTGTGTCTTTTGGCGCTAATTACCGTAATAAAGAGCGTAAATTCGGTTCGCAGTTTATCGGCGTAGAAGAAGCTTTTACAAATGCTATAAATCCGAGCTCAATAGACAATTTAAGTGCCATTTTTAATACACAAAATTTTGAAGACGGTGTATTAAAGTACAACATTTTACAACCAGACAGATATTTAGGAGAACTCAAATCTGTTGGTACTTACGCCAACGTTGCTATTACATTAAACAAGTTTAACATAAATGCCGGTTTACGCTACCAAGTAGATGACATTTATGTACTGTATGATGTTGGTAATATTCCGGGAAGAATAGGTGAATCAGATAAATCATACGATAATATTTACCCAAGCTTCAATATAAAATACAATATTAACGAGCAGCACGCTTTACGCTTTGCAACCAGCCAAACTATAACGCTTCCGGAGTTTAAAGAAATTGCTCCTTTTGAGTATGTTTCTCCTACCGGGCAAGTAACCAGAGGTAACCCAAATTTACAAGCTTCTACCAACTTTAATTACGATTTAAAATGGGAGTATTTTCCGAGCAATGCAGAGCTTATATCAATTGCAGCATTCTACAAGACCATAGAAGACCCTATTAACAAAGTACAAGATAGAGGTTCTGCCGGAGTTTTCTCTTTCTTTAATTCAGGAGACAAAGCCACAGTTTATGGTTTAGAATTAGAAACCAGAATTGGAATAATTAAACCGGAAGACAATGAGTCTTCAGAGCTTAATTTAAACTTTAACGCAACAAGAATGTGGCATGAACAAGACCTTAAAGAAGTATTTGATGAGAACGGGAACTTTGTTAGAACCTTTAGATATAAAGGATTAACAGAAACAGGCTTGCAAGGAGCATCAGACTGGATTGTAAACACTTCGCTAAACTTCACTACAAATGGCGACAACCCATTAGATGCTACTCTTACTGCAAATTATGCATCAGATAAAATATTTGCTTTAGGAGCTCCTGAAATTCAATCTGCAAGTGAGCAATTTTACAATGACGCCATAATAGAAAAAGGGTTTGTTACGCTAGATGCAGTAGTTAGTAAAAGAATAAACAATTTAACCATACGATTAACCGGTAAAAACCTATTAAATCCAACTATAAAAAGAACACAACTTAATAAACCAAGCACCACCAATATTGAAGCCGAAGAAACCGTACGATCGTACACCAATGGAGTTCAAATTGGGTTAGGGTTTAGCTACAACTTTAAATAACACAATTAATATTTATTACAATGAAAACAACCAAACACATTAAAAATTATTTTTTAGCAACATTGTTTGCTGTAGCAATTTCTGCTTGCAGCAGTAGCGACGATGGGTTTATAAACCCAAACAATGGTAACGGTAACAATGGTAATGCTGTAGAGTTAACGGGAGATGTTACTGAAAGCAGAACATTAGATCCCTCTAAAGAGTACAAGCTTACCGGAGTGTTTACTGTTAAGTCTGGAGCTACACTTACCATCCCTGCCGGAACCACCATTGTATCAGAAAAAGGAACAGACAGATACATAGCCGTAGAGCAAGGTGCAGATATAATTATTCAAGGAACTGCCTCTAATCCGGTTGTTATGACATCAGAAAATGGTGATCCTGGAGACTGGGGAGGCCTTTTAATATGTGGAGAAGCTGTAACAACAGAAGGCATAGATGCTGTTGCAGAAGTTGGAGGCTTGGTGTACGGAGGTACAGATAACAACGACAACTCAGGTAGTATTAACTATTTAATTATTAAAGGTTCCGGAGCTCAAATAAATTCTGAGTCTCAATACAACGGATTAACGCTTTATGCTGTAGGTTCTGGTACTACCATTAGTAATGTTGCCATTTTAAATGGTGCAGATGATGGTGTTGAATTTTTTGGAGGTACGGTGTCGGTTACTAATCTATACTTAGAAAACAACGAAGACGACGCTGTAGATTGGACAGAAGGTTGGAGCGGTACCATAACAAATACGTATGTCTTACATACCATTCAAGGGTTTTCAACAGCTGTTGAAGCCGATGGAGAAAATCAAAATCCTAAGCTAATTAACTTTACAGCTATATCCACTACAGGTGGTACTGCTTTACAATTTAAAAAAGAATCTGGTGCAACCATTACAGGATTATCTTTAGCCGGTTATACTACTTCTATTGATATGAAAGATAATGGTCCACTCTCTAATATACAAATAGATGGTGAAGATGCCGATCCGTTTAATAGCTACACTACTCAAGCAACAGTAAATGTTAATGATTTTGCTTGGGTAGATTCTAACTTAACTCTAGACCAATCTGTTTTACAAGGGACATTAAATACTACACGTACTTTAGATCCTAATGTATCGTACCAATTAAACTCTACTTTCATAGTAGAAGATGGTGGTAAATTAATCATCCCGGCAGGTACTAAAATTACTGCTGCTGCAGAAGGTACTGCCGTTTACATTGCAGTATTAAAAGGAGGGCAAATAGAAATTAATGGTACTCCAGATAACCCGGTTGTTATGTCTTCTCCTAATGCAAATCCTGGGGATTGGGGCGGATTAACAATTTGCGGAGATGCAACAACCACAGAAGGTGTTAATGCAGTAGCAGAAATTGGTGGATTTATTTATGGTGGTAATAATGATTCTGATAACTCCGGAGTAATAAAAAACCTGGTAATTTTAGGAACCGGAGCGCAAATTAATTCAGAATCTCAATACAACGGAATCTCTTTCTATGCAGTTGGTTCTGGAACTACAGTAGAAAACATTGCGGTAATTAACGGTGCAGATGATGGGGTTGAGTTTTTTGGAGGTACGGTGTCGGTAACTAACTTATACTTAGAAAACAACGAAGACGACGCTGTAGATTGGACAGAAGGTTGGAACGGAAGCGTAACTAACACTTATGTAAAGCACAGTATAAATGGTTTCTCAACAGCAGTAGAAGCCGATGGAGTTAACAACAACCCATCATTAATTAATTTTACGGCTGTTTCTACAACCGGAGGTACTGCTTTGCAATTTAAAAAACAATCGGGTGCTACCATCACCAATATTTATCTTGATGGTTACGATACCAATGTAGATATGAAAGATAACGGCCCTTTATCTAACATACAAATAGATGGCGAGGACGCATCTACAACAGCAGATTATAACACCGGAACCCAAGTAGATATTTCTACCTGGACATGGAAAGACGCCCGATTACAATAAAACATTTTACACTTAAAATAAAAAAGGCAGCCTATTTTGGCTGCCTTTTCTTATATATTCTAAGTAAGTTATTCTTGCTTTATTGCTAAGGCTTCTTTGCCTGTCCATTCTACTACATTAGCTACTCTATAACCTATAAAATCTACTTCTTTTAAGTTTTCATCAGCCCAAAAAAACCATTTTCCTACTTTTTTACCATTTTCATAGTGGGCTATAGCAGTTTTTTTTCCGTTAACATGATAACTAACCCATTTGCCGTGTAGCTTTCCTTCTTCATTAAAAAAACCGTGCTGGCTTACTTTGCCATTGTCATAATAAAAAGTAGCTTCAATTATGTCGCCCTTTTTAATGTATGTTGCGGTCTCTTTCTCTTGGGCATTAGCTTTTAAAATAAACATAAAAACTAATGTTATAAATACATATTTTTTCATGGATTCTTGGATTAACGTTATTCAAAAATAATCAAAATTTTACATTTAGCAAACATTTACATAACGTTAAATTAACATTGATATTTTATGTATTTGATTTTCAGTGTTTTAAATCATGTGAACAATTAAACAATATTACAGTCTACTTTTAAATAGTAAAGATTACTTAAAGTTAAAATCACACCTGCTTTGCATTAAAAAAAGAATTTCGCGATGTCTTATAAGGCACGTTTTATATATACATTAGTTTTTGTCAACCTTGTATTATTACTTAAACATAGCTACCTCCGGCCAAGGTAGCTTAATTTTTTATTATCAATTAAGTTTTAGTTATTTGCAACGACAAATGCAAATAATAATGAAACTGAGACTTTGGTTGGCAGGATTACTGCTATCTTTTGGCTTTGTAAATGCACAAGAAACTACCGAAACTACTTTTGGAAAGGGAATTTTAGATGTAGTAGCTAAAGATAGTACTTGGAGCATGAATTTTTCTGCAAGAATACAGCTTTTATCATCCTTTACGTGGGATGAAGTTGATAATGATTTTGTAAACCCAGAGCAGAGTACCCTAATCAGACGTGCTCGTTTAAAATTTAACGGATTTGCTTTTTCTCCAAAACTCAAGTATAAAATAGAGTTAGGACTATCTAACAGAGATATCTCTGGAGCTTCTGTTTATACTCACAATGCTCCAAGGTATATACTTGATGCTTACATTAAGTGGAATTTTTATCAAAACTTTGAGCTTTGGGTCGGTCAGGCAAAATTACCGGGTAACAGGGAGCGTGTTATTTCGTCTGGAAACATGCAATTGGTAGATCGTTCTTTACTAAACAGCAGGTTTAACATAGACCGAGACATCGGTATTCAATTACGTCATCACTTTACACTTGGAAACAACTTTATAGTTAAAGAAATATTTGCCATATCTCAAGGAGAGGGGCGTAATATAACGCGTGGTAATTTAGGAGGTCATCAATACACTTCAAGAATCGAGTTATTGCCATTTGGCGCATTTAAAAGCAAGGGAGATTATTCGGGTAGTGATTTAAAACTTGAACCCAAACCTAAATTAGCCATCGGAATTACTTTTGATCATAATAACAATGCCGTAAAAACCAGAAGTAACTTAGGTTCTTACATGGAAACAGATTATGGTTTACACGAAACTAATATAAACACCTGGTTTGTAGATGCAATGTACAAGCATAATGGGTTTTCGTTTATGGGAGAATACGCTCACAGAGACGCCTCTAACCCAATTGCTACAAACTCTGACGGCTCTGCAACAGGAGATGTTGTAGAGGTTGGAGAATCTTTAAACCTTCAAATGGGGTATTTGTTTAAAAACAACTTAGAGCTTGCCGGAAGGTATACCAATGTTAAAACAGATGCATCTATAACCGGAAAATTACCTCAACATCAGTACACCCTAGGAGTATCAAAATTTATAGTAGGTCATAAACTAAAAGTACAATCAGATATAAGTTATTTAGATAACGAGGGCGGTAACAACCAACTAATGTTTAGGTTGCAGTTAGATTTACATTTTTAAAGAAATAACAATTTGATAACAATTGTGCAGTACTTTATACAGAAATTTGCATGATTTTATTCTAAACTAACTATGGAGAATATTTATTTTTTAATGATTGTTGCGTTAGCGGTTTTAGCAGTTGCAGACCTTATTGTTGGGGTTAGTAACGATGCCGTTAACTTTTTAAACTCTGCATTAGGTTCTAAAGCATTACCTGTTAGAACCATAATGATTACGGCAAGTATTGGTATTGCCTGTGGGGCATTATTTTCTAGTGGTATGATGGAGGTTGCCCGAAAAGGAATCATGAATCCCGGACAATTTTACTTTGATGAGATCATGATTATTTTCATGGCAGTAATGATAACCGATATCTTACTGTTAGATTTCTTTAACACACTGGGAATGCCAACTTCTACCACGGTATCTATTGTGTTTGAGCTTTTAGGTGCTTCTGTAGCTGTAGCTTTAATAAAAATTTACGCAGATGGTGGTTCTGCAACAGAACTAAGCAACTATATAAACACGGCTAAAGCCACACAAATTATTTTGGGTATTTTGCTCTCTGTTGGTATTGCCTTTACCGTAGGTGCAATTGTGCAGTATATCTCTAGAGTATTATTATCTTTTGAGTTTGAAAAGCTTCCAAAATGGGTTAGTATTGTTTTTGGTGGTTTAGCTGCAACTGCCATAACTTACTTTATTTTAATAAAGGGGCTTAAAGGAGCTTCGTTTGTTGATAAAGCTACTTTAGAGTTTGTAAAAAACAACACATTACAAGTAGTATTATACAGCCTGGTTTTCTGGGTTTCTGTTTGTGCTATAATTGTTGGTGTTTTAAAAATTAACGTTTATAAATTCATAATTTTAATAGGAACCTTTGCTTTAGCACTTGCTTTTGCTGGTAACGATTTGGTTAACTTTATTGGTGTACCAATAGCTGCATGGCAATCTTATGAGGCTTGGGCTGCATCTGGTATGGCAGCATCAGAGTTTAGCATGGGTGTATTAGCCAGTAAAGTGCCTACCCCTACATTATTATTAGGTGTTGCAGGTTTAATAATGGTATTAACGCTTTGGTTCTCTAAAAAGTCAAGACACGTAACCGAAACAGAAATTAATTTATCTAGACAAGGAGAAGCTAAAGAGCGTTTTCAGCCTAACTTTTTATCACGTAGCATTGTTCGTTTAGCCAATGGTTTATCGGTTAGTTATAGCACCTTATTACCAAATACAACAAAACAATTTATAAATAAGCGTTTTGAGAAGCCTGCTGCTCTTGCTATTTCTGCTAAAAAAGCTAAAGATATGCCGGCTTTTGATATGGTTAGAGCCTCTGTAAACCTTATGGTTGCCAGTATTCTAATATCTATAGCTACTTCAATGAAATTACCTCTATCTACAACCTACGTAACGTTTATGGTTGCCATGGGTACTTCATTAGCAGATAGAGCTTGGGGTAACGAAAGTGCTGTTTACAGAGTTGCCGGAGTATTAAATGTTATTGGAGGTTGGTTCTTAACAGCAATCATTGCCTTTATAGCATCATCTACAGTTGCTTATTTAATTAATATACACGTGCCTTCTATGGTAGCAATATTATTATTGCTAGCGGTATTACTTCTGGTTAGAAATGCTATTAACTATTCAAACAAATTAAAAGCCGAAAAAGAAATTAATGGTTTAAGTAGCGCAGAAAGTAGCTCAGTTCAAGGTGTTATGGATGAGAGTGCTGCCAACATTAAATCATTCTTAACCAGAGGAAATAAAATTTATTCTAATACTATAGATGGGCTTTCTAGACTTGAACTTAAAAAGCTTAAAAAGAGTAAAAAAGGTATAGATAAGTTAAATGATGAGGTAGAAGAACTTCGCGATAATATTTTCTACTTTATTAAAAACTTAGATGAGTCTAGTTTACATGCCAGCGATTTCTATATTAACATGTTAGCTTATTTGCAAGACATGAGCCAATCATTAGAGTACATTGCTAAAATAAGCCATAAGCATGTTAACAATAACCACAATAAGCTACGCTTTAAGCAGTTAAAAGACTTAAAAGAAATAGAAGAAAACGTAGATGCTTTATTCTCTGAGATGGCTTCTATTTTTGAGCGTAAATCTTTCGAGGAGCTTGGCGGTGTATTAGAAAAAATGCCTGGTATTTTTGATTTGATTATTAAGAAAATTAAAAAGCAGGTTGAGCGCACCAGAAAAGAAGAATCTAGCGCTAAAAACACTACCTTGTACTTTAATTTATTACAAGAAACTCAAGATTTATTAGTGGCTGCAAACAACTTAATAGATTTATACTATAAGCCACAAGAGTAAGCAATATTTAAGCAGAAAACTAAAGGAGCATGATTTTCATGCTCCTTTTTTTATACCTTTCTAAAAATTTTAAAAAATGAAAAACCTGTTTTTGCTTTTTAGCTTTTGTTTAATAAGTAATGTTTGGTCTCAGCAATTAACCGGGCCACAAGTAGTAGAACGAGCTATTGCTTACCACGACCCAAATAACAATTGGGCTACATTTAACGATACGTTATTAGTAACCATGAAAACACCCACACAACCCAACAGAAATAGTACCATTGTTATTAACTTACCCAAACGCTACTTTTATGTAAAGGCAACAAGAGGTAACAACACCACAGAATACACCATTAACAAAGGAGAGTGCCAAATTGCCTTTAACGGTAACACAACCATACCGGATAGTATTGCAAAAGCTCATAACTTAAATTGTGATAGAGCCAATCTTTACAAAAACTACTACACGTATTTATATGGTTTACCCATGAAATTAAAAGATGCCGGCACCAATATTCATCCTAACGTATCAAAAAAAACATTTAAAGGAAAAGAGTATTTAGTTGTTAAAGTTATTTACGATGCAAATGTAGGATCTGATGTTTGGTATTTTTATTTTAATCCCAAAACCTACGCTATGGAGGTATACCAATTTTTTAAGACCGATGAAAAAGGAAAAGAAAAGCCCGATAGCGGAGAATACATTTTATTAACCGGAATAAAAGAAGTTAGCGGAATTAAAATACCAAAAAACAGAGCTTGGTATTATAACAAAGACAATAAATATCTGGGCACAGATTATTTAAAGTAAAAAGAAAAAGGGAAGCTCCCCAGCTTCCCTTACGGTTAAGTTTTAGGTGTGAAGTTTTATTATGAGCCACACATAAGACAATCGTCTTCCCCTTGGCTTTCTTTAGAACGAGCTATCATTTCTTTAAGCTCTTCTGGAGTTAGGGGTTGTACTTCACCTGCTGCATTACCTTGTTCTACTTTAGGTTGTACAACCGTTGCAGTAGTAGGTGCCTTTTCGGTTACTTTTTCTTTTTTCTTGGTATTATCTAACGTAAACTTAATAGCATCTACAGCAGATTTTGTTCTTAAGTAATACATACCTGTTTTTAATCCGCTTTTCCAAGCATAAAAATGCATAGAAGTAAGCTTTGCAAAGGTTGCGTTTTCCATGAATAAGTTAAGTGATTGCGATTGGTCTATAAAATACCCTCGCTGACGAGACATATCTATAATGTCTTTCATACTCAACTCCCAAACGGTTTTATATAATTCTTTAATGTCTTGCGGAATTACATCTATATTTTGCACCGATCCGTTATTGCGCATAAGCTCTTGTTTAAGCTCTTCGTTCCACAATCCAAGTCTAACCAAATCTTCTAACAAGTGCTTGTTAACTACAATAAACTCTCCAGAGAGTACTCGGCGTGTATAAATGTTAGAGGTATAAGGCTCAAAACATTCATTATTTCCTAGTATCTGAGACGTAGATGCTGTTGGCATTGGCGCTACTAACAATGAGTTTCTTACACCGTGTTTAAGCACTTGCTTTCTGAGTTTACCCCAATCCCATCTTCCGCTTAAGTCTTCGTCTTTTATTCCCCAAAGATTAAACTGAAACTCTCCTTTAGATATTGGTGAACCTTCGTATGTTTCATACGGACCGTCTTTTTTAGCTTCTTCCATAGAGGCAGTAACGGCTGCATAATACAGGGTTTCAAAAATATCTTGGTTTAGTTTTTTAGCCTCATCACTTGTAAATGGTAATCGAAGCATAATAAACGCATCTGCCAATCCTTGAACACCTAAACCAACCGGACGATGACGCATATTAGAGCGCTTTGCTTCTTCTACCGGATAGTAATTTCTATCTATTACTCGGTTTAAGTTTTTAGTAACACGCTTTGTTACTTTAAAGAGTTCTTTATGATCAAACTCGCCATTTTTAACAAACATTGGCAAGGCAATAGAAGCCAAATTACATACAGCTACCTCATCTGGCGAAGTGTACTCCATTATTTCTGTACATAGGTTAGATGAGCGTATTGTACCTAAATTTTTCTGGTTAGATTTTCTGTTTGCTGCATCTTTGTACAACATGTAAGGAGTACCCGTTTCTATTTGCGATTCGAGGATTTTCTCCCATAACTCACGTGCTTTAATGGTTTTGCGACCTTTGCCTTCTTGCTCGTATTTGGTGTAGAGAGCTTCAAACTCTTCACTATGGGTATCAAATAGCCCCGGACATTCGTTAGGACACATTAGAGTCCATTGTCCGTCTTCTTGCACACGCTTCATAAACAAATCCGGAATCCAAAGTGCATAAAACAAATCTCGGGCACGCATCTCTTCTTTACCGTGGTTTTTCTTTAAATCAAGAAAATCAAAAATATCGGCATGCCATGGTTCTACATAAATTGCAAAGCTTCCTTTTCTTTTTCCGCCTCCTTGGTCTACGTAACGCGCTGTATCGTTAAATACTCTAAGCATGGGTACAACTCCGTTAGAGGTACCATTGGTTCCGGCTATGTAGCTTCCTGTAGCTCTAATGTTGTGTATAGAAAGGCCAATACCTCCAGCAGATTGAGAAATTTTTGCGGTCTGTTTTAAAGTATCATAAATACCCTCAATGCTATCGTCTTTCATGGTTAATAAAAAGCAAGACGACATTTGAGGCTTTGGTGTCCCCGAGTTAAATAAGGTTGGTGTAGCGTGTGTAAAGTACTTTTTAGACATGAGTTCGTACGTTTCTATAACGCTATCTATATCGTCTAAATGTATTCCAACCGATACACGCATAAGCATATGCTGTGGGCGCTCTGCTATTTTACCATTAATTTTTAGCAGGTATGAGCGCTCTAAGGTTTTAAAACCAAAATAATCGTAGCCAAAATCGCGGTTATAAATTATGGTAGAGTCTAAGGTGTCTGCATGCTCCATAATTACCTTGTACACCTCGTCAGAAAGTAATGGTGCTTTTTTACCGGTTCTGGGGTTTACATAATTGTACAAATCTGTCATGGTTTCAGAAAACGACTTCTTTGTGTTTTTATGTAAGTTAGAAACCGATATTCTTGCAGCCAGCCTTGCATAATCAGGATGTGTAGTAGTCATTGTGGCAGCAATTTCGGCAGCCAAATTATCTAATTCAGAAGTGGTTACACCGTCGTATAATCCTTCAATTACACGCATTGCCACTTTTACAGGGTCTACCAGGCTATTTAAGCCGTAACATAATTTTCTGATTCGAGCCGTTATCTTATCAAACATTACGGGCTCTTTTCTGCCGTCTCTTTTTACTACGTACATAAGCTACATTTATTTTGGTTAATATTTAGGTAGGCTCAGCCTTGACCGCCAGGGCCGAGTTTTCTTTTTTTAATGGTTAATTACGCCTGTTAGGCGCTATTTATTTTTTTGATTAAAAATCGGCGTCGAAACTAATTTTGTTTTCGTCAGACTCTTTGTTAAGCACTCCCGCTTTTTGATATTCTGATACACGCTTTTCAAAGAAATTAGTTTTTCCTTGTAGCGAAATCATATCCATAAAATCAAACGGGTTGGTAGCATTATACTCTTTTTCACAACCTAACTCTACTAAAAGCCTATCGGTTACAAACTCAAGATACTGGGTCATGAGTTTAGCATTCATTCCAATAAGGCTTACCGGTAGAGATTCTGTAATAAATTCACGTTCTATATCTAACGCATCAATAATAATTTCTTTAATGCGCTCTTTAGGTACTTTATTTACTAAGTGGTTATTGTGAAGATGTACTGCAAAATCACAGTGCATGCCTTCGTCTCTAGAAATTAGCTCGTTAGAGAACGTTAACCCCGGCATTAAACCACGTTTTTTAAGCCAAAAAATAGAGCAAAATGCACCAGAGAAAAATATTCCTTCTACAGCTGCAAAGGCTATTAAACGTTCTGCAAAGCTGGGCGACTCTATCCAACGTAAAGCCCACTCTGCTTTTTTCTTAATAGCCGGAAAGTTTTCTATGGCTTTAAATAAGGTGTTTTTTTCTGCCTCGTCTTTTACGTAAGTATCTATAAGTAGTGAGTAGGTTTCTGAATGAATATTCTCCATCATAATCTGAAACCCGTAAAAGAATTTAGCCTCTGTATATTGTACTTCGTTTACAAAGTTTTCAGCTAAGTTTTCATTTACAATACCATCAGAAGCAGCAAAAAACGCTAATATGTGCTTTATAAAATAACGCTCATCGTCTGTTAATTTGTTGTTCCAGTCAGCTAAATCTTGATGTAAATCTATCTCTTCGGCTGTCCAAAAACAGGCTTCTTGTTTTTTGTACCACTCCCAAATATCGTGGTGTTGAATTGGAAAAAGTACAAATCTATCTTTGTTTTCTTGTAAAATGGGTTCTACTGCAGCTGACATTTCTTTGTATTTTAAGGGGTTAGTGTTACTCTTTTTGGGATTGCTTGGGACTAACAAAGATTTAAAATTGCCAACAAAATTGAAAGGCAGTTTTTTGTTTTTACCGATAAAGTTTTTCACAAATTGTTGAAATGTGCAATGAGCTATTGTAGGTATTGGGATAGGCAAGAAATTGTTTTTTACTTTTTTGAAAAACAATTAACTAAAACCTTTTTACCAAATAATTATTCGTTTTTTTTAAGCTCTTTAGCTACTTGCTCTAACTGGTTATACCAATCTTCGCCAAATTTTCTAATTAAAGCCTCTTTTACAAATTTGTAGATTGGAACTTGTAGCGATGTGCCCAATGTACACGCGTCATTACAAATATGCCACTGATGATAATTTACAGCAGCAAACGACGCATACTTTTTTATTCTAACCGGATATAGATGACACGATATTGGTTTTTTAAAACTTATTTTGTCTGCATTGTAAGCTTCTTCTATACCGCATTTAGCAATTCCGCTGTCGTTAAAAACCACATAGGCACATTCACTCCCGTTTACTAAAGGTGTTTCGGGCTCACCGTCTAATCCGGTAACCCAAGTTCCTTGCTCCTCTATGGCTTTTATGCCTTCTTCTCTTAAAAACGGTTTAATGGCAGGATATAACTTTTCGAGTGTTTTGGTTTCTTCTTCATCTAGCGGAGCGCCCGCCTCACCTTCAACACAACAAGCGCCTTTGCATGCATTTAAATTACACACAAAATCGTTCTCTAAAATCTCTTCAGAAACTATGGTATGCTTTAACTGAAACATGGCGCAAAGATATCTTTTTTAATCTTAGAAAACACAATCAATTTTAACGGCATAATGCTGTGTAAACGTTTAGATATTAGTATTTTTGCGCCCAAAATAAAAGGCTTTCAAAATGAATTTAGATTTAAAACAAATCATATCGTCGGGAATGGTGCTGTTTGCTATTATAGATATTTTTGGAAGCATCCCTATTATTGTAAGCTTACGCAAAAAAGTAGGTCGTATAGAATCGGGCAAAGCATCAATTGTTGCTGCTTCTATTATGGTTGCTTTTTTGTTTGTAGGTGAAGAGATTTTAAAACTGATTGGAATTGACGTAAACTCGTTTGCTGTTGCGGGTTCGTTTGTACTGTTTTTTCTGGCTTTAGAAATGATTTTAGGTATTACCCTGTACAGAGACGATGCTCCAGAAACAGCATCGATTGTGCCCATTGCTTTTCCGTTAATTGCCGGAGCAGGAACCATGACATCTTTGTTAGCATTACGAGCAGAATATGATGTAGAGAATATAATTGTTGCAATAATTATTAATATTATAATTGTTTACATTGTTTTAAAATCGTCGGGGAAAATTGAAAAATTCCTTGGAAAATCAGGATTAGGTGTAATTAGAAAAATATTTGGAGTTGTTTTATTAGCAATTGCCGTAAAACTATTTGCTGCTAATATTGCCGCTCTGTTTTAACCCATATATATTCATGAAAACATTTACAGCCATATTAATACTTTTAGGAATAGGTTTAATAGCTTATAATTTAACATTAGTAGACTTTAATAACCCTTTGGTTGGCGATAGCCTTGTGGCAATAATTGGTGTAGTTGCTGCCCTTTGTGCTATTGTTTTATTAGTTATTTTAAACTTATCTAAAAAAATTCAAGATAAAGTTAATAACAAATAATGTTTGATGTTTTAATTATTGGAGGTGGTGCTGCAGGTATGCAATGCGCTTTAGTGTTAGGGTCTGCCCAAAATAAACCCTACGCCGAAGGAAAAAAAATTGGCATTATAATGCACCAAAAGGCATCGCACTTACAAAACGCTTTGTTTAATAATGTTTTAGGACTGGCTCCCGGAACAACCGGCAAGCAAATATTAGAACAAGGCAAACAACAGCTGGCCAATTTATATCCGCATGTAGTACAAATAGAAAAAGAAAAAGTAATTTCAGTATCCGGACAAGCTCCCAACTTTACAGTTACTACCAACAAAAACAGCTATACCGCAAAATGTATTGTTGTAGCTGTTGGGTATACTAAGTTTTTTGCTATAGATGGACTTACGCAATACGTAGTGCCCCACAAACTATCTGAGCCCAGTAAAGAACGTATTCAGCTTACAAACGAAAACTATAAAGTTACAGACGGTATTTATGTTGCAGGTACTTTGGCCGGAGGTAGAAGTCAGTTTGCTATTGCAGCAGGAAGTGGTGCACAAGTAGCAACAGATATTTTAACCGAATGGAACAACGGTAAGCACACCAAGGTTCATGATAAGGTTGTTAATTAACTAAATCATCATTAACGCTAAGTTCTAAAACTCTACGAATAACATTATCATCTTGGTTACGAATTCTGTTAGCCAAGTTAGTACCAAAAAGTTGTTCGGCTAATGATGCTTTTATGTGTTTGCGTAAACTTTCTTTATAAGGGTTAAAGTTTATGTTTAAACCACTACTTTTTGCATAGGCTATAAATGCATTAACTAATTCTTGAGAAGTTTCAAAATTTAACAAAAACTCATTAGGAGTATACCCTGCGTATAAGTCTCTATTAGCATCTAAATGTTCAAAAATAAAATAGCCCATTATACCCGATTCAAAAATGGTATCCATATAGCGTTGTGTTCGGGTTTTATTGGCTGGCACGAACACATCAGGAATAATCCCTCCACCGCCATACACCGTTTTTCCTTTGGGTGTAGTAAATTTTAAAGAATCAGGTAGTTGAATACTATCAACAGATTTCATCTCACCGTTAGTGTATCGGTTATGAAAATCATTATAATACTCTTCGGTGCCATTACTGTATGGTCTTTGTATTGATCTTCCTGTTGGTGTATAATAACGAGAAATTGTTAACCTTACTGCAGAACCATCGGGTAATGCCATTTCGCGCTGCACCAATCCTTTACCAAATGATCTTCTGCCAACTATTGTGCCTACATCGTTATCTTGGAGTGCTCCGGCTACAATTTCGCTTGCAGAGGCGGAGTTCTCGTTTAGTAACACAAACACCTCGCCATTTTCAAAATCTCCTTTTTCTGTAGCAAAGGTTTTTTCTATGGTTCCTTTTTTATTTTTAGTAAACAGTATAAGCTTACCGTCTTCTAAAAATTCGTCTGCAATTTGCTCTGCAACCCCTAAATATCCTCCGGGATTATCTCTTAAATCTAACGCTAATTGTACAGCCCCTTGCTGTTGTAAAATGTTTAGTGCTTCTTTAAACTCTCTATAGGTAGATTCTGCAAACCTATTAATACTAATGTACCCTAATTTATCTGACAGCATATAGTATGCATCTACACTTTTTATGGGAACCTCACCTCGTTTTATATTAAAGGTTAACCATTTATTTTCTTTCTTTCTATAAACCTTTAATGTAACCGGAGTATTAGGTAGTCCTTTTAGTTTCCGAATAACTTCTTCACTCTCTATGTTTTTATTAAAAAGGGTGTCGCCATTTGCAATCATTATTCTATCGCCTGGTAAAATACCTGCTTTTATACTTGGTCCGCCTTCTAAGGGTCTGATGACCGCCAAGGTGTCCTTATACATATAAAAACTAATGCCTATTCCTACAAAGTCTCCTTTCATGCTCTCATTTACCTGCTGCATTTCGCTTTTTGGTATATAAACAGAATGTGGGTCTAGCTTTTCTAAAATATTATTTACGGTAACATCTACAATGCTATCGGTGTTAACATCATCTACATATTCATGATCTATATAATCTATTAACCTATTAAGTTTATCTTTTTTAGAATTGGTAGAGATAGAAAAAAAGCGTTCCGGACGATCATTAAAATTTAACTTTCCGCCAATAAAAATTCCGGCTGCAATTGCTGCAGCTAATAAAAAAGGAAGTAAATAGTTTTTATTTTTAGGCATATAATGTAAAACTAACCCTAATCGTCTAAGTTAGGGATATGTGTTAATTGAACGCCGGCTTTTTTAAGAAATTGTAATCCGGAGTCGTCTTTATAAGCATTTTGATACACCACACGTTTTATTCCGGCCTGATGTACTAATTTGCTACACTCTTTGCATGGCGATAACGTTATGTAAAGCGTTGCGCCTTCGCAAGATTGGGTAGAGGCTGCCACTTTTAAAATTGCGTTTGCCTCTGCATGAAGCACATACCATTTGGTATACCCTTCTTCGTCTTCACAAATGTTTTCAAAACCTGTTGGCGTACCATTGTAACCGTCTGATATAATCATGCGATCTTTTACAATTATGGCTCCAACCTGTTTTCTTTTACAGTACGATAGTTTTCCCCACTCTGAGGCCATTCGTAAATAGGCCTTATCGTAACGTTCTTGTTTTTTTTGCGACATCTGATAACGAATATAACGGGTTTGTGTTTGTGTAGCAACCCTTTTCACGTTAATTTTAAGCTAAAACTAATACGGATAGGTATTTTGCAGCATTGGTATAACAATACCAATTATAATAGCAGAGACAATTAAAATCCAATCTCTTCTGGTAACTCTAAATATATTCTGAAAAATAAACCCTATCAATAGCGTAAGCAGTACAATTACTATTTGTGCTACTTCTATTCCTAACGCAAACTCAATTAACGGTAATGCTTTGCTTTCTTCGCCGGCAATAATTTGTTTAAAGTAGTTAGAAAATCCAAAACCATGAATTAGCCCAAAAAACAATGTAAACACAAAAGCCATAGCCAAAGTTTCATTATTTTTTTTACGGGCTGTTACAATATTATACAAGGCTGTTGCAAAAATGGTAACCGGTATTAAAAACTCTATTAAAGTAGCATTAATAGTTACAATTTTATATACCGATAAAAACAAAGAAAGCGTATGCCCAAGCGTAAATATAGACACTAGTATAAGTACCCTCTTCCAATCTTTAAATGCATAGGGCACAGTTAGTGCTAATAAAAATAGAATGTGATCGTAGGCATTAAGATCTAGTACGTGGTTGAGTCCTAACTTAAAATAAAGCCAAAATTGAGACATGTTTAATTTTTTTAGTTTGAGGAGTTTCAAACTTACAATATATTTAAGAAATTAAAAACCTCGTTCTCGCTGTATTTCTTCGTAGGCTTTTTGAACTTCTTTAAATTTCTCTTCGGCTCCTTTTTTTATGGCTTCATCTTGACTTTGAACTTTATCCGGATGGTATTTTTTAACCATGGTTCTGTATGCTTTTTTAATCTCAGCATTTGTAGCATCGGGGCTTACTTCAAGAATTTTATACGCATTGTCTGCTGCTTTAACAAACATGGCTTTTATACTCTCAAAATCATGATGCCCTATGCGCAAGTAACCTGCTAATTCCTGAATTTTATCTATTTCTGCTTGTGTTACTTTACCATCTGCTTGTGCTATGCCAAATAAAAAGTGTAATAATTGCAACCGTACTTCATAACGAGTTCTTTGTCTAAAAAAGGCGCAAATTTCTGCGGCAGAAACTCCTTGTTTTTTTACTACTTCATTAAAAATTCTAAACACATGATTTGCACGCTCTTTACCGTATGAAGCTACAAAATACTGACGTACAAAATCTAACTCTGTTTGAGTTGCTTTACCATCGGCTTTAATTACAATAGAGCATAAAGAGAGTAAATTAAGCTCGAATTCTGATTGAGAAACCGTTTGCCTTTGTGTGCCAAAAACCGATGTGTAACTGCTTTTATTATCGTCAAAAAAACTTCCAATAAAAAAACCTATAATAGCTCCGGGAAATCTAAACAACAAATAACCAATTAAGGCCAAAAACCACCTAATCATGCTATAAATTTTAGCGCAAATATACTGTTTTGCCTTGGTTAAATTAATACCTAAAGCGTCTGTACAAAGGCTTTATGTTTTATCCTTTTTATTACAGTTGCAAATAGCCTTAAATATGCCCTCAATTTTGTATCTTTGCACTACTTATAAAAAAATGAATTATGTATCCAGCCGAATTAGTAAAACCAATGCGAGAAGACCTAACTGCTGTTGGTTTTAAAGAGTTGCACACTCCCGAAGAAGTAGACCAAGCATTAGCACAAAAAGGAACTACTTTAGTTATGGTTAACTCTGTTTGCGGATGTGCTGCTGCCAACGCTCGTCCGGGCGCTCGTATGAGTTTACAAAACAATAAAAAACCAGATTATTTAGTAACTGTTTTTGCAGGAGTAGATAAAGAAGCTACCGAAAGAGCCAGAAGCTATATGGTTCCGTTTCCGCCATCATCGCCAAGTATTGCTTTGTTTAAAGATGGTGAGTTGGTACATATGCTAGAGCGCCATCATATAGAAGGACGTCCTGCAGAACTAATTGCCGAAAATTTAATGGAGGCATATAACGAACACTGTTAAACTAAATTTTACCTGTCTTTATATGTAAACCTCTGGAGCTGCCATTTCAGAGGTTTCTTTTTTAAAAAAATGAAAAAAGCTATCGCCTATTTACTAGCCACTTTATACTATTTAGTTTTTGGCTTGTTGTTGGTTCTTTTTCATCCTATACAATGGTTATGCTTAAAACTTTTTGGGTATCAGGCTCATAAAAAAAGTGTAGATATATTAAACTTTTTTTTAACCCAATGCTTGCTTTTATTAGGCACAAGAGTTGTATTTTTTAATAAACACAAGCTACCAACCAATAAGCCTCTGATTATTGTTGCCAACCACCAAAGCATGTACGATATCCCTCCTATAATATGGTACATGAGAAAGCATCATCCTAAGTTTATAAGCAAAAAAGAACTCGGTAAAGGCATTCCGAGTGTATCGTTTAATTTACGCCATGGAGGCTCTGCTTTAATCGATAGAAAAAATCCTGAACAAGCCATTACCGCTATTAAAAATTTAGCAGATTATGCCGAAAAGCATTGCCGATCTGTAGTAATATTTCCTGAAGGAACAAGAAGCCGTACCGGTAAGCCAAAACCCTTTCAGGTGGGTGGTTTAAAAACATTGTTTGAGAAAATGCCCAATGCTTTAGTGGTGCCTATTACTATAAATAATTCTTGGAAAACGTTACAATATGGTAAATTCCCTATGGGAATTGGAAACCTAATTACTTTTACTGTTCATAAACCATTAGTGGTTGCCCAGTACAACAATCCAATAGAACTTATAAAAACTGTTGAAAAAACAATAACCCAAGCTGTGAAAGTATGACCAATTCTGAAATAATTGAAAAAACTATTGCTTTTGTAAAAAAAACATTGGAAAATGCAGAAGGCGGACACGATTGGTTTCATATAGAACGTGTTTTTAAAAATGCCATGTTAATTGCAAAAGATGAGCAAGCAGATCCGTTAATTGTTGGGTTAGGAGCCTTATTACACGATATTGCCGATAGTAAATTTCATGATGGTGATGAAACAGTTGGTCCTAAAAAAGCACGTGCCTTTTTACATTCTTTAGGTGTTGCAAATGCTATTACAGACCATGTTGTAGCAATAATAGAAAACGTATCATTTAAAGGCGGTAATACATCCCGTACTTTTGCATCGAAAGAGCTTGATGTTGTGCAAGATGCAGACAGGCTTGATGCCATAGGAGCAATCGGTATTGCTCGCGCTTTTAATTACGGAGGTTTTAAAAATCGTAAGCTATATGATCCTGCAATAGCGCCTAAATTAAATATGAGTAAAGAAGAGTATAAAAAATCTTCATCGCCCACCATTAATCATTTTTATGAAAAGTTGCTGCTGCTAAAAGATAGAATGAACACTAAAACCGGTCAGAAACTCGCACTACAACGCCACGCTTTCATGGAACATTTTCTTGAGCAGTTTTATGCTGAATGGAATGGAGAACGATAACATTACATACAAGACCATAAAAGGAGTTCCCAACGCACAACTACTCTCTGAAATAGTTTTGTTGTACACTGCTATTTTTAATGATGCCGATGTGTCCTTCTTTTACAAAAGAATACAAGAAAATCCCAACCTTTTTAGTGTTCTTGCTTATTATAATAATAAGTTAGTTGGATTTAAAATTGGATATCCCAAAAACAAACTTGTTTTTTATAGCTGGATAGGTGGTGTAGATGAAAGTTTTAGAGAAAAAGGCATTGGTAAAACTTTAGCTTTAACACAAGAGCAATGGGTAAGAAAGCAAGGGTTTAAAAGTATTCAAACTAAATCTATGAACCGTTTTAAACCCATGATGATTTTAAACCTAAAAAACGGTTTTAATATTATAAAAGTTTATACTAACGATAGCGGACAAACAAAAGTTGTTTTTGAGAAAGTTTTAGAATAGTTTTAACTGCCCGTCTTTGTATTGCTCATGTAAAGCTGTGTTTAGTAGTGGCATTTTCTTATTCTTAAAATACTTTTGCTTAGCCAACTTAACCATAGCATGTATTTGCTCGGCTATTTTACCTTCGCCTCTATTTCTGAGTCTAAATCTACTATCATTTAATGTGCCTCCATGACACTCTTGAATTTGATGTAGCACTTTTTGAGCTCTATCCGGAAGTGTTTTTTTAATCCAATCTGCAAAAATATCTCCTATAGCTCCATTTAATCTAACTACTGTAAACCCAAAAGATAATGCTCCATTATCTGCAACAGCTTTTGCCATAGGCAAAATTTCATGACTGTTAATGGCCGGTATTATTGGGGCCAACATTGCATTAACCGGAATACCGTTTTCTGATAATTTTTTAATGGTTTCTAACCTTTTTTTAATACTGGCTGTTCTGGGCTCTAAAATTCTGCGGGTTTCTTCAGACAACGAAGTAACCGAAATATTTACGGCAATTAAACCATCTTTATTTAGTTCTTTTAAAACATCTAAGTCTCTTAAAATATATGCGTTTTTGGTGATTATGGCTACCGGATGTTTGTATTTTAAAAACACCTCTAAACACGCTCTTGTAAGTTTAAATTTCTGCTCGGCAGGTTGGTAGCAATCTGTATTTCCGGAAAGCACAATAGGGTGCGCTTTCCATTTTTTACTTTTTAGTTTTTGCTCTAATAAGTATGGAGCATTTTTTTTGATTAAAATTTTACGCTCAAAATCCAATCCTGCACTGTAACCCCAAAACTCATGCGCATTGCGAGCATAACAATATACACACCCATGTTCGCAACCTTGGTAAGGATTCATGGAGTACATCATTCCAACATCCGGGCTATCTACTTTATTAACAATAGTTTTAGGGAAAACAGGTATGTATTGTGTTTTATTACTTTGTGATTGTTCTCCTTCTTTGTGGCAATATTCTAAAAAATCAGCTCTTAATTCGTGAGAGTTTTCAGAAAATCTGTTGGGCACATTACGCTGTGCACCTCTTCCTTTTATGTAGTTTTTATCTGCCACTTTGCCAATTACTCAGTATCAAAGTTACTAAAATATATAGGCGTATTTTAGTGGCAAAATGTTAAAAAGCTAAGGCAAGGTAATCTTAAAAAGCTGTTTCCTGCTTCCGCGTCTTGCTAAAAAATATACTGCCTTTTCTTGCTTGCTTATAAGTGCTCTAGAAACCATTAACGGTGCTGCAGCATCGTCTTCTTCCAGCACTTTTTTATAGGTTAAATCTCCTTGTTCATTAAGTTTAACAGCAAATACATCTGGAGTTCTGGTATAACTTTCTCTAAACAGTAATCTGTTATTAGATAGTTTTTGAGGTTGCTCTCCAGAATTAATAAAAAACAAAACATCTTGGTTAGCAAGCATTGTTGTGTAAGATACGTAAGCTTCGTCTCCGGTTGTAACTTCTTTTTTGTTAATATTTCTGGCCCACTTTAAATTACCATTACCAGACACTTTAACACAAATAATATCATTGTAATGATGCCTGTACACCCACATACCAGAACCACTTGAGTTTGTTTGATAGTTTTTGGTGTAATAATACTCTTCGGCTGTAATTATTAAGTCGCCATTGGGGGGTTCCAGCAAGTTTCTAAACAGTAAATTATCTATTTCTTTGTTTTTTGCAACCCCATATTTATCTATCATAAACTGCTCTGAAAACGGAATGTTTTTTTGGCTTAATAAGGAAAGGTTTGAAGGATTTATTTGAAAATAAGAAACCCCGTTATACCTGTTACCTCCTCTTTTAGAATAAAAGCCCAAGGCAACCAATTTGTTATTTGTAAATGTAGTTTTAAGGGATGCTAACTGAAAATCAGGAAAGCCAAAGTTTTGCTGTAATAATTGATTATCGGCAACTTTATAAAGCTCGTATTGGTAACGACCTAATGTTCCTTCAGAACGTTTTTTTCTAATAAAATGTGCCTTAGCCAGCAAGTAAACTTCTTTATTGTTTGGATGCCATGTAAAATTTTCGAATACTAAATTCTTGTTGCTTAGTTTTCCTTGTAAATCTGCTTCAAATTTTAGGTTAAGATTGCTATCAAAACAAAAAGCTTTCTGCATTGCATACTCTTTTTGTTTATTGTTAACCCAAATCACCACTTGTTGTGTTTTTGGATGTATTAGTAGTTGCGTTTGAAAGTTAGTGTTAAACTCATCACTCTTAACATCTAACACATTAATTTTTTCTTCTTTATTGGCCCTAACAGAAACTAATTTTCTGGGAATAAAACTAATAGAATCTAAACTTGTACTGTTAGCCAGGTACGTATAAGAGAGCATTTTTTTATCGTAAAAAAACTCTATAAAATGCAATCTATTATTACTAAATTGAGTTCCTAATACTTGTGTTTTATTGGGCTCATATTTGTATTCGTTAATTAAATTTAAATTGTTGTCGTATCGCTCAATAAAATATCCTTTAGGCCTTAAAATAATCCCTCCGTATATGGCTCTTACAATTACAATATCTCCCTCTTTAGTTTCATAACTATTTACAATTGTAGAGTACTTATAGCGGTCTTTGTATACCTCGCTTTTAGTGTAAGATATTTGCAATTTCTGAGCTGTAATTTGGCTACTAAATAGGCACAAAAGCAAAATAAGGCTAAGTTTTTTCATAACACGGTAGGGTATTAAGCACTAAGAGTTAGACAACATTGCCTAACCCTTAATGTAAACGTAAATATTATGTAAATAGTTTATTGTTTACCAGGAAAATTAGCCTTGCGTTTTTCTAAAAAAGCTGTAGTACCTTCTTTAAAATCGGCTGTACCAAAACATTCACCAAAGGCTTTAATTTCTGCAGTATAGCCTTCTCTGTTAAATCCGGCATTTACGGCTTTAATGGCGTAACTTATAGCTACCGGCGAATTACTAACCACTTTTTGAGCAATGTTTTTACAAAAATCTAACAGTTCTTCTTGCGGTACAACATGGTTTACCAGCCCATAGTTTAATGCTTTCTCTGCATCTATCATTTGGGCAGTCATTATAAGCTCCATCGCTCTACCTTTTCCTATAAGCTGTGGTAATCTTTGGGTTCCGCCATACCCCGGAATTACTCCTAAAGAAACTTCCGGAAGACCCATTTTTGCATTATTACTTGCTACTCTAAAATGGCATGACATGGCCAGCTCTAATCCGCCTCCAAGCGCAAAACCGTTTACAGCTGCAATTACAGGAGTTGATAAATTTTCAACAAAATCAAACAATAATTCTTGTCCGTTTTTAGCTAGTTGTTCTCCTTCTGTGATAGAAAAATGAGCAAATTCAGAGATGTCTGCTCCGGCAACAAAAGCTTTCTCTCCGCTTCCTGTAACAATAATGCATTTAACATCATTATTGTTATCTAAATCTGAAAACGCTTGATGAAGCTCTTGTATAGTTTCTCTGTTTAAAGCGTTTAGTTTTTTGGGCCTGTTAATAGTTACAACAGCAATTTGGTTGTCTGTAGTTATTAGAATATTATTAAAGCTCATTGTTAGTAGTATTAAATTATACTTCTTTTGGGAATGTTACAGTAAACACCGTGCCTTTTCCCGGTTGCGATGTAAAGGTAATACTTCCGTTGTAGGTTTCCACAATATTTTTTACCATTCCTAATCCTAGTCCCATACCGCTACTTTTAGTTGTAAATTTTGGCTCAAATACTTTGTCTTTGTGTTCATCTAAAATACCTAAACCGTTATCTGCGACTTGAATTTTCACGGTGTTTTTGTTAGATGTTACAGACACCAGAATTCTGGGATCTCTATCTTCAGGAATTGCCTGTATGGCATTTTTAACCAAGTTATTTATAATTCTGATAAGTTGTGTACGATCTAGTTTAGCAATGATTTCATCTTCGTCTGCAATAAATCGAATAAAATCTTCATTGAAAATTTCTAACGCCAGCTTTACAATTTTAACTACGTTAAGCGTCTCTGTTTGTTGCGCCGGCATATTTGCAAAGTTTGAAAAAGCCGATGCTATACTACTCATGGTATCTATTTGTTGAATAAGCGTTTTAGAAAACTCTGCCACTTTATTTTTTACATCGGGGTCTTTAGGATCAAATTTACGTTCAAAATTCTGAACGCTTAATCGCATAGGAGTTAGTGGGTTTTTAATTTCGTGAGCTACTTGTTTTGCCATTTCTCTCCAGGCTTGTTCTCTTTCGCTTCTGGCAAGTTTTACAGCGCTTTCTTCGAGCTCATCAACCATACTGTTATACGCATTAACTAATGATGCAATTTCTGTGCTGGGCTCTTTTAAAATAATCTTCTCATTACGTTCACTAAGGCGAGTTCTATCTAATTTATCTGAAATTGTTTTTAAGGAACGTGTTATGTATTTTGATATAAAATAGGCCAATACAATTGCAATCCCTAACATAAGCAAGTACACCATGCTGAGCCTAAATAAAAATTCTCTAAGCTCCATGGTATTAAACGAGTCGTCTTCAAAATAAGGAAGATTTAAAATCCCGATAGGCTTAAAATTCCTATCGGTAATGTATGTATATGACGCCTGAAACCTATCTCCGGCTGCAACTTTATGCTCTACATAACGTTTGTTTGGGCTTTTTGCCAAGGCTTCTAAAACCCCTTTAGGCAACTGCTTAGAAATAGAATCATTTTCAAATTTTGGTCTAGAGCTTATAATTAAATTACCTTCCAGGTCGTAAATATTAAAGTTTACGTTCTGTACATCGGCAATTTCATATATGGCTTTATTAAAAATTAAGCCTAAGTATTGGGTTTCTACCGGATAGGTTGTATGGCGTTCAAGCAAATAGTTTATGCTGGCCTGAACCTGATTTTCTTTTCGTTCTAACCTGTTTTGATGATAATCTCTGGATTGTTCTTTGTATTGATAAATGGTAACTAAGGCAATTAAGACCGATGCCATAATTACCAAAAATATCATAGAGAAAAATATGCGGGATCGTAACGATAAATTCTTAAACACCGTTTATGCATTTGCTCGTAAATATAACAATAATCAAGCCAAAGCCTACTTACAAAAAACACATAAAACAACTTATGCGTTCGGATTTTTTTCTCTTATGCGTTTGTAAAGCTTAATTCCTAACATAAGCAAAATGCCTAAAACCACAATTCCTAACACTCCAAAAATCCAGTTTATAGTGTTTTTTAAAATCACTAAAAAAACTACTGCAAAAAGTATAATTGTAGCACCTTCGTTCCAGATTCTCATAAAATTAGAGGAATACTTAATAACATCTTTTTGAAGTTGCTTAAAAATTTGATGTGTTTTTAAATGATATGCTATAAGCAACACTACAAATAAAAGTTTAACATGCATCCAGCCTTGAGAGAGCCACTCAGGAATTAAAAACAGCAACCATACTGCAAACAAAGTAGCTAAAATTGCAGAAGGCCAGGTAATTATGTACCACAACCTTTTGGCCATTACTTTAAGTTGATTACTGAGAATTTCTTTATCCGGACTTGGTTTTTCTTGGGCTTCTATATGGTATATAAATAATCTTGGTATGTAAAATAATCCGGCAAACCAAGTAATTACAAAAATTAAATGCAGTGATTTTATGTAGTTGTAGTACTCCATAGTATTTGTTTACAGAAAAAAGTCCCCGCAAAAATACGGGGACTCGTCTAATTTATTCTTCTTCTACAAACAAATAATCTAAATTAAGGTTATTAAACTCTTTGTTAAAGGCTTTAACCTCATCTGAAAGTAGTTTGTTAAATGTGTTTAATTGCGCTTCTATTTTTTTAGTAAGCTCATTCTTAACCGCAATATCTTGGTCTGTAGGAGGAAAATCGTCTATAGTTACCAAACTATTTAAATGCCCCAATTTATTGGTAAGTTTTATTGGGAAATTAAGCGGGTCTTGATTGCTCCTGTTTTTAGTTTGGTACAATGCTTTCTCTATTTCAGACAATTGCTCTTTAAGCTTATTGGCTTTTTCAATTAAAGGTTTTACCCTTGCATCATCTTTATATTGTTTTGCAAAGCCTTCTAATTGCTTATTAATATTGCGTATGGTTTTTATAGATTTATGAGCCTTATCTATTGTTGCATTAATGCTTGCAACAAACTCAAACTGCTTTTGCATATCGGCTACAGAAGCCTCTGCTCTTGGATCCGGAATAATTTTAAAGGGTTGTTTTTGGGTTTCTCCATTAACCGTTAAAGCAACCGTATAATCTCCGGGTACTGCTTTTGCCCCGTTTAAATTTGCCCACCATAAAATCATTCCCGGAAGTTTCTCTGCTCCATCATAACGGGTATCCCAAACAAAATGATTACCGCCTTTTTTTACTTTGAGTTTGTTTTTTTTATGGTGTGTAGAAAATGTTTTTATAGTATCGCCATCTTTCTCTAAAAAGGTTAACGAAACCGTATCCTTCTCTTTGTCAAAATTCTTTAAATAAAAATAAGTTATAACACCGTTTGGATGGTTTGTGCCGGCTGTTTTAGATTTAAATCCGCCTCCTCCTTTGGTACGGTAACTATCTTTAGGTTGGTATAAAATGGCATCTTTATTTTTTAGTTCATCGTTTAATTGATGTAATACTGTTAAATCGTCAATTATCCATAAACTTCTTCCTTGAGTTGCTACAATTAAGTTATTGTCTTTAATGGCTAAATCTGTAATTGGCACAATAGGTAGATTTAACTGAAATTTTTGCCAATTTGCACCATCATCAAAAGAAATATACATTCCTGTTTCGGTTCCGGCATAAAGCAATCCTCTGCGTTTTGGGTCTTCTCTAACTACACGTGTAAAATGCTCTGCATCTATACCATTGGTGATTTTTTGCCAAGTTTTACCGTAATCTGTTGTTTTGTATAGGTAGGGTGTAAAATCGCCTAATTTATAACGTGTTGCTGCAACGTAACACGTTCCGGCATCAAAAGCGCTCGGCTCTATACTATTTATCATAGACCACTCGGGCAGGTTTTTAGGAGTTACATTATCCCAAGTTTTACCACCGTCTTTAGTTACATGAATTAACCCATCATCACTACCAACCCATAGTAATCCTTCTTGTAAGGGGCTCTCATTTGCTGCAAAAATGGTACAATAGTACTCTACTCCGGTGTTATCTTGTGTTATTGGTCCGCCAGACGATTTAAGTTTTTCAGGATCGTTACGTGTTAAATCCGGACTGATAAGTTCCCAACTTTGCCCTTCGTTTGTTGTAACATGAACATGGTTAGAAAAGGTGTATAATTTTTTAGGATTGTGTTTGCTAAAAATTATTGGAAAATTCCATTGAAAACGATACTTCATTCCTTCAGCTCCATGTCCCATTGGGTTATCCGGCCAAACATTAATTGCTCTTACCGTTCCGTTTTTGTGGTTTACACGCGTTAAAAATCCTCCATAGCTACCACCATATACAATATCATTATCGGTTGGGTCTACTGCTATATGAGCCGATTCTCCACCGGCTGTACTTTCCCAATCATCTTCGTCTATGGTCCACCCATCGCTTCTATGTTTAATTCTAATAGTAGAATTATCTTGTTGAGCCGCATAAATTCTGTACGGATGTGCGTTATCTGTGGTTACCCTGTAAAATTGAGAAGTTGGTTGATTGTGGTATGTGCTCCAGGTTTCACCACCATCGTAGGTTATTTGAGCTCCTCCATCATCTCCAATAATCATTCTGTTGGGGTTTTCGGGGGCAATCCATAAATCATGATGGTCGCCATGCGGTGCATTGTGCGCAGAAAAGGTCTTACCACCATCGGTAGATTTGTGATAATTTACATTAAGAACATACACTATGTCTTCGTCTTGTGTATCGGCATATACACGCGTATAGTACCACGCGCGCTGGCGTAGTTTTCTTTCGCTATTAACGTAATGCCAAGTTTTTCCGGCATCATCACTTCGGTAAAGTCCTCCTTTATCTTTGTGTTCTACAATGGCCCAAACTCTATCCGGATTAACAGGGGAAACTGTTACGCCAATAATACCTAAAGTTCCTTGCGGGAAACCTTCGTTTTTAGAAATTTCAGTCCAAGTTTCACCACTATCGGTGCTTTTCCAGAGCGCAGAACCTTCTCCGCCACTACTTAAACTATAGGGTGTGCGTTGTACACGCCATGTAGATGCGTATAAAATTCGTGGGTTTGTAGGATCTAGTAATAAATCTACTGCACCGGCTTGGTCGTTCACAAATAAAACCTGTCTCCAGGTTTTGCCACCGTCGGTGCTTTTATAAATACCTCTTTCTTTAGTGGGTTTATAAATATTCCCCATAACTGCAGCATACACCGTATTGTAGTCTTTTGGGTGCACAGCAATTCGGGGTATATGTCTTGATTTTTCTAATCCGGAGGGTTTCCAGGTTTTACCGGCATCTACACTTTTCCAGATACCGTATCCTGAAGATACATTTCCTCTTACGGTTTTTTCACCTCCCCCGGCATAAAGCACATTGTGATCACTTTGGGCTACTGTTATAGCTCCAATAGATCCACCAAAAAATCCATCAGAAATGTTTTCCCAAGTACGTCCGCCATCTTCGGTTTTCCAGATACCTCCTCCAGTAGCTCCAAAATAATATAAATTAGGCTTACCCGGTACTCCGGTAACAGCTGCCGAGCGCCCTCCTCTAAATGGCCCTATTAACCTATACTCTAAAGCTCCGTAAAGCTCTTCCGGATAGCTTTGAGTGGTAGTTTTTTTTCGTTTGTTTTTTTGGGATTGAATTTGGTGTGGGGCAATAAGAAAACAGAGCATCACAATGCTCATTTGCAATATTAGTTTATTCATAATACATAGAGATAGTTAGTTAGCTAATAGCTAAAATTAACAATAATTTACTGCACGCAATTGGTTTTAATGTAACTTTAACACTACTTCTCTATGTAAAAAATAAGCCGTTACAATGGTAGATAACACATCGGCCAACGGAAAAGAAATCCAAACCCCTAATTCTCCATAAAATTTTGGTAGGATTAAAATTAACGGAATAAAGAAAAACCCTTGTCTGGTAAGTGTAAGTAGCAATGCAGGAATGGCTTTACCAACTGCCTGAAAGTAAGCAGCCCCAATTAATTGCACTACTACAATAGGTGTTGCTAAAAAAACCCATCGCATAGCTTGTGGCGCCCCTTTTAAAACATCAGGATCTGTAGTGAAAACTTTTGTTATGGTTTCCGGAAAAACCATAATAAAAACAAAAATTAATAGTCCTAATAATGCTGCATAGATAATGGCTGTTTTAATAGATTGCCTTACTCTAACGTATTGTTTAGCTCCGTAGTTATAGCCGGCAATAGGCAAAAATCCCTGTGTAATACCTAACACCGGAAACAGTGCAAACATGAGCATTCTGCCAATAATGGCATACACCGTTACAGATGCCTCACCTCCTAAATCAAACAAAATATTATTTAAAAACAAGTACGTAATGCTAACAACTGCCTGTCTTGCTAAGGTAACCCCTCCTAACGAAGCTATTTCGTTTACAATATTTTTTTGAAGACTAAAACTCGAAATAGTAAGTTTAAGCTCTGAGTTTTTTGAGATAAAAAACCACAAAATATATGCAAAGCAGAGTAGGTAAGAACCTGTAGTTGCCCAAGCCGCACCATACATCCCCCAGTTAAAAACTTTTATAAAAATATAGTCTAACAATAGGTTTCCAACGGAAGGTATAATCATGGCAACCATAGCAAACCTGGGTTTTCCTTCGGCTCTAATTACCGTGTTGCCCATCATGCAAAGTGCTAAAAAAGGTACTCCGTAAAGCACAATTACATAGTAAACTTTTGCCGGATTAAAAATAGCTCCTTTCCCTCCAAAACTCGGAATTAAACTATCTACGTACCATAAGCCAACCAACACTAATGTAATTGTAAGTAGTAGTGTGAGTGTTATTTGGTTGCCAAACGTTTTTACTGCTTTACTTTTATTCTTCGCCCCAAGTGCTCTGGATATAATAGACGAACCGCCAATACCTATTGCCATTCCTAAAGCTGCAATAAAAAACGAAACCGGCAGGACAACATTAATTGCTGCTATGGCAGTAGCACCAATCCAGTTCCCTACAAAAATAGTGTCTACTAAAATGTTTAAAGACATCACCAAGATGCCTATAGAAGCCGGAACAGCCTGTTTAACAAGCAATTTTCCAATTGGGTCTGTTCCTAATTGCGAGGCTGTAACTTTACTCATTTAAAACAGCCTTTTTTACTTGCGCCCATTGATTAATCCAATTACCCAAAACCTTAGCCCAATCGTCTCTATCATTTAAGCAAGGTATTACGTGGCATGCTTTGCCCCCGTTTTCTAAGAAATCTTCACGCGCTTCCATCCCAATTTCTTCGAGGGTTTCTAAACAATCAGACACAAAAGCAGGTGTTACAATGGCTAATTTTTTAATTCCTTTTTTAGCAAGCTCTTGTACGGTGGCATCTGTGTAGGGTTGTAACCAAGGATCTTTTCCTAACCTTGATTGAAAAGAGGTGCTATAGCTTCCTTCGGGCAATTGTAATTTGCTAACAACCTGTCTGGTAGTCTCGTAACATTGGTGACGATAACAGTAATTATGCGCCGGAGAAGGAGTTATACAACACGTGCCGTTTATTTTACAATGAGATTTAGTTACATCAGATTTAATTATATGTCTCTCCGGTACACCATGATACGAAAACAACAAATGATCCCACTCTTTGTCTTGTAAATATTCTTTGATAGATGTGCTTAACACATCAATATAATCCGGTTTTTTATAAAAGTGTTCAATGCTTTTTATTGTAAGATCCGGGAAATATTTTTTTTGAAGCTTCTGAGCCAATACCAAAATAGTTTCGGTAGTAGCCATAGCATATTGCGGATACAACGGAAGCAATAAAACCTCTTTAACTCCTTGATTGTAAAGTTGGGTAAGTCCTTTTTTTATAGACGGATTACCATACCTCATGGCTAACCCAACCGGAACCGTAGTTTCTTGCTGTACTTTGCGCTGAAGGCGCTCAGACAAAACAATTAAAGGAGAGCCTTCTTCCCACCATATTTTTTTATATGCTTCGGCAGATTTTTTAGGTCGTGTATTTAAAATAATTCCTTTAACTATAAAAGCGCGTAACAGGTAAGGCACATCTATTACCCTACCGTCCATTAAAAACTCATCTAAATAACGCTTTACATCTTTTGGTTCGGGGCTGTCCGGAGACCCTAAATTAACCAACAATACACCTTTACTCATGAATTATTTTGTGTTTTAACTGCTAAAGACATTAAGTATTTTTTGGGCGTTGTGCCGTATTTCTTTTTAAATGCTGCAATAAAGTGGCTGGCTGTGCTGTAGCCAACTTTTAACCCTACTTCGTTTACATTATGTGTGCCTGCTTCTAAGAGTTTTCGGGCTACCTCCATTTTGTAGTCAAATAAAAAACTGTAAACAGAATCTCCATAAATCTGTTTAAACCCTTCCTTTAGTTTTTTTAAGCTCAATCCAATTTCATCGGCTAATTCTTGTAGGCTCGGAGGCTCAGTCATTCTGGCTATAATTATATCTTTTGCTTTTCTGATTTTAAGTACATTGGCCTCGTCTGTTAAATAAGGGCATTGCTCAATATTAGCATCTTCACTTTTATTAAAATACAACCCTAGTGCTTCGTATGCCTTGCCTTTGTAATATATATGCTTTATAGATTGATTTAAGTTGAAGTTGATAATTTGATTAAGTACGATTGCTAAAGAGGGCGTTATTTTTTCGTCTTTATAATACTTTTTATCCTTATTCTCATCACTTAAAAACGTTATATAATCAGCCTCATTAGAAAACAATCCATGAAATTTTTTTATAGATATAAGCAACGAAACCAACCATGAATTTGGCGATACTTGTATATGAATAGGAAGGCTTCTTTGCGGATTGTATAACAACAATGAGTGTTCTTCTTGTAACGGAAGCTGATACCTGCCTTCATTAAATTGTAATAAACTGGTACCCTTTACACCAAAATGAAACTGAATGTAACTTTGGTCTATTGCTCGCTCAACTATTTGATTTTCAGAGGTATCGTTTTTATACGTAAGTACTAAAAACCCGTCATCTACTTGCGTTTCTGCAAAAGTACTTTTAGCGATATTTTTTGATGGCGATTTCAAATTAATTATTCTTTATTTATTTAGATTGATTCTAAACAAAGCTATTCGGAAGCATTGATTTCAGGGCAAAAGTATGACATTTATCATTTTATTTTAAAAAAATCACACAAAAAACGCATAACGACACTAAAAGTTCTTTTAGCGTTATTTTTTTTAAACGAAGGCTTATATTTTTGCCTCGAAATTGCAAATAGAGGTATGGAGCAATATCATGTATCTAAAGGCACTTTTTATGCCATAGGATTGAGCTATAAAAAGGCCGATGCAGAAATTAGAGGTCGGTTTAGTGTGAGTGAAGAGGCCAAGGCTGCTATTTTACAACAAGCAAAACAAAATGGCATAGAGAGTCTTGTTCTAATCTCTACTTGCAACCGTACAGAGATATATGGATTTGCACAACATCCGTATCAACTAATAAAACTACTTTGCGAGAATACTAAAGGAACCATAGAAGAGTTTCAGGAAGTAGCATACATCTACAAAAATCAAGACGCCATAAATCATATTTTTAGAGTTGGTTCCGGGTTAGACAGTCAGATTTTGGGTGACTTCGAGATTATTGCTCAAATAAAAAATGCTGCTGTTTATTCAAAAAAACTTGGGCTAATTAATGCCTTTACAGAGCGTTTAATTAACTCGGTTATTCAGTGTAGTAAACGTATAAAAACCGAAACAGAAATTTCTTCAGGAGCAACTTCTGTGTCGTTTGCATCGGTGCACTACATTTTAAATAATGTAGCCGATGTGTCTAACAAAAATATCTTGCTTTTTGGTGCCGGTAAAATAGGTAGAAACACTTGCGAAAACCTTATAAAGCATACCCAAAATAAGCACATAACGCTTATAAACCGTACCAAAGAAAAAGCAGAACAAATTGGCGGAAAATTTCAGGTAATTGTTAAAGATTATGCCGATTTGGCTTCAGAACTTAACAAAACAGACATTTTAATTGTAGCAACTGGAGCACAAAATCCTACCATTTACAAAGAGCTTATAACAACCAATAAGCCTTTGCTTATTTTAGATTTATCTATCCCAAAAAATGTTGCCGATAACGTTACAGAGCTTTCTAATGTTACACTGGTTCATTTAGATAAGCTTTCTAAAATGACAGATGAAACTTTAGAACGCCGAAAAGCCGAAGTACCCAAAGCCGAGGCTATCATAAACGAACTTAAAACAGAATTTACGGCTTGGTTAGAAACCCGTAAATTTGCACCAACCATTAAAGCTTTAAAAAAGAAACTAAAACATATAAAAGAAGCTGAGTTAGATTTTCAGAGAAAAAAAATTGAAAACTTTAACGAAGAGCAAGCTGCATTAATAAGCGATAGAATTATTCAGAAAATCACCACTCATTTTGCCAACCACTTAAAAGATAATATTGCTAACTCAGATCACAGTATTGAGCTCATAAACAAAGTTTTTCAATTAGACCAAGAGCATGCATAAAACCATTCGCATAGGCACTAGAGATAGTGAGCTCGCACTTTGGCAAGCCAAAACCGTACAAAACCAGCTAGAACGCTTAGGGTACGCTACACAACTTGTTCCCGTTAAATCTGATGGTGATTTAGAGCTTAACAAGCCATTATATGAGTTAGGTATAACAGGCATTTTTACTAAAACACTAGATATAGCAATGCTAAACGGTACTGTAGATATAGCCGTGCACTCTATGAAAGATGTTCCTACTAAGCTACCTAAAGGTATTGTACAAGCTGCCGTTTTAGAACGAGCCTCTAATCAAGATATTTTAGTTTTAAAAGAGCATCAAAATATTCCCGAGAACGCTGTCATTGCAACCGGTAGTTTACGCAGAAAAGCGCAATGGCTTAACAAGTACCCAAACCATCAAGTTGTAAATTTAAGAGGTAACGTAAACACCAGACTACAAAAACTAAGCAATAGTAATTGGCTTGGTGCTATTTTTGCAAAAGCAGGATTAGAGCGCATTAATATTTTACCAAAAAATTATGTAGCGTTAGACTGGATGATTCCTGCTCCGGCGCAAGGTGCTATGATGGTTGTAGCACTAGAAAAAGATTCTTATTGTTTAGAAGCGCTTAGTAAATTAAACCATATAAATACCGCTATTTGTACCCAAGTAGAGCGTGATTTTTTACGAACTTTAGAAGGTGGTTGTACTGCTCCCATTGGTGCAGAAGCCACCATAAAAAACAACATGCTTTACTTTAAAGGAATATTATTAAGTGTTGATGGTAAAAAGAAAGTAACTATAAACAAACACACACCGTTACAGGCTTATACAAACTTTGGCAAACAATGTGCAGAAGAAGTTTTAGCAAATGGAGGAAATGAAATTATGAACGAATTACAAAACCAATAGCCATGAATGTTCTGTCTACTAAAATATTAACCCCGCTTCAAAAAAATTTATTAAAAAACAAAAATATTACGCTTACTACTTACGATGCCATAAATGTATCGTTACTACCGTTTGTACTTTCAGATAAGTACGAAAATATTATTATAACCAGTAAAAATGGTGCCTTAGCCTATTTAAAAGCATACGCAAAACAATACTTAACAACACCTTACAATATTTTTTGTGTGGGGCAGAAAACTAAAGAGCTACTAGAAAAAAACAATCAAAAAATTGTAGCGTATGCTAATTATGCCGAAGAGTTGGCTAAAATTATTGTAAATAATCACAGTGATAAATCATTTTTATTACTATGTGGTAATATGAGGCGACCAGAGTTGCCAGACACCTTACAAAAACATAATATTAGTTTTAAAGAGCAACAAGTGTATACCACCAAATTACATCCTAAAACTTTTAAACAGCATTTTGATGTTGTGCTATTTTACAGCCCCAGCGGAGTTCAAAGTTATACCTCTTGCAATAACCTAAACAATACCATGGCTGTATGTATAGGCACAACAACTGCTAACGAAGCAAAAAAACATACACAACATATAGCAATTGCAGCAGAACCTACCATAGAAGATGTACTAATAGAAGCTGCCAAACAAGTTAAAAAATGATAAAGAACGATTTATTTTTAAGAGCTTTAAAAGGAGAAACTGTAAACAGACCTCCGGTTTGGATGATGCGTCAGGCGGGCAGATATTTACCCGAATTCATGGCCCTTAGAGAAAAGTATGATTTTTTTACTCGTTGCCAAACACCAGAATTGGCCAGCGAAATTACAGTACAACCTTTAAGACGCTTTGATCTTGATGCTGCAATTTTGTTTAGCGATATTTTAGTAATCCCACAAGCCATGAATATAGAGGTGCAAATGAAACCTAACTTTGGCCCCTATATTCCTAACCCAATAGACAGTGAAAAAGCTTTAGAAACCGTTATAGAGCCCGATGTAAACGATGCTCTGAACTATGTAATGCAAGCCATTAAGGCAACTAAAGAGCTTTTAAACAACAGTGTTCCGCTTATTGGATTTGCCGGTTCTCCATGGACAATCTTATGTTATGTAGTACAAGGGCAAGGAAGTAAAACGTTTGATAAAGCTAAGGCTTTCTGTTTTACACACCCTGAGTTAGCACACGAGCTTTTACAAAAAATAACCAATACTACCATTGCCTACTTAAAAGCAAAGGTTAAAGCAGGTGTTAATGCAGTTCAAATATTTGATTCGTGGGGAGGAATGTTATCGCCCACAGATTACCAAGAGTTTTCATGGCAATACATCAATCAAATTATAGAGGCTTTAAAAGATGATGTCCCGGTGATTGCTTTTGCAAAAGGCTGCTGGTTTGCTTTACCGGAAATGGCAAAATCTAATGCTTCGGCCTTAGGAGTAGATTGGACATGCTCTCCAAAAAATGCCCGTTACTTAACAGGAGGCAACATCACGCTTCAAGGAAATTTTGATCCTGCCAGACTTTTATCTCCTCCGGATACTATTAAAAAAATGGTGCATACTATGATTGATGAATTCGGAAAAGATAAATACATTGTAAACCTTGGGCACGGTATTCTGCCTAACATTCCGGTAGATCATGCTAAGGCTTTTGTAGATGCAGTAGTATCATATAATGCTTAGAGAAGAATGGGAGTAAAAAACCTGATTTTCTCGTTACAATTTACACATTTGTTAAAGCTTGCCGGTGTTTTTTTAAAACATCCGCTTAAAATGTACCCTACAATAAAAGCAACTTTAGATTGCTTGCGCATTGCTAACAAATTGTACCCCAAAAAACACCACATTAATACAAAAGCCAATGCATTTAGGCATGCCCTCTGGAATATGCTTATAACTAAAGAGTGTCTTACCAAAAAAAATGATTTGAATAAGGCACTTGATTGGGCAAAAAAAATAACAGATTGGCACGAAACATTTTCGCCCAATAATGCTTTAGAAAGGGCTATGGATTTGCATAACAATGCCATAGGAAGAGCTATTATAAAAAAAATGATTTTAGAAAACTGGCCCTTAAGTGAATACAATTTTATTACCATATTACAACAAGAGTTAGAAAACAGTAAATTGGTAACAAGCATACAAGAAATAGAAGCAGCAAAAAACCAATTGTTATATTTAATAGAAGACCATGAAAAATAAGTTTTACAACTACATACAACAGCTTCAAGACACCATAACAACTGCTTTAGAAAAGGTAGATGGCAAAGCTGCTTTTAAAGAAGATTTATGGGAGCGTGCAGAAGGAGGTGGGGGCCGTACACGTGTAATACAAAACGGAGCTGTTTTTGAAAAAGGCGGTGTAAATATTTCGGCTGTTCATGGTGAACTTCCGGAGTCATTGCAAAAACATTTTAACGTTTCTCATGGTAATTTTTTTGCTTGTGGGCTGAGCTTGGTTTTACATCCGGTTAGCCCTATGGTGCCCACTGTTCATGCTAATTGGCGTTATTTTGAGTTGTATGATGATAAAGGAGAGCTTGTAGACCAGTGGTTTGGTGGCGGACAAGACTTAACTCCGTATTATCTTTTTGAAGAAGATGTAATTCATTTTCATCAAACTTGTAAAACTGCTTGCGATAAGCATAATGCATCATTTTACAATACCTACAAAAAAAGGTGCGATCAGTATTTTTATAACACACATCGTAATGAAGCTCGTGGTGTAGGAGGATTGTTTTTTGATTATTGCAGACCTACTTCAGATTTTTCTATAGAGCAATGGTACAGTTTTGTAACAGAAGTAGGTAATAGTTTTTTAAATGCCTACTTGCCAATTGTAGAGCGCCGAAAAAATATTCCTTATAATCAAGACCACAGAAATTGGCAAGAAATTAGAAGAGGCAGATATGTAGAGTTTAACCTTGTTCATGATAAAGGAACTTTATTTGGTCTTAAAACTAATGGCCGAATAGAAAGTATTCTTATGAGCCTTCCACCACACGTACAGTGGGTGTACAATTATGAGCCTGCACCAAACACAGAAGAAGCAAAGCTTTTAGCAGTATTAAAACAACCTAAAGATTGGGTTTAAAAAAAGAAAACTATGTATCCGTTACTCAGAAACAGAAGACTTAGAACCAATAACGCTATTAGAAATTTAGTTAGAGAAACCTCTATAACACCACACGATTTTTTAGTGCCTTTATTTGTAGTAGAAGGCAAAAATGTAAAAGAAGAAATCCCTTCTATGCCCAACTATTACAGGCTAAGCCTTGATTTATTAGAAACCGAGGTGAAAGAGCTTTACAAAATGGACTTACAATCTGTTTTACTTTTTGTTAAAGTACCGGATGTATTGAAAGATAATACCGGAAAAGAAGCGCTAAATCCAAACGGATTAATGCAAAAGGCTATAAAAACCGTTAAAAATGCTTGTCCGGATATGCTGGTTATGACCGATGTTGCCTTAGACCCTTATTCTTCGTTTGGGCATGACGGCATTATTTCTAACGGTAAAATTAGCAATGACGAAACTGTTTCTGTACTGGCAAAAATGAGTTTATCGCATGCGCAAGCAGGTGCAGATTTTGTTGCTCCGAGTGATATGATGGATGGCAGAATTTTAGCTATACGCAATACTTTAGAAGAAAATGGTTTTCACGATACCGGAATAATGAGTTACAGCACTAAATACGCTTCAGCTTTTTATGGTCCGTTTCGCGATGCCTTAGATTCTGCTCCGGTTGAAGCCCAAAATATCCCGAAAGACAAAAAAACCTATCAAATGGATCCGGCTAACAGAACCGAAGCCATAAAAGAAACCATTATGGATATAGAAGAAGGAGCCGATATTGTAATGGTAAAACCCGGGCTCTGCTATTTAGATATTGTTAGAGAAATAAAAGATACTGTATCTGTTCCGGTTGCTGTTTATCAAGTAAGCGGAGAATATGCTATGGTTAAAGCAGCTGCAGAGAAGGGTTGGTTAGACCATGATGCTGTTATGTTAGAACAAGTTACGGCAATTAAACGTGCAGGAGCAGATATAATAGCCTCTTATTTTGCTAAAGATATTGTTAATTTGATTTCGTAGTTTTATAGAATACTTCTGTTATTCTATGAGTTTACTACATAAATATGTTCTTGTTAGTTTTATAACCGGTCTTTTAGCATTTACAGCTTTTTCACAAGAAAACAATTTAAAGTACACCACTTTAAACCAAGTCGGCTTAGACACCGTATTTATTTACAAAAAGGTAGATTCACTTATAACCTTAGGAATAAAAGAAAAAGCATTCCCCGGAGCTCAATTACTTGTTGCTTACAAAGGGGAAGTAGTTTTTTTTGAAACTTATGGTTATCATACCTACGATAGCATTAGGCCTGTTTTAAAAACAGATTTGTACGACTTAGCTTCTGTTACCAAAATTTTGGGTCCGTTACCTGCTTTAATGAAACTATATGAAGAGGGAAAACTTAACTTAGATGTTCCGTTTAGTACCTATTGGCCTTCCTGGAAACACAAAAAAAACAAAAAGCAGTTAACACTAAGAGAAATTCTGGCGCATCAGGCTGGGCTTGAACCGTATATTGTTTTTGCAAAAAAAGTTAAACCCAGAAAAAGATTAAAAAAACGTTTTGTTAGGCCTTATAAACATAAAAACTTCTCAATACAAGCCTATACTAACTTATTTGTAAGCAAACGCTTTAACAAAAAAATTTACAGGAAAATAAAACGCTCTAAGGTTAGCAAAAACAAAGAATACAAATATTCTGGTTTGAGCTTTTTAATATACCCTAAGCTAATAGAGAATCTTACCGGAAAATCTTACGAAAATTATATAACCGAAAATTTCTATAAGCCTTTAGGGTGTAATACATTAGTTTACAATCCGGCACAGAAAGGGCTGTTAAAACATGTTGTTCCTACAGAAATAGACACTCTTTTTAGAAATACTCTTGTAAAAGGTTGGGTGCACGATGAAAATGCAGCACTTATGGGCGGCTTATCTGGTAATGCAGGATTGTTTGGCAATGCACAAGATGTGGCTAAAATTATGATTATGTACGTTCAATATGGCAAGTATAATACCAAACGGTATTTAAAAGAGCAAACCGTTAAAGAATTTACCAAAATACAGTTTCCGGAAAATAAGAACAGAAGAGGTTTAGGCTTTGATAAGCCTCTAATTAATAATGATACATTGCCTTTGCAAAAAGCCTACCCTGCACCAGAGGTTAGTCCGGAAAGTTTTGGCCATGCAGGTTTTACAGGGACTTTTGTTTGGGCAGACCCAAAATACCAATTGGTATTTGTGCTCTTGTCTAATAGGGTTTACCCGTACAGATCACACAGAAAATTATACGAGTTAAATTTGCGTCCGGCTTTACAGCAGGTATTTTACAAAGCCTTATTACATACAAGTAATTAGTAAATAATTGCTACATTTAAACCAATTAAAAATTTGCTATGGGTTTATTGGTGTTTTATGCATTAATTTCGATTCTCTTTTCTTTCATATGCTCTATTTTAGAGGCTGTATTGTTGAGTGTTACACCTACTTTTATAAATGTTAAAAAGCAAGAAGGGAAATCGTATGCAAACGCTTTAGAATTGCTTAAAAAAGATGTAGACAAGCCTTTAATCGCTATCTTAACACTTAACACTATTGCGCATACCGTTGGTGCTATCTTAGTGGGGGTGCAAGCCGAAAAGGTTTTTGGCAATGGTAATAATGCCATTATGATTGTCTCGTCGGTTATGACTTTTTTAATTTTAGTAGTTTCAGAAATTATCCCAAAAACAATTGGTGCTACCTACTGGAAACAACTAGCTCGATCAGCTACCATTTTACTTAATGGTTTAATTTTCTTTTTTAAATGGACCGGCATTATTTGGATAATGCAATGGTTTACAAAACTCTTTGGTAAAGCACATCACGGAAGCGTGTTAAGTCGTGAAGACTTTTCGGCAATGGCTGAAATAGCAGAAGAAGAAGGTGTTTTTCAAGGATCTGAGAGTACCGTAATTAAAAACTTGCTAAAATTTGATGAGATTTTAGCAAAAGATGTTATGACTCCCAGAACCGTAATTAAAATGGCTCCGGAAAATCAAACAATTCAAGAGTTTTTTGATAAAAACCAAACTTTGCGATTTTCTAGAATCCCCATTTACCAAGATGTAAGAGACAACATTACCGGTTTGGTTTTAAAAAACGAAGTATTACAAGAAATTATAAACGGTAATGGTAAAAAACCCTTATCTGAAATTAAACGCAACGTAATTTTAGTTCCAAGAAGCTTACCAATTCCTAAACTGTTTGAGCAACTTGTAGAAACTAAAAACCATATGGCATTAGTTGTAGATGAGTTTGGCGCCATTAGTGGTTTGGTAACTATGGAAGATGTTATTGAAACTCTTTTAGGTTTAGAAATAATGGATGAAAGTGATAATGTAGAAGATATGCAAGCTCTCGCACGTAAAAGATGGGAAGATAGAGCAAAACGCCTTGGCCTTTTAGACGAGTAAGCATCATGGAAGAGGCCTACATACATACACCATTAGGAATTGCTAAATTAATTGGCAATAAAGATGGTTTACAAAGTATTACCATTTTAAACAGTGCTTCTAGAACTGTGGTAACAGATGTTATACCCGATGTTTTAACCGATGCCGTTTACCAATTAAATGAGTATTTTTTGGGTACACGAAAAACATTTTCTTTAAATCTTAATCCGCAAGGCACAAGTTTCCAACAAAAAGTTTGGCAAGAATTACAAAATATACCGTTTGGTACAACCATTTCGTATCTTACCCTTTCTAAGCGCTTAGGAGATCCTAAAGCAATTAGAGCAGTGGCTGCAGCAAATGGTAAAAACCCGTTATGGATTGTTATACCATGCCATAGGGTAATTGGCAGTAATGGAGACCTAACAGGTTATGCAGGAGGCATTTGGCGTAAAAAATGGCTGTTAGAACACGAAAGTCCGCATAAACAACAAACACTATTTTAAAAATTTAACTATATTTAAGTGCTTTCTTACAAATTAAGCTATGTTACAAAAACTTAACCTAGAGCACATTTTATTTATAGATATAGAAACGGTTCCTGAAAGCAAAGAGTTTGCAGCACTAACCGATGAAAAAAAACTTTTGTGGGAACAGAAAACAGCCTACCAACGTAAAGAAGATTATACCCCGGAAGAATTTTACGAACGTGCCGGGATTTGGGCAGAATTTGGTAAAATTATCTGTATTTCGGCCGGTTTTTTTGTGTTAAAAGGCGATCAAAGACAATTTAGAGTTACATCGTTTCACGGTGACGAGAAAACGATTTTGTTAGAATTTAAAAACCTCATTGAGAGCTATTTTAATAAACCATACCATTTGCTTTGCGCTCATAATGGTAAGGAGTTTGACTTCCCTTTTATTGCTCGACGAATGATTATAAATGGAGTGCCTTTACCCGGTAAACTAAATTTATTTGGTAAAAAACCATGGGATGTGCCACATTTAGATACACTTGAGTTATGGAAATTTGGTGATTACAAACATTATACTTCATTAAAACTACTTACTAATGTACTTAACATTCCGTCGCCCAAAGAAGATATAGATGGTAGTATGGTTAGAGATACCTTTTACGAAAACGAAGACTTAGATGCAATTATACAATATTGTGAGCGCGATGTGATTGCTGTTGCTCAAATATTTTTGCGCTTTAGAGGAGAAGATATTTTAGATAATTCTGAAATTTTAAGCGTGTAGTATTAAAAAGTATTTCGGTGTAATTGTACGTATACCGGAAAATGATCACTATAACCACCTAAATATTTTTTCCCTACATAGGTTCTAAACGGATTACCTTTGTATTTGCCTTTCCATTCAGATAAAAAACGCTTATCAAAAATATCAGCATGTGCAAAAGAAAGTTTGCCGGATTTGTTTTGTAAAAAATTATCGGTAAACATTATCTGATCAAACAAATTCCAATTCCCTTTATGGTTTAGACTACCGCGTTTGTAGGGGTTTAAAATGGTTTGCATTGGGTTAAACAAACCTGCATCATTTACCAATGTTTGTATGCTTTCAGAAAAAGGATCATCGTTAAAATCGCCCATAACAATAATATGAGCATTCGTCTCTTTCTCTTTTATGTTGTTAACAATATCTACAACCTTCTTAGCAGCCGTAACCCTTTTATATGATGTGGCTTCTGCTCCTTGTCTTCTTGATGGCCAATGGTTAACCAAAATGTGTAACATTGCTCCGTTTAACCAGCCCGACACTTCTAAAATATCTCTCGTATAATCGCGCTCTCCTTCTTCATTATACACCAAAACCGTATGTACCTCTGTGGTGTTTACCTTAAAATGTTTTTTACAATACAGTAGTGCTGTATCTATACCTCGCTCATCAGGAGAGTTAAAGTGCACCCATCCAAAATTATGTTTTCGTAAGGCTTTAGAGGCAACCAAATCGGCTATAACACGTTTATTTTCTACTTCGGCTATACCTACCAAAGAGGGTGGTTTTTTTGCACTATCAAAAGCAATATTAGCAATGGCCTTACCCAGTTTATGTATTTTCTTTTCGTACCTTTTTTTATTCCATTTCTTTTTACCGGAAGGCGTAAAATCATCGTCTAAAATAGTTGGGTCGTCTTCTGTGTCAAATAAATTCTCGAGATTGTAAAAAGCAACCGTAAAAATTTTATTATCTAACTGAACTACAGGTTTGGGTTTGTTAAAAAACGATAAATTCATGAAGTAGTTTGTGTGGATTACGTTAAAAATACAAAACCAAAAACAAAATCTTATTTTTTACCTTTGCAATTAATTTATTACTATGCTTGAGAAGAAGACGATAGATTATGAAAAAGCAGTGTTAATTGGGGTTATAAACAAAGAGCAAAGTCAAGAAAAGGTAAACGAATATTTAGATGAGCTTGAGTTTTTAACCTATACTGCCGGTGGTGAAGTTATAAAGCGATTTATACAACGTGTAGATACTCCCAACCCTAAAACCTATCTTGGTTCTGGTAAAATGAAAGAGGTAGAGACCTTTGTTAAAGAGCATAATGTAGGAACGGTTATTTTTGATGATGAGCTTTCTCCGGCGCAACAAAACAATATAGAAAAACTGCTTCGTTGTAAAATTTTAGACAGAACCGGACTTATTTTAGACATTTTTGCACAACGAGCACAAACCAGCTATGCAAGAACACAAGTAGAGCTTGCTCAATACGAATATTTATTACCAAGACTTACAGGACTTTGGACTCACCTTGAGCGCCAACGTGGTGGTATAGGAATGCGTGGTCCCGGTGAAACAGAAATAGAAACAGACCGCCGTATTGTTAGAGACCGCATTGCTTTGCTTAAAAAGAAACTTCAGAAAATAGATAAGCAAATGGAAACCCAGCGAGGCAATAGGGGCTCATTGGTACGTGTGGCGCTTGTTGGATATACCAACGTAGGGAAATCTACCCTAATGAACGTAATTAGTAAAAGCCACGTTTTTGCAGAAAACAAGCTCTTTGCAACATTAGATACCACTGTTAGAAAAGTGGTGATTGGCAACCTTCCCTTTTTGTTAAGTGATACGGTTGGATTTATTAGAAAACTCCCTACACAACTGGTTGAAAGTTTTAAAAGCACGTTAGATGAGGTTAGAGAAGCCGATTTATTGCTTCATGTGGTAGATATATCTCATCCTAATTTTGAAGAACATATAGAGTCTGTAAATAATATTTTAGCAGAAATAAACAGCATTAACAAGCCTACTATAATGGTGTTTAATAAAATAGACCAGCACACACATGATGAAATAGATGAAGACGATTTAGTTACCGAAAAAACCAAACGTCATTTTACGTTAAAAGACTGGAAACAAACCTGGATGAATAAACTGGGCGATAATGTATTGTTTATTTCGGCACTTAACAAAGAAAACTTAGAGCAGTTTAGAAACAGAGTTTATAAAGAAGTTAGAAAAATACATGTAACAAGATTTCCTTACAATAATTTTCTCTATCCAGAGATTATTACAGAGGAAGAAGAAACCAACGAATAAAAAAAAGCCCTCAAACTATTTTGAGGGCTTTTTTTAATGTGCTATGCTTTTATCTATAAATTAAAATTTACCCCTACTCCTAAAATTTCGCGTGTTTGAAACCCTTTAAACGCATTATCATCATAAATTGTTTGGAAGGTTAGATTAGTAGAAAGATATTTATTTATAGCCATCACTATATTTAAGGTATAATCTATATCTACATTTTGAGGGTCTTCTAAATAATTAGTGTATAAATTTAATATATTCTCCATAGTTACATTAGGCATTAAAGGCAACTTGTAATACGCATTTACGGCAGCACCCAGCTCAAAACGCATTGTTTTATTTGCCTTTACGCCAAAATACCTGTTGTCTGCATCTAATTGATTTCTTGGATCGTTTGGGTCTGTAAATTCACCATGCACAAAAATAAAACGTGAAGTTGCCGGTGCTAAGTTTATTTTAAGATTGTCGTTTTTTTTCCAGAGCATACCAGGACCGGCTTGTAAATAGGCCGGAGAGAAAAAGTGTGAAAATTGTTCGCCGGTTTCACTATCAAACCCTGAATCCATTTGGGTTTTAAAATTTAAAAAAGCCGAGTAAAACCAATTACCGTTTGCTTTTTTTCCGGCTAAAGAGTTAACCTCTAACCTATCGTCTGTTTTTTGCAAATCGCGACCTTCAACTTTTGTTATTCCGTACGATGCTATTAGTTTATTATCCCACGTCCAATCGTCTTTAACATAATTAAAATCATAATTAACCGATAGGTTTCCGGCAATATTATCTTCTCCGCCTGCTACCCAATTAGAGAAGGCAGACTGGTTAAATAAAAAGGTGACGGTTCCGCCCTTTTTCCATCCTTCTTTACTTTCTTCGGTTGTATCTTGTGCATATGTCAAAACAGAAAAACTTACTGCTAAAGCAAAAAATAATTTCTTCATAATGTGTTACTTAGGTTTTAGTTAAAGGTACGTAATTAATAAAACAACAAAGGGTTCTTTGCACTAGAACCCTTTATGCTTATTAGATGTAATTGTTATTTTTTTCGTTTAAATAAAGGTACAGATGAGCATGCTTCGCCATACATAACACTTTTTGCAACTTCTTGAATTTTTGCTGTGAGCATTACATAAGCATTTTGTGGTACGGGTTTGTTGCTACAACCTTTAATGATAATAGGTTTATTTATGTATTCAGAAACATCTAAATTGGCAATAACGTCTTGGTAAATAGCTGTTTCTAATTGCTCTAAATCTCCTATAATTACTCTTTTGGCATAAGGCGCTAATTTTGTTGTTATTAGCATGTAGGCCCAAGCAGGAATAATGGCTTCTGTAGAGCACGTTAAAGCCACGAAGGCATCTTTATACTGCTCCCAATTATGTTGCTCTACGGCTGCTCTGAACTCTTTTTCTCTTAAAACCAGGCCTTCAAACAACCAAGGTTTAATATCAAGTAAAATACGGCTACCTTCCGGATAAAATTCTTCCAGATTAACCGTAATTAATGGGCTTTTAGCAACTCTATTTACAATTTCGTCTGCCATATATTCTAAAGTAAACCAAGTTCAAGTTTTGCTTCTTCGCTCATAAGGTCTTGGCTCCAAGGAGGATCAAAAGTTATTTCTACTTCTACGTTTTTTACCTTATCTATGGTTCGCACTTTTTCTTCGACCTCTACCGGTAAGGTTTCTGCAACCGGGCAGTTTGGCGACGTTAGTGTCATAAGTATTTTAACGTCGTAATCTTCGTTTACAAACACATCATAAATTAACCCCAGTTCGTAAATGTCTACCGGAATTTCTGGATCGTATATAGTTTTTAAAACTCTAACTATTTTTTCTCCTAGCTCTTGTGTATTTATTGTGGTTTCGCTCATTTTTATTCAAATAATTGTTTTTGCTTAGTTTTCTTTTACTTGAGTTTGATACGCAATGGCATACAATTTTAACTGCTTAATCATACTTACCAAACCATTAGCTCTGGTTGGTGAAAGGTGTTCTTTAAGACCAATTTCATCTATAAAAGACGTATCGGCCTCAATGATATCTTGAGGTCTTTGGTTTGAAAATACTCTAATTAAAATAGCAATTATACCTTTTGTAAGTATGGCATCACTATCTGCCGTAAACACTACTTTATCGTCTTTAAGTTCTGCGTGAACCCATACTTTACTCTGGCAACCTTTAATTAAATTATCGTCGGTTTTATATTGTTCTTCAATTAATGGAAGAGATTTTCCGAGCTCTATTATATACTCATAGCGCTGCATCCAATCATCAAACATAGAAAATTCATCAACAATCTCTTCTTGAATTTCTTGTATTGTCATACCTAAATTTTTTTTGCAAAAATACAACAACTGTTATTGGTTATCAATACTTTCTGCTAATGATAGTATTTGATTTACCAATGGTTGTAAAACTTTAGGCGGATTACCGTGATCAAAATTATTTGATATGTAAGTATTGCCATTTTTTACAATAGTTATATGTGCCGATGCAGCTCCGTCATAACTATTTTTATTAGAAGGAGCTTTTATTGTTGCTATTTCTTTAAGTTTAATAGCGTTTATTGTATTTCTTAGAGCTTTCCAATCTTTCTTTGAGCATTTTCTTTGTACAGCAGTTGCACTTCTGTTCGGAATAACCTCAATTGTTTTTTGAGTGATGTTTATTTGATAATTAATCTCTCTCGAAACAGCCGTGTAAGTTATTTTACTTACGTCTTCTTGTGAGCAGGTTTTCACCGAAAACAACAAACAAAAACTAAGTAATACAAATTTCATTTTTACAGTTTACAGTAAAAGTATACAAAAAAGACGCCAAAAAGGCGTCTTATGCATTTTAGTTAGCTTTTATTTAACTAAGCATCTGTTTTGCTTGTTTTACTGCATCAACAAAAGCATCTACTTCTTCTATTATATTGTAAAAAGCAAAGCTTGCCCTTACAGTACCTGGAATTTTATAAAAATCCATTATGGGTTGTGCACAATGATGGCCGGTTCTAACGGCAATTCCTAATTTATCTACTATACTACCAATATCGTACGGATGTATTCCTTGTATATTAAACGACAATACTGAGGTTTTTTTACTTAAATCTTTCGGACCGTAAATTTCTACCCCTTCTATTTCTAAAAGACGTTTGGTAGCGTATTCTAACAATTCTTGCTCGTAATTTGCAATAGCATCAAAGCCTATGCTATTCATATAATCTATAGCTGCACCAAAAGCAATGCCTCCACAAATATTGGGTGTTCCGGCTTCAAACTTATGAGGCAAATCGGCGTACGTGGTTTTCTCAAAAGTAACCTCAGCAATCATTTCTCCACCTCCTTGATAGGGGGGTAGTTTTTTTAACCAATTTTCTTTTCCATACAAAATACCCACGCCGGTAGGCCCACACATTTTATGCGCAGAAGCCACATAAAAATCTACATCTAATGCTTGTACATCTGGTTTTAAATGCGGACAAGCCTGTGCGCCATCTATTAAAACAGCAGCTCCAACGGCATGAGCGCTATCTATAATTTCTTTTATAGGATTTATAGTGCCTAACGCATTAGAAATATGGTTGCAAAAAACCAATTTTGTTTTTGGGCTAAGTATTTTTTTATACGTATCTAAATCTAACTCCCCTTCTGTTGTCATAGGGATTACTTGTAGTTTAGCGCCGGTTTTTTGGCAAAGCATTTGCCATGGTACAATATTAGAATGGTGTTCTAAAGCAGATACTATTACTTGGTCGCCTTCTTTTAAAAATTCTGCAAAGCCCGATGCAACTAAATTTATTCCGTGAGTTGTACCACTGGTAAAAATTATTTCGTGTGATTTTGCAGCATTAAAATGATGCTGAATTTTTTGGCGTGCTTCCTCGTAAGCATCTGTTGCTTCTTGGCTTAGCGTATGCACTCCTCTATGAATATTAGCGTTATAATAACTGTAATAATGCACAATAGCATCTATTACAACTTGTGGGGTTTGCGAGGTAGCAGCATTATCTAAGTACACCAACGGCTTACCGTTAACTTTTCGGTTTAAAATAGGAAAATCTGCTCGTATTTTTTGTACATTAAACATCTTACAAATTTAAAGTTACAAAGGTACTAACTATTTGTATTTTGATATCTTTATAAAGACAACAATCTTAATTTATGAAATTACTTAAACGCTTACTCCTTGTTCTCTTCTTGGCATTTATTGGTATTGTAATTTATAATTATCCGCGCTTAAATATTATTTCGGGTTATTCGGCTAAAAATATGGCTTCTTCTGTTTTTATTGCCGGAAGAACACCTGATTTTACTGATGCTAACGACAATAATTTTTCTCCCGTTAATATTGCAAAAGACGAAGTTAATTTTGAAGAACAATACGCAACCGCTTCGGTTTACGGTTTTATGAAACGAAAAGCCATTTACAGAGATGGTTTAGGTTGTGTATTAATTAATGATGATTTTGATGTTAATGCTCCTTATTTAAAACCCGTTAGAAATCAACAAGTTGCAGATAGTTTACCATATCCGTACGGAACACTTGCCCAAAAAGACACTGTTTTTGCTGCTATAGATTATAATAAGCTTACAGCTGCAGTAGCAGATGCTTTTACAGATAACCATATAAAAAAAACACGGGCTGTTTTAGTTTTTTACGGTGATTACCTAATTGCCGAAAAATATGCAGAGGGTTACAATAAAGATTCTAAATTTTTGGGGTGGTCTATGACCAAGAGTGTTTTAGCCACACTGTACGGCGTATTACAACATCAAGGAAAACTCTCTGTAGATGAAACTGCTCCTATTGCAAAATGGCAAGACGATAGCCGTAAAAACATTACCCTGCACAACTTACTGCAAATGAATAGCGGTTTAGAATGGGACGAAGATTACAATACCATTTCTGATGTTTCTAAAATGCTTTTTTTGGCTGAAGATATGACGCAAATTCAAGCCGAAAAGCCGGCTGAATATGCTCCTAATCAACATTGGAATTACTCTTCCGGCACCACAAATTTATTATCGGGTATTTTGAGAAAGCAATTTAAAACGCATCAAGAATATTTAAACTTTCCGTACAAAGCTCTTATAGATAGAATTGGAATGCACAGCATGATTTTAGAGGCAGACATGGCCGGTAATTATGTTGGCTCATCGTATAGCTGGGCTACCGCAAGAGACTGGGCTAAATTTGGGTTGTTATACTTACACAAAGGCAACTGGAACTGCGATCAAGTTTTTGCTAAAGAATGGGTAGATTACATAACTACACCCGCTCCAAATTCGGGTGGGCAATACGGAGCACATTTTTGGTTAAATAAAGGTCCGCAAAACCATATGCCGTTAGTGCCAAACGATGCTTTTATGGCTAACGGATACCAAGGACAGCGTATTACTATAATCCCTTCTAAAAATTTATTGATTGTTAGGTTTGGTCTGGTAGAATATCCTGATTTTGACTTCAATACTTTTTTAGGAAATATTGTTGCTGCTGTTAAAAACTAAGTAAACTGTATAAGAAAAACTTATTTACTTAGCATTGTATTGCTAATTACTTCTTATGCAGTACAAAAAAACACTTCTGCAGAAGATTATAAAAATAATAAACCAATACTTCTCTTATTTTACCGGAGATGAAAAAGCAATTAATAAAAAGTTATATAATTATTATAAAAATAAACAAAGCTATTCTGATATTGTAGCTAATAATCTTACTCAACATGAATTTATGTCTCAATGTAGAATTTTTTTCATAATCGCTTGCCACATGGGATAATCATTCACATTCTAACGAATATTATAAAATATTATCTTGGGGAGGGTTAGAATCTTCTCCTAATTACAATAATTTACCAAATAAAACCGAAATACAAAATGCAATACGAAACGAAAGATTTGGGCGTAATAATGCTAAGGGTATCAAGTGTAATTAGTTTTATTATATTATTTTTATTTTTTTTTACAAGTTGTCTGCCTACTCAAAATTTAGTTGAAAAAAATAGTGGTAGCATAGATATAATTAAACTAAAAACTAAACGAGGTGGACAACATCTTTTAGTAAACTGCTTTGATTTTGAAACTAAAAAAAATATTCCCGCAACAGTAATTACAAACGGTATTTTTTTAAACTCCCTAAGTTTCCTTGTTTATCCTGGAACTTATTCCATTGAAGGTATTTATCCTATGAAAAAAAGTATAAAAAAAACCATCCAAATTAAAAAGGGAGATTCTATTGTAGTTAATTTATATTTCAAAGATTTAAAAGAGGGTATTCACTAACAAGAATTAATTTTATAAATTATTATATCTCTGAATGAAATCAAAAAAATTAAAAAGTTTGCCGGAGATTATATCTTAAAAACAGATAAAAAGGATTTAACAATCAACACACAAATTATTGAATCAAATTCACTCGCTAAATTAGATGCTGAATTGAAAAAACTAAACGTAGAATGGAACTGAATACATTTATTTTATGTAAAAAAGATGATAAATGAAATGTTGTTTATACATACTATGATTAGTTGTATTAATACTACAAAAAACCAAACAAAAAAAAGCAGCTTAAAAAGCTGCTTTTTGTTCTTTTTATAAATCGGCAAAGCCTAAACTAACGCCCAGTTTCATGGCAATTAGTTTATTAATTCGCGCTTTAATTTCGGGTATTTTAACGCTTTCTAAAACATTGTTTGCAAACGCATACATAAGTAATGCTTTAGCCTCTTTTTCGGGTATTCCACGAGCACGTAAATAAAACAGTGCCTCGCTATCTAATTGCCCTACGGTACACCCGTGCGAGCATTTTACATCGTCTGCAAAAATTTCTAATTGCGGTTTAGTATTAATGGTAGATTTATCGCCAATTAAAATATTATTGTTTTGCTGGAAAGCATTTGTTTTTTGCGCTTCTTTTTCAACTATAATTTTACCATTAAACACTCCGGTGCTTTTATCGGCATAAATACCTTTATAGTCTTGGTGGCTTTCACAATTAGGTTCTTTATGATGCACTAAGGTATAGTGATCTATATGTTGTTTATCGCCAATAATTGTGATGCCTTTTAAAGTAGACTCAACATGTTGATCGTTCTGATAAAAATTTAAATTATTACGCACTAAGTTTCCGCCAAAAGAAAACGTGTGAACGCTTGCATGGCTATCGCGTTGTTGCGATATGTAGGTATTGTCTATTAACGAAGCCGAAAGCGTATCGTTTTGAATTTTGTAATAATCAACAATAGCCTTTTTGTTAGCAAAAATCTCTGTTACAGAGTTGGTTAACACCGGATTATTAGTTAAGCTTTGATGGCGCTCTATTATTTGTACATGCGCATTCTCACCAACTACTATTAAATTTCTGGGCTGTAACATTAAAGCCGATTCTGTTCCGGTAGCAAAGTGTATAATTTGTATTGGCTTGCTAACTACTTTCCCTTTAGGTATATAAATGTATGCTCCTTCTCTGCTAAATGCAGTGTTTAACGACGTTAAACTATCGTCTTTTTTGGCTGCTTTGTTAAAGTAAGCATCTATTATTACTTTATATTTTGGTTTGGTGAGTGCCGCACTCATTAAGCACACATCTATACCTTCGTGTGTAGTTTCAGAGAGGTAAGAACTATATACACCGTCTATAAATACAATTTTATACGAATCTATATCGTGAATAAAGTATTTTTTTACCTCTTTAAACTCTAAGGCTGTTTCTTGCTTTGGAAAAACACTATAATTATTTTTTAAGATGCTGTTAAGCGATGTGTATTTCCAGGCTTCTTCTTTTTTAGTAGGAAAGCCTTTGCTTTCAAAAAACTTTATGGCTTCGGTTCTAATATCATGTACAGGAGAATCTACATCTACCTGATCTTCAAAAGCCATAAAAGATGATATTAATTTATCTTTTAAATCCATTTCGTAACGTTTCGTAATTGGCTAAATATTAACTATTAACCTCTTCTTTAATCCAATCGTACCCTTTTTCTTCGAGCTCCATGGCCAATTCTTTACTGCCGGATTTTACAATTCTACCGTTGTGTAAAACGTGTACAAAATCCGGAACAATATAATCTAACAAGCGTTGGTAGTGTGTAATTACAACCACCGCATTGTCTTTGCTTCGTAATTTATTAACTCCGTTTGCAACAACTTTTAAAGCGTCTATGTCTAATCCTGAGTCTGTTTCATCTAAAATGGCTAATTTAGGTTCTAACATAGCCATCTGAAAAATCTCGTTACGCTTTTTCTCTCCCCCTGAGAATCCTTCGTTAAGTGAACGCGATAAGAATTTACGGTCTATTTCAAGCATGTCGGCTTTTTCACGTATTTTCTTAAGCATTTCGTTTGCAGGCATCTCTTCTAAACCTTGCGCTTTACGAGTTTCGTTTATCGCTGTTTTAATAAAATTAGTAACGGTAACCCCCGGAATTTCTACCGGATATTGAAATGACAAGAAAATACCTTTATGCGCTCTTTCTTCTGGAGCTAGCTCTGTAATATCTTCTTCGTTAAAAATAATTTCGCCTTTAACTACTTCATACTCTTCGTTCCCGGCAATCACACTAGAGAGTGTACTTTTTCCAGACCCGTTTGGCCCCATAATAGCATGTACCTCGCCCGGTTTAACCTCAAGGTTAATCCCTTTTAGTATCTCTCTTTCTTCTACTGCTGCGTGTAAATTGTTAATTTTTAACATCTTGTATGTGTTGTGTATTTACTGTTTTATTAATTCTTGTAATTTTTTAAAATCTTCCGGTGAATGCTGTATAATTACATGTGCATTCGTTTTTTGGGCAAACTCCTCAAAAAGCTCCATACTTTCTTTGGTTTGCTCAATATTATAATTAAAGCTTGGCGCTACTTTATTATCTCTGTTTTCTTTAAAATGATATAAATCTCCCGTTAACAAAATTGGGCGTTCTTTACCTATGTCTATAAATAACACTTGATGCCCAATGGTATGCCCCGGCATGTATTTTATAACCACTTTGCCATCACCAAACACATCGTAATCACCATCTAGTTTTATTACCTTTTTAAGATTTTTAACTGCATTGTAGCTATCCGGAGCTTGTGTTTTTGCGTCATCTGATGTTATAAAATCGTACTCATTTTTTTGAACCAGCCATGTTGCATTTGTAAAGTTGGCTGCTGCTCCAACATGATCAAAATGCGTATGCGAAAGTGCCAAGTAATCTACATCGTCTAAGCGCAATCCTATTGATTGTAATTGGTTTACTAAAGAGTCTTTTCTTGAAACTGTAAAATACCCACCTTTGTCTGTAAATGGCTCGGGCATACCTACTAAGTTTTCAGGCAATCCGGTGTCCCAAACTAATATTCCTTTGGGATGTTTAACCACATAAAAAGCATTTGCAAATGTTTTTTGTTGCCCTTGGTACAGTTGCCCTTCTTCAGAAAAAATTTCTAGCTTGTTGGCAATAACCGTCCCGCCATCCAGCACATATAGTGTAACTGTTTGGTTATTATTAATGCTCTTTTCTTGCTTTTTTTGCTCCTTACAGGCCAAAAAAGTGAAAGCCAGTAAGAAAACCACAACTTTTTTCATGTTGTTTTCGTTTATCCTACAGAACCTTCCAGCGAAATTTCTAATAGTTTTTGCGCTTCTACAGCAAACTCCATAGGAAGTTTGTTTAATACCTCTTTACTAAATCCATTTACAATTAATGCAATAGCCTTCTCGGTATCTATCCCTCTTTGGTTACAGTAAAATATTTGGTCTTCACCAATTTTACTCGTTGTTGCTTCGTGCTCTACTTGAGCTGTTTTATTTTTTGCTTCTATATACGGAAAAGTATGTGCTCCGCATTCGTTGCCCATTAAAAGCGAATCGCATTGCGAAAAGTTTCTGGCATTTTCTGCACGTGCATTAATTTGTACTAATCCGCGATAACTGTTTTGAGACTTACCTGCCGAGATACCTTTAGAAATAATGGTTGATTTGGTGTTTTTACCCAAATGAATCATTTTGGTTCCGGTATCTGCCTGCTGGTGGTTGTTTGTTACTGCAATAGAGTAGAACTCTCCAATAGAGTTATCTCCTTTTAATATACATGAAGGATATTTCCAGGTAATAGCAGAACCTGTTTCTACCTGAGTCCAAGAGATTTTTGCATTTTTCTCGCACAGTCCTCTTTTAGTTACAAAGTTAAAAACGCCTCCTTTGCCTTCTTTATCTCCCGGGAACCAGTTCTGAACAGTAGAGTATTTTATCTCTGCTCCTTCTAGGGCAATAAGCTCTACAACTGCAGCGTGTAACTGGTTTTCGTCTCTTTGTGGTGCTGTACACCCTTCTAAGTAACTCACATAACTACCTTCGTCTGCAATTACCAATGTACGCTCAAACTGTCCAGTTCCTGCTTGGTTAATTCTAAAATAGGTTGAAAGTTCCATAGGGCATTTTACACCCTTTGGAATATAACAGAACGAACCATCTGAAAATACAGCTGAGTTTAATGCTGCATAAAAATTATCTTTTCGTGGTACAACTGTACCAATGTATTTTTTTACAAGTTCTGGGTGCTCCTGAATGGCTTCGGACATAGAGCAGAAAATAATTCCTTTTTCTGCTAAGGTTTTTTTAAAGGTTGTTGCTACAGAAACTGAGTCCATAACCACATCTACAGCAACCCCGGCTAATTTTTTTTGCTCTTCTAAAGAAATTCCGAGCTTGTTAAACGTTTCTATTAACTCAGGATCAACCTCATCTAAACTATTGTATTTAGGTTTCTTTTTAGGTGCCGAGTAATAGGATATGTCTTGAAAGTTAGGCTTTTGGTATGTAACGTTAGCCCACTCCGGCTCTTCCATTTTAGTCCACGCTCTAAACGCTTCTAAGCGCCATTCGGTCATCCATTCCGGTTCGTTTTTCTTTGCCGAAATTGCACGCACAATATCTTCGTTAAGGCCTTTAGGTAAGGTATCGGCCTCAATATCTGTATAAAACCCGTACTGGTATTCTTTGGTTTCTAACTCTTTCTTTAATTCTTCTTCTGTATAGGCCATAAACTTGGTTTTAAATTGGCTTGAGCCAAGTATTATAACGAAAAACTTTCACCGCAACCGCAAGTGCGTTGCGCATTTGGGTTGTTAAAAACAAACCCTTTACCATTTAATCCTCCCGAGTATTCTAAGGTTGTACCAACTAAATACAAAAAGCTTTTTTTATCTACCACTATTCGTACTTGGTTATCTTCAAAAACCTTATCGTCATCAGAATAGGTGTTGTCAAACTTTAATTCGTACGAAAGCCCACTGCATCCTCCGCTTTTAACACCTACGCGCACAAAGTCTTTAGTAGCATCAAAACCTTCTTCGGTCATGAGCTCTACTACTTTTTTGCGAGCTGTATCTGAAACTTTTATCATCTTTTTAATTAAATTAAATCTAATTAACTGCAAAAATACTACATAGAATGCTAATTACCACACTCTGCAGTATTATTATACCCAATAGATTAATAAGTTTTGATTATTGTAGGTGTGTTGTATTACTTTAATTTAACAATTAAAGCATCTTTTTTGCCCTTATTGGTTTGTGAATGATTATCGGTGCTTTCTGTTGTGCCAACAAAAAGTACTTTGTTTGTTTGAGTTTGAATACTGTGAAAACCAAAGTCTAAACTACTCCCTCCAAATGATTTTTCCCAGACTAAATTACCATTGGCATCTGTTTGTATAAGCCAGGCGTCATTTTCTCCAAAAAATTCTTCTCTGTTTGTGGTGCTTTTAGAGTTCCCTGAAATTAAAAACCCTCCGTTTCTGGTAATTGAAACTCCTCTGGCATCATCAAAATCTGAACCTCCAATAGTTTTCTCCCACAATAACTCTCCTTTATCGTTTATTTTAATCATCCAAATATCAGAGCCTCCATTATTGCTTTTTACTTGCTTATCTGAACTAAACGTATTACCAACAATTACATAGGCATTATCTGGTGTTGCTGTCATGGCATAAGCAATATCTATTTGGCTGCCTCCAAAAGATTGCTCCCAGACTTTGTTCCCCTCTGCATTTACTTTTACTACCCAAAAATCGTAGCTTCCTTTACTGTTAGAGATATCAAAATCTTCGCTTTCAGAAAACCCTGCAATAACAAATCCTCCGTCGGGTGCGGCAGCAACAGCATGAGCTCTATCGTTATTGCTGCCTCCAAAGTATCGTCGCCATTCTAAATTTCCGTTGGCATCTACTTTTGTACCCCAAAACTCCCCAACGCCATGTGCAGTAATGTTACTTGATTTGCCTTCCGAACCTAAACCTCCGGATGCTGTTACATCTAAAAAACCAACAAAAAAGAATCCGCCATCTTGCGTTTGTAATAAATCGTACGCATGATCATGACCTGCAAATCCATAACTTTTTTCCCATTGTAAATTGCCTGCCGCATCTAATTTTAGCAACCAATTATCATGAAACCCTTCATTGTTAGAGGCATCACCATCACTACTCATGCTATAGCCAACTACTGCAAACCCTCCATCTGAAGTTTCTACAATAGCTTGCCCTTTATCATCACCACTACCTCCGTATGTTTTGCTCCAAATAATATTGCCTTGAGCATCTATTTTGGTTACCCAAAAATCATTTACAACTACATCTTTATCTTTTATATCTCCATCTGTGCTACTGGTGTAACCTACAATAGCGTAGCCACCATCTGAGGTTTCTATTATTTTCTGCGCCACATCGTCTTCACTACCTCCAAGTAGTAAAATCCAATCTATTTCTCCTGCAAAGGGTTGTATAAAAGGTAAATTATCGTCTTTATCTGAACACGAAAAGAGAGTTATAACAAAAGTTATGATTGCTAAGATATTTTTGCGCATGCGTTAATCTTTCTTTTTTATGATAAAAAGACCGCTATTGATATCACTTACTACTATGTTTCCGCTACTAAAAAAAGGATACACGCTCCAAACACCATTAAAATTAGATAAATCATCTTGCGGGTAGGTATCAAAAAAGCCTATTTCGGTTATATTATTAATGTCAGAAACATCTATCATTCTAACGCCGGCTGTGTAGTTTGCCAAATAAAAAGTATTGCCGTTTATGTAACCGTTGTGATCTATAGCATTGGTAGGGCCTAAATACGTGTTGTGTAGTTGAGGATTGTTTAAATCTGAAAAATCAAAAACAAGTGTTCTGCTTCTAAAGCCATCACTAATTTCATCAAACTCGTCTCCTAATAAAAAGTATCTGTGGTCTGGTGTAAACCAGCCTTGGTGGGTGTACCCTACGTTACCATATGTTAACGTGGTTATAGTTTGCGGATTACTTTTGTCAGTTACGTCTACAATTACAACTTGACTCTCGTTTGCTCCTACAAAAATTTCTCTTCCCTGATACGATGTGTCCGGTCCGTTATAGGTTATAACTTGAGCATCATGTGTGTACCCTAACGCTCCAAAACCACCTTCTGCTGTTGGGTTTAGCGGGTCTTGAATATTTATAAAATGTACTCCACCGTTATAGGCATCGTTAGTGTCTGTGCCCACAACATAAGCGTACCCTGTGTCTTCGTTAATAACTATATTATGTGCATTACCAAAACCGGTATAGTGAGTAGCTGCTGTAAAAGTAACCGGCGGATTTGTAACATTATTAAGTTGCGACAAATTAAAAACTTGCATTCCGTGTCCGGGAGCTTCACTTACAATAAAAGCATGGTTGTTGTATACTTTTATATCTCTCCAACCACTATTGCTGGTTGCTGTAGGTAGTTTTCCTAAATAAACCGGATTGAAAGGGTCTGAAATATCTACAAATACGGTTCCGTTATTAACTCCCATAATAGCATATTCTTTCCCATTAGCAGGGTCAGTCCAACCCCAAGAATCATTCCCTCCAGTTGCATTAAACTCATTTAATGTTATGTGAGATTGTAAATTATAATCATTGCAAGGATAGTTTTCTGCAAAACCATTTTCGCAAACTATAGCTTGATCATCTGTTGGATCTGGGTCTGGGTCCGGGTCTGGGTTTTCTGTGCCTTGTTGCATTGGGGCATCATCATTACTTGAACACGAAATTATAAGCACCGGTAAGCATACTAACAGGATTGTTAAAAAAAGAGGTTTCTTCATCTTTTACATTTATCTTATAAAGGTACATATTATATAAACGAACAGCTTTTTAATTTAATATAAAGGCTTTTAAAATAACCTATTATTTAACAGAAGCGTGTATTTTTGCAGCATGATAGAAGATAAAAACCAAAAACGAACTTCGTTGTCTGAGTTAGGTGAATTTGGATTAATAGAACACCTTACAAAACATTTTGAACTCAAACAAAAATCTACTATAAAAGGTGTTGGGGACGATGCTGCAGTAATTGACCACAAGAGTAAGCAAACACTTGTTTCTACAGATTTGTTAATAGAGGGCGTGCATTTTGATTTAAGCTATATGCCTCTTAAACATTTGGGTTATAAATCTGTAATGGTTAACCTGTCTGATATTTATGCCATGAACGGCAATCCAACCCAAATTACGGTTTCTATTGCTGTTTCTAACCGTTTTCCGTTAGAAGCTATAGAAGAACTTTACAGTGGTATACAACTGGCTTGCAAACTTTATGATGTAGATTTAGTGGGTGGTGATACTACCTCATCTAATAAAGGATTACTTATTAGCATAACCGCCATAGGAGAAGCTAATAAAACCAATATTGTTTACAGAAACGGTGCTAAACCTAATGATTTATTAGTGGTTACCGGAGATATTGCCGGGGCTTACATGGGATTGCAAGTGCTTGAGCGCGAAAAAGAAGTTTTTAAAGTTAATCCTAACAATCAGCCCGATTTAACTCCTTACGATTATATTATTGAAAGACAGCTTAAACCGGAAGCCCGAAAAGACATTGTTAAGCTATTAAAAGATTTAAAGGTAAAGCCGACGGCTATGATAGATATTAGCGACGGGCTATCGTCTGAAATATTGCATATCTGTAAACAATCTAATGTTGGATGCAGGTTGTATGAAGACAAAATACCTTTAGACCCACAAGTTATAAGAACTTGCGAGGAGTTTAACTTAGATAGCACCACAATTGCATTAAGTGGCGGAGAAGACTACGAGTTATTATTTACAATAGCACAAGACGATTACAACAAGATAAAAGGCAATCCAAACCTAACGGTTATTGGCCATATGACACCTCCTGAAGAAGGTGAAAATTTGGTAACAAGAGCCAATACCTTAGTGCCTCTTAAAGCAAGAGGTTGGAATGCATTACAAGACTAGGCAACTAAGCTGCCGTGTGTTGGTGTGCCATTTTTTTTTGGTAAATCATTGCCAACGTTTCGTTAATTTCTTTTAAACGAGGTGTTAGCTTAGAGAGGTTACCACTAACATCTGTGGTAGCTTGCTCGTGGCAATGTAAACATTTATACTCTTTAATGTGAGAAGTAACTCGTTTAGTTACTACATAACGATGGCCAAATAACATGCAATACCATTTGCCCATCTTTAAACCGGAAGTTTTTTGGGGTGATTTCATAGCAAAAATTTAGGTTTAAAAGATTCATAATTAAGATTGGGTATTACTAATGTATTGATTTTTGTGTAACCATCAAACTTTCAGCCGGTTAAGTCGATTAACTACAGCTTACTCCTTTAAAACATCAATAAACAATAACTTTAGTGTACATTACATAACTTATTTTGTTACAGATTATTGCGCTTTTATTGTGCTGTTTATCGATTTTTATAAACTATTTTTCGATTATCACATTTAAAATTTGGTTAACTTACGCCCAGATTTTTTTAGATGAAGAAAACTAAAGAAACTTTTGTAGCCGGATTTGCACTTTTTGCCATGTTTTTTGGCGCCGGAAACCTTATTTTACCTCCGTATCTTGGTTTTCAGGCTGGCGAAGATTGGAGTTGGGTAGTAGTAGGTTTTGCAATTACAGCAGTAATAATTCCGATGCTTGGAATTTTTGCGCATGCAAAACTACAAGGCACTATGTTTGACTTTGCTAAGAAAGTTTCTCCGCTCTTTAGTCTTTTTTACTGTGTAATAGTTTACCTTATATCTGTTGCTTTACCGGCTCCCCGAACTGCATCGGTTACACACGAAATGGCAATAGCTCCCTTTTTCCCCGAAGTTAGTTCTTGGGTAACCAGCTTGGTATATTTTTCGTTAGTTTTTGTTTTTGTTATAAACCGCTCTAAAGTTCTTACGCTAATTGGCAAATACTTAACCCCTTTAATTGTTCTTATTTTAATTGCAATAATTTTTAAAGCAATTAATATGCCTCACGATGCAATGGCAAAATCGTTGTTTGACGATGCTGTTGTTGCAGGTTTGTTAGAAGGATACCAAACTTTTGATGCAATTGGCTCTATTGTAGTTGGAGCAGTTATTATAGTTTCTTTAAATATTGATGGTAGGTATAACTACCTTCAAAAAAAACAATTAATAAGAAACTCAGGCATTATTGCTGCTTGTGGGTTATTATTAATGTATGTTGGCTTAGTATTATGCGGAGCGCTTTTTAGTGCAGAATTTTTAGAAGACACCACCAGAACGCAACTACTATCAAGACTTAGCTTTGCTACACTTGGTGCTTTAGCCAACAGTTTTTTAAGTATTTTAATAGCATTGGCTTGTTTTACAACAGCAGTTGGTATAATTACGGGTACTGCAGATTTTATGAAAAGCATTTTTAATAATTCTAAAAAAGCTTATCTCATAACAGCAATTATAGCTTGTGTTTTAGGTGTTTTGGTTGGGCAGTTTAATGTACATTATATTATAGATATTGCATTGCCTGCACTAATGTTTATTTACCCAATTACTATTGTTTTAATCTTGTTAAACATTTTACCTTCCGGATATAAAACTAAGCTGGTTTTTAGAACTGTTATTTTGGTAACTTTTTTATTTAGTATCCCAGACTTTTTAAACTTTTTATTACCGGCGGGCTCATTAAATAGCATAATTAATCATATCCCTTTTTCGCAATTTAATTTAGGGTGGGTTTTTCCTGCATTAACAGCTTTTATAGTGGTAATGCTAATAGAAAAAAATAAAAAACCAGTCGGTTAAGACTGGTTCATTAATTCTTCGATTTCGTCGGCTTCAATCGGAATGTTTTTCATGAGATTTAGTGGTTCTCCTGATTCTTGAATAACCACATCATCTTCAAGCCTAATTCCAAATCCTTCTTCCGGAATATAAATACCGGGCTCTACCGTAAACACCATATTAGGTTTCATGGGTTCGTGTAGTAATCCGTAGTCGTGAGTATCTAACCCAATATGATGGCTAGTGCCATGCATAAAGTATTTTTTATAGGCAGGCCAATCCGGATTTTCGTTTTGTACATCTGCTTTATCTAACAAACCTAATCCTAACAGCTCTGACGTCATTATTTTACCAACCTCAACATGATACTCTTCCCATAGAGTTCCCGGCACTAACATTTTGGTAGCTTCATTTTTAACTCTGTTAACAGCATTATACACTTCTTTTTGGCGTTTGGTAAAACGTCCTGAAACGGGAATGGTTCTACTCATATCTGATGAGTAATTAGCATATTCTGCCCCAACATCCATTAGTAAAAGATCGCCTTCTTTACACTGTTGATTGTTTTGAATATAGTGCAAGACATTGGCATTTTTACCCGATGCAATTATTGGAGTGTAAGCAAATCCTCTTGATCTGTTTCTTAAAAACTCGTGCATGTATTCGGCTTCAATTTCGTACTCCCACACACCCGGTTTAACAAAATTAAGTACACGCCTAAAACCTTTTTCGGTTATGCTGCAAGCATGTTGCATTATAGCTAGCTCAATCGGATCTTTTACGGCGCGTAATCTTTGTAAAATAGGATTACTCTTAGCAACGCCATGTGCCGGATATTTTTCTTTTAACCATTTTGTAAAACGGTCTTCTCTGGTTTCGGTCTGTACGTTTGCCCTGTAATGTTCATTTGTGTTAATGTAAACCGTGTCACACTGGGTCATCATTTCAAAAAGTACTTTCTCTAAATCTTGAAGCCAGTACACCGTTTTTATACCTGAAATCTCAAAAGCTTTCTCTTTAGTAAGTTTTTCTCCTTCCCAAACAGCTACATGCTCATTAGTTTCTCTTAAAAATAATACCTCTCTGTGTTTTTCTTTAGGGCAATCCGGAAATAACACCAATATACTCTCTTCTTGGTCTACACCACTCAAATAAAAAATATCGCGATGCTGCTGAAAAGGCATTGTGCTATCTGCACTAATTGGGTAAATATCGTTACTATTAAATACCGCCAGACTGTTTGGCTTCATCTGAGCCATAAAGTTTTTACGGTTTTTTATAAACAAGTTGCTATCAATTGGATCGTACTTCATGGTTATGATTTAAATTTTCCCAAAAATATAACTTTACAAGCGCTACTCAAAAAATACAAAGCTCCCATATGTTAAACTTGAATTAATTTTTTTGACGTTTTTTTAACAATTGATACCTTCACAGAAGCTAACTCAACACATTCTTAAATTATGAAAACGCGTCTTTTAGTTGCTTTTTTAAGCACTACTCTTTGGCTTTATGCACAACAACCTGCCTCACCGGCTCAAGAAGTTATAAAAGCTGTTTCTAACAAGCTTGAATTAGAGCAAAACTCACTTGTAAAAAACATTCCGTTTAAAAATATTGGTCCGAGTATAATGAGTGGCCGTGTGGTAGATTTTGCTGTTAACCCAGATAATCCAACCGAGTTTTACGTAGGTTATGCTTCTGGAGGTGTTTGGCATACTAATAATAATGGCACCAGCTTTACCCCGATATTAGATAATGCTCCTACACAAAATGTTGGAGATATAGCGGTAGATTGGAAAAACAATACCATTTGGGTGGGTACCGGAGAAAATAATTCGTCCAGATCATCGTATTCGGGAATAGGTATTTTAAAATCAACAGACGGTGGTAAAACTTGGCAAAATATGGGCTTGTTTGATTCGCACCATATTGGCGAAATTCTTATAAACCCTAATAACCCGGATGAAGTTGTAATTGGAGTTATCGGACATTTATACTCACCTAATGCAGAACGCGGAATTTTTAAAACTACCGATGGTGGTAAAACCTGGAAACAAACACTCTTTATTAATAAAGATACCGGAGTTATAGATGTAGCACATGTTCCGGGAAATTTTAATGTTATGTATGCTGCTGCATGGGAGCGCGAACGTAAAGCATGGAATTTTACCGGCAACGGTAGTAATTCTGGAATTTACAAAAGCACCGATGCCGGAGAAACTTGGGAGCTGCTCTCTACTCCCGAAAGCGGTTTCCCTACCGGTGAAGGTGTGGGCAGAATTGGTTTAGCCGTTTTTGATAATAATACTATTTATGCAGTTCATGACAGCCAGTTTTTACGCGAAAAATCTGCTAAAAAATCCGATAGCAACGAACTTATTAGTAAAGACGATTTTAAAAGCATGAGTGTAGATGCTTTTTTAGAATTAGACGACAAAAAGCTTAATAACTACTTAAAAAACAACGGCTTTCAAGAAAAATACCGTGCTGCCAACGTAAAGCAAATGGTTAGAAGCGGGGCGGTAAAACCTGCAGATTTAGCTAAATATTTAGAAGATGCCAACGCAATGCTTTTTGATACTCCTGTTGTTGGAGCTCAAGTTTTTAGGAGTGATGATGGCGGCAAAACCTGGAGTAAAACTCACGAAGGCTATTTAGACGATCTGTATTATTCTTATGGATATTATTTTGGAGAGATAAGAGTAGATCCGCAGAATAAAGATGCCATTTATGTATTGGGAGTTCCTTTAATTGCATCTAAAGATGGCGGTAAAACATTTACCTCAATAGGCAAAGAGAATGTGCATGCAGACCATCAGGCACTTTGGGTAAACCCAAAACAATCCGGACACTTAATTAATGGTAACGATGGCGGGGTTAATATTACCTATGATGATGGTAAAACATGGATTAAAAACAACTCTCCTTCTGTTGGACAATTTTATGCAATAAACGTAGATAACCAAAAGCCTTATCATGTGTATGGCGGTCTGCAAGACAACGGTGTTTGGGTAGGCGCAAATAATGCCAGAGAAGATAGAGCATGGCATCAACAAGGAAAATATCCTTGGGAAATGATAATGGGTGGAGACGGAATGCAAGTTCAAATAGATGCCAGAAACCACAATATTGTTTATACTGGATTTCAGTTTGGAAATTACTTCAGAATTAATCGTGAAACGGGAGAACGAAAGTACATTCAGCCAAAACATGAATTAGGAGAAAGTCCGTACCGATTTAACTGGCAAACGCCTATTTTGTTATCATCACACAATCAAGACATTTTATATTTAGGCAGTAATAAATTGCATCGTTCATTAGATAAAGGAGATACTTGGACAGCCATTTCTCCGGATTTAACTACCGGTGGAAAAAAAGGAAATGTAGCATACGGAACACTCACAACAATCTCTGAATCTCCTTTTCAGTTTGGATTTATTTATGTTGGTAGTGACGATGGTTTGGTTCATGTAACTAAAGACGGTGGTGCTACGTGGACTAAAATTTCTGATGCTTTCCCAAAAGATTTATGGGTAAGTAGAGTAATTGCATCAACCCACAAAAAAGAAAGAGTTTACGTTACGCTTAACGGCTACCGTTGGGACGATTTTACTCCGTATGTTTATATGAGTGAAGATTATGGTAACACCTGGAAAAACATAAGCAGTAACTTACCGCTATCTCCGGTAAATGTTATAAAAGAAGATCCACAGAACGAAAATATTTTATATCTGGGTACAGATAACGGTCTGTATGTATCGTTCAACAATGGTGCATCATGGGAAGCTTTCAGCAAAAACCTGCCTCGAGTAGCCGTACACGATTTGGTAATACAACCCGATGCCAAAGATTTAGTTGTAGGCACGCACGGCAGAAGCATTTACAAAACTAACATTAGTACATTACAACAATACCATGATATTAAAAACAAACCGTTACATGTTTTTAACTTAGAAAACGTAAGACACTCAACCCGATGGGGTAGCTCTTGGAGCCAATGGGGAGAACCTTTTGAGCCCGAATTAAATATTGCTTATTATACCAACCAGGCAGGTGAATATACTGTTACGATAACCGATGAAAGCAACAACATAACTGTTGCTTCTTTTACAGTTACTGCAGATAAAGGGTTTAATTTTAAAACATATCATTTAACTGCTATAGATTCTGGAGTAAGTGCTTACAATAAAAAACAACCAAAAAACAAGCTTAAAAAAGCCAAAAACGGTAACTATTACTTGCCAAAGGGTAAATACACTATTACTGTTAGTGGTAATGGTAGTAAAGCGCAGAGTGGCTTTGAGATTAAGTAAGCTAGCTTTTTGCTTTACAATATTATAAGTTTTTTCTTTATTTTTGTTTTTTAACTTATAAAATAATACCCTATGAAACTTAAAAGAAAAACCTTACTTAATTGCTTTTTTGTTTTGTCTTTACTGATTGTTGGTTGTAGCGATAATACCGAAGACAATTTTGAGAACATAAATGAGGTCACTGCAAAAAAAGTGCTTTCAAAAGTAGAGGCTTCTGATTATGAAGACGGTGGTATATACACAGCTAGTGTAAATTATGATTCAGAGGGAAAAATTACTAGTGCTAGCGATTTTGATGGAGATGTTGCTTTTTTTAATTACGATCAATCTGAAGATTTAACATCTATTTCATCAGAACACAGCACCAGAATAATGGCAGATTTATACAAAGCTCCTTTTGATGCTTCTAATGTTGGTGCGGTTCTTGATTATGACAACAATGGCAACCCCACCGAAATAATGTTCTACGATGAAAAATATAGCGATGAATATCCATACGAAGAAACAACAGTTGTATATTATGCTGAGTTAAGTTATGATAACAAACCTAATGCCTTTTTTTATACACTGCAGTCAACAGGGTTAATAGATGTGTTAGATAAAATACAGATAAACTTTAATATAAATCCACAAAATGAAGATTTAGTAAAAGCTAAAATGCTTTTACCTGTTAACAATCTTAAGTCTTTAATTGTAAAAGACCCCGAAACAAATCAAACTGTTTATGAGGTTCAAGTAGAATATGAATATGACAGTGATAATTTTCCAACAGTTGCAAATATTATTGCTTTAGATGCTTCAGGAGTAGCTACCTCGACTGTTAAATTCTACTACAAAACTATAGAATAAAGGCCTTGAATGAAAAAAACTTAAAGCGCAAAGAATCAACTCTTTGCGCTTTTTTCTTTAAATCCATTCTAAATATGCTTAAAAAAATTGCAAAGTTTGTGCAAAATGCAGTTGTACCTTACTTTTGCACTGTTTAACTAACTACAACATAATGAGCAGAATTCTAAATTCTTCGATTGGTAGAAAGTTTGCCATGGCACTTTCGGCATTCTTTTTAATGATTTTCTTGTTACAACATTTTGCCATTAACGTTACCTCGGTGTTTAGTGCCCAGACTTTTAATGAGCTTTCTCATTTTATGGGAACTAACTGGCTAGTACAATTTGTGCTTCAACCTATTTTGATTTTCGGGGTTGTTTTTCACTTTGTAATGGGCTTTATTTTAGAGATTAAAAACCGTAAGGCCCGTAATGTAAAATACGTTAAAAACAATGGTGCAGCTAATTCAACCTGGATGAGCCGAAACATGATTTGGAGTGGTTTGGCGATTTTAGGATTTATGGCGTTGCACTTTTACGATTTCTGGTTTCCTGAAATTCATACAAAATTTATTGAAGGTGATTGGTCTGGCTTAAATCATGACGGTAGCGGTTATCGTTATTTTGAAGAATTGCAACACAAATTTGTAAGTCCGGTTAGAGTGGGGCTCTACGTACTTGCTTTTGTGTTTTTAGCGCTTCATTTGCTACACGGATTTAATTCGGCTTTTCAATCTGTTGGTGCTAACAATAAATACACCAAAGGATTAAAAGGTTTTGGCAAAGCCTATGCTATACTTATTCCGTTAGGATTTGTAATTATAGCATTGTACCATCATTTTAATCACATTTCTTAATCTTCAACGAGCATGGCTACATTAGATTCTAAAATACCAAAAGGACCACTTGCTGAAAAGTGGACTAATCATAAAAACAATATTAATTTGGTAAGCCCTGCCAACAAACGTTTAATAGACGTTATTGTTGTTGGTACAGGTCTTGCCGGAGCTTCTGCTGCAGCTACTTTAGCAGAGCTTGGTTATAATGTTAAAGCTTTTTGCTTTCAAGATTCACCCAGAAGAGCACACTCTATTGCTGCTCAAGGAGGTATAAATGCAGCTAAAAATTATCAAGGAGACGGAGACTCTACATACCGATTATTTTACGATACCATTAAAGGTGGTGACTACCGCTCAAGAGAAGCAAATGTTTACCGCTTAGCAGAAGTTTCTGCTAATATTATAGACCAATGTGTTGCACAAGGAGTACCTTTTGCACGTGAATATGGCGGATTGTTAGATAACCGTTCTTTTGGAGGGGTTTTAGTTTCACGTACTTTTTATGCTAAAGGACAAACCGGCCAGCAATTATTGCTCGGAGCTTATTCTGCTATGAACCGCCAAATTGGTCGTGGTAAAATAAAAATGTATAACCGCCACGAAATGTTAGATGTGGTAATTGTAGACGGTAAAGCTCGAGGAATTATTGCCAGAAACTTAGTTACCGGAGAAATTGAGCGCCATGCTGCACATGCTGTAGTATTGGGTACCGGTGGTTACGGTAATATTTTCTTCTTATCTACAAACGCTATGGGTAGCAATGTTACAGCTGCCTGGAAAGCACATAAAAAAGGTGCTTATTTTGCAAACCCTTGCTTTACTCAAATTCACCCAACTTGTATTCCGGTTTCGGGCGATCATCAATCTAAACTAACCTTAATGTCAGAATCGTTACGTAACGATGGAAGAATTTGGGTTCCTAAAAAGAAAGAAGATGTAATTGCTGTTAGAGAAGGTAGATTAAAACCAACCGATATTCCTGAAGAAGACAGAGATTATTACTTAGAGCGCAGATATCCGGCTTTCGGTAACTTAGTGCCACGTGATGTTGCCTCTAGAGCTGCTAAAGAGCGTTGTGATGCCGGTTATGGTGTTAATGCAACCGGAGAAGCTGTTTTCTTAGATTTTGCATCAGCTATAGAGCGCTACGGTAAAGAACAAGCAAGAGTTAAAGGATTAGATGTAAACGATAAAGCACTTGTTAAAAAATTAGGGCAAGAGGTAATTAAAAGCAAGTATGGTAACCTCTTCCAGATGTACGAAAAAATTGTAGATCAGAACCCTTACGAGACTCCTATGATGATTTACCCTGCTGTTCATTACACTATGGGTGGTTTATGGGTAGATTACAACTTAATGACAACTGTACCGGGGCTTTATGCAATTGGTGAAGCTAATTTCTCAGATCACGGTGCAAACCGTCTAGGAGCATCGGCTTTAATGCAAGGTCTTGCAGATGGTTACTTTGTGTTACCTTATACTATTGGAGATTACTTAGCTAACGATATTAGAACCGGACCAATTTCTACAGATTCTCCTGAATTTGAAGAAGCAGAAAAAGCCGTGAAAGAGCAAATAAATTTCTTTGTTAATAATAACGGTAAGCATTCTGTAGATTATTTCCACAAGAAACTCGGAAAAGTAATGTGGAACAAAGTTGGAATGGCCAGAAACAAACAAGGTCTTGAAGAGGCTATGGACGAGATTAGAGCCATTAGAGAAGAATTCTGGAGAGATGTAAAAGTTCCGGGAGGTGCTAACGAATTTAACGAAGAATTGGCAAAAGCAGGAAGAGTAGCCGATTTCTTAGAGTTAGGAGAACTATTTGCTAAAGACGCTCTGCACAGAGAAGAATCTTGTGGAGGTCACTTTAGAGAAGAATACCAAACTGAAGAGGGCGAAGCATTACGCCGTCCGGAGTTTCAGTATGTAGCAGCTTGGGAATATAAAGGAGATCCAAGAGAGGCGGTTCTTCACAAAGAAGAACTTAACTACGAATACATAGAAGTTAAAGAAAGAAGTTACAAATAATAAGGAAAGCTATGAATCTAACACTTAAAATTTGGCGTCAAAAAAACGCTAACGATAAAGGGAAAATGGTTGAGTACAAGATTAGCGATGTTTCTCCCGATATGTCTTTCCTTGAAATGCTAGATGTCCTCAACGAGCAACTTATTGCCAAAGGCGAAGAGCCCGTAGCTTTTGATCATGATTGTAGAGAAGGTATATGCGGAATGTGTTCCCTATACATTAACGGCGAAGCTCATGGGCCTGATAGAGGTGTAACCACTTGCCAGCTTCATATGCGTAAATTTAAAGATGGAGACACTATTTATATAGAGCCTTTTAGAGCAACAGCTTTCCCTGTTATTAAAGACTTAGTTGTAGATAGAAGTGCTTTTGATAGAATTCAACAAGCTGGAGGATTTATATCTGTAAACACCTCGGGAAATACTATAGATGCTAACGCAATTCCGGTAAATAAGCATGATGCTGATGCTGCTTTTGATGCTGCAACTTGTATTGGTTGTGGTGCTTGTGTGGCAAGTTGTAAAAACTCTTCGGCAATGCTGTTTGTAGGAGCAAAAGTATCTCAGTTTGCTTTACTACCTCAAGGTAAAGTAGAAGCTACAGAGCGTGTTTTAAACATGGTTAAGCAAATGGATGAAGAAGGGTTTGGTAATTGCACCAATACCGGAGCTTGTGAGGTAGAATGCCCTAAAGGCATTTCGTTAGAGAATATTGCCCGAATGAATAGAGAATACTTAAAAGCTGCTTTAAAAGGATAGTTTTTAATGTGTTTGTGTTTTTCTATACAAAAAGCCCCGAGCGTTGCTCGGGGCTTTGTTTTGTTAATTAGCGTTGGTTTTAGTATAAAAATTTATAATTTTAATAACATCTGATTCATCTTTATAAGATAGGCTATTTTCTTTAATAAAATTAAGAGTTGAAGGATCTTTGTTTATTAATTTTTGTATGCTCTTTTTTGATAATCTTAGTGGGGTAAAATTCGATGTTGGCGTTTTAACATATAATGTTTCTTCAATAACAATTTTATCTTTAGGTTTCTCTGTTTGAATTCCTGGCTTAAATACAGCTTTCTTTATTTTAGCAGAAAACTTTTTTACTAAACCTATTTTTCCATCAACCAAAACCTCAACTAAACTATTACTCTTGTCAATTGTTTTATATCTAAAGATTCTATTATTTACTTCAACCTTATCTATTTTGTCAGGCAAAAGTGCTTTTGTTTCATTCTTGTCTAATATTTCAACTTCTTGAGAAAAAGTATTTATTTTGGTGTTTATTTTTACGAAAGTATCTTCAGTTAAATAAACTTTAGCCATTTTCCACTCTGGAAACAAATATTCACTTCCTACCAATTCACTATTGTTAGCTCCTAAATTTATCCTCATTGGATTCCCCCCGCGAGTAATATTTCCTAACGTGCCCAAGCCACTTTCAATACCTGTTGTCTGAGCTTTAATTGGAACTCCAAAAAATAGAGAAAGTACAGCAAAAGCAATAATATTTCTTATTTTAAAACTAAAGTTCATAGTAATTTTTTTTAAATCATTGTTTGCAACAAGGTACAAAATTTAAAATGGCTTTACAGCACTTATTTTATTCTGATACTAACTTATTTTTAGGATGTACCAACTTCATTTCGTTAATTAAATGTTTTGCTCCGGCATATTTATCTATTATAAATAAAATATAGCGGGCATCTACCATAATGTTTCGGCAAATTTCAGGATCATAATTCATATCGCTCATAGTTCCTTCCCATACTCTGTCAAAATTTAATCCAACTAAATTTCCATGTGCGTCTATAGCAGGGCTCCCAGAGTTGCCTCCGGTTGTATGATTAGTACCTAAAAAGCATACGGGCATTTTTCCGTTTTTATCTGCATAAACTCCATAATCTTTTTCATTGTAAAGCTCAATAAGTTTCTGTGGTACATCAAACTCGTAATCTCCGGGCACATACTTTTCTATTACTCCTTCTAAATAGGTTTTAGGTAAATAATACACTCCGTCTCTGGGAGAATATCCTTTTACCTGACCGTATGTTACACGTAATGTACTATTTGCATCCGGATAATACCTTTGGTTTGGTAAAACCTCCATCAAAGCCTTCATATATTGTTTTTGGAGTGCATTAATTTGTAATGTGAGTTCCTGATATTTTGGTTCTATAGCATTATAAAACTCTACTAAATAAGGTTTGGCATACTGGTATGCTTTATCTTCATTTAGTGTATTAACAATATGTTCTGCACTTTGTTCTAAAAGGCTAAGCGTTTTCTGTTTATTTGTTAAAAGTGTTTCATTATATAAATTGCTTTTAACTTTTTCTGTGTACAATGGCATTACAGCTTGGTATACCTGCTCATCTACTGTTGGGTTAAAATCTTTATAAATTCTATTAAGCCTTGATAAAACAGATTTTTTAACTTTTGTAAATGCTTGTTCTCCTTTCCCTGATGCTTGTTCTAATTGGTATAAAAGAGTTATTATTTGAAGTAGTTCTATATTTCTGGTGAAAACTTCTCTAAAATTAGATCGTTTTACCGCTATTGGCTCTATTATTTTGTATAATTCTTCGAAGTTTGGTAGAATATGACCGTACTTTTGTTCTAATCCTTTTTGGTTAAGTGTTGTAGTAAATTCTTTTTCGAATGATTTCTTTTTTGCAATTGCATTGCTCTTTTTAATTCCTTGGTTCTCACCAATCCATTTTTTCCATGCATTAGCAATTCTGGCTTGTTTAGATGCATACTGAATTCTAACTGCATCACTTGCCTTCATTTCAGCATCAATTACATTGAGTGCTGCTTCTCTGATAGCTATGTTACTCGGATTTATTTTTTCTACAATTTGTTCTACTGCAACGGCCGGCAAGTATTCATTTGTTCTACCCGGAAATCCAAAAACCATTGTAAAATCTCCTTCCTCAACCCCATCTAAAGAAATTGGTAAAAAGTGTTTGGGCTTATACGGCACATTATCTTTACTATATTTTGCAGGACGATTATTTTTATCGGCATAAATTCTAAATAAAGAGAAATCTCCGGTATGTCTGGGCCACTCCCAATTATCTGTATCACTTCCAAACTTACCTATACTGCTGGGTGGAGCTCCTACTAATCTTACATCTTCAAAACGTTCTGTTACAAACAAAAAATACTGATTGCCGTTAAAAAATGCCTTTATTTTTGTTCCTTGCCATGCTTCTTTAGGTGTGCTTTTTTCTATAGCATTACTGTTGGCAGTAATAAGAGCCTGCTTTTCTTTTTCACTCATCTGGTCTGTAACTCCTTCTAATACACGCTCGGTTACATCTTCTATTCGTACTATAAACTCTACATATAAGCCCGGGTTAGGAAGTTCTTCTTCTAATGATTTTGCCCAGAATCCATTTTTTAAATAATCATTTTCTAATGATGAATGTGATTGTATTTGGCTATATCCGCAATGATGATTTGTTAATAATAAACCTTTAGGAGAAATAACCTCGCTTGTACATCCTCCGTTAAAATGCGCAATAGCATCTTTTAAACTAGATTGGTTAACATCGTAAATATCTTTTGCTGTTAATTTACTGCCCAGAGCTTGCATTTCTTGCTCGTTCATTCCGGCAAGTAATGAAGGAATCCACATTCCTCCTTGTTGTGCAGTAACTTGTATGGTAACCAACAATAAAAGTAATCGTACTATTCTCATAATTATGTGTTTTTTAGCAATCGCTCAAAGATATAAAAGCTGTTATTTATTTAGTATTTTACCCAAAATTAGTTTCTATGCAGCACATATCTAAACTACCCAATGTTAAAACCACTATATTCTCTGTAATGAGTGCGTTGGCTAATAAACATAATGCCATAAACTTATCGCAAGGCTTCCCTGATTTTGAAAGCGACAGTAGATTGTCTGAACTTGTTTGCAAGGCTATGAAAAGTGGTTACAACCAATATGCGCCAATGCCCGGAAACATTAAGTTGTTACAAGCAATAAGTAATAAAATAAGTAAACTACATAATACCTTTTATCACCCTGAATCTGAAATTACCGTAACGGCAGGTGCTACTCAAGCTATTTTTACAATTATAACCGCTTTTATAAAGCAAAATGATGAAGTAATTGTGTTTAAGCCAGCGTATGATTGCTATGAACCTGCTATTTCTCTTAATGGCGGTAAGCCAATACTCGTTCAACTTAGAGCTCCTGAATATAAAATTGACTGGGATGAGGTAAAAAAGCTCATTAACAAAAACACTAAAATGATTATTATAAATACACCTCATAACCCAACCGGAACAGTGCTTTCTGATGCTGATATGCAACAATTAGAAAAGCTGGTAAAAAACACAAATATTATTGTTTTAAGTGATGAAGTTTACGAACATATAATTTTTGATGATTTACAACATTGTTCTGCATCGAGGTATACAACGTTAAAAAAACATAGTTTTATAGTTGCCTCGTTTGGCAAAACGTTTCATAATACCGGATGGAAGGTTGGTTATTGTTGTGCTCCTAGAGAATTAATGGATGAATTTAGAAAAGTACACCAGTTTAATGTGTTTTCTGTTAATCATCCTACCCAAATAGCGTTAGCCGAATATTTAGAAAATGAGAAGCACTATTTACTGCTGGCAGACTTTTTTAAAGAAAAAAGAGACCTATTCTTATCGTTAATTAAAGATTCTAATTTTAAGTTTACACCGGCTAAAGGAACCTATTTTCAGGTATTAGATTATAGTAATATTACTGCAGAAAATGATGTTGATTTTGCAAAACGCTTAACCAAAGAATTTGGTATTGCCTCCATACCTATGTCTGTATTTAACCTAAACCAGCAAGATTATAAAGTTTTGCGCTTTTGTTTTGCCAAAAAAAACGAAACACTACAAAAAGCTGCCCGCATTTTACAACAAATATCATAAAAAATGAGCTTGTGCTACACAAACGTAATACAAGCTCACTCTTTGTTTGTAGGTTGATTACTGCCTAAAGCATGCACACTTTTTTTGCAAGTACTAAAAGTGTTTTAGCAAAAGCCATCGAAGCTTTTATACTTGCTGCAACCTTTTTAGTAAATGGTTGTTTTGGTTGTGTGTTAGCATAGGCCATCATGCTAATTGTACTCATGGCATAAGTAAGTTTTGGTTAATTTGGTTTGTAATAATACACTTTTACGTGCAATCTCACCACAATTTGTTGTAAAACAACATTTTTTTGTGGTTAACCTTCTGTGCTAAAAAAATCTACCCATCAAAAAAAATATATTTAAGATAGATAGATTTTAAATCTTAGCTTTAAATGCTACAAAGTAAGTTTGGGGCCTTACCTTGTATCAAAATTAAAAAAATTGTTAAATCAGTCGATAAAAAGTTTTATTTTTTCGATGAAATGCATTTTATATGTTCATCTCAGGAATATCTCCTTCTACAATTAAGGTACCTTCTGTTGCTTCTTTAATTTCTTGAATACTAATACCAGGCGCACGCTCTAAAAGTTTAAACCCTTTAGAAGTAATTTCTAACACTGCTAAATTGGTAACTATTTTTTTTACACAATTTACTCCGGTTAAAGGAAGTGTACAGCGCTTAAGCAATTTAGATTTTCCGGCTTTATTAGTATGCATCATTGCAACAATAATATTATCTGCAGAAGCCACTAAATCCATAGCGCCTCCCATACCTTTAACCATTTTTCCCGGGATTTTCCAGTTGGCTATATCGCCATTTTCTGCAACTTCCATTGCGCCCAAAATAGTTAAATCTACATGTTGCCCTCTAATCATACCAAAGCTCATGGCAGAATCAAAAAAAGAAGCTCCGGGTAAAGTTGTAATGGTTTGTTTTCCGGCATTAATAATGTCTGGGTCTTCTTCTCCTTCATAAGGAAACGGGCCCATGCCTAAAACCCCATTCTCACTTTGAAACTCTACCGATATATCGTTGCGCACATAATTAGCTACTAAGGTTGGAATACCTATCCCTAGGTTTACATAATAACCGTCTTTTACCTCTTTAGCTATACGTTGTGCTATTTGTTCTTTCGTTAAACTCATACCTTAATTTCTTTTTCGAACAGTACGCTGTTCTATTCGTTTCTCGTAGTTTTCTCCTTTAAAAATTCGTTGTACAAAGATTCCGGGAATATGAATCTGATTAGGATCTAAACTTCCTGCCGGAACCAGCTCTTCTACTTCTGCTACAGTAATTTTAGCTGCTCCTGCCATACAGGGATTAAAATTTCTGGCGGTACCTTTAAAAATTAAATTACCGGCCTCATCTCCTTTCCAAGCTTTTACGAAAGCAAAGTCGGCTTTAAAGGCATGCTCTAAAACATACATTTTACCATTAAACTCTCTTGTTTCTTTACCTTCTGCTACTTCCGTACCATATCCGGCGGGAGTGTAAAAAGCCGGAATACCATGTTGTGCCGCTCTACAACGTTCTGCTAGCGTTCCTTGCGGTATTAGTTCTACTTCAAGTTCTCCGCTTAACATTTGTCGCTCAAACTCATCATTTTCGCCAACATAAGACGAAATCATTTTTTTGATTTGATGTTTTTGAAGTAATAAACCCAAACCAAAATCGTCTACACCGGCATTATTAGAAATACAGGTAAGATTATTAACACCAAGACGCACTAACTCGGCAATAGCATTTTCGGGAATACCACATAAACCAAATCCGCCTAACATGAATGTCATACCACTTTTAACGCCTTGTAGTGCTTCTTGAGCATTAGCTACCGTTTTACGTATCATTTTTATAAGTTTTTAAAAGTCTATCTCTTCTAACGTATCTTCTTTGTTTTCTTCTTTGTTTGTTTCGGGTATTGCACTACAATCTAAATTTATAGTTAGCTCTTCCGGAGCTTCAAAATCTTCTTTAGACACGTTTAACTCTTGGTCTGCATAACATTTTTTCATGTACAAACCCCAAATTGGTAACGCCATTGCTGCTCCCTGGCCATATATTATACTTTTAAAATGTGTTGCTCTTTCTTCGCCACCAACCCAAACACCTGTAACTAAATTAGGCACCATTCCCATAAACCAACCGTCACTTTGGTTTTGTGTAGTTCCGGTTTTTCCAGCTATTGGATTGGTTAGTTTATAAGGATACCCAGTAATAATTTCTTTATACTCTGTTCTGTTTGCTGCAAACTCGTGTTTTAGTCTTTCACCAGAACCACTTTCTGTAACTCCTTTAAGTAAATCTACCATTACATACGCAACTTCTTTACTTAAAACATCTTTTGTTTCCGGTACATACTCGTAAAGAACCGTACCGTTTCTGTCTTCTATACGGGTTACCATAACCGGTTTTACGTATACCCCTTGATTGGCAAATGTACCGTAAGCTCCAACCATTTCGTACACGGTTAAATCTGGTGTTCCTAAAGCTATAGAAGGGACTGGTGGAATTTCGCCTTTTATCCCCATGTTTTTTGCAATTTTGATTACCGGCTCCGGACCAATCCTATCCATTAAACGCGCTGTAATTGTGTTTACAGAGTTTGCAAGCGCATACTTTAATGTCATTTTTTTTCCGGAATATTTACCATTAGAGTTTTTAGGGCACCATGGCTCCGGATTACCATATTTGTTTGCTTCTATACAGTGTAATACATCCGGCAAACTATCGCATGGTGAAAGCTGTAACTGATCAACTGCTGCTGCATAAACAAAAGGTTTAAAGGTAGAGCCAGCTTGGCGTGCTCCCTGAATAACCTGATCGTACTGAAAATGTTTATAGTTAATACCTCCAACCCACGCTTTTACATGTCCGGTTTGTGGCTCCATAGACATTAGTGCGGCACGCAAGTAAAACTTATAATGTCTAATAGAATCTAGCGGAGTCATTATAGTATCTTTTTCACCGTCCCAGGTGAAAATTTTCATTTCGGTTTTTTTCTTAAAAGATGCTTCTATTTCTTTTTCTGATTTGCCCATGGCTTTCATTTTTCGCCAGCGTTCAGATTGTCGCATCGCTCTTCTGTAAATCCTATCTATTTCATGTTGCTCTAATCCAACAAATGGTGCTGTTGGATTGCGTTGTGGTGTGTTTTGTACAAAAAATTCTGCTTGAAGCCTTTTCATGTGTTCTGCAACAGACTCTTCGGCATATTTTTGCATACGAGAATCTATGGTTGTATAAACTTTTAAACCATCTAAATATAAATTGTATTTACTACCATCCGGCTTAGGATTTTTAGCGATCCAATCGTTTAAAAAACCTTGCAAATACATTCTAAAATAAGTAGCTAAGCCTTCTTTGTGAGACTCCAGATTGAAGTTAATTTCTAACGGAAGGGCTTGTAAAGAATCTTTCTCTTTCTCGGTTATAAAATCGTTACGCTCCATTTGCCTAAACACCACATTTCTTCGTTGGGTAACTAATTCAGGCCTTTTAATAGGGTCGTACAACGATGAGTTTTTAAGCATGCCAACTAAAACGGCTGCTTCTTCTATTTTTAAATCTTTGGGCTCTTTACCAAAATATATTCTTGATGCCGAGCGTATACCATCTGCAAAATAATTAAAGTCGTAAATGTTTAAATACATCGCTATAATTTCTTGCTTGGTATAGCTTCTTTCTATGCGTGTGGCAATAATCCATTCCTTAATTTTTTGGGTGTATCTGCGCCAACCTCTGGTGCTTGTACCGTGAAAAAGTTGTTTTGCTAATTGCTGTGTAATGGTACTTGCCCCTCCTTTTTTTCCTAAAAAAACTATCGCTCTAAGGGTTCCTCTGGCGTCTATACCGGAATGCTCAAAATAACGCTCATCTTCTGTAGCAACTAAGGCTTGTACTAAATGCTCGGGAAGGTCTTTGTAGGCTACAGGAGTACGGTTATCATCTAAATAATATTTTCCTAAAGTAACACCATCCGAAGAGATTATTTCTGTAGCTAAGTTAGTTTGTGGATTCTCTAAGCGTTCAAACGTTGGCATCTCACCAAAAACTCCCCAAGAGGCGAGTAAAAAGATAAATGCTACTAATAGAATTCCGCCAAAAAAAGCTCCCCAAATCCATTTAAGATATTGGGTGAACGATGTTGTTGTTTTTTGTTTTTTTTTTCGGGACATAGTTTTAATCTATTCTTCTGATTTTTCTATTTCAAAACCTACATCAGTAATACCTTGTAACGCTTCTATACCTTTAACCGCACCCTTTTTTCGCATAGCATGTCTAATAGATACTTTGTATTCTCCTTGAGTAGGGAAGATAATATTTTCTTTGTACCAAAGTTTATTTTCTTTAACCGAAGTAACTCCGGTGCCCAACCATTCTCCATTGGGTTTAGCCATGGCGTACTCTAAGGTATCTACAACGGTATTTCCGTCTGGAAAATTCATGCTCACAATTAAAAATAAATTGCTGTAAGCATAGGTTTCATTATTTCTAATATGTACGAATAAATTATGGTGTTGGATGGTGTCTTTTGGTGTTATTGTAAAAGACACCACGCTATCTTTATGCCATTGTGCCTTTGCAATAGGCTTATAAGCTGTGTAAACCGTATTGGTGTTACAAGCTGACAAAACTATAAATAAAAGGCTTAACAATGCTTTTGCTCTCATTATTTACGTTTAGGTTTGCGTTTTGTTCTACGATGTTTGTTTTTGGTTCTTCGTTTGTTTTTAGGCTTATCAAAACGCGTTAAACTATCTTGACCAACCACATTTTCAAAGTCGGTTTTACTTTGTTCTGCCATAAGATCTGATGCGTATTCTTCTAAGCTGGCAATTTTCTTATTTTTTTTGTTTAACTCCTGAATTTCTTTTACCTGCTCTACGGTAAGCTTATGCCAGTTTGCGCTATTTTCATCATACGCATACCAAAGTAACCCTTTAAAAATATCTATCTTCTGACAACTTGCTTCTCCTTTCTCGGTTAATAATTTAACATCTTGATTTGGGAAGTGAGCCAACGCATCTAAATACGTGTCGAGCTCATAATTTAAACAGCATTTTAACTTACCACATTGTCCCGCCAATTTTTGTGGGTTTAACGAAAGTTGTTGGTAGCGAGCCGATGCTGTGTTAACCGATCTGAAATCTGTTAACCATGTAGAGCAGCAGAGCTCTCTTCCGCAAGACCCTATTCCGCCTAATCTTGCTGCTTCTTGACGATACCCTATTTGGCGCATTTCTATTCTAACACCAAAGGCTTTAGCCATGTCTTTTATAAGCTGTCTAAAATCTACCCTGTCTTCTGCTGTATAATAAAATGTAGCTTTAGAGCCATCTCCTTGAAACTCTACATCAGAAATTTTCATTTCTAAATTTAAACGCAAGGCTAACTCTCTGGCTTCCTTTTGCACAGCTTTTTCTCTATCTCTAGAGGCACTCCAAACGTCAATATCTTTTTGTGTTGCCTTTCTGTAAATTTTAGGAAGTGCATCGTCTTTCCAATCTACATTTTTCTTGCGCATTTGCACTTTAACCAGCTCTCCGGTTAGGGTTACAATACCTACATCGTGCCCCGGTGAAGCCTCTGTTGCAACAATATCACCTATAGAAAGTGATATGTTTTCCGGCACACGATAAAAATGTTTTCTACTGTTTTTAAACCGTACCTCAACACAATCAAATGGTTTTTGCCCATTGGGCAAAGACATGTTTGAAAGCCAATTAAAAACAGTTAATTTATTACAGCTGTCGGCACCACAAGTACCGTTGTTTTTACATCCTTTAGGTAACCCGTTCTTTCCGGAAGTACAACTTGTACAACCCATATTTATTATATATTGAACCAGCATTAAGTAATGCCGGTAAAGGTTCGTAATTAATTATAAAAAGTAAAGATACTATTAATTATCTATAACTAAAACCTAAACTTTGCACCTTGTTTTTAGCACAAATTAGGTTTTGCAAAAGTAGTAAAAAGTAAAGGTCTCTAAAGAGACCCTTACCTTGCTTTTTGTAAATTATAACGCTATTATATTTTTTTGGTGGTAATTATTTTAACCGGACAAGCTTTTTGGGCTTGATCACATTCATTAAATACAGATTCATCGTTTATTTTTACGGTGTAAAACCCTTTTTTTTCTTTTGACCCCAGCAAAACACTTTTACCGTCTTTTTTAGACATCCTAAAGTGTGCAGGTGCAAGCTCTACACAGTAATTACAACCTATACATTTGTCTCTTTGCAGTGTAACAATTACCATTAGGCCGGTACTATTTTATATAGTTTGTCTGATGGTCTGACTCTAAATCCGGTTGGCACAGTTACAGAGTCTCCTTTGGTAGCTTTTTCTAGCTGCTGGTCGTTTACAAGCATCTCTGTAAGCTCAAGCTCTTTAACTCCGGTTGTTGGGCCTGTAATTAAAATTTTATCGCCAATCTTAATATCAAATGCTTCTATTTTAAATTCTGCAATTCCGGCTTTAGGGAAATAGTGCATCCCTTTACCAATGTACACTTTCTTTTGTGTTGCTTGAGAACCCGGACCATCACTCCACTCGCCAAGTTTTTGCCCTAAATAATAACCGCTCCAGAATCCTCTATTGTAAACCGTTTTAAGTCTGTTCATCCACTCATCAACACGCTCCTTCGTAAAATTGCCTTCGTAGTAAGCATCTATTGCTTCACGATATGTTTTTATTACTGTAGCCACATACTCGGGAGCACGTCCTCTTCCTTCTATTTTTAACACTTTAGCCCCTGCATCAATTACTTGATCAAGAAAATCTAACGTACATAAATCTTTTGGAGACATCATGTACTCATTATCGATTTCAATTTCAAAACCACTTTCCTGATCTATCACAGTATATTTTTTACGGCAATTTTGCTTGCAAGCCCCTCTGTTTGCAGATGAGTTATGCGAGTGTAAGCTTAAGTAGCACTTACCTGATACCGCCATGCATAATGCTCCGTGACCAAAAATTTCTATTTCTACCAGATTACCGGAAGGCCCTTTAATTTCTTCTTTTTTAATCTGTTCGCAAATTTGTTTTACTTGGCGTAAGCTTAACTCACGGCTCAACACCATTGTATCTGCAAACATTGCATAAAACCTTACGGTTTCTATATTGGTAATGTTTACTTGAGTAGAAATATGCACTTCCATTCCAATTTGTCTGGCATAGGCAATTACTGCTTGGTCCATTGCAATAACAGCTGTAATTCCTGCATCTTTAGCAGAATTCAACACTGTTTTTATAACAGACAAATCGTGATCGTAAATAATAGTGTTAAGCGTTAAGTATGTTCTAATCCCTTTCTCAGAACATCTTCTTGCTATTTCGGGTAAATCGTCTATTCTAAAGTTTATGCTGGCTCGAGCACGCATATTTAACTGCTCTACACCAAAATACACCGAGTCGGCTCCGTTATCAATTGCTGCTTGTAACGCCTCGAAATTCCCGGCAGGAGCCATTAATTCTATTCTTCCAGTTGGTGTCATGATAAAAGCCTGTTTTTGAGGGTGCAAAGATAGGGTTTTTAAACAAAAAGCGCTTCAAAAAAAATTGAAGCGCTTTTCGTAGCTAATTCGTTGTTAATACTAATTTTAAAAAATTAATTTTCATCATTGCGTATTACAACGAAGTTAGCCACCATCTAGTCGTCTCTTGCTAAGCAAAGAAACAACAGATAGTTGATTTTTTACAATCATATAAATGGGTGAAAATTTCACTTTTATTGTGTGTCTTTGTTCTATAGATGCAAAAAACCAAAAAAGGTTGCGTGAGCATTGCTTGCTGATGAAAGAAATAGTATTTTAGCCCTATATGTAAACTATTATTACCATACTTATGAGTTCTGAAAAAGAAGCAAAATTAAAAGCCTTAAAACTTACGTTAGACAAACTAGATAAAACCTACGGCAAAGGAGCCGTTATGAAGCTTGGTGATAGCGCTGTTGATGAAGTTGAAGTTATTCCTACCGGTTCTTTAGGGTTAGATGTTGCCTTGGGTGTTGGAGGATACCCAAGAGGCAGAATTATAGAAATTTTTGGTCCGGAATCTTCCGGTAAAACAACCCTTACTTTACATGCAATTGCTGAAGCTCAAAAAGCAGGAGGAATTGCAGCTTTTATTGATGCCGAACATGCTTTTGATAGGTTCTATGCAGAAAAACTTGGGGTAGATATAGATAACTTAATTATATCTCAACCAGACCACGGAGAGCAAGCATTAGAAATTGCCGATAATTTAATTAGATCTGGTGCTATAGATATTATTGTGATTGACTCTGTTGCTGCTTTAACTCCTAAGAGCGAGATAGAAGGAGAGATGGGAGATTCTAAAATGGGGTTACATGCTCGTTTAATGTCTCAGGCATTAAGAAAGCTTACCGCTACTATTAACAAAACAAGGTGTACAGCTATTTTTATTAACCAATTACGTGAAAAAATTGGAGTAATGTTTGGCAACCCAGAGACAACTACAGGTGGTAACGCCCTTAAATTCTATGCTTCGGTTAGGTTAGATATTAGGCGCTCTACCCAAATTAAAAATACACAAGGTGATGCAGCCGGAAACAAAACCCGTGTTAAAGTGGTAAAAAACAAAGTAGCACCTCCGTTTAAATCGGCAGAATTTGATATTATGTATAACGAAGGAATCTCTAAAGTAGGCGAAATAATTGACCTTGGTGTTGATTACGAAATTATTAAAAAGAGTGGTTCTTGGTTTAGTTATGGCGACACTAAGCTGGGGCAAGGTAGAGATGCCGTTAAGGCACTACTAAAAGATAATCCGGAGTTATTAGAAGAGTTAGAAACTAAAATTAAAGAAGCTATAAAAACCGTAACTGCCTAATCCCGGAAATTACTCCGGGATTTTTTTTTCATGCTACGCAACCTTTTTAAAAAAGTTGCATCTTACTAATGGCTTTTATTTACAATCATGAAAAAATAGGCTTTTGCCTACAACTAACTAAAATCAAAGCAGTTAACATTAGTTTTGAAAATGGTTAAATGTAAGCATGCAACTTGTTTACCCCTAAAACAAACAGCATGAAAAAGTATATTGGTTTTTTAGGTTTCTTATTACTTATGCTCATGGCATCGTGCGACTTTGATGACGACGGTGCCAATGTGCGTTTTGTGGCACTGCAAACTGTAGATGCTGTTTTTCCGGACAGCTTTGAGCGTGGTAACTTTTATCAAATTCAAGTTACTTATTTGCGCCCTAACGGTTGCACTTTTTTTGAAGGTTTTGATTTTAAAAAACCTGACCTTACAGAACGAGAAGTTGTTATTATTGGTTCGGTTTTTGAAGACATGGTTTGCACGCAAGCCGTAGAAGAAGCAACTGCCACATTTAATTTTGAAGTTTTATACGAAGATGTATATTACTTTAAATTTTGGGCAGGAACAGATGAACAAGGAAATGACATTTATTTAGAGTACCAAGTGCCCGTAACACCTTAAAAACTAATAAACCTAAGCCATAAGTGAGTTTACAACAACTCATACATGATTGTAAAAAGGGGGAACGAAAAGCACAAAAACAACTGTACGAGCGCTATAGTAGTCTTTTGTACAGCATTTGCTTAAAGTATTCCCGTAACAAAGCTGAAGCAGAAGATAATCTGCAGGATAGCTTTTTGACTATTTTTAAAAAAATAGAGCAGTACAATTTTAAAGGTTCTTTTGAAGGGTGGATTAGAAGAGTTACCATTAATACGGTACTACAAAAATACAGAAAAGAGAAAGAACGAGTTTTTGATATTATAAGCGAAAGTCATGAAAACTCGGTTTCTGTATCGGTTACCGAAAAAGAAGCTCAAGGCTTGTCTTTAGATTATTTACTAAAGCTTATACAAGAGCTTCCGGATAGGTACAGATTAACTTTTAATTTATATGTGTTAGATGGCTATTCGCATAAAGAAATAGCCGAATTGTTGAACATAACAGAAGGCACATCAAAATCTAATTTAGCAAGGGCAAGAGCGTTATTAAAAAAACGAATAGAAGAAGACAACATTAAAAAAAAAGTGAACTCAATTTAGACAATGAGTAGTAAAAAAAACATAGACCGTTTATTTCAGGAGCAGTTTAAAAATTTTGAAGCTACTCCAGATGCTCACGTTTGGCAACACATAGAGCAAAAACTTAATAAACAAAAGCGTTCCAAAAAAAGATTTTTACCATTGTGGTGGAAAGCCGGGAGTGCTGCTGCCATTTTATTAATAATGTTTGCTGTGGGTTACTCATTACTGGATAGCTCTTCTAATAGTATTCCTAATACTCCAACAATTACAAATACAGATGCTCAGCCCGAGAATAACTCTAATAATACCGAAGAAACCATAAATGATTCTAAATCTAACATTATAAAAGAAGTAGACAACAAAATAATCCATCAAAGCAAAAATAAATTGGGGGTTGCGCAAAAGAAAACACCAACACAAAACAACTCTAAAAATACAGTAACTAAAACTAACAATAGTTTACTGGCAAAAAACATCCAAACACCAGATACTAAAACAAATCAAAAAAATAACCCTATAACTAACCCAAATACAACAGGGGAATCGGTTGAGGCTTCTACTACTTCGCAGCAAAATGCTGTATCAAATTCTAAAAAATCTCTTTTAGAGATTGTTAATGAGCAACAAAGTTTAGAAGAAGATGATGCAAAAAAGCTGGCTAACTCAAAAAAATGGAGTATTAACCCAACCGTAGCCCCTGTTTATTTTAATGCCTTTGGCAGTGGCTCTCCTATAGATGCTTCTTTTGTAGATAATAGTAAATCTGGTAATGTTAACCTTAGTTATGGCGTAAATGTTGCGTACCAAGTGTCTAAGCGCCTAAGTGTTAGATCTGGTATTAATAAGGTAGATTTTGGTTACACCACCAACAACATAACTTTTTCTCCTTCTGTGCAGGCACTGGGCTATGATTTTGTAACTCCATCTGGAGATGTGCCGATTCAGGTTTTTGACAGTAATGAGAAAGCTCCTTTAAATGGCAACTCAGAGTTTTCTGCCAGAAGCGCACAATTTACAGGAGAGATGGTTCAGCGATTAGGATATATTGAAGTGCCTCTTGAAGCTAAATACAGACTTATTAACAAGAAAATTGGAGTGAACTTAGTTGGCGGTATTAGCTCATTATTTTTAACAAATAATAGCGTTACGCTAACCTCAGAAAACATAACCACAATGTTGGGCAAAGCCAACAATGTAAACAGCATAAATTTTAGTACAAACATAGGATTAGGAATAGACTATAAGTTCTCTGAAAGTTTATTGCTAAATATTGAGCCTATGTTTAAATATCAGTTAAACACATTCTCTAACGAAATAGGAAGTTTTTCTCCTTATTCGTTAGGAATTTATACAGGATTCAGTTTTAGGTTCTAATATATCCCGATACTTCCTAAAATCGGGAGTTTTTAGTTGGTTAGGTTGAATTATTGCTTGGTTGAGCAATAATTTAAAAAGGCTGCCGGAAAATCGGCAGCCTTTTCCTTTTATTTAAGCTTCTAATGAATTTAATATTACCGTTCTTGCTTGTTCTCTTAACTCTTTTTTATGCGCAGAAGTAAGACCTTTTGTTTGAATAAACTCATGTACAATCACTCTCATTCTCCCAGGGGATCCTTTTAAAAATGTGTATGGATATCTTTTTTTATTATCTAAAAAACTCATTGGCACAATAGGTATTTGGTATTCTATTGCCAAGTTAAATGCTCCGTCTTTAAAATTATCTAACACAACAGATTCATCATCAGGCACTCCTCCTTCAGGAAAAATACAAATGCTTAATCCTTGTGCTAAACGCTTTTTGGCTCTTAAATACACTGCCGTTCTGCTTTTAGGATTGCTTCTATCTACCATAATACATACGCGCTTGTAAAAAAAGCCAAAAACCGGAATTTTTACTAACTCCTTTTTCCCCACAAAAACAAAAGGGTTTTTAGAGATTTTAAGCATCAGCATTATATCTATCATACTGGTGTGGTTAGCTATAAGCATATAACTTTTTCCTTTTTCCAGTTTTTGATGCCACTTTATTTTAGGCCAAAAGCCCATTCCGAACAAAATAGTATTTGCCCAGATATTTCTGGCTAGCCAAAAAAACTGAGGATACCATTTTTCTCTCGATGTAAAAAGGAGTAAAAAAGGAAACATTACCAAAATTGGTAATGCTACAAGTATGTAAAACCATATTCTCCAAAGGGTTTTACCAATAGCCTTTAGTAAGAAAATCATACCTCCAAAAATATAATTTTAAATAATTATTTATATTAAATGGGTAAAAAACAACACAAAAACTTTTAATTATGGGACTTTTATATGCATTACTTATTGGAGGTGTAGCCGGATGGCTAGCCGGTAAAATTATGAAAGGAGGAGGCTATGGCGTCCTCGTTAATATTATTTTAGGTATTATTGGAGGTATTGTTGGTAATTGGGTTTTTAGAGCTTTAGAGATTTCTGTTAGTGATGGTATTTTGGGAGACCTAATTACCGGAGTTATTGGAGCCTTAGTTGTTCTGCTAATTGCAGGTCTTTTTAAAAAATAGCACCTTCAAGTAACTAAAAAACTAAGCGGCTTTGCCGCTTTTTTTATTTGCTGGCTATCGCTACATTTGCAGTTGATTAAAATAAAGCTGTATGGCAAGAATATTAACAGGTATTCAAAGCACCGGAACACCACATCTAGGTAATATTTTAGGAGCTATTATTCCGGCTATAGAAATGGCGAACGATCCTAATAATGAATCGTTTTTGTTTATTGCCGATATGCATTCGCTTACTCAAATAAAAGATGGTGAGCAATTGTATAATAATACCCTTGCTACAGCTGCCGCATGGCTCTCTTTTGGCTTAGACATAAACAAAACTGTTTTTTATAAACAAAGTGATGTGCCACAAGTTACTGAACTTGCCTGGTACTTAAATTGTTTCTTTCCATACCAACGTTTAACCTTAGCACATTCGTTTAAAGATAAGGCAGATCGCTTAGAAGATGTAAACGCCGGCCTATTTACATACCCAATGTTAATGGCTGCCGATATTTTATTATATGATGCAGAAATTGTTCCTGTTGGAAAAGATCAGTTGCAACACTTAGAAATTACACGCGACGTTGCAGCAAGATTTCATAATAAAATGGGAGAAACATTTGTAATGCCAGAAGCTAAAATTCATGAAGATACACAATGGATTCCCGGCACCGATGGTGAGAAAATGAGTAAGAGTAAAGGGAATATTATTAATATTTTCTTACCCGAAAAGCAGCTCAGAAAGCAAATAATGAGCATTCAAACAGATAGCACGCCTTTAGAAGAACCTAAAAACCCTGATACAGATAATGTATTTGCCATTTATAAGCTACTAGCTACTAAAGAAGACACCGCTAAAATGCGTGAAAATTATTTAAAAGGCGGTTATGGCTATGGGCATGCCAAACAAGAATTATACCAATTGGTTTTAGAGCGCTTTGAAGAGGAACGAGCTAAGTTTAGCCACTATATGAATAACCCTGAAGAAATTGAAAAGGCTTTAAAAATAGGAGCAGACAAAGCAAAGGTTGTTGCAGACCAAGTATTAGAACGTGTTAGAAAAAGGCTAGGCTACTAAAATACCTTTTGGTATATTAGATAGCTTCAAATATTTTACCGGGTAGTGGTCTAACAGCTCCTTTTAGCTCCATTTGCAATAGTAGAGTTGTTGTTTGGTGTATTGGTATTTTACATTCTAATGCAATTACATCCAACAAACTCTTACCGTTTTCAACTAAATAAGAATGTATTTGAGACTCTATATCATTTAATGAAACAAAAAGCTTTTTTTGTGTATTCTTAACCGTCGTATTTAATTCCCAGCCTAACATATATACTATATCTGCAGCTTGCGTTATCATATGGGCTGCTTGTTTTTTTATTAAATTATTACATCCTACACTATGCGAATCAGTTGCTCTGCCAGGTAACGCAAACACTTCTCTATTGTAACTGTTTGCTATGTTTGCTGTTACTAAACTACCTCCTTTCTCGGCAGATTCAATCACAATTGTAGCTTCAGAAAGTCCTGCAATTATTCGGTTACGCTTTAAAAAATTCTCTCTATCAGGCACTGTGGCTGTCCAAAAATCTGAAACAAATCCGCCATTATTCAAAACATCTTTAACATAAACAGCATGTGTTTTAGGATAAACAGAATCCAATCCGTGTGCCATACAACCAATCGTTTGCAATCCGTACTTTATGGCTAGTTTTTGTGCTGTGATATCTACTCCAAAAGCAAATCCTGAAACAATTGTAGGGTTTAATGGTGCTAATTCTGATATGAGTTGCTCTAAAAAACTCTTTCCATACGAAGTTATTTTACGTGTTCCAACAATGCTAATACATTTTGGTGCATTTAAATCTGCATTACCTTTATAAAACAAAAGTATGGGGCTATCTACGCAATGTTTTAAGCGTTTGGGATAATTATCTTCTAAAAAATAAACTGCCCTAATATTATGAGAATGCATAGCATGTAGCTCTCTTTCGGCTGCTTTTAAATGTGCTGGATTATAAAGCTCTTTAATAGTATAAGTGCCTATTCCGTCTATATTTAAAAGTTGATGTTTTGGTGTTTTATAAACTGCTTCTATACTATTATTGCAGGCAGCAATTAATTTTTTTGCTGTGATATCTCCAATATGTGGGGTACGTTGTAAGGCAAGAGCATAAAGTAATTCGGTATGAGTCATTTACCTGTTTTTCTTCAGATTTCATCTCTAAAGTAACACAAAATGTTAATAAATTATGTAGATTTGAAAGTAAACCTTACATATTTTTTTTGAATATTTGTCTTAATGAGACTAGAGCGTTACATAAGCGAGTTATTATATAGATATCAATGTGTTACTGTGCCCGGGCTAGGTTCATTTTTAGCACAACACCAATCAGCACAGATAGACGAAGGCACTTATACCTTTGTTCCTCCTTCAAAAAAACTATCGTTTAATGCTCAGTTAACTTCTAATGATGGTTTGCTGGTAAAACACATTGCTGCTCATCAAAAAAAAGCATATGAATCTGTTTTAGAAGAAGTAGAAACTCAAGTAGACGAGTGGAAACGTCTTCTACAAAACCAAGAAAAAGTAACGCTTAAAAACATTGGAGTTCTTTGGCAAAACGAAGAAGAAAAAATACAGTTTCAGCCTGCCGAAGAAATTAATTACTTAACCAGTTCATTTGGTCTTTCGGCTTTTGTTTCTCCGGCTGTTGTTAGAGAAGAGTTAAAAGAGCAAGTGGCTGCCTTAGAAGAAAAAGCTCCAATACTTTTTACCCCTGAGAAAAAAGAAGCAGCTGTAAAAGAGCGTTTTCCTTACTTAAAATACGCTGCTGTATTTTTATTAGCAATTTCTACAGGGCTTACGGGTTACACTTATTTAGAAGACCAAAAATTGCGTACTGAGCAAATGGTTTCTGAAGACGCCCAGCGCCAAATTGAACACGCCATACAAGAGGCTACGTTTTTTAATACTACACCGTTAGAGATTCCAACAATAAAACTTAACATAAACAAAGCTCCTGAACGTTACCATATTATTGCCGGTGCCTTTAGGGTAAAAGCAAATGCACAAAAGAAAATTAAGCAATTACAGGCTAAAGGATATAGTGCGCGTGCCGTTGGCGTTAATAAATACGGGCTACACCAAGTAGCTTATGGTAGCTTTGCCGATGTAAACCAAGCACTTTCTTTTTTGCAAGAAATAAAAGCTACAGAATCTGCAGACGCATGGCTTTTAGTTGCCGATTCTGAATAAATCTTTAAACTTTTTCACATTACTTTTTTAGGCTGTATCTTTGCCAAAATTTTTTTGCATGCAACCTAAAACTCCATCTGAGTCTAAAACAATCATGACAGATATGGTTTTGCCAAGCGAAACCAATCCGTTAAACAATTTATTTGGGGGTGAATTATTAGCAAGAATGGACCGCTGTGCCAGTATTGCTGCCAGAAGACACTCAAGACGTATTGTTGTTACCGCATCGGTTAATCATGTTGCTTTTAATCGGACCATTCCGGTTGGTAGCGTAGTTACCGTAGAAGCATCAATTTCTAGAGCTTTTAACAGCTCTATGGAGGTATATTTAGATGTTTGGATAGAAGATAGAGAGAGCGGTGTTAGAAGCAAAGCTAACGAAGCCATATATACTTTTGTTGCAGTTGATGAAACCGGTCGTCCTGTGAAAGTTCCCGAAGTAATTCCGGAAACCGATTTAGAAAAAGAGCGATATGCAGCTGCTTTACGCAGAAAACAATTAAGCTTAGTATTAGCCGGAAAAATGAAGCCGGATGAAGCTACCGAGCTTAAAGCACTGTTTTTTGATACCAGTAAGTAGTTTTACATTCTATAAATCCAATTAGAAGGGTTTACCACTTTGCTATTTTGGTACATACTAAATTTTAAAATGGTATCTCCGGTAGTTGGGTTGGTAAACACTTTCCCTACGGGCTGTTTAGTTTTTACTTTATCGCCTTCTTTAACATAAACCCTACTTAAATTATTATATGCTGTTATGTAGTTACCATGCTGAATTAAAACAACTTTGTTGCCTCCTTTAACAACAAGCACTGCTAAAACCTCACCGTCATAAACTGCGCGTGCATCTGCATCTTTTTCGGTAGCAATGCGCAAACCATTACTCTGTATAGTAACCGATTTAACTATTGGATGCGGCTGTCTGCCAAAACGCATTACTACAATGCCTTTTTCTACCGGGCTTGGTAGTTTTCCTTTATTAGCTTCAAACCCTGCATTTACCAATTTAGTTTCCGGTGTTAGTGCAAAATTAGTAGAACGCGTATTGCCCGAGCTTTTATTTGATTTTGCTATAGCTGCTTTAATTATTTCGTTTATTTGCTTTTCTATAGCTGCTGCTTCACGTTGCTTTTTCCTAATTTGTGTAGCATATTTGCTTTCGTTCTTTTGTATGGTTTGCAATAACTCTCGTTGTGCTTTTCTTTCTTGCTCCAGTAGCGCTTGCTCTTTTTTGTTTTCGGCAATTAAACGCTCTTTTTCTTTGCGTTGTGCTATTAGTTCATTATTGAGCTGTTTTAGTTTTTCTGTTTTTTGCTGAATACTATTTGCTTGCTCTTTTCTGTAATTAGTGTACTGCTTTAAATATTGTAATCGTTTATAAGCCTGAAAGAAGTTTTTAGATGATAAAATAAACATTAACCTGCTTTGTGTAGATTTGTTTTTGTATGATTTTCTAATCATTTCGGCATAATCTTCTTTTAAAACTACGAGTTCTTCGGTGAGATTTCTAATTGCCTTAAGGTTACTGTTTATTTGTCTGTTAAGTAGGTTTGCTTGCTGGTTTGTAACGCTTATTAATTGGCGTCTAACACTTATTTTTTTATTAATATCTTCTACATGCTCTAAAACCGATCGCTTTTGCTTTTTTTCTTTAAAAAGTAACTGATTTATAGTTTTAATTTCTTCTAACAAGCGCTGACGCTTTTGCTCAAGCTCTTTTTGTTGGTTGGTTTGAGCAAAGGCAGGTAGCAAAAAAAATAATGCTGCAACTACTATAAGTAGGTTTTTTAATTTAACAAGCATGGTTATTCTAACACTATTTCATTAAATCCTTCCGGTATTCTGTACGGAAAAGTAACTCTTTCGTTAAAAGTAATATTTTTATATTCTAGTTCTATTTTAGTTTGTGCCACCCCTTCTGTTGCAATTAATGTTATTTTATCAGGAAATGTTTTATTATCTATTTTAAGGTAGTTATTATAAAATATTTGCAAGCTTCTATTTTGCAAAGGCATACTAACTTGTTGTGCAACCATTTTGTAGTGCGCCGGATCTACAACAAATAATTGTTGCCAAAAAGCGTCTTCTTCTTTAGGTTCTAACTTATAAGCATTCCCAGATGCTGTTACTTTAAAATCTGATGGGTTTAACTCTTGTATTGCTTGACCCAAAAGTAAGTTTTGAACTTTATAAAAGTTTAGTTCTGTTCCTAAAAGTTTGCTTAAATAGCTAAAATCACCATCAAAATAAGTGTTATCTAACTTATTATAAAAACTAACCCTATTGGGCGTAATAAGCACCTTAACTACAGATAGTGTGGCGCTTAGCCAAATAGCACTGTCTTTTTGCATTCTAAAACTAACGGTAAAGTTTTGTTGTGTGTGCCCATCGTTAAAATCAATCTTCATTCTTCCTCTTATGGTAGAAAAATCTAATGCTTTGTTGTAATGATTAGCAATAACCTCTTTTGCTGCTACATTTTTAGAAGCTTTCTTGCCAGATATAACATTTTTAGTTCCGCAAGACACAAAAAACAAAGTAAAAATTACCACAAATAGTTGTCTCATTTAGATACAGTAAATTTTAAAGTCGGCTTTTAGTTTTTTTAAGATAAATAGAGGCTTTTTTTGTATCTCCTAATGATGAATAAGAAACCGCTAATTGTTTATAAATGTTGTTTTTAAGCTCTACGTCATCAATCAAAAAATCGAGTGCCATTTCTAAAACCTCAGCAGCTTCTTTATATTGGGCTACACTGTTTAAAGCCAATCCTTTAGCATAATAAAAGTATGGTTGTGTTGGAAAATTATCTAGCGCTTCCGTAGCTACTTGCAGCAAGGCTTGCTTATGTTCTACCTCTATTAGTTTAGCTAATATGGTTTTGTATTGATTGATTGGGTTTTGGGTATCTTTCTGAATTACAATTTCGCGTGTTGTTTTCTTCTTGTTCTCTTCAAATTGGTAGGCTAAAACTAATGCTCTTAGGTTTTTTCTCTCTGTTGTAACACCATGTTTAGCATCTAATTCGTCTAAAACCTGTAAAGCGTGCTCATAGTTGCCAAACTTAGCGTAAAGTTTGGCCAAGTTTTCGCGCAATTGTAAGCTTTTTATTTTTAATTGATTATCTACATTAAGTGTATTATACATATCTCCACGGGCATCATAAACTGCTAAAAGTGCTTCTAAATACCATATGTTTTCGGGTTCTACTTTAACCGCATTCTCTAAATACGATTGTGCTACAGCATATTTTTTTAGTTGAAAGTAATTTTTCCCCAGCTCAAAATCTACAGCTACATTAGTAGGTTGTAAATTTTTGCAAAGCATAAGTTTTTCTATGGCTCTATCGTAATTTTCTACAGCCCTTTCTTTAAGAGCTTCAAAAAAATGCTCCTGAAAACTATCCGATACTATTTCTTGCGTTACATCGGCTGCTGTATCTTCTTGAGCATAACTGCCGTTTAAAAACAACAAGCCAAAGGCTATAAATAATATGTAGTTTGCTTTTTTCATTATGCTATACCATACGCAAAAAATATGCCCAATTAACTTTGTTACACCAATTGAGAGTAGTCTCCAATACTAATACTGGTAAAGTTGCCATCGTACTCTACGTGATTGCCAATCATAGCATTTTGTAAGGTAGCATTTTTTATGGTTGTGTGCGCCTGAATTAAGCTGTTTTTAACAGTTGAGTTTTCTATTGCCGTATTTTCTCCAACCGACACATGCGGACCAATTGTTGTGTTTTTTAAAACAACACCTTTGGCAATAAAGCAAGGCGATATTATCTGTGCATTCTCTAATACAACCTCCGAATGAATAAGTTCTTCTTGGGCATCTGCAGCTAAAAAATCTAACATTTTAGCGTTTGTCTCTACCGTTACATTTTTATTACCACAGTCCATCCATTCATCTACAGTTCCTGTTTTAAATACTTTACCTTCGGCCATCATTCGTTTTATACCATCGTTTATTTGGTATTCTCCGCCATTGGTAATGTTTTCATCTAAAACTTCCTGCAATTTTTCTTTTAATACACCAACGTCTTTAAAATAATATATACCAATAACAGCTTGGTCTGATACAAATTCTTTTGGTTTTTCTACCAGCTCAACAATTTCGTTTTTATCATTAAGTTTTACAACCCCATAGGCCTCCGGATTAGCCACTTTTTTTGTCCAAATTACACTATCTGCATCCGTATCTAAATTAAAGCTGACCCTAATAAGCGTATCGGCATATGCAATAACAGCCGGACCGGAAAGCGATGGCTCTGCACACATAATTGCATGGCCGGTTCCTAACGGTTTGTCTTGTCTGTAAATAGTAGCTTTAGCACCAAGATCTTGAGCTAATGCGGTTAAACTTTCTACCACATCTTCACCAAAAAAAGCCGGATCTCCTAAAATAAAAGCAATCTCTTGTACCGGTTGTTTTAATACTTTTACGATGTCTTGTACCAGTCTGTGCACTATTGGTTTTCCGGCTACCGGAATTAATGGCTTTGGTACTGTTAATGTGTGTGGTCTTAATCTTGAGCCTCTACCGGCCATAGGTACTATAATCTTCATAACGCTTTCTTCTGTTTTTTGCAGTATTACTCTTTATTTTACTCCTGTGCTCCCAAAACCTCCTGCTCCGCGTTTAGTTTCTGAAAGTTCCTGTACTTGTTCCCAAACGGCTCTTTCGTGTTTAGCAATAACTAACTGTGCTATACGCTCACCGTCTTCTATTGTAAAGGGTTCGTTAGAGAGGTTTACTAAAATCACTCCTATTTCGCCTCTGTAATCGGCATCTATGGTTCCGGGTGCATTTAACACTGTTATGCCTTTTTTGGCTGCTAAACCACTTCTTGGTCTAACCTGAGCTTCGTAACCTATGGGAAGTTCTATAAATAACCCTGTTTTAATAATAACTCTTTCTAACGGTTGTAGTGTTACCGGTTCTGAAAGATTAGCTCGTAAATCCATCCCAGCAGAAGCCTCCGTTTCGTAATGAGGTAAGGTGTGTTTAGATTGATTGACTATTTTAATTTTCATTGCGACTGATAAGTAATTTTAATCTGTTTTTTTCTAGTTTATATATAATTCCCAAAAATATTAAAAGTAGGAGTGTGCCAATAACCAAATTTCCATTGAAACCATAAAATACAATAGCAGAAAATGCAATGGCTGTTCCTAGGCTAATGCCTATTTTTTTTAGATTGTATGGTATTGGATAGTGTTTTTTGCCGAAATAAAATGATAACAACATCATAGTACCATAAGCAGCCAATGTTGCCAAAGCAGATGCTTTATACCCTATAGTAGGAATAAAAGCCAAATTAATAACAAGTGTAATTAGTGCTCCTGTAACCGATATGTATGCTCCAAAACGTGTTTTATCGGTAATTTTATACCAAACCGATAAGTTGTGATAAATACCCAAACACAGGTTAGCCAATAATATTACAGGAACAATCCACATTGCTTCCCAAAATGCTTTATTCTGAATAAAAATTAGTTTTAACACATCGGCAAAAACAACTACAGCCAGCAAAATAACAGCTCCAAACATTACAAAATATTCTAATATAATAGCGTAGTGCTTTTGAGGGCTCTCTGAGTTAGCATGACTAAAAAAATAGGGTTCTATGCCAAGTCTAAATGCTGTTACAAACAACGTCATAAACACTCCCAGTTTGTAACATGCAGCATAAATTCCTACTTGAGCTTCTGCAATGTTTTCAGGTAGTAGGTATTTAAGTAAAATTTTATCGAATGCTTCGTTTATAGAAAAGGCTATTCCGGCAATTAAAACCGGATAAGCATATTTTATCATTTGTTTCCACATATACTTATTAAAGCCAAGCCCAATTTTTTTGTAAACCGGAAAAACCCAAACAAATGTTATTATACTTGCTGCTAAATTGGCTAAAAACACATATTTTACTTTGTTTTCCGGCCAATATATGTGTGCCAAAACAGAATTTGTAGAATCTGAAACAAGTTCCGGTAAAAGCAAAAAGAAAAACAGGTTTAACCCTAAGTTTATACTTACGTTCCCTATTTTAATTAAAGTGTAATTTTTAGGCTTCTCGTTAGCCCTAAACCAAGCAAAAGGCAAAACCACCAAGGCATCAAAAAATAAAATGAGTATGGCATATGTAATATAAACCGGGTTGTATTCTAACCAATACGCAATATCATTTTTAAAAATTAACCCGACAATTACAAAGATTGATGATGATATTAATAGCGATGTTAGTGCAGTAGCCTGTATAGTTTGTTTTTGATTAGGATGCTTGTTTACAAACCTAAAAAAAGCGGTTTCCATACCATATGAAAGCACTACATTCCCTAAAATTAAGTAAGCAAACAACGATGCATAAATACCGTATTCTTTTTGAGTCATGAATCCGGTGTACAACGGAAGCAATAAAAAGCTTAGCATTCGGGGCAAAACCGTTGCTAAACCATAAATAAAGGTGTGCTTAACTAGTTTTTGTAGTGCGCTCAAAAGAAGTGTTACATGTTAACCGTGCTAAAAATATTGATTTACGGTTGTTTAACAAAGCTCCAAAGTTATTTAATATTAGTTATAGTTAATAGGGGCTTTTTGTACAATTCCGGAAATTTTAAAAAATTTCTCTGTATTTCCATCAACATATTTTAAAACAGCCTCGTCTTCTTTTAGCTTAAAAGGTATTTTATGTTTTGGTTTTGGAATGGTATTACCAAACTCTTTTTTAGGATCACTATGCATTACCATATCAGATTTCTGATCTGGTTTTATTACAAAGTTAGCAACACAAGTAACAGCATCTGAAGTACTTTCTGTTGTTATTGCTGCTTTCATTCCTCTAAAATACAAAGAGTCTAAACTAACTCCTTCTGGCATATTTTTTACCGTAAACGATACTTTAATTCCGTTACCACTTTCCGGCCTTCCTCCATACCAATTTTGTGCAATAGGTTTTTGCACTATAAAAGGTGTTTTTTGTTCTAATTTTTGAGAAGAAGAACAACTTGAAAATGCTATAAGCATAATTACACTTAATAAACTGTTATAGAAAGCGGTTGTTTTCATAAATATACAAATTAAGGATTAAGCAAAAGCTTACAGTAGCTCTGCTAAATATACAAAACCAAAAGCGTGCCAAAAACAAAACCCCAAGATTTTCTTGGGGTTTAATATGGTTAAAATTTAAAGTCTAACTTTAGTTGTTTAGTGCTTCGGCACCTCCAACAATTTCAAGAATTTCTCCTGTAATTGCTGCCTGACGGGCCTTGTTGTAGTTAAGCGTTAATTCGGCTTTTAATTCTTTAGCATTATCTGTTGCCTTGTGCATAGCAGTCATACGTGCACCATGCTCTGCAGCAAACGAATCTCTAATAGCTTTAAACAGCTGCATTTTTAGAGATTTAGGAATTAACGTCTGAACGATTTCGGCTTTAGTAGGCTCAAAAATATAATCTAATTGCGTTGTGCTTTCTGAAGCTTGGGCAACAATAGGTAAAAACTGCTCTGCTTTTACAATTTGCGTAGCAGCATTTTTAAATTGATTGTAAACTAATACAATCTTATCATAAGCTCCTTCAGCATATTTATTCATTAGCATTTGAGCAATCTCAGCTACATTTTCGAACGTTAACTCGTCAAAAATGGCATTATTATTTTCTATAACCGAAAAGCGTTTTTTAAGAATATCGTTTCCTTTCTTACCAATAGTAACAAAGTCTACTTGCTTACCGGCATAAACCTCTGTTGCTTGGTTTGTAGCTTCTTTAATGATATTACTATTAAACGCACCACAAAGACCTCTATTAGATGTAATTGCAACCACAAGCACTTTATTAACCTCGCGTTGTTGTGCATATACACTTCCAGAATCTCCTTCTAATGTAGCACTAAGACTTTGCAACAACTCGGTAAGCTTATCTGAATACGGACGCATTGCTGTAATAGCATCTTGAGCCTTTTTTAATTTGGCTGCAGATACCATTTTCATAGCGCTCGTAATTTGCATTGTAGAGGCTACCGACGATATTCTGTTGCGTATTTCTTTTAAGTTTGCCATTTTAATTAAATCGGTTCGTAACTAATTACGAAATAAGTATTACTTATGTTGATTTATATATAAAGTTTCTGCCCCTTGAACAGGGCAGAAACCTACAAATTATGCTTTATATCTAGCAGAAACATCTTTAGCTACTTTAGTTAAGGTATCTGTAACCTCATCGGTTAATTTACCTGCTTTTAAAGTATCTAACACGTCTCTGTGCTTAGCATTTAAATACTCTAAGTACTCTTTCTCGAACTCTTTAACGCGCTCTACAGGAACGTCTTTTAATAAGTTCTTAGTACCTGCGTAAATAATTGCAATTTGGTCTTCTACGGTAAACGGTTCTCCTTGAGCTTGCTTTAAGATTTCTACGTTACGCTTACCTTTTTCGATTACGTTTAATGTAGCAGCATCTAAATCAGAACCAAACTTAGCGAATGCTTCTAATTCACGGAACTGAGCTTGGTCTAACTTAAGTGTTCCTGCTACTTTTTTCATTGATTTAATTTGAGCTGATCCACCTACACGAGATACCGATATACCTACGTTAATAGCCGGACGAACCCCTGAGTTAAATAAGTCTGACTCTAAGAATATTTGCCCGTCTGTAATAGAAATTACGTTTGTAGGAATATAAGCTGATACGTCTCCTGCTTGAGTTTCGATGATTGGTAACGCTGTTAACGATCCACCTCCTTTAACAATTCCCTTAAGAGTATCAGGCAGGTCGTTCATTCCTTTAGCAATATCATCATCGGCAATAATCTTAGCAGAACGCTCTAGTAATCTTGAGTGTAAGTAGAATACGTCTCCCGGATAAGCTTCACGTCCTGGAGGTCTTCTTAATAATAATGACACCTCACGGTATGCTACTGCTTGTTTAGAAAGATCATCGTATACAATTAAAGCAGGACGACCTGTGTCTCTAAAGTACTCACCAATTGCTGCTCCAGCAAACGGTGCGTAAACTTGCATTGGTGCAGGGTCTGAAGCATTTGCAGCTACAATAACTGTGTAGTCTAACGCTCCTTTATCTTCTAAAGTTTTAGCGATAGCAGCTACTGTAGAAGCTTTTTGCCCAACTGCAACATATATACAATATACAGGCTCACCTGCATCGTAGAATTCTTTTTGGTTAATGATGGTATCAATAGCAACAGTAGTTTTTCCGGTTTGACGGTCACCAATAATAAGCTCACGTTGCCCTCTACCAATTGGAATCATTGCGTCTACCGCTTTAATACCGGTTTGTAAAGGTTCATTTACCGGCTGACGGTAAATTACACCCGGTGCTTTACGCTCTAATGGCATTTCGTAAAGCTCACCTCCAATTGGACCTTTACCATCTATTGGGTTACCAAGGGTGTCTACAACACGCCCTAGCATTTGTTCTCCAACTTTTATAGAGGCAATACGTTGGGTACGTTTTACGGTAGCTCCTTCTTTAATTTCTTTAGAAGGTCCTAATAATACTATACCTACGTTATCTTCTTCAAGGTTCAATACAATACCTTCCATTCCACCTTCAAACTCTACTAACTCGCCATATTGCGCGTTAGAAAGTCCGTAAGCACGTGCAATACCGTCACCCACCTGAAGTACGGTTCCTACTTCATCTAAAGAAGCTTGTGCTTCGAATCCTGATAATTGTTGCTTTAAGATTGCTGATACCTCAGCAGCTTTAACTTCTGCCATCTGTTTCTATTTTAGTTTGTTGCTAATGACCTTTTTAAGTTGTTTAATTGATTTGAAATGCTTGCGTTATACTGTTTGTCTCCCACACGTAAAATAAAGCCTCCAATAATACTTTCGTCTATTTTATTTTGAAGCTCTACTTCTTTATTGGTAAGTTCTTTTACTTTGGCAAGCACTTTTTTCTCTAAGTTAGAATCTAAAGGAAATGCTGTTGTAACAACAGCTACTTCTTTTCCTTTAAGTTCATCAAAGAGTACTTTATATTTTTTAGCTACTTCGCCTAGTAGCGCAATTCTTTTATTGGCAGCCAACAAGTCTATTAACTGTAAGGTTAGTTTATGGCTGTCTTTAAAAATTGCTTTAAGCGATGCTTTTTTGTCTTCTGTTTTTACAATTGGGCTTTGAAGCATTAATTGTAACTCTCTGCTTGTAGCAATAGTTTTAGCCACTTGCTCCATATCTTTAGCAACTGCTTCGGTAGCATTTTGCTCGTTTGCAAGTTCTAAAATTGCTTTAGCGTAACGTATTGCTGCTCTTAATCCCGTCATTGTTATAAATTAGTTTAAGGTAACTTCTTCTAACATCTCGTCTACCAGCTCTTGGTGCTTTCCTTTTGTTGAAAGTTCTTTACGCACCACCTTTTCTGCTATGCTAACAGATAAAGAAGCTACTTCGTTTTTAAGTTCTGCTAATGCAGCTTTCTTTTCGGTTTCTATAGTGGCTTGCGCTTGCTTAATCATTTTATCTGCTTCTGCTTGCGCTTGCTCTTTAGCCTCTGCAATCATTTTTTCTCTCATCTCACGCGCTTCTTTAAGCATGCTTTCTCTCTCTGCACGAGCTTCTTTTAATACTCTGTCGTTGTCTGCTTTAATGTTTTCCATTTCACGCTTAGCGTTTTCAGCAGCTTCAAGAGCATTTTTAATTCCTTCTTCACGCTCGTTAACAGCATTTAAAATTGGTTTCCAAGCAAATTTTACTAATAAGAACATTATTCCTAATAGTAATACAATTTGCATTACGAATAACCCAACCGAAAAATCATTTAATAATGTATCCATTATATTATGTGTTTAACTACTAATTATCTTTAGTTTAAGTACACTTTCCTGCAACCAACCGTTACAGGAAAGTGTTTTTGTTTAGTTTGGATTATTTTCCTAAGAATAATGCACCAAACGCTAAACCTTCTAATAGTGCAGCAATAATAATCATTGCTGTTTGGATTTTACCAGTAGCTTCTGGCTGACGTGCAATACCTTCCATTGCACTTCCACCGATTTTACCTAAACCAATACCAGCACCAATTACTATTAAACCAGCACCTACTAAATTTGGAATTGTCATAACAATTAATTTATATAGTTAACAATTAAACTCTTTTTTAGTTTCTTACTTTGCGTTTATTAATGATGATCGTGCTCTGCAACGGCCATACCAATAAATAAAGCCGATAGCATGGTAAAAATATACGCTTGTAAGAAGGCCACTAACAACTCTATTAGTGTTATAAAAAACGACAGTACAAACGACAACAATGTAGATCCTACTGCTCCTAAAGAAGCTTTCATTGTTATCATAATTGCTATTAAACTCATAACAACTATGTGTCCTGCCGAAATGTTTGCAAATAAACGAACAAGCAGTGAGAACGGTTTAATTAAAAATGCTCCTGCTAATTCTATAATTGCGAGCACCGGACGTATTAAAATTGGAACTCCCGGCATCCATAAAATATGCTCCCAGTAATCTTTATTTCCGCTAAAGGTGTAAATAACTAGTGTTAGGATAGCTAATGCAGCTGTTACAGCTATCTGTCCTGTAACGTTAAACCCAAGAGGTGTTAAACCAAGTAGGTTAGAAATCCAGATAAAGAAAAATACTGTTAGTAAATAACCTGTAAACTTTCTGTAGTGCTTGTCTCCAATATTTGGCTTTGCAATCTCGTCTCTAACATAAAGCACTAAAGGCTCTAAAATTCTACCAAAGCCGGTTGGTATTTTGTTTTTCTTGTACTGCTTAGCTAATGATCCAAAAGCTAACAACATTAGTAATCCCACCAATAAAATTCCGAAAACGCTTTTGGTTATAGAAAGGTCTAAAACTTTTGATGCATTTACAGGATGGTGTTCTTCATCAAAAACAACCTTATCGGCTCCTTTTTCAAGCTCATAAATTTTACTGTGAACTTTTACAAACTTTAAGCCTTTTTTCTCTACAATAACACTGCCGTCATCGTTGTGATGAAATTCTGAAGACATGAAGGTAACCAGCCCCTCGCTAGTCCATAATATTACAGGTAACGGAAACCCAACATGTACGCGCTCACCTTCGCTATTGGTATAAGAAAAAAGCGAAAAATCATGCGAATCTTTAATGTGATGTAAAATGTAATCTTGTATTTCTTTTGGAGTATCAACAGCATCTCCTTTTTCAGAACCTCCTCCTGCAAAAGAAGTGGTTGTTGTTAATGCTGCTGCCAGTAAGACTAATAACTTGATAGATTGTTTTACTGCCTTCATTCTAAAATAATTCAAAAAACTATCCTTAAAAATTTCGTGCAAAGGTAGTTATTTAATTGAAAAAACAATTATTTTTTATGCTTAAAATTATTCTCGTGCAGTTGGTTTAAAATCCTGGCAATAAAATAAACCTCTACCATTAAAAAAATAAACAACGGAATGAGTAATTGAAGGCTTTCTGAAGGTGTTAGTTTCTGCTGGTTAAAAACAGAATTGTAAAAGACCGTACAAAAGGCTACAATTTTTAATACTAATGCAACCAAATACAAAAATCCTATTTGAGGTTTAAACTTATTTATTGTGCTAAGCCCCAGCAAAACAGCGCATATTATAAATGATGAGACCCCATAAAAAATGTAAACTTCTTTTATGTTAAAGAGGGTTAGTATTTTGTTGCTGTCTACAAGATTAATATGAGCCAAATACCCTAAAAAAGATAACCCGAAAAAACTGATGGCGTAAGCTATTAAGCTTTTAATCATTTTTTTTTGATAGTTTAATTACTTGGCTAATTACCATATACATTGCGGCAAATACAGCAAAAAGTGTTATTGAAGATTCCCAATAGGTTGTTTCGTATTTTTTATCAAGCCATTTGCCCAATAAATTACCCAAATAAATGGTAGCCCCCATTTGGAAGGCTACAGTAGTAAACCTAATGTAAGGGTTAGGCCGATTTTTCGGTTTTTTGGGTTCCATTTTGAATTGGCTTTACACCGGCGCCTTTCATAGTGCAATTTGCATTAAAGTTTGCTCCGGGCTCTACGGCAAGCTTAGCAACTGTTACGTCTCCTTCTATAACAGCCGAAGCTTTTAAAAGCAATAAACTGTTTACTTGAAGCTCTCCTGAAAATTTACCCTCAATATCGGCATTTTCACATTGTACTTTACCATTTATGCTGCCGTCACGCCCAATTACTACTTTTCCGGTAGTTGTTAAGTTTCCTTCTAAATGTCCGTCTATTCTAAAATCGGCTTCAGAAGTTACATCTCCTTTAATTTTGGTTGTTGCACCTATTCTGTTAGGTTGTGCGTTGGCAGCTTCCATAGAAAGTTTTCCTTTTTTGTTGTCTGAAAACATAGCTAAAAAATCAATTAGTGTTCTGAGTACTTATTTTACTTAAATAATCGTCTAAATTCTTATGAATTTGTACAATTTTGTAGTTGTCTGACAAAATTACAAAATTCTCATCCCTTACTTTGTAATCTTTGTTAATATTTAACAACTCTGCATATCCTAAAGCGTATTCTTTTTGTTTAAATCCATGCACTACCACAAACATTGTTGTAGTGTTGTAAATATCTTTAGATAGTTTTAAATGATCGTAACGCAACTCTTTTAACGAGCGTTCTAATGTTTTGTATAATTTATTAATAGCAACTGTATCTGATTTTTTAAACGGAAAAACCAATTTGTAATTTCCTCTCGGCACAGATTCTGCAAAGTTGCTGTTGCCTAATTTAGGTAATTGTTCTTCTATAATTTTTTGCGCATGCTTGCCCTCCGGATTGTTAGGGAAATTAAGCGCCACATAATTTAATGCTTCTTTAAAAGCCTCAAATCCTTGTAATCTTCCTATTGCCATAGCCTTAAGCATTGCAAATTTTGCTGCAATTGGCAAGCCGTTATATGTTTTAGCGTATTGTTCTGATGTTGTTATTACATGCTCATAATTTTGAGCTTCAAATTCTTTGTATAATTTACTATATAAAGCCTCCGGACTGTTTTTTGATTGATTGTCTATTACATTTTCCGGGCGTAAAAGCAATTGTGCATATTGCGATGATGGATAATTTGTCACAATATCTTCTTTAACCTTCTCGGCTAAAGGATTGTTTAATATTTGATATACTTTATATAGATTATATTTTGATGGAAGAATTAGTTTTTCTTCGGGGTTAGACTGAAGCACTGCTACTAATTTTTGAGCTGCCAACTCGTACTCTTTAAATTTTTCTTTATAAATAAGCGCAAGTTGGTAGTTAGCAAAATTACGTTCAAGTTCTAAACTATCAATTACCTTACTATTGGTTGGAATTTTCTCTATATAATATGTAACATCATATAGTTTATCTCTTGGCACTACTTGGTTGGGTTGTGTGGTAGCACTTGTACCGGCTGTTTCTTGCTCAGAAACTGTTGTTTTGTTAGATAAGCGCCAATTGTCTTCTAAAGGTCTGTCTCCCCATTTATTTTTAAATGCTGTTTTACCGTAGCCTACAATAGTAGTATTGTAAAAGTAAAATGTATCTCCGGAACTTACATTAGTGTTAGACAGCCCTGTGCCTGCAAAACCGGTTTGCTGCTTTAATTGCTCTCTTTTAGCTTCTTCTTGCGCTTCTTTTTCTTTTAGTTTTTCTATATGAGCTGTAAAGTAAGCAACGCGCTCTTGGGCAGATGCATTCACTAAATACAGAATACTGTCGTTTTTTTGTACTAAACTTTCGTATTGTATAACCTCATCTAAATTGTTTCTTTTTTTAGTGATGTTTCTAAATTTTCTGGTGTTTTCAGATATGTTTGTAAGTGTACTATCGTAATATGCGCCCGCTATTTTATAGTTTTTATTGTAAAAGTTTATTTCGGCTAAGCGCTCATAATTTAGCGCATTTAAAACAGCATCTTGTTTAGAGGCACGTAACGATTTATTGAAAAAAGTAATTGCGGTTTCTGTAGAATCTGCTTTATGATGGTAATTAGCTATTTCGTGATAAATTTTGTGTAAAAATGGTCTGTTTTCTCTGTTTTCTGCCATTTCTTGTAATTGCTCGTAAATAGCTTCTTTGTTATTATCTGTAAGCTCTTGATTTTTTAACAGTTGTAGTTTAGCGTGAATATGATACGTTCTTGATGTTTTTCGGTTAAGTTCTACCACTTTACTAAACGCCATATTTGCGGTGTCTTTAACACCCATTTTGTTGTAAAGCTGACCAACAATGTAATAGTACCTTCCTTTTTCTTCGAAGTTTTTGGTTGCCTTAGCTGCTAATCGTAATCTTTTAGCTGCACTATCTAAATGTTTTAGGTTTATGTATGCTTGTGCCATCATTGCAGAAGCATCTGCATAATCTTGGTCTGTTAGACGCTCTTGTTTTAGTAGTTTTTTTAGGTTTTCTAATGCAAGCTCTTCGTTTTCTAGCCTAAGATTTACTTTTTCTCGCCAAATTTTAGCTTGTGCTATTGTGCTACTATTAGGATATTTATAAAGGATGTAGTTAAACGCTTCTAGTGCAGGAATAAAGCGTTGATCATAGTATCTGGATTTTCCTAACAACAAAAAAGCTTCGTCTATTTGCGGGTTGCGTTCTCTGTTGTTAATTTCCATACCATGTTTTTGTATGGCTTTTGTGGCTTTTTCTTCGGCTCTTTCAAAATTAGGGTTTTTAGGAGCTGATGATAGTTTTACCTCATCAGAGACAGCCATGCGCTCTACCGGAAGAATATCCCAGTAATTATCTACATACGTTGCATTTAATTGCGCTACACCTTGTTGCAATGCATTGTACCCGTTATAAAGCGTGTTGTATTCTGCCGTAATAGCATGCCAATTACGATTTATAAAAGTGTCTTTTTTGGTAGAACACCCAATAATCGTAGCAGTTAAAACAAGCGTAAGACCCAGTGTTTTGTGTTGTAGTTTCAAAATATAGCTAAGGAATCCTTTTGTTTTGTAAACTAAAAAAGGCTTGGTTTAGTATGTTTACAGGTAAAAATAATGTTATTTTTTAAACAAAAGGAATTCTTATAATGCGCAAACAATTAATTTGTACGCTATCCTGCAAAAAACTGTTCTAATTCTTTAAGGGTTTCTGTAGATGTTTTTATGTCTTTTACCACTTCGCCTTTGTGTAGTACAACAATGCGATCGCTAACTTCGGTTACGTGCATTAAATCGTGACTAGAAATAAGCAGTGTTTTATCTGGGTTTTGTGCCAACTCTTTTATAATACGTTTAAGCCTTATTTGAGTGGTTGGGTCTAAATTTGCAAAAGGCTCATCTAACACAATAACCTCCGGATTACCAATAAGCGAAGCTACAACACCTACCTTTTTTTGATTTCCTTTAGAGAGATCTCTTAAATATTTTTTCTTACCTAAAATCTCATCATTAAAAAACTCTTTAAACTCAGCTAAAAGGGCATCCACATCGGCTTTGTTGCTCCCGCGTAATTCGCCAATAAAATAAAAATACTCTTCGGGTGTTAAGTAGCCAATTAAAAAGCTCTCATCTATAAAAGCTGATGTGAACGGTTTCCATTCTTCGCTTTTGTTTACCTGAATTCCATTATTTTCTATATACCCTGTTGTAGGTTGTATTAAATCTAACAACAAGCTAAAAAAAGTTGTTTTTCCGGCTCCGTTGTTTCCAACCAGACCAAAACTTTGTCCTTTCGGAATTTGTAAGCTCTCTATGTTTAGTACCGTTGTGTCTTTGTATTTTTTAGTTAGGTTATGTACTGTTATCATTGCTTTCTGTTTTTTTATTCTGATTGTTGTTTAAATCCGTGAATCATGGCGTATTTGCGTTTAATGTAGGCATTTGCTATGGGGTTTAACAACCAACTTCTAAGCATTAACCCAACTACACCAAAGGCCCCTAAAACAATTGATGCTATGCTAAATGAACCCAATTTGTAGGCTAAATACCAAATACCAATAGGAAGGAGCATTAGCGGTAAACCAATAATCCATTGGGTTGCTCCCGTACCTTGGTAATTCATAAACGGACTTTTCTCTAAGTCTATTCTTTTTTTATTAAACGATCCGGCATAGATAATTACCGGAATGTTTACTCCTATATTGTAGAGTGCACAAGCAATATTTAGCGCGAGAATATGCCATCCAAAATATACATATGGAGTGCTCAAGAAAAACAAAACTACCACGCTAAATGTCATTAACCCAATTTTAGAAGAGAGGTATTTTTTAATTGGAATGTTCTGTGCCATCATCATGGGGTAATAACTACTGTCCCAAGCGGGTATAAACTGCCCGAAATTAATCATAAAAATTCCCGATGTGAATATGCCCACAAACACAAAAAATGCCGGCATTTGTTCATGATAAATATCGTTCGGGTAAAATATAAGCCCGTATGCTAAAATTAAAAGGCTAATCCAGATAGTTGTTTTAGGTCTTTTGTTTCTCCAAATAAGTTTTAAATCTAATTGTAAAAAAGGGGCAATATCTCCAAAACGTCTGGTCCAAGACAAATCGGTTGTAGTAGCTTCCTTTGTTTTGGCTTGTAAAGAAGCATCTAAATAAAACTTTTTAGTTAAAAATTTATAATTAAATGCATAAAGACCAATTAAAAGCAAAAGTGGAAACCCTACTAAAAAAGGCTTGTTAATTAAAGTAGTTAAATCATTCCCTATATAATTGCTAATGCTAAAAATTTTAAAAACTTCTAAAACAACAAATACCAAAGCAATGACTAAAAAGGGAAGTAACGCTTTTAAGTTTTCGGCAAATTTCTTCTTCAGCAAAAAGTTTGCATAGTTAACACTTAAGGTTAAACAGTATAAAGAAAACATCCATGCCACCATACCCCAAACCGGCTTATTTCCTGCAAAAACACAAATTATACCAAATGGTATTATAACTAAAAGCGGTAATAAATTATAAAAAGAGAAAAATGATTTTAACAATACATAATGTACTACCTTGCCCTTTTTTATTGGGAGTGTTAGCAAGGGTTTAATGTTAACTACCGGAAGCGTTTGCATAAAAAACCTAAACACCAGCTCTATAGCCAGCCAGATAACTACATAACTGTTTACAATTTTTAACGGGTCTTTTTCCGGGTATAAATCTTCAAGTAACGGGTATAATCCAAATCCTAATCCTAAAAAAGCTACTGCAAAGTAAATGGCTAAAAATCCCATTAATATTTTTAATCCAATACTTTTATCTACACTGGCCGATCTAAAAAAAGATTTCCACTGTAGTGTAATAAAGTGTTTATACATAGTGATAGGATAATTTTGGTTAATTGGTAGTTATTAAACTCATTTTGTTACAAGTATACAGTTATTTTTAATGTGTTAGCTAGTAATTGCAAACACTTTTTACACACTTTATTCGTGTTGTTTTATATTTTTGGGCAAATTTTACAGGTTATGGCTCAATTTTATCCTTTAACAGTATCGCACATTAAAAGAGAAACCCCTAATTCTGTTGTGGTAACTTTTACTATTCCGGATAACTTACAAGACGTTTTTACGTTTTTGCCCGGACAATACATTACCATAAAAAAAGAGTTAAATAATACAGAGCTTAGGCGCTCTTACTCCATCTGTTCTCCGGCCGGAAGTAAAGATTTATCTGTTGGAATTAAAAAAGTTAAAGGTGGTACTTTTTCTGTTTATGCCAATAATGAGCTACAAGTGGGCGATACGCTACAGGTTAGTGCTCCAGAAGGAAAGTTTGTTTTAAAGCCAGACAATAATAGTCGTACCGTTGCTGCATTTGCTGCAGGGAGTGGTATTACACCCATAATGAGCATAATGCAAAGCCTTTTAAAAAATGAGCCTAACAGTACGTTTATTTTGGTTTTTGGCAACCAATCGGTTACAGAAACTATGTTTTATAATCAAATTACAGAACTGGCACAAAAATATAGCCAAAACCTAAGCGTATATTTTGTTTACAGCAGAACTAAAGAAGGCAATGCTTTATTTGGAAGAATAGATGCCTCTGTAGTAAACTACGTGATAAACAACAAGCATAAAAACCAACATATTGATGCTTTTTATTTATGTGGCCCGGAAGGAATGATAACTACTGTTAAAGAGCAACTTGTTGCTAACGGTGTGTCTGAAAACGCAATTTTAACAGAGTTGTTTACAACCAGTAGCAATGCTGTTTCTGCTAGCGAAGATATTGCCCCCGGAAAAACAAAAGTTACCGGAGTGGTAGATGATGATTCGTTTAGTTTTATTATGGATAAAAAGCAACGTGTATTAGATGCCGCTTTAGATAATAATGTAGATGCACCTTATTCCTGCCAAGGCGGTATTTGCAGTAGCTGTATTGCACGTGTAAAAGAGGGTAAAGTAACAATGGCCAACAACCAAATTTTAACCGATGCCGAAATAGCCGAAGGTTTAATACTAACATGCCAATCTCACCCTGTAACAGACACGCTTGTTATTGACTATGACGACGTGTAGTTAATCGGGGAACTTTGCTGTGATAACGATTAAACCACAATTTCTGTCTTTACAAATAAACAAGATTACATACTAATTGGTATCTTAAAGACACTAGATACTATAGTATGTCTAAATCGATAAAGCGCAAACTTACTCGGCAACTAATACTAGACCAAGGATTGGCTTTGTTTTTACAAAACGGATACCAAGCCACCAGCCTTGACGATATTCTGTCTGATTTACAGCTTACCAAAGGTGCCTTCTATTATCATTTTTCAAGCAAAGCAAATTTTCTATTAACCATCATAAAAGAAGTGGTTTCTAAGAAAGTGTACAGTGAGCTTATAACACCTCTTGACGAATCGGGAAATCCTGTCAACTTAATTTTTGATGCTATAGAAAAAAGCCTGGTAAAACTAAGCCCAATAGAGAAAAGACACGGTTTTATGCTTAGTAATTTTTTTAACGAATTTGCATCGTCCGATACTGAAATTGCAACAGAATTAAAAAGTATTATAACCGAATGGCAGTTGGGTATTGTAAAATGTTTACAGCGAGGTAAAACAAGCAACTTTATATCGCGCCACGTAGATAGCGAAGCTGTTTCTGTTTTTATTATTTCGTCTTATTTGGGGGTTAGAACACTAAAAAAGGGAAACGGAGATGAAACAATTAGGTACAAATACTTAACAGAACTAAAAAAATACCTCAACAATCTACAAGAAAACTAGCTTAAAACATACTCATCGGTATGTGTTGTTGTTTCATCGTATTTACAGTAAATCTGTCACCTTTTTAACTACCATTTCCGGGGTAATTGTTGCCATGGCTTGATCATAATTTTCAGGTATTTTATTACCATAAACCGATGTTGGTATAGCGGGAAATTTAGTTCTGTCTGCTAATAGTGCATTGTTTGGGTTTTGAGCAAACGGATAAAAGCCTGCATACGGGTGTGTTACTCCCCAAAGTGTAACCGTAGGCACCCCAAACATGGCTGCTAAATGAGCATTACCACTATCCATAGATAGCATAACATCTAAATTGGCTATTAAAATTAACTCTTCTTTAAATGAGGCCTTTCCGGCTAATACTAAAACATTGTTGTGTTCTTGTTTTAGTTGTTTTAATTTATTTACATCATTAGGACCGCCAAATAACACCACTTTATACGTATTGTTTGCTGCTAAATTACAAACAACTTGTTTCATTAAGTGCATGGGGTAGGTTTTACCGGAAAATGCTGCAAAAGGCGCAATACCAATCCATTTTTTGGGCTCTGCACCTAACAACGTTGTTATTTTAGGTGTTAGCGATGGTTTAGGTAGTATATGCTCTTTTTTAAGTTGTAGTGTAAAACCAAGTTCCCTGAAAACATCTGCATACCTCTCGTGTGTAGTTTGTAGAGGTTTAAAAATTTTGTTTTTTGCCCTGGTAAGTGCTTTTTTTTCTTTACGCCCTTTATTTATTTGACGAACAGGAATTCTACTTAGTAAAAAAAACTGCTTTAAAACATTACTTCTAAGCACATTATGCATATCGGCCACAGCATCTATTTTTAGTGCTTTAAGCTCTTTGTAAAGCTTATACAACCCTGCTATACCTTTATGCCGTGTTTTAACTTGAGCAGAATAAAACGATACATTAGACAGGTTGCTAAAAATAGGTTCAAAAAAAGGTTTAGAAAGCACCGTTAGTTTAACCTCGGGGTGTTGCTCTTGCATGGCTTTTAAAACCGGAACCAGCATAGCCACATCTCCCATAGCAGAGAGCCTTATTACAAGAATGTGCTTATAAGGTTGGCTCATTAGCCTTATTTTTTGCTTTGATATAGTACAGGATTTAACTCTTCGTCATTGTACATTTTCATTTGCTTATAAACTTTCATGTACTTGTTGCCTTGTTCTATATCGTGTAGTAATTGATCTATAGCAGTAGATAAATCCTTTTTTTGCTCTAAAAGCACCGCTAATTTAGCCTTACATTTAGCTCTGTGTTCTTCAGAAGCATCTTCGCGTTCTGCTTCTTCCTTCATGTGGTAAATTTTTAATGCCAAAATAGAAAGCCTGTCTATTGCCCAAGCCGGACTTTCTGAATTTATGGTAGCATCCGGCTTAACTTTTACGTCTTTGTACTTGTTTAAAAAATAACTATCTATATACTCTACCGTATCTGTTCTGTCTTGATTAGATGCATCTATTTTACGTTTAAGCTCTAAGGCCTTAACCGGATCTATGTTTGGATCTCTAATAATATCTTCGTAATGCCATTGTACTGTATCTATCCAGTTTTTTCTGTACAGTAAATGCTCGATTTTATCTTTAGGATAAGGATTATAAAACGGCTGATTTACATCGTCTATTTCGTGGTATTTTTCTATACTTTCTTCAAAAATTTTAAAGGCAAATTCGCTAAACATAATTTGTGTTTTAGATTGCAAATATACTGCTATTTTATGGTTTAGATAAGCAATTGTATAACAACACTCAAACTAAGTAAGCTCAACAAAACAACTTCTTTTAACCACTTTTTACTGAGGTTTTGTACGTAATTACCAATTATAACAGCCAACGGAAAAAAGGCAAAAATTAAAGCCTCTTGTATATTGTTGGAAAGCGCTATAACTGCCACGGCTATTATTAACGTTTGAAATACAATTGTTTTAGAACCGTGTTTAATAGTTTTCTTTCTTTTTTGCTTGAGAAAATAATGTGCTACAGCTACAACAGTAATTGCTAAAATAGCCACAATGGGAACCCAGTTGGTTGGCAGCTTATTAACTGTTATTACAAACGATGCATTAAGCATAAATAGGTTTGTAAACCAGTTTACATCTTTTAATAATAGGGCATAACATAATACCAGTACAGATACCGTTAGAAAACTAACCAAAGGAACAAGCCAATTTTTAAAATCTTTTGATACGTACTTAAATATAACAAGGTATAGTACAATAAAGTATAGTATTGTCCACTCAAAACAAAAGAAGGCGAAAGTTATCCAGAATGCAGCATCAAATATTTTTAACTTAATGTCTCGTAAGGATTGGATACTAATAATTTTTCTGAGTGCTAACAGTATTAATATCTGAGAGAATACCAGCCAGATATTGTTTAAAACTTGAGGAAAAACACCAACTAATATTCCGTATACAAAAATCACATAATGATTTTGCTTGCTTAATTTATTACGTTTAGCAATAAAATCTGCCGCTAAAACAGAAAAAAACAACGCACAAAACAGCAGTAATGCTATAAAAATGGTTTCGGTGTAATTGGCAGGTGTCTGCTTGTGTATGGTAGCCCAAACCACACAAAAAAACAGGAATCCACCAATTAAAATAAAGTTTATGGGTTTAGTTTTTCCAAAAATGCTTGAAATCATTCGCTGTTTTATTATTTTTGTACCCTAAATATAAGACAACTTTTAGGTCATGAAATCATTTTTTGAAGGAATTGAAACGTTATTCGTAGACTATTTGTTTTGGCCCTTAGACGTTTTACGTTTTACCGAAAACTGGTGGGTAGCCAATACATTAAACTGGATATTTATAATTATTGGCTTTGTAGCAATGGTATATTGGGTGTTAGAACTTAAAAAGTTTAACGATAACAACGAAGAAGATAAGAGTATTACCTCTCACTCTTTTTTATAAATCAAAACCAATATCTTTTCTATAATACATCGTATCAAAACTTATTTTTTGTAGGTTTTGGTACGATTTTTTTAGTGCTTCTGTAAAGGTTTCACCAAACGCTGTTACGGCTAAAACTCTACCTCCGTTGGTTACTACTGTGCCATCATCTAACATTTTAGTTCCGGCATGGAAAACAACAACATCTTCTGATACTGCCTCTATACCGGTTATCTGTTTGCCTTTTTCGTATGCTTCAGGATATCCGCCAGAAACTGCCATCACTGTTGTAGCTGCTTGTGGTGTTGTCTCTATATTAATCTTATCAAGTGTTCCTTTAGCCGTTGCTAAAAGCAATTCTACCAAATCGGTTTGTAGTCTTGGTATCACCACTTCGGTTTCGGGGTCGCCCATTCTAACATTGTATTCTATTACAAACGGGTTACCATCTACATTAATTAATCCTAAGAAAATAAACCCTTTATAGGGTAATCCATCGGCTTGTAATCCTTTAATGGTAGGAACAACAATTCTATCTTCTATCTTCTTCATGAAAGCTTCATCTGCAAACGAAACCGGAGAGACAGCGCCCATTCCTCCGGTGTTTAAACCTGTATCGCCTTCACCAATACGCTTGTAGTCTTTTGCAGTGGGTAAAATTTTATACGATTTCCCATCTGTTAAAACAAAGCAACTAAGCTCTATTCCGGACAAAAATTCTTCGATAACCACTTTAGTACCTGCTTTACCAAATTTGGCATTAATAAGCATGTTTTGAAGCTCTGTTTTTGCTTCTTCTAAACTATCTAAAATTAAAACGCCTTTACCGGCTGCCAAACCATCTGCCTTTAGTACATACGGTGGTTTAAGCGTTTCTAAAAAAGCAAATCCCTCTAGTAAGGTGTTAGACGTGAAACTTTTATAAGCTGCTGTTGGAATATTATGGCGCTGCATAAATGCCTTAGCAAAATCTTTGCTGCCTTCTAACTGTGCAGCTGCTTTTTTAGGCCCTATTACATGAATATTTTGCAGGCTGCTATCTTCTAAAAAGTAATCGTGAATACCTTGCACTAATGGGTCTTCAGGGCCCACAACAACCATTTGAATGTTCTCTTGTAAAACCAGCTTTTTTATCGCTTCAAAATCAGTTGCCGAAATGTTTACATTGGTGGCTATTTGTGCTGTTCCTGCATTGCCCGGAGCAACAAATAGGTTATTACATAGTTTACTTTGCTTGATTTTCCAGGTAAGTGTATGCTCTCTTCCTCCCGAGCCAAGTACAAGAATATTCATGAAATTAGTTTTTGCAAAGTTAGGGTTTGTTGTATGTTTAACAGTAAAATTATTGTCTTCTTTTTATGCTTTTTTGTTAAACTCTCTATGGGCCGATTTTTTAAGTTCTTCTTCTGATAGTGATTTAAAATACTCGAATGTAATTCTCATTCCGGTAGCTCTGTCTACTTTAGGCTCCCACCCCAGTATTTCTTTTGCTTTACTTATATCGGGTTGTCTTTGCTTGGGGTCGTCTTGCGGAAGCGGTTTATACACTATTTTCTGATTAGTTCCGGTTAGTTTTATAATTTCTTCGGCAAATTCTTTAATGGTTGTCTCATGCGGATTCCCGATGTTTATGGGATATACATAATCACTCATAAGCAATCTGTAAATCCCTTCAATTTGATCGTCTATAAAACAGAACGAGCGTGTTTGTAATCCGTTGCCAAAAACGGTTAAATCTTCTCCGCGTAGGGCTTGCCCCATAAAAGCAGGAACAACTCTACCGTCGTTTAATCGCATTCTTGGCCCATAGGTGTTAAAAATTCGGGCAATACGCGTATCTAAACCGTGGTATCTATGATACGCCATTGTGATAGATTCCATAAAGCGCTTGGCCTCATCATAAACTCCTCTTGGACCAACCGGACTCACATTTCCGTAATATTCTTCGTTTTGTGGATGCACAAGGGGATCTCCATACACCTCTGATGTAGAGGCTACTAAAATGCGTGCCTTTTTTTCTTTTGCAAGGCCTAATAAATTATGGGTGCCCAAAGCACCAACTTTTAAGGTTTCTATGGGTATTTTAAGATAATCTATTGGGCTGGCCGGCGAAGCAAAATGTAAAATATAGTCGAGCTTGCCCGGAACATGCACAAATTTGGTTACATCGTGATGATAAAACTCAAATTCTTTTAGTTTAAATAAATGCTGTATGTTTTTTAGGTCGCCGGTAATAAGGTTATCCATTCCTATTACATGATAACCTTCATTTATAAATCTATCGCATAGGTGAGACCCTAAAAACCCGGCTGCACCGGTTATTAATATTCGCTTCATGAATTAGTATGCTTTTTCTTCTCCTCTAATAGCGTTAAGCAATGTTTGTACTATTATTTTTAAATCGAGCGCCATGCTCCAGTTTTCTATGTAAAAAATATCAAACTTAACACGATTTATTATGTCTGTTTCTGTTTCTATTTCGCCTCTATATCCTCTTACTTGTGCTAAGCCTGTAATCCCCGGTTTAACAAAATGCCTAACCATGTATTTATCTACCAATCTGGCATATTTTTCTGTGTGTTTAACCATATGTGGTCTTGGGCCAACAACCGACATATGCCCCAAGAAAACATTATAAAATTGTGGAAGCTCATCGATACTAGTTCTTCTAATAAATTTTCCGATGCGTGTAATACGTGCATCTCCTTTAGTGGCTTGGAGTTTATCGGCTTCTTTGTTTAATGCCATCGACCTGAATTTGTAACAGGCAAACTCTTTAGAGTTAATTCCGTTGCGGTACTGTTTAAAAAATACGGGGCCTTTTGATTCTATTTTTATTAATATTGCCAGTAACGGTGTTAACCACGACAAGATAAAAACTATTACTAAGCTTGAAAACGCAACGTCAAAAGCTCGTTTAATTACATAATTAATAGAATTGTCTAGTGGTATATCTCGTAAAGAGAGAATCGGTAAGTAGTCGTAGTATTCAAATTTGAGCTTTCTTGTAAATATGTTTTTGTTATCCGGTAAGAATTTAACAACTTTTAAGTTGTTATCTGCAAAATCTATTATTTCTTCTATTTGATCGTTATTTAGCTCTGCAATAGAACAGTAAATTTCATCAACATTGTTTTCGGCTATGTATTTAAAACATTCTTGAAGATTGAAATTAAGCGAGTTAACATCGAATTTGCGTTTAAATACGTATCCGTATTCTAAACGTTCTCTAAAAACTTGTATAAGCTGATTGGTTTTAGCGTTGTCACCAATTACAACGGTAGTTCTTCTGTTACCTCCTAAGCTTTCTCGGTACTTTTGAAGCAAATAATACCCTAATATTTTAAAAACCGATATTAGAATACAGCATATTAAAAAATACTGCCCCAGTAATAATCTGCTAATTAAATTCTCTTTAAAAAAGCCAATAAATGCATAGAGCACCAAAAAGAAAAAAACAAATTGCCTGAATAATAACGATAAAATTAGAGGTATTTTAGTGTAACGCTCAACTTCATAAAACTGATTTCGAACAGAAATTATAATCCAGGCTATCGCTAAATAGCTAAAAAACAAGATTGGGTTGTGTAGCCTAATAGGAAGAAAGTATGCCAATAACAAAATAATTGCTAAGTCTACTGCATACGAAATAGGCTTTAAAAACCCCGAGTATCTTCCTTGTTTTGTGAACATTTAGCGTGCAATATTGGCACTGCAAAGAAACAAAATATTTAGCTTATTTTTTTTTTGAAAACTTCTCTTTAATAACCAATATGATAAATCTTGCGTTACCAACAAGATATCTTTTCCATAACCTTTTAGGCTCTTGAATAAACCTATAAAACCACTCTAAACCTAATTTTTGCATCCATATCGGGGCTCTCTTTACTTTTTCAGCAACAACATCAAAACTACCGCCAACTCCCATTATAAAGTTTACATTTTTTAGAATTTCCTTATTGTCGTACAAAAAGTTTTCTTTTGTAGGAGAACTAATTGCCACAAATAAAATGTTAGCACCACTACTAGCTATTTGTTTTGCTATTTCTTTTTCCTGGTTTTTGTTAAAATACCCATTTCTGTATCCTGCTATTATTTCTGGTGAGTAAAGCTCAGAATACTTAGTTACAACTTTTTTTACTACCTCTTCTTGAGCTCCAAAGAAAAATATTTTATGTTTGTTTTTGTAAGCGCTTTCAACAAGTTTTTGCATTAAGTCTATCCCTGCTACTCTCTCTTTTAAGGGCTTCTTTAAGAATTTAGACGCCCAAACAACGGCTTGGCCATCTGCATTTATTAAATCGCTGCTATTTACACTCTCCCTTAGTTTCAAGTCTTTTTGCATTGCAACAATTTTCCCCGCATTAACAACCACGTGATGTATTTGCTTATTTTGCTGTATAGCCTGTTCAACTCTATCCAGCGTTTCTTGCATTGTTAGGTTGTCTATTGTAGTGTTTAGAATGTTAATTTTTTTCATTCCATTTATCAATTGAAATAGTCCCATTCTTTAGTAGATAAAAACAGTAGAATAAAAAGACTGTAAAAGCCAAAACTCCCTTTTGTCTTTCTAGTATCGATTCGGTTAATCCTACAGTTAAAAAAACCAAAAGAATTTCTAACAATAAATAATTTCTTGTTTTAATAGACTTGTATAATATGTATATTATTAATGTAGCAAATAAAATAACTCCAAACACTCCATGACCAGCGAGTACACTCAAATATTGGTTATGTGGATTGTATCTCCTTTTTGCGCATGGCCAACATTCTATTTCTTTAGACCTATACTCTTTTATTAACTCTTCTTTTAATTTTCCTGTTCCTATTCCAAACCATTTGTTATTTTCCCAAACATTAAATGATGCTTTTATTTTTGCAACCCTTACTGATACGCTTCCATAATCATTATTATCATAATAATTTAATCCTTTAAAAGATAAGACTTGATTAACTTTATATTGAAAGTCATTAGACAAAAAATAGAATGTTAAAAAAGAAATAATACTTAAAGAAATAGTAATTAAATATCTATAATCAAAAGACAAAAGCATTTTAATTAAAATAATTACTATTGTTGCTAATATTACAATTCTGCTTGCCGTGAAGAATATAAATAGTAAAAAGAAAATAATAAAAATATTAGATTTTTTTTTGTTTTTGAAAATCTTTTCTCTATCTAGTAATATCATTGATATTAAGGCATACATTGCCATGTAAGTAGGGTGAAAACCGTATTTCTCAATACTTTGAAAGTACCAATTCCCTAGTGTTTCACCTTTGTAAGCATCAATTAAACAAAATAAAATTGTATAGAATGAAATGAAAACTACTCCATATACAAACCCTCTAAAAAAAATATTTTTTTTAGGTATTATAGTAGGGATTATTATTAGTGGGATAAATAGAAATGAAATATTTTTCTCAATAAACTTAAGGCCTTGAGAGAAGTTTGAGTTTAAATCTAATCGAACTATATAATATACAATTATTAGAAAAAATAAACTCTTAAAAAAATCTAGTTTAAATAATATCCTTAATTTAATTCTGGCAATTATTGATACTATCCCTATTAATATTAATAATAATGGGGCTATTTTATCTGAAAATGAAAATGAAAATCCTAATAAAAAAATTAGGACATTATAACATAAAAGTATAATATCTTTATTTAAGAAAGTTTTCATAAATGTAATTATTATACCTATTTACCATATTTGTATAGCTAAACTTAGTTTTAAATTGTTTCATGCTATTTTTCGAAAGCCTATAATATTCTTTTTCAGGCATCCTGCTTATAATATTAAAAACATTAAGTATCTCATGAATAGAATTAACTAAAAACCCATTAAACCCATTTCTTAAAATTTCACAATTTCCTCCAACGTCATTACATACTATTGGAAGACCATAAGAGCATGCTTCAATCAACGATAAAGGAAGGCCTTCTTTTTTTGAAAATAACATCACAAAATCAACTTCTTTGTATATTTTGTCCATATTTGTAATATGCCCTAAGACTTCAAACTCTTCATGGCCCTTAGCCTCTTCCCTAAGTTTTGTCAATTCATTTCCGCTTCCAGCAAAAATGATTTTAATATTTTTTGGGATCTTCGATTTTAAGTTTTGAACTATCTTTACTTGTTGTTTAATGTTATTAACTCTTCCAGGATACAAAATTTTTATATTATGATGTGAAAATTGTGGTATATAACTAATTTGATTGTAAGGTGGTTTAATTCCATTGTAAATTACTTCAACTCTATTTTTTAATTTAAAATAATTCATGTGGTTATAAGCTACTCCATTTGAAACAGCAATAACGTTTTTAGGAAATAATGTAACAAGCTTTAAACTGTTAAATTCATTATGCGCTATATGTACTAAGTTCATTTTAATTTTTAAAACCTTAGAAATAGCTATTATAAAAGTAGTTATCTTTCTATGATGAGATATGACAATTGCATTGTTTAATTCTTTAACAATATTTTTTAAGTTAAGTTTAAAGTATTCGTCATTGTTAATTTTTCTCTTATAAGTATTGTGAAGTTCATTGTAACTGTCAAATGAAGAGATTTTATACTCTCTAAAATTTAATTGCTTAGATAAGCCTTCGTGAAGGGAGAAGCATAAGCTCTGGGCACCGCCAACACTTTTAAAACTGCTATATATGCTAATTAGTTTAGTTAGGTTCTTGTTTTTAACCATTTTTCTTAAACTTATTTACCCCAAAACAAATAGTATTGTCTGGGATATTTTTTGTTATAGTAGAATTTGCAGCAACAATTACATTCTTGCCAACTATTACTGGGCCAATAATCACAGAAGAGGTGTATATTATAACATTATCTAAAATGTACGGTTGCTTTATTATTTTTCCGTTGTAATCAAAAACCTTGTTGTTACTCCCGCCTAGAGTTATGTTTTGATATAATGTTAATCTTCCTTTACTTTCTACCTCTCTTCCAACTACTATGCCAATAGGGTGAACTAACTTAAGGCCTGCTTCTAATTTTGCGCCTGGATCAATATCTACTGAAAAGACTATTCTATTTATCAACCAAAAGAATTTTGAGACAACAAAAAAGTTTTTGTAAAAAAAATAATTAGAAATCCTATAAATTAGAATTATCCAAAAACTTATGTTTAACATTTTTCTAAAAATAGATGCTCCCTCTATTCTACTAATATCTTTTTTAAATTTCTGAAATAATTTTCTCATAGAATTCGACGTATTTGGGAACATTATTAGACAGTGATAGATGGTTTCTTGCGAAATTTGCTATTTTTTCTTTCTCAATAGACGTGACCTTTTCTAAGTTTAATTTTAACAATTCTTGCTCACTTTTAACTAAATAACCTAAAAAGGAGTTTTGTAAAATCAATTTAGAATATGCCCCTGCAGAATTTATAGCAATAACTTTCAACCCTTTGCCAAAGTATTCAGATACTTTTGTGGGAGTAGCAACTTTATTAAATAATTTAGAGTCTCTATATAAAATTCCATAATCAAACCCATTAGCAATCTTGTTTATTTTTTTAGATGATAAATTATTATAATAAGAGACATTATCAAGTTTAGGTTTCTCTTTTACTGGTTTTTTTGTGATAAGTGTCAATTCCCAATCTTTTCTCATTTTGAACACAGAGAGAATACTATCGAGTTTTTGATAACTTTGATTGCCTCCTATGTAAAGTATTTTAACTTTATTTTTATTTGATTTTAATTCTTTTTCATATTTGTATGCAAAATCATCATAACCACTATTACAAATAATTTTTCTTTCGTAATCTAAAAAGCTATATTGTTTGGAATAAAGTTCAAAAAGTTCAAAAGATACAAAACTAAAATATATGTCAGACGAGAATAATTTTTTGTTCATTTTATGAAATAGTTCTTTTCGTTTGTATTCTTTCATGAACTCTTTCTCTTCTTCAACATATCCTCTAACATCGTATAAAACCTTAACATTACTTCTTTCTTGTTTAATTAAGAATCCTATATATGCTGCTTCAATGTTTCTGCAATGAAAAATTACTTTCCTGTTCTTGGGAACTTTTTTAACTATTTTATCAGCTATCTGTTTATAATCTATTCTCTTTCTAGTAAAATAAATTTTAACTCTTTGCTTAAATATTAGAGAAACTATCTTTAGGGGGGCTCTAAAAGGAATTTTCTGCACAATAATCAATTCATTATCTATATTTTTTAATCTATCAAACCTCTTGAACAGTCCCATTACCTGTGATTCAAAAACAGTAGAATTTACCCCTTCCAATGTCAAATAGTAAACTTTCATTTATTATTGATTGTTAATGATCTTAATTTAAAGCTAATTAAGTAAAATGAAAATATATACAGTAAATTATAAATTATATGACTAAAAAGTGCCATAGATAAAACAATTGGTAAAAGTAGTATGATTTTTTTTTGTAGGCTAAGTCCTTTTAAAGGATAGTAAAGGGCTATAAAAAAACTAAAGACCCCTAATGCTCCCATTTTAAAAAGAATTGTTAAGGGTCCATTATCTAGAAGAACGAATGTTACTTTCCCGATCCATTCATTAATAAAAAGTTCAATCTCTGCTCCCAAACCATAGCCAAAAACTTGTCTTATAATTGATTGTTCTCTATAATCATTGATAAATAACTCATTACTTACTAGTCTGTAAACAAAAGAAGAGTCTTTTTGAGGATTTAATATTCCTGTTATCCTTTGTGGGTCTGAAATATATACCATATACGCACCAAGCATTATAAATATAGCGCTTAATACAATATGCTTAATCTTAATTTTACTGCTATTTCTATATATCAATGACCAAATCAATAAAGCAAACATCAAAACTAAATCTGTTCTAGAAACACGATAGATATAGATTATTGCAGTAAAAATTATAAAGGTTATATAAAAACTAGCTGGTCTCGATTTGTTTTTTAGTACAAGATATATATATATGTAATTTATCAATACTACACTTGGCCCAAAAATCGTTTCTTTATGCTCATCTTTTTGAAAGCTCTCAGGAATATAAAAATATCTTAATTCATTGAAAAAGGGTAGTATCAAATAAATAAAAGCTGTAGTATAAATTAATATATAAAAAACTTTTTCAAATCTAATTTCATAATAAACTCCTAAAATATAACCCGAATAGATTGATGTTAAGAAAATAATTAAAAAACGTAAATCGCTGAGTAAAAAAGGGGTTGAACTTAGCGCTCCCATTATTGTTGATGATAAAATTGACACCAACATAAAAAGGATTACAATAAGAACTCTCTTGTTTATTCTCTTTTTTAAATTTGACAAAAAAAAAGCTATAATTAATATATCTATAGCTCTAAGACCCAAAACAACTTTACTAGAAATGCCAGCATAGATCAAAGAGAATAATATTAACCATACCTCTCCCTTACTTAAGTTAATTTTAAGTTTTTTGTTTGGAAACATATTTTAAAAAAATGTAAAATGATCTAACTAAAAAAATTATTACTAGTAAAACTACTACTAAAAAAATACTTACTCCTACAACTTTAAGAATACACAGCCCCAATAAACATAATGAAAATGTAATGTAATTTAGATGTTTAAACTCTTTAACCTTTCCGACAGCTCCAATTAAAGCTGAAAACAAACCGTAGTTTAATTTACATATTCCTAATATTGAGATAGCAATTAATATTAGAAAGTCTTCCTTTATATCTACTTTAAAAAAGTTGCCGTTGTCTATAATTAGTATTATGTAAATAAAGAAAAGTATTGTGCTACTTATAAGGCTTAATTGCCTTAATTTATTTAATACCTTTTTTTTACTTAATTTGCTTTTTTTAAAAGTAACTAATTCCTTAAACCCCACATACTGCTGAAGCATTGTTAATGGAAACAAAAAAATTGTTGAATAATAGTAATACTTACTAAATTCTTGACTTCCTAAGTCTTCTAAAATTATTATTCTTTCACCATATCCCATTAAAGTAATTATTAATAAATTAAAAAACATTGAAAAAAAATACTCCTTAAATTGAGAAGTCTTCTCTCTTGTTAATGTTATTTTTTGAGCTATGCTTAAAAGTAGTATAATGCTGGAGATAATCAGAAATAAAACAAAAGAGTTAAAAATCAAACTATAATTTATTTCATTATCTAATTTAAATAAATACGGCGATATAAAAAGAATTGCTAAAACTAATTTGAAGCTATTCTTTATTATTTGAGATATACTATAGTTTGCGGTAATTCTGAATATATTATAAGCAAAGAGAAATATATTAACACATATTCCTGTGAAGATAAAATTTCCAATAGAAATGATTTCTGTTTTATTATAGAAGTATATTGATAGCAAGAAGGGGGACAAAAAAATAGTTGCTACAAGTCCATGAATAACATTTTTACCAACATATACTTTCCCTTTTTGCACTTTACACAGTCTTAAGAAAACTTGATCAAGACCTATTAGCCCAAAAGAAGATATAATCCCTATATAAGTTACAAAAACAGAATACGAATCAAAAATTGAACTCTCTGCTTCTTTTTTTAATATAAGAGTTGTAAAAAAATTGCTAGAGCCACCAATTAGTAATATTAAAAAGGGTAATTTATCCTTACTTAATGTGTACAGTTTTTTTTTTAGTTTAATATCCCTGTCTTTAATTTTATTACTCTTCTCCATTGATTACTCCGCAAAAATCTATAATAACCTTATCTTTGGACACTTTCAAAAACTTAAACTCTTTATGTGCAACTAAAAAAGCTATGATATCTGCTTTATCTACTGCCTTTTTATAGTCTGTTAGCTTAAAAACGTTATGTTCTTTAATATTAGGTTCAACTATATAGTATTCTTCATTATTGGCATTTTGTAACACTTTTTGAACAATATATTTTGCAGGAGATTCTCTTAAATCATCAATGTCCGGTTTAAATGCCAAGCCCATAAGTGCTATTTTAGGTTTTCTCCCATGTTTTAACTCAAATTCTAATTTTGTTGATTGTATTTTCTCTGCACACCAAAACGATTTATAATTATTTATTTCACGTGCTTTCCCTATTAATTGTGACTCCATCGGATAGTCTGCAACAATAAAATAAGGGTCTACAGCAATACAATGCCCCCCAACACCACATCCCGGTTGTAAAATATTTACCCTTGGGTGTTTATTAGCAAGATTAATAAGCTCCCAAACATTAATTCCTGCTTTGTCGCAAATTAATGAAAGCTCATTAGCAAAAGCTATTTGAACATCTCTTGAGGAGTTTTCTACCAGCTTACACATTTCTGCTGTTCTGGCATTTGTTTTATGTAGTTCTCCTTTAATAAAGTTACTGTAAAATTCAACCGCTTTTTCTGTTGCTTTTTTATTTATTCCTCCTATTACTCTATCATTATGCACTAGCTCATACATAACATTTCCAGGAAGTACTCGTTCAGGACAGTAGGCAACATGAATTTTGCCTTCTAATTCTGGCCTTTCAGAAAAAATAAGTTCAGCCATTTTTTCTGTAGTGCCAACCGGAGATGTAGATTCTATTATATATAAATCTTCATCTTTTAATAACGGAATAACTGCTTTGGTTGCCGCCTCGACAAAAGAAATATCAGGTTCGTTTTTATTTTTAAAAGGAGTAGGAACAACAATTAAATATACATTCCCTTCTTCGGGCTTAGTACTGGCTTTTAATAACCCTTTAGCTACTGCACTTGCTACAGCTTCATCTAATTCGGGTTCTACAATGTGTATTTTTCCTTGATTTATGGTATCTACTACCTTTTGGTTTACATCTACTCCATGTACATAAATACCTTTATTAGCTATTAAAGCTGCTGTTGGCAGGCCTATATAGCCTAATCCCATCATTACTACCTTATTGTTGCTCATTAAAAATGCTTTTTTTTACAAAATTAACAATCCTCTCACTTGCTAAGCCATCACCATAAGGATTGTGGCGCTTGGACATTTCTTTATACTGAGTTGTATTATTTAATAACCTGTTTGTTTCTGATATAATTTTGTTTTTATCAGTCCCCACTAAAACAACGGTTCCAGCTTCTACAGCCTCTGGTCTTTCGGTGGTTTCGCGCATAACCAATACCGGTTTTCCTAAACTCGGCGCTTCTTCTTGAACACCACCACTATCTGTAATAATTAAATAAGATTTGTTCATTAACCAAACAAAAGCAGGGTAGGACAACGGATTAATTAGGCTAATATTTTTTGTTTTAGACAATAACTCATAAACCGGTTTTTGAACATTTGGGTTTAGGTGAACCGGATAAATAATTTGTACATCATTATGAGTTTCTGCTATTTCTTTAAGTGCTTCACAAATTCTAATAAATCCATCTCCGTGATTTTCTCTTCTGTGCCCCGTTACAAGAATTATTTTTTTAGAGTCGTCTATACTTTTCTTAAGTTCTTCAATCTCTTTGTCTTGATAGTTTTCTTGATTAACTTTTTTAACACTATAAAATAAAGCATCAATCACAGTATTTCCGGTAACTAGTATATTGTTCTCTGCTTTATTTTCTTTTATTAAGTTGTTTTTTGATGTTGGTGTTGGTGCAAAATGATAATTTGAAAGTACTCCTGTTACAGTTCGGTTCATCTCTTCAGGAAAAGGAGCCTGAAAATTATATGTTCTTAAACCGGCTTCTACATGACATACTTTTACTCCACAATAAAAAGCCGCTAAAGAAGCAGCCATTGTTGTAGTTGTATCTCCATGAACATAAACCAAATCTGGTTTAAACTCTTCATAAACACTCTTAAGGCTTGTTATAATATCTGCTGTTAAAGAGTGTAAGTTTTGATTAGGTTTCATTAAGTTGAGATCATAATCAGGTTCTATTTCAAAAAAAGACAGAACTTGATCTAACATTTCTCTATGTTGTGCAGTAATACAAACCTTGGTTTCGAATATATTTTGCTCTTTCTCAAACTCTTTAACAAGAGGAGCCATTTTAATTGCCTCGGGGCGTGTGCCAAAAACGATTAAATTCTTAATTTTCATTTAAGCTAAAATATTTGCACAAAACTACGATAATTCCTTATCCTCACAATAAATAACAGATAAAGATTAAATGCTACTGCTTATCTTAAAACAGAATATTTGGGTCGCTTAGCTTTTGTAATTATTTCTTTAGGGTTTACCTCTACTTTTAAGCTGTTTTGGGCAACAATTTTTTTAGCAAACTCAAACCACGTCATTACCTCATCATCAGAGAAATGATACATGCCATAAGGTGCTTGTTTATTAATTAACGACAGCAAAAAATAAGCTACATTAACGGTATTGGTCGGGCATCCTGTTTGACTATCTGTAACGTAAAGAACTTTTTCTTTTTTTGCTTTTTCTATAATGGTTTTGTAAAAGTTTTTTCCGAAAGTTTCATGGTATAACCATGATGTCCTTACAATGTAATATTGCGTTAATAACTCTTTAATATATTGCTCTCCTTTTAGTTTAGATTTTCCGTACTGGTTTACAGGGTTAGGCACATCTGCAATAGTGTAAGGTGTTTTTTTCTCACCATCAAAAACATAATCTGTAGATATTTGAATAAGCACACAGCCCATTTGAGCACAGTTTTCCGCTAAATACTTAACGCCCTCTGCGTTTATTAAAAAAGCTTTTTCGGGTTCTGTCTCTGCTTGCTCTACATTGGTGTAAGCTGCGAAGTTAATGCAATAATCAGGACTATATTTTTTGAACGTGTTTTTTAATTGGGATTGATTGGTAATATCTAAGTCTGACTTGCTTAAAAAAATAAATTCATGCTGACTATATTCTCCAGCAATACTTTGCAGGCTCTTTCCTAACTGACCATTAGCACCGGTTACTAAAATTTTAGCCATACTGCTGTAGAAATTGTTGTAGTGAGGGTAAGTTTTTATCTTTTTCTGAAATAATATATTCTGACGGATTGCCGGGCCATTCTATATTTAATTCTGCATCATCAAAACGAATTCCGGTATCTGATTCTTTATGATAAAAAGCATCACATTTATAGCTAACAATTGTGTTTTCTTGTAATGCTAAAAACCCGTGAGCACATCCCTTAGGAATAAAAATTTGATTATTGGTAACATCATCTAATACTACCGTTATGTGTTTACCAAATGTTTTTGACTCCTTTCTAAGATCTACACACACATCAAACACTTTACCTTTTACAGCTCTTACTAGTTTACTTTGTGCGTGGATCCCTATCTGTAAATGAAGGCCTCTAAGCACATTTTTTTTGGAAAATGATTGGTTGTCCTGTACAAACTTAATAGAAAGCCCTGTTGCGCTTAAAAATGTTTTCTCATTAAACGATTCAAAGAAATAACCTCTATCATCTTTAAAAACTTCAGGCTTAACAATAAAACATCCATCTATTATTGTTGGCTCTATTCTCATACTAACTGCATTAAATAGTTGCCATAACCACTTTTAAGCAATGGTTTAGCTAAACGAACTAGTTGCTCTTTGTTTATGAAACCCATTTTATAAGCTGCTTCTTCTATTGCACCAATTTTTAAGCCTTGCCTTTTTTCTATTACGTGCACAAATTGTGAGGCTTGCATAAGCGAATCAAAAGTACCGGTGTCTAACCAAGCTATTCCTCTGTCTAATACTAAAACTTGTAATTTTTGTTGCTCTAAATACTGCTTATTAACATCGGTTATTTCTAACTCTCCTCTTGCACTTGGCTTGATAGATTTAGCTATTTCTACCACTTTATTATCATAAAAATAAATTCCCGGAACAGCATAATTAGATTTAGGGTTTTCGGGTTTTTCTTCAATAGAAATAGCTTTCCCGTCTGAATTAAATTCTACTACACCATATTTGTTTGGGTTTTGAACATGATAGGCATAAATAATACCTCCGTTGGGGTTTGTGCTTTCTTGAAGCGTTTTATGCAATCCGGTGCCATAAAAAATATTATCGCCTAAAATCAAAGCAACACTATTGTCTGCAATAAATTCTTCTGCAATTATAAACGCTTCTGCCAAACCATTGGGCCGTTCTTGTACGGCATATTCAAATTTGCACCCTAATTGAGTCCCGTCTCCGAGCAGCTTTTTAAATAAGGGAAGGTCTTGGGGTGTTGATATGATTAAAATTTCTTGAATTCCGGCATACATTAAGGTTGAAAGCGGATAATAAATCATCGGCTTATCGTAAACAGGCATTAACTGCTTACTAACCGATAATGTTAGTGGGTGCAATCTTGATCCTGTTCCTCCTGCTAAGATTATCCCTTTCATTTTTTATTGCTGTATTTTTTTAAATACCAATGTACTGTTTTTTCTAACCCTTCGTTAAAGTTTACCGTAGGTTTCCAACCTAATTCTGATTGAATTTTAGAAGCGTCTATGGCATACCTGAAATCATGCCCGGGCCTGTCTTGTACAAACGTTATTTGGTCTGAATAACTTCCTGACGGTTTTGGTTTAATTTCATCTAAAATACTACAAACTTTTTTGGCGATGGTTAGATTTGGTATTTCATTGTTTGCTCCAACAACATAGGTTTCTCCTGATTTGCCTTTGTTAAAAATAAGATCAATCGCCCTACAATGGTCTTCAACAAAAAGCCAATCTCTAACATTGGTTCCTTTTCCATAAATAGGGATTTCATTCCCTAATAACGCATTCCTGATTATTGTTGGTATTAATTTTTCGTCATGTTGTTTTGGACCATAATTGTTAGAGCAGTTAGATGTAACCACATTAAGCTTGTAGGTATGATAATAGCTTCTTACTAAAAAATCTGAACCTGCTTTGGTTGCGCTGTAAGGGCTGTTTGGAGCATAGGGTGTTTGCTCGTTAAAACAACCTTCAGGACCAAGAGAACCATACACCTCGTCTGTACTAATATGATGAAATCTGGCGTCTTGGTAGTTTTGTTTATACGCTCCGGGGCCTTTTAACCAATTGTTTCTTGCTGCTTCCAGAAGATTAAATGTTCCTAACAAGTTTGTATTTACAAAAGAGTTAGGATTTGCAATAGAATTATCAACATGAGATTCTGCTGCAAAATGAATAACCGCATTAATGGTATACTCTTTAAATATTTTGTTTACTAATTGAGCGTCACAAATATCACCTTTTACAAAGGTATAATTACTGTTGTCGGCTACTTCGGTGAGATTATCTAAACTACCGGCATAAGTAAGTTTATCTATATTCACTAGATGAACCTCCGGATGCTTTTGTAAGTAGTATGCAATAAAATTACTACCTATAAACCCGGCTCCTCCTGTAACTAAAAGGTTCATTTTTTAACTATTTGCAAATTCTCTTGCAGTTGAAAATAAGTATTTTAAGAAGAAGAAGACTGAAACTGCTATAATTAAAAATAGGGGTGCTTGTATAACCTTTTTCTTTAACAATCTTTTTTTAACTAAAGCAACCTCATCTTTTTTAACCACTTTCAGCACTTCATTTTTTATTTTTAAATTTTCTTCAAGCCTTTGTTGCTCTTCTAAAAGGCTTGTTTTTTGTAAAATTATATTAGCAACATCCGGCTCTTGTCCCTCGCTATAAAGGGTAAATTCTTTACGGGCACTTAACGCTATGTCTGACTCTTTATTTAAACTTTCTAAATAGCTGTCAATTAGCGCAATAGATTTTTTGTTTTGTTCTATTCTGTATTTCAGGTTCTCTGCTCTTATTTGGCCAAGCTCTTTATAGTATTCGCTGTCTTTTAAATATTCCAGTAAGTTTACCGTAATTTCCTCTGCATTGGTACTATCTTTAAACTCTACAATGAGTTTATGTTTAGAGTAAAACTGCACGTAAGCAGGATCGTTTAATATTTTATCGTCTATGCTTTTTAAGTTATCTCCTAAAATAGCTTTGGCCGCATCATTGTTTATATTGCTTAGAAAGTCTGATGTATTAATTATTGGCGTAACTTTAATTTCTTTAATGTTATCCCATTGCTCTTGGGTTATGTTAACTTCAGGAATCGGGTTTTTTCTATCTACCGCTTCAACTAACTCTTTAACATTATCATAAAAATAACTAACGCTTCCAAAATTTGGCTCAACAATAACTTCTTGCTTATTGTCTAAAATCACATAATCAATTACATACCCCAAGCCTAAACCAACAACAAACAACCCAACAAAAAGCATCCATTTTTGTTTATAAAAATCAACCGCTTTAAAAATTAAGCGTAAGACCTTTTTAAAAAAGTTGCCAATCAAATTAAAAACTTCTCTTAAGTCTATTTCGTCTGATGTGTTATTTAGTTGAGGTTGATTGCTCATAGCTTTTAGTAATTAAAAATGTAATGTAAAATTTTGTCGGTTATTAAATATGTTGGTTTAACTCCGGTGGTTCCTAAACCTCCAGAGGCTAACGTGCTTCCGGTTTCTAACGGATTATCTGATGCATAGTACGCATATAAAACCTTAACATCTTCGCGAATACTTTTACGTATTTTAGATGCCGATTGGATGGCTTTTTGGTAATGCGCTCCTTCCATTTCTAATCCGATTACATTCCAGGTAGATTCATTAAAGAATTTTAGCAAGTCTCTGTTCTGTAATGATGTTCCCAATACTGTTACCATAGAGCCTTCAAAAACTTTGAGCCCATGCCCTTCAAAATCTTCTTTATGCAGTTCGTTTTTAAACGGATAGTTATCTGCTGTTCCTTCAAAAATATGAGCATTCGGAATCATTAAGTCTCCTTTGTCTCCTTCTAAAATACCGGCTTTCCCCATAATTGAGATTGAGGCTACGTTTAAAAACTCCGGTTTTTTGCCATTGTCTTTGTAGGGTTTTAAAAGCTCGTCTATAGTTTCATACGCTTGCTCACCAAAGGCATAATCCATTACAAAAATTACGGGCTTTTCATCTTCTTTTTTATCTGTAGCAAATTTGTAGGGTATCGGCACATTAATTTTAGCTGTATCAAAAATTTGAACGTCTATATTTGTTCCCGAAACGTCTTCTAACGCAATCATTCCGTTTTTTAGGGCTAGCGTGGTTACTTTTTTACGCAACGCATCGTTTTCGGGTTTACTTAACGCTACAAATATGTCGAAATCCGACTTGCCTTTAAACTCTTTCTCTAACGCTTTGCGTGCAAAAAGAGAGTTCATAACACTGTGCATGTTTGCACTAATTATGTGTATAGGCCTATTTAAAAGTTTATGTTTTTTGAGTGTTTTTTTAATGTTATTTGCCCAAATTTCACCATGAATATGATGTCCTAAGCGCTCTCTTAACACCGGACTAAAAGTAATGGTACGTTTTTTACCTTGTACCTCTTCTTCTATGGCTAGTTTTCCTAACCAATACACAATGTGTAAAAAACGTTCCGGCTGTTTTTTGGTAGCAAAAAATGTGTAAACAGATTGTATTTCTTCGAAAGTTCTTCCTAAAATACCGGCAACATGAATCATAGCCAACTCGCGCTCTTGTAAGGTAAGTTTTGACTTTTTAACTACTTCGGCTAAATATTTCCAGTCTCGAGTTGTTTCTCCGCTATCAGAAATTAGTACGCGATTGCTAATTTTTTGAGACTCTATAAATAAAAATGTTAGGTGCGTTAAAATATCGTATATATCTGAGCGCCCTCTGGTAATTTCTATATTCATTTGCTCTTTATCTACCCTGTAGCAGTTTCGCCTTCTTTTGGGCGGAACAATAGGAGTAAAGTGCGATTTTTTATAGCCTTCGTCTGAAATTAAATTTATATACCTGCATTGCTCTATGCCTTCAGGAAGCCTGTCTAACACATACATTAAACCATTTAGTTCTGCTTTTTCTTCGGCTACAGAACCATAAATTTCCGGTCTTAATTGCAATAATGATTGCCTGAGTGTCTCTCCAGAAACACCCATAGGTTTGTAAAATCCTCTGTTAAATAAATGGCGCATTGTAATGTACATGCGCTCTATGGCATTGGTAGATTCTTGTGCTCTTGTTCTTCCTTTATGCGTTTGTTTACTCATATATTATTTTAACCTGCAAAGGTAAGCGATTTTTTACAATTTTATTTAACAAATGGTTGCAAAGCATCTGCAATAGAACGATCGTTAGCTAATCGTTGAATTTTATTCTGACCGCCTAATTTGCCTTTTTGCTTCATAAAATTATGAAAACCTCCCGGTTTTATGCTTGTAATTTTTAAGGTTTGAAGAATTTTTCCATCAATTAAATCAAAATAATAACTGTTTTGCTCCTGCAATCCCTTATCTATTTTCTTGGCAAAATCTGTTAAATTTTCAGGCTCTTTTTCAAATTCTATAAACCACTCATGGTATGGGAGCTCTCCTTCCGGAGGATTTACTTGCGGTGCCACGGTAAACTCTGTTACACTTACGTTAGTGTTTTTTATAGCTTGTTGTAGCGCTTGTTCTACCTCGCTGGCAATTACATGTTCACCAAAAGCAGATATAAAATGCTTTATTCTGCCTGAAACTATTACCCGATATGGTTTTGTTGATGTAAACTGCACGGTGTCTCCTACGTTATAACTCCATAATCCGGCAGATGTAGATACAATTAGCACATAGTTTACCCCAACTTCTACATCTTTTATTGTTATTCTTTTAGGGTTTTCGTTAAAAAACTCATCGGCTTTAATAAACTCATAGAATATCCCTGAATTTAACTGCAGTAGCATTCCGGGCTGTTTTTGAGTGTCTTGAAAAGCAAAAAACCCTTCGCTTGCCGGAAAAAGCTCTATGCTGTCTACCTTTCTTCCTATTAATTGCTCAAATTTATTTCGGTACGGTTCAAAGTTTACGCCTCCATAAATAAACAGTTGAAAGTTTTTAAAGAGTTCTCCTATTTTTTGCCCGCTTTTTTGCTGTAGTTTTTCAAAATACATTTGTACCCACGATGGGATTCCGCTAATAACGGTCATGTTTTCATTAAGGGTCTCTTCTACAATGGCATCAACCTTAGTTTCCCAATCATCTATACAATTGGTTTCCCAACTTGGTAATCTGTTTTTTTGAAGATATCCGGGTACGTAATGCGCAACTATTCCTGAGAGTCTTCCGGTTTTAATACCATTAGTTTCTTGTAAAATTGGGCTTCCTTGTAAAAAAATCATTTTCCCGTCAACAAAATCAGCATTTCCGGTTTCGGCTATATAACAAAGCATAGCATTGCGGGCTGCTTCAATATGGGTAGGCATAGAATCGGCTGTAATAGGAATATATTTTGCCCCCGATGTAGTACCCGAAGTTTTGGCAAAGTATAGTGGCTTTCCGGGCCAAAGTACATTTTCTTCTCCTTTTTTTATTCGCTCTATGTAAGGCCTTAAGCCCTCATAATCTCTCACAGGAACACGTGCAACAAAATCTGAATACGATTGAATGTTTTTAAAATCGTGATCTTTGCCAAAAGCGGTGTTCTGTGCCTTTTTTATAAGCTGTTTAAAAACTCTTTCTTGAGTTTTTACCGGTTTATTGGCCCAAGTGTTAATTTTATTTTGAGTGACTTTGGCCAGTATTTTTGCTCCGAAAGTTTTTAACGACATATGTCTTATTCGAATTCTATATAATGTTCTGGATTTATTGGATATCCGTTATTCCATAGTTCAAAATGTAAATGTGGTCCCGTTGTGAGCTCTCCTGTATTACCAACGGTAGCAATTACTTCTCCGGCTTTTACAATTGCTCCCTGCTCTGTTGTAATTGAGCCGTTGTGTTTATAAACAGATATTAATCCTGAGGCGTGCTCTATAATTACCACAAATCCGGTTTCGGCTGTCCACTCTGCAAAAATTACCGTACCATCTGCAACTGCTTTTACCGGAGTTCCTTTGGGGGCAACCACATCTGTGGCAAAGTGCTTTTCTTTAGGATTGTATGTTTGAGAAATGGTTCCTGAAACCGGTGTAAATAATACAAAGTTCAGATTCGTGATTTCGCTTTCAAAAAAGCTGTATTTTTCTTCTTGTGCTACTTCTTCTCTTAATAAGGAGTCTTGTTTGCTGGGTCGTAAATCTACTTCGGACGGATCTAACTTAAACTGCGCGTACAATGAGTCTTTATTTATACTTGTGCTGCTAATTTCTCCTTTTAATACTTTTTTTATGTTCTCCAGATATTGGTTGTTGTAGCGTAAAACATTTACCAAAGAATCTGTTTTAAATGTAAGCTCTGTGGCTTTTCGTTTTAATTCGGTAGATGAATACCCCGGAATGTATTCTCTAAGCGGGGTGAAAGCAATTAAAATGGTGGTTGCTGCTATTAAAAATATGGCAAAAAGTGTTCCTACTACAAAAACGTTTAATCGGCTTAATTTAAATGAGAGTTTCTCTTCGTAAGTATCTTCATTTAAAATTACCAGCCTGTATTTATGTAGCAATTTACGTTTTATGCGCTCCCTTTTCTCTCTCTTTTTTGCCATCATGGCACAAATATAATCAACCCTAAAAAATGCACTTCTTAAAATTAGCACAAATAAATGCGCTTTTAAACATTTCTTTATACCTTTGTTGTATTAAAATGAAAGTATTATGACTGCGCAACATATTTTATTAGGTATGCTCGGGCCTTGGCAAATAGTTCTGATTGTGGTAATTGTATTGTTGCTTTTTGGCGGTAAAAAAATACCTGAACTAATGCGAGGACTTGGCAGTGGTATTAAAGAGTTTAAAGACGCCACAAAAGAAGATGACAATCAAAAAATTGAAGACAAAAAAGAGTAACTTTTTATAAACTACTCAAAAACCACGTTTAAAAGCGTGGTTTTTTTATGCTCGTTTTTTTTCACCGATGTTTTTTTACGCTTTATCTAACGCCTTTTCTTTTCGTCTATTTTTAAGTTAGTTACGGCTATTTTTTAACATATCCTTATAAGGTATAATTAGCTTTGTGTTGCTATTAATCTTAAATGTACCTTATGACAACAGTTTTACTTATCAGAGAGCTTTATGTAAAAGCGTTTAAAAATTTGGGGCACTATTTGGTAGTTTCCTATTTTAAAGCTTTATCATGGCTATGTTTTTTAACCATAGGAATCATTTTATACGCTTTTGTGTATAGATTGTTTACCGGATTTGCATTTTAATTCCCCCTTTAACATAAAGCATTAAAAAAGCGCTTACTAAGTAAGCGCTTTTTTTATTGGTAATATGCGTGTTGTTTTGTACTATAAAAACTTGATAGATTGTAAAATAGCATCCAACTCAAACATAATATCTCTTTTATCTATAGAAGGGGCAAAGGTAAAGCCTTCTATAACAAGTGTTCTGTTGTTTTCTTGGTCTTTAATCATATAATTTATAAATGGTCCGGCCATAAAAAAGTTTTTTACTTCCCACATTCCTCGGGTTTCTATTGCCGGTTTAGTGGCTATTTCAGCATTGAAAACATAGGGAGCGTAGGCTTTTTCTGTAATCATGTACATGCCTTCTTCTCTTCCGGGGATGTGCTTCTCTCCGATAGAGTCTCTCATTTTTATTATTTTTTCTACTGTAATGGTATCCTTCGGAAAATAATTAAGTGGAAGCTCGTATACTAAAACACTCATGTTTCCTTTTTTGGTTTCACGCCTAATCCAAACAAAATTATCTTCTTGCTTAGCCACTCTGTAAACCGAAGGCATGGTTAGTTTTATACCAAATTTTTCTTGCAGAACAGTCTCTTTATTTAGTGATTGTGTAAATCTTTTTTGATTTTCTTTAAGTTCTGATGCTTTAAGTTGCGGTATGTATTCCGGTGCTTTTTTATCTATAATACGCTTTAGGTCTTCGTTAGTTTTACCGGTAATATAGATTACTTGTTGTGGGGTGGCATAAATGTCTTCTTGAATGGTAAACCCATTTGTAGAATCTTTTTTTATGATAAAAATATTGCGCCCATGTGTTACAAAACCACTAAAAACATCCGGAGATATTTGATTTAATGTAAACAAAGGCTCATCTATTGGTAGCCCAATTACCGGTGCTGTAAAATGTTCTCGTATTTTATCGCCAACCTCACCTTTCCATAGATCATCATCTATAACAACATATAATGTATTAATGGCGCCTACAGAGTTGGGAAGCCTTTTTTTTGTGTCTGAATTACACGATACAAGAAGTCCTACTGCTAAGAGTAAGAAAGTAATTTTTTTCATAGTTTAATTGTTTTGATGGTACATTTAGCATCCGTTACAAAGCTTTAGCTTTTGTCCCGGTTTTAATTTTGTACCACTAATACCGTTCCATTTTTTAATATTCTCTACAGAAACTCCCGGAAATTTTTGAGCAATCGTCCAGAGCGAGTCGCCTCTTTGCACAATATAAATGTTGCCATTATTGGTGGTTACTGTTTGTGATTGCTTTTTAGGTGCACTATAGGCTGGTTTTCTTGGATAAATTGTAAGGCGTTGGCCCACTCTAATATTGTTATTTCTTAACCCGTTCCATCGTTTAATATCGCTTACTCTAACACCGTATCTGTTAGCTATTTTTCCTAAATAATCTCCACTTCTAACACGATAACGAATTCTTGAAGGGTGATTAAAAAGTTGTGGTAACGGTTTTTCTCTTTTAGCCAGCTCTGCTTCAACAAAAGCATAAATACTGTCTTCGTGTGCTACAAATTTACCCATTTCTTTTACGGGCAATCTTAGCGCATAGTTTTTATTTTCTACGTACGGAATAATATCAAGCTTATACGATGGATTTAAAAACTGTAGTTTTTCTACCTCAATATCTAAAAGTTCAGAAATCTGATCGAATGTGATAGTTTTCTTTACATGAACGGTGTCTGTTTTAAAATAAGGTATTTCTGCTTTTTTAGGGTTAAATCCGTGTTCTTGGGCGTATTCAAAAATGTACATTGTTGCTAAAAATGCCGGTACATATCCTGCAGTTTCTCTGGGTAAAAACGGACGAATATTCCAATAGTTTTTATACCCTCCGGAACGCCTGATTGCTTTTGTTACATTACCCGGACCGGAGTTATATGCTGCAAGCGCTAAATCCCAATCGCCAAAAATCTCATATAGTTTAGCTAAATATTGGCAAGCTGCTTTAGTAGATTTAATCGGGTCGCTTCGCTCATCAACATAACTACTTACATCTAATCCGTACATTTTACCCGTGCTAAACATAAATTGCCATAATCCTGTTGCGCCTACTCTTGATTTTGCCCGTGGGTTTAAAGCAGATTCTACAATGGCTAAATATTTAATTTCTAAAGGGATATCGTAATTGTCTAATTCTTGTTCAAATAGCGGAAAGTAGTACTGACTCATGGTCATGAGTCGCTCTAATGTTTTACGTCTGTTTTTTAAAAACGATTTTATAACGCTTTCTAAAGATGGGTTATAGGCTATATTAAAGGGGGTTTTTTGATTGAGTTTTTCTAACCGTTCTTTTAAAAGCGCTGTTGGTAAATTATCGTACGCAACCGTATCGTAACTTAATGTGGCAACCGTTTTATAAATAGTATCGTACAAAGAAGTGTTGTAAAGCTCTTGAAGCCAAAGACTGTCTAACGTTGCTGCTTCTTCGTAATCTGATAAGTTGTATTTACCTTGTTTTTTAAAAAAGACTACTTTTTTGTTATCTGGTAATGTGTCTTGGTGAGCGCTAATTAATTTAGTAGAAGCATCATTAATGGCTTGTATAGTATCTGCAGATAATGTTGCCTCTTCTGCTACTGTAGTTTTAGGCTTTTGTTGTGCATTTAATAATGAACATGTTAAAAATAATAGAAGCCAAAGGTTTCGCATTAGTGTTGTTTTTACTTGTTGTTTATATACCATTACGTAAATACGATAGGGTTTAGTATGCTTAAAATGTTAAAATCTAAGCATCTAAAATTGCTGCTATGCCCGGCAGTGTTTTTCCTTCTAAACTTTCTAACATTGCACCTCCTCCGGTACTAACGTAACTTACCTTATTTTCAAACCCGAATTGTTTTACGGCTGCTACAGAATCTCCTCCTCCAACTAAAGAGAAAGCACCTTTTTCTGTAGCTTCTGCAATGGCATTGCCTAAAGCAATTGTTCCTTTAGCAAAGTTTTCCATCTCAAAAACTCCTAAAGGACCATTCCACAAAATAGTTTTAGATTGGTTTATAACTTCTGCAAAAAGCGCTTCGGTTTTAGGACCAACGTCTAATCCCATCCATCCTTTTGGGATAGTATTCACTGCCACAACCTTAGTTGCTGCATCATTTTTAAAAGCATCTGCCACAACGGCATCTACCGGCAAATGTACTTTTACTCCTTTAGCTTTTGCTTTGTCTAATATAGAAAGTGCTAATGCTAATTTATCGTCTTCAACTAAAGAATCTCCTATTTCTCCTCCTTGTGCTTTAATGAAGGTAAATGTCATTCCTCCACCAATAATCAAGTGGTCTATTTTATCAAGAATATTTTCAATTATCGTTATTTTAGACGATACTTTAGCGCCTCCTAAAATTGCTGTTACCGGTTTAACACTATCGTTTAATACTCGATTAAGACTTTCAATTTCTTTAGCTAACAAATACCCAAAGCATTTTTGGTTTACAAACTTAGCAACCACAGTTGTAGAAGCATGTGCTCTGTGGGCAGTACCAAAGGCGTCATTAACATACACATCGGCTAGTTGTGCTAATTGTTTTGCAAACTGCTCGTCGCCTTTTTCTTCGGCTTCATAAAATCGTAAGTTTTCTAACAGTAAAACTTCGCCCGGAGCAAGTTCGCTAACAGCTTGTTCAACGCTATTGCCAATACAATCTGGTACAAATTTTACTTGTACGCCAATTATTTCTGACACCTTATTTACAATGTGTTGTAAAGAAAGTTCTGGTGTAACTTTTCCTTTTGGTCTTCCTAAATGACTCATTAGTATAGCGCTACCACCATCTTCTAGAATTTTTAAAATAGTAGGTTTTGCTGCTAAAATTCTAGTTGCATCTGTTACCTGAAGTTCATCATTTAAAGGAACATTAAAATCAACTCTAACAAGGGCTTTTTTATCTTTAAAATTAATGTGTTCTACCGTTTTCATAATTGTAATTCTCTAAAATAGTGGCTGCTAAAATAACCAATTTATAACACACTGTATTAGTAGCTGCAAGAAAGCCGAAAATTACCGCATTCTTACCTCAAAAATTATATATTTGCTCTTATGCTGTTTTCAAGAGTTTTAGGGCAAGAACATATTAAAAAACACTTATTAGCAAGTGTAAAAAATAATAGAATTCCGCACACACAACTATTTGTTGGTCCGGAAGGTAGTGGTACCTTGTTAACTGCCATAGCATACGCTCAAGAAGTACTTTGCCACTTTGCTCCGGATGAAGCTACTAAAGAAGCCGCAAAGAAAAAAGTTGAAAATTTTACGCACCCCGATTTACATTTTGCATACCCTGTTGCTAAAAATGCCAAAGCAAAAAAAAATAATGTTAAGCATATTGTAAGTAATTACTATGCAGAAGAGTGGCGTAAATTTTTAAACACTCAGCCTTATGGTAATTTATTTGATTGGTACCAGCTTATAGGAGTTGAAAATGCACAAGGTTTAATTAGTGTTCATGAGGCAAATGATATTAACAAAAAACTCTCTTTAAAAGCATATGAAGGCGGTTATAAGGTTATGATTATTTGGATGGCCGAAAAGATGAATGCAGAAGCCTCAAATAAACTCCTTAAACTACTTGAAGAGCCTCCGCATAAAACGCTTTTTATTTTAATTGCTGAAGATGAGGAGCTTTTGTTGCAAACCATTAGATCGCGTTGCCAGATTTTACATTTTCATCCTGTTGCAGAAAAGGTTATTAAAGATTGTTTAATTAACGTGCATAATGCCTCTCCGGCAACTGCAGCTTTAATTGCACACCAAGCCAATGGTAATTTTAATAAAGCGCTTGATTTATTACATAACGATTCTGAAGATTTAGTTTTTGAGCAATGGTTTGTTTGGTGGGTTCGCTCTGCTTTTAAAGCTAAAGGAAATAAAGCTGCTATACACGATATTTTATCCTGGAGTGAAGAAGTTGCAAAAACCGGAAGAGAAACTCAAAAGAAATTTTTGCACTTTTGCTTAGAAGCCTTTAGGCAAGCTATGCTTTTAAATTATAAAGCAAAAGATCTGGTTTTTTTAGCCATTACTGCAGAAGATTTTAAGTTTGATAAGTTTGCTCCTTTTGTACACGAGCGCAATATTGTTAGTATAACTAAAGAGATAGAAACTGCTATTTACCACATAGAGCGCAATGCAAATGCCAAATTGGTGCTAACAGACTTGTCTATAAAACTTGCGCGATTGCTACATAAAAAAGCAGCATAAAATAAGCGCCCCAGAGGGCGCTTACTTATTTTTTATTTGAATATTCTTCGTTGAGTGCTTTTAAAATTTCTTCGGTAAGGTCTTTTTCATCACTCCCATACAAAACGCTTCCCGCATCATTAGAGCCAAAAATATAGGTGTAGCCATTTTCTTTTCCGTAAGTTTTTACAAAATCTTTAACCTTTGTAATTACAGAATCTATTTTGGCCTGCCCCTCCATTTGTAAGCGTTGTTGCTCTGCCTGTAATTGCTGACCCAAATACTGCCCCTTTTGAGCTAATGCTTGGTAAGCTTCTTGTACTTTCTTTTGAGACATGCTTTTGGCATCAGACTGGAATTTTTGCTCTTCTATTTGAAAAGCCTTAGAAATACTATCTCTTTTAAGATTAAATTTTTCTGTTTTAAGTTTAAATGCTGCTTCAGCATCAATCATTTCTTGATAGCCTTCAACTAATTTTCCGGTATTTACATAACCGGTTTTCTCTAAATTACACGATGCAAAAACTACTAATGCAAGTACTAATAATGGTAAACGTTTCATAAAATGTAAATTATTAAGATGGACAACAAAAATAGAAAAGTAGTTGCTCTGTACAATAAAATAATCGAAAAAGAGCTTTATAAGCATTAGTTATTGATGTGCTGATTGATAATAGTTATTGTTTATTATACAAGCGTTAAATATTTTGCTTTTACAGCAACTTTTAAGTTTTAGCTTATAGTTTGCTTGATTAATGATTAAAAAGCAGCTTAAAAAGCTTTAAAATACGTTTTAGCACTTTTTTAGCACATATAACAAAGAAGAGTACTCTCCTGTTCGCTTCGCTTTCTTGTTAGACTGATAACCAACATACATTGCTTTAAACCAAGGCAGCTTATTTTTTTTGTATTGCTCTGACAATAACGACACATAATAGGCATCAAAATACATTGGTAAGATTTTTACTACATTTAAATTTGTGTTGGCAAAAAGTTTTTTTATACTGTTTTGAGAAAAGTGCCATAAGTGTCTAGGGACATCATAAGCAGCCCAATACGATTTATAATATGCTGCATCTAAACTTTTATAATTTGGCACTGCTATAAACAAGTAGCCGTTGTGCTCGAGCAAACTGTTTAATTGTTGAATTGTTTTCTGAAGGTTTGGCATATGCTCTAACACATGCCACAAGGTTATTACATTAAATTTTTTGTTTTGCAGGTTAAAAATATCTGAGCATACTTTTATGTTTTTTTTCTCTATAAAGGCTTTTGCATTTTCGTTTGGCTCTACAGCCAAAACATTCCATCCATTTTTAATTGCTACCTCTAAAAAGGCTCCTGTGCCGGCACCAATATCTAATAAATTACCTTTTTCAGAAAACTGTTCTACAAGGCTTATTTTTTTACCAAGCATATACTTTTTAACTGCAGCATAAATCCACTCCATCAGATTTCGTTTGGCATCAGTATGCGAAATATAGTTGTCACTTTTATAATATGCAGATAATGCCTTAGTATCAGGAACAGGTTTAGTTATCAGCATATCATGCTCTTCATCATAATACAAACTAAACTCTTCGCCTGAAAGCGCAAAATCTTTTGTTTTTAAATACAGCTTGTCTTTCATTTTTCATAAAAATAAAAGGCACATCTACTGCACCTTTTTAAACAATTAATTTTATGTTCCACGTGGAACAAAACTAAATTATCTGCCCATAAACACCAACAAGACACTTATATCGCTGGGCGAAACACCACTAATTCTTGATGCTTGTGATAGCGTTTTTGGCTTTATTTTTTTGAGTTTTTCTTTTGCTTCAAAAGAAAGTGATTTAACTTTATCGTAATCAAAATTATCAGGTATAATTATATCTTCAAGCCTGTTTAACTTGTCGGCATTGTTCTTTTCTTTTTGAATATATCCTGAATATTTAACCTGAATTTCTGTTTGCTCTAAAACTTCTGTGTCTAAATTATTTGCTTTAATATAATTATCTACAACAGGAAGTGTTCTCATTTTTTGTAACGTAACGCCTGGTCTAGAAAAGACTTTATACATTTTATCTGATTGTTTCATTGTGCTAGATCCAATCTCCTCAAGAACAGGGTTAATCTCTTCAGGTTTTACACTTGTTTCCTTAAAAAACTGAATAAACGCTGAAGATGCTTTTTGCTTTTCCTCCATTCTTTTTAGTCTTTCTTCAGAAGCAAGACCAATTTCAAAGGATTTTGGCGTTAAACGTAAATCGGCATTGTCTTGCCTTAACAATGTTCTGTATTCTGCTCTCGAGGTAAACATTCTATAAGGCTCTTCTGTTCCTTTCGTGATTAAATCATCAATTAAAACGCCTATATATGCTTCATTACGCTTTAATACAAATGCACTTTTACCGTTTATTTTTAAATGCGCATTAATACCAGCCATGATACCTTGTGCAGCTGCTTCTTCATATCCGGTAGTTCCATTAATCTGTCCTGCAAAATATAAGTTTTCTACCAGTTTAGTTTCTAATGTGTGGCTTAATTGTGTTGGCGGAAAATAATCGTATTCTATAGCATAACCCGGCCTAAAAAACTTAACATTTTCAAATCCGACTACAGAGCGTAGCGCTTTAAATTGAACATCTTCAGGTAACGATGTTGAAAAGCCATTAACATAAACCTCTACTGTATCCCACCCTTCTGGCTCAACAAAAATTTGATGTCTTTCTTTATCTGCAAACCTGTGTATTTTATCTTCAATAGAGGGGCAATATCTTGGGCCAATACTTTTAATTCGACCGTTAAACATAGGAGACCTATCAAATCCAGAACGCAAAAGATCGTGAACCAGCGGACTGGTATAGGTCATATAACAACTACGTTGCTTTGTTAAGGGCTTGGTTTCGTTAGAATATGAAAATTTATCTGGGTTGTCATCTCCCGGTTGTTCAATCATTTTAGAATAATCTAAAGAACGCCCATCAACCCTTGGAGGCGTACCTGTTTTCATTCTACCCGATTCAAACCCTAACGCAACTAAATCTTCTGTAATGCCCGTTGCTGCTTTTTCTCCGGCTCTACCACCGCCAAACTGCTTTTCACCTATATGAATTAAACCATTTAAAAATGTACCGTTTGTTAGAATTACAGATTTAGCATAAATTTCAAGTCCAAGAGAGGTTTTAATCCCTTTAACAACACCATCGTTAACTATAATTCCAGAAACCATCTCTTGATAGAAATCAAGATTTGGTGTTCTTTCAAGCATTAATCGCCACTCTTCAGCAAAACGCATTCTATCATTCTGGGCTCTCGGACTCCACATGGCCGGCCCTTTTGATTTATTAAGCATTTTAAACTGAATAGCAGACCTGTCCGTAACTATACCGCTATAACCTCCTAACGCATCTATCTCTCTAACAATTTGACCTTTAGCAATACCACCCATTGCAGGATTGCATGACATCTGGCCAATTGTTTGCAAGTTCATAGTTATTAAGAGCGTTTTTGAACCTAAATTAGCTGCTGCTGCTGCCGCTTCAGATCCTGCATGCCCTCCTCCTACAACAATAACATCGTAATCTTTATCAAACATAACTATTATAATTGTTCCACGTGAAACATTCTAATTTTCTCATCTTCTTTTTGGCGCATTACAGAAGTTTCTTCCTCTGTTTTATCTTTATAACCCATAAAATGCAACATGCCGTGCGCCATAACCCTAAGCAATTCTTGCTCAAAATCAACTTTAAATATTGTTGCATTTTCTTTAACTCTGTCTATTGATATGAAAATATCTCCTTGTAAATTTTTTCCTACACTATTATCAAAACTTATAATGTCTGTATAAGTGTCATGATTTAAATATTTAACATTTAAATCATATAAATACTCATCGGTACAAAAAATGTAATTAACAGCTTTTATCTGGTATGCTTCTGATGCAGCAACTTGCCCTAACCATTTTTTGTACGATGCCTGTTTAGGTAATTGTGGTGTGTTTTCGTAAAAGAATTCAATCATTGTTTTGTTTAAAATAGTCTCTTACCTTGTCTTTATAAATTTTGCGCAAAGGTAATACTTGTCTATTTAAAATTTCTAATTGATTGAAAAATTCTTTGTAGTCAATTAATTGAGTTTCAGTAGGCTTAGCAAAGTCTTTAGTATTTGTTATGCTTTCTCTTTTATTATCTTCGCCCTGTTTAAAAGCGGCTTTGTCTAATTGTAGTAATTTATGTTTAAGCCTAATCATCCGTTTTAACGTATTTTCATTAAAGCCTTGTTCTAATAAATTGTTCTCAATTTGCTCCATTTCATTAAGGAGTTGCTGCTGGTTATTGGGCAATTTATCTCCAAATTTATCTTGTAATTGCTTTTCTAAAGCGGAACGTATTTGTTGCTGTTGCTTATAAATTTCGTATAGTTTTTCTGCATTTTCATCCTCGCCTTCTCCTTCACCATTACCTTTTTTATTATCAGAATTATTTTGATTTCCTTTTTGTTGTCCTTGTTGACCATCTTGTTGGTTAGTATCATTTTGTGAGCCGGATTGTTGTTGCATTTGCTGCTTCATTTGTTCATTTAACTTTTCTTGAGACATAATTATATCCGGTAATTGAAAACCTTTAGATTGACTTGAATTACCCGATGCGCTCATCATCATTTGCTCATTCATGTTATCTAGTGCATCACCCAAAAAACTTGCTAATGTATTTGCAGCAGTTAAAGCTTTTTGCTGACTCGCAATACCTTGATATAGTCTGTTTTCAGGAAAATACTCTAATGCTTTATCAATGTTATAAAAAACCTCTGTTATTTGAGGATTGATTTTATCAGAAATTTCAGGCCTGCGTAAAGAGAGCGCAAATAAGCTGTCATCAACATGTTCAAACAACGTGCGAAGTTGGTTTTGTTTTATAACCTCATTATTTAAACTAACATTTGCTTGCGTGTTTTCTAAAAAAGTGTTCATGAGGAGCTCTTGCTCAAAAGAAAAAATAACCAAATTATCAAGCAACTGTCGTAATGCATCTATATCTTCTGTAAGGCTTTCTGCAGATGAAGCATTCATAGCTTGCTGCATTTGTTTGCTTAATTGTTTTAATTTTAGGGCTGCTTGCTTTTGTTGTTGTTGAGCCTTAGAAAGAGTTGAAGGATTAGGTTGCTGTTCGTTTTTTTGTAGTTGTTGCTTAGCAGACTCTTGATCTATAGAAATTTCATTTTCCTTGTCTGAATCGCGAGGAAGCTCCATTGGTTTCTTTAAGTCGTTATTATCTTTCTCTAAGTCGTTTAATTGTTTTTTTAACTCATTAAAAGCATTGTTTAAACTATCTTGTTTTTGTGATGTGTTTTCTTGTTGATTACTATTAGCAAGATTTTCTTGCTTTTTTGCTAATTCAGAAATTTGCTGTTGTAGTTGCTGCATCCTTTGCGCAACATAAAATCGTTTAGTTAACTCTACTAATTGTTGTAAACTTTTTTGATTACTCTGTTGGTTTTTTGCAAGTTGCTCTAATTTTTGTGCTAACTGTTCTTTATTTATTTTATCGGTAAGTTCTTTTAATTCCTCTAACAAACGTTCGTTTTCTTTTAGCTCTTGTTGTTGTCTTTCTAAGCGTTCTTGCAATAGCTTTTTATATAAACTATCTTCTTTGTCGTTGTTTAGTTGATTTAAATTTTCTTTTAATTGCTCTGTGAAACGTTGCATTTGCTGTTCTTGCAATTGCTGACGCTCTAAAAAGTTCTGGATAGCTCTCTTATCGTTAAACTCTAACTCGCTTTTTTCTTTAGTAAGTCTGTTAATCTCTTGTAGTTTAGATTGTTGTTCTGTTAAAGATTTGATTGATTGATTAATAGCTTTTACAGTTGTATTCTGATCTTGTAATTGTTTAGACAATACCTCATTTTTAGTTTGCTTTCTGTAAGTAAAAGTTTTGCTTTTTGCTGATTTACTTCCGTTTACGCCATCATTATCAAAAACCTCAAAATAAAACTCATAAGATTGTCCTTCTTGCAAAGGAATTGTGTTTGGAAATTGATATGTAAATTGATAAAAATTATTATTTATCTGCTGTAACGGCAAGGTTGTTTTATTTTGTGGGTTACTTGTTGGGTAATACACTAATTGCATTCTTTTTAGCAAGTAATCATCTGTTGCCTGTCCGATTAAAGCAATATCTTCTTGAGTACTTTTATTTATAGAATCGTGTTTTGTTACAACCTGAATTTCAGGGTACTCGTCCTGGACAACCTCAACAGAAAATGCAATATTTTCATAGTTTTTAACATATTCGTTACTGGTAGATAATGTGTAAGGAAAATCAGAAGTAACTCTAAGTGACTTTACAAATGTATCTTCTTGTTTAGAGAATACATATGATGAATCTTTAGCCAATAAAACCAAATCCGTAGTAGCTTCGGTTTTAAGCTTCCAAGTTATAGTAGTGCCTTCAGGAACTACAGCATTTCCGTTGCTAACTAGTTCTTGATCTTTTTTTTGTGTATACGCAGGATAATCTAATTGCATTACAAAACTTAAAAGCTTAGGCACCGGAACAACCTTTACTGTTTGCGGGTTAGAATAAATTCCGTTAGCATACAACGTGTAGGTAAAAGTTTCTTTAGGTTGTTGTACTGTATAGGTAAAAGTGCCCGGAGAAACCTGCTCTAAGAAATAAGACTCATTATTAAGCGTTATGCTAACCTCTTCCGGTATAACATTTCCCTGTGTTGTAACTGTAATAGTATAGGGCTTATTTTGATAGGCAATTTCGTCATCATTTAAAATCACAAAACTAAACGGCGCCGGTGGTAAAAAAGGCTTTTGGTATTGTACAACACGTGTATAACTTTCTGTAATCCAATTTATGCTGGTAGTTATGGTAACAATAGCGAACATAGCAATTGGAAGCACCAGATACTTTGCATATTTAAAACTAGCTTTATAATTTATGGCAAGAGAAAAAGGTATAGGCCTAAGCTCGTTAGATTTTTGTTCTATAGAAGCCAGTAAAAGCTCTGTTTTGTGTTTGTTTTCGGCCAGTTGTAAAACATTATACAGCTTGTCGCTAACTTCGGGAAAGTGCGCGCCAATAAGTTTAGATGCTGCTTTGTAATCAATTCCTTTTGCCAGCTTAAACATTTTAAATAACGGTCTTCCAACAAAATAGGCTAAAAGTGTTATTTCTGTAGTTATAAATATCCAAAACAAAATTGCTCTTCCGGTTGTGCCCAGCCAAAGCATATACTCTAAAAACAACACTAAAAGCAAATACAAAAGTCCCGCTGATAAAAATAAAATCACGCCTTTAATAAGTTCGTTAGTATAATACTTTTTAATAAAGGCTTCTAGTTTATTGTGTATAGTTTCTAAAGCGGTCATTATTTAAATAACTCTTAATAATCCTTAAAATTACAATTTTCTTTTCCTTATAAATGTTTAAATTTGATAATAGTCTGTTAAAAGTTTCACTATGAGAGCCTTACGATATTTAGCTGCTTTTATATTGCCTGCCGTAGCTTTTTATAGCATTGGCAAGTCTGGTGCGTATTTGTTTTTAACGCCAATTGTGGCGTTTGTGGTTATCCCTGTATTAGAGATACTCCTTCCATTAGACGATACAAACATCTCTGAAAATGAATACAAAACACTTCTGGAGAACAAAACATTTGATTGGCTATTGTATTTAAACATTCCAATAGTTTATGGTTTAGTTGTCTATACATTATACAATTTTACAACAGTAACATATTCTACAACCGAAATAATTGGATTAGTGCTTAGCACAGGCATTGTTTTAGGTGCAAATGGTATAAATGTAGCACACGAACTAGGCCATAGAAACACGTTTACAGAAAAGCTATTAGCCAAAATACTGCTTATTCCTAGCCAATACATGCACTTTTATATAGAACATAATTTTGGTCATCATGTTCATGCTGCAACCAATGAAGATGGAGCTTCCGCAAGATTAAACCAATCAGTATATTCTTTTTGGGTAACCTCAATAACCAAACAATACATAAATGCTTGGCGTATTCAAAAAAGATTGTTGCAACAAAAGCAAGTATCTTTTTTTAGTTTGTATAACGATATGCTTTGGTATACTGTATTACAATCACTTTACCTTATTACAATTTATATGGTTTTTGGCTTTTTTGGAGTCTTGATAGCTTTGGCTATAGCCGTTGCAGGTATTTTACTATTAGAAACCATTAATTATATAGAACACTACGGGTTAAGGCGCTTAAAAAAGCCTTCTGGCAGGTACGAGCGTGTTAAAGAAATACATTCATGGAATTCTAATCATATTGTTGGGCGTTTGGTTTTGTATGAATTAACCCGACATAGTGATCATCATTATAAAGCATCAAAAAAATATCAAGTTTTAGAAAACCATACTACCAGTCCGCAATTACCTTTCGGATACCCTACATCGATGGTTTTAGCACTATTTCCTCCGCTTTGGTTTTATATTATGAATCCGAGAATTCCTGAGCAAATGAAAACAATATCTTCTTAAGTATTCCATTCTTTTTAAACCGTAAAATAAAGGTAAATAGTATCTTTGCGCAAAATTGAAACTATGAGCCAAAAAGTTCGTGTTCGTTTTGCGCCTAGTCCAACAGGGCCATTACATATAGGAGGCGTTCGTACCGCTTTATTTAATTACTTATTTGCTAAAAAGCACCAGGGAGATTTTGTTTTGCGTATAGAAGATACAGATCAAAGCAGGTATGTAGAAGGAGCAGAAAATTATATAATTGATGCGTTAAATTGGTGCGGTATCCCTTTTGATGAAGGTCCGGGTAAAGAAGGTGATTTTGGTCCGTACAGACAAAGCGAGCGTAAGACTTTGTATAAAAAATATGCCGATGAGCTTTTAGAAAAAAATCTGGCTTATATAGCTTTTGATACTCCCGAAGAATTAGATGCCCTCAGAAAATCATACGAAAAAGAAGGGAAGACATTTACTTACAATTGGGAAAACAGAGCAAAATTAAACAACTCTTTATCACTTTCTAAACAAGCTGTACAAGCTAAAATAAATGCCGGAGTTCCCTATGTAATCAGATTTAAAATTCCTGAAAATCAACAAATAGTTTTAAAAGACATTGTTAGAGGTGAAATTACAATTAACACCAATACTTTAGATGATAAAGTACTATATAAAAGTGATGGGATGCCAACCTATCATTTAGCCAATATTGTAGACGACCATTTAATGCAAATAACACATGTTATTAGAGGCGAAGAATGGCTTCCTTCATTAGCTTTACATGTGTTATTGTATAACGCTTTTGGTTGGCAAGTACCAGAATTTGCACATTTACCATTACTGCTAAAACCTACAGGAAAAGGTAAATTAAGTAAGCGTGACGGAGATAAGTTAGGTTTTCCTGTTTTTCCGTTAGATTGGAAAGATCCTAAAACCGGAGAAGTAGCTAAAGGATACAGAGAAGCAGGTTATTTTCCTGAAGCTGTAATTAACTTTTTAGCGTTATTAGGATGGAATCCGGGTACAGATCAGGAAATATTTACTAAAAAAGAACTTATTGAAGCCTTTAGCTTAGAACGTGTTATTAAATCTGGAGCACGCTTTAATCCCGAAAAAACCAAATGGTATAATCAGTATTACTTACAGCAAAAGACATCATCTGAAATTGCTCCCGAATTTGTTGAAATATTAGAAAGCAAAGGGGTTAGCGCTACTTTAGAGCAAGCAACAACAGTTGTAGAGCTACTTAAAGAAAGAGCTGTTTTTATACATGATTTATGGGAACTGGGCAGTTATTTCTTTAAGGCTCCAACTTCATACGATGAAAAAGCTGTAAAAAAACAATGGAAGCCGGAAACTGCTACAATCTTAACGCAATTAAGTGAGGTATTAAAACAACAAGACCTCTCTAACACAGAAGCTACAGAGAATACTGTTAAAACTTGGATTTCTGAACAAGAATTAGGTTTTGGTAAAGTAATGCCTCCCTTACGATTGGCTTTAGTGGGAGAGCTTAAAGGACCTCATGTATTTGATATTATGGCTTTTTTAGGCATAGATGAAACCCTCTCTCGCATTCAGAAAGCAATACAAACGCTATCATAGCTATTACTAATAGATAATGATAATAGGCCGGACTAATGTTCCGGCCTTTTGTTATTTAGAAATCATGTTTGTGAGTGTAACTTTTTTTATAAAAAGCTTACTTACAATAAACTTACTTTCGTAACTTAAAAGAAAATTTAAATCATGATTTCATACTTCTTTTTGCCCGTTGCTATTTTCTTTGGGCTTATTTTACTTTTTTCGTCCTTTTTTATTGTAAAACAGCAAACAGCCGCTATTATAGAGCGCTTTGGACGCTTTCAGAGCATTAGAAATTCCGGATTACAAATGAAAATTCCATTGGTTGATAGAATTGCCGGCAAACTCAGTTTAAAAATACAGCAGTTAGATGTAATTGTTGAAACCAAGACGCTCGATGATGTTTTTGTGAAACTAAAAGTTTCTGTGCAATATGTTGTTATTAGAAGTAAGGTGTACGAAGCTTTTTATAAACTCGAGTATCCGCACGATCAGATTACAAGTTATGTGTTTGATGTTGTAAGAGCCGAAGTTCCAAAAATGAAGCTCGATGATGTTTTTGTAAAAAAAGACGATATCGCTATTGCCGTGAAATCAGAGCTACAAGATGCTATGCTTGATTACGGATACGACATTATTAAAACTTTAGTAACCGATATTGATCCTGATGCTCAAGTTAAAGCAGCCATGAACCGTATTAATGCAGCAGAGCGCGAAAAAATTGCAGCACAATTTGAGGGTGATGCTGCAAGGATTTTAATTGTAGAAAAAGCAAAAGCAGAAGCAGAAAGCAAACGCCTACAAGGGCAAGGTATTGCAGACCAACGTAGAGAAATTGCTCGAGGTTTAGAAGAATCTGTAGAAGTATTAAACAAAGTGGGGATAAACTCGCAAGAAGCTTCTGCCTTAATTGTTGTTACACAGCACTATGATACGTTACAAGCCATAGGGGAAGAAACCAATAGTAACTTAATATTGTTACCAAACTCTCCACAAGCCGGAAGCGATATGCTAAACAATATGGTAGCCAGTTTTACTGCCAGCAACCAAATTGGTGAGGCTATGAAACAACACAACAAGAAAAAAGGAGATAAAGAAGAATAAATCCTAAAAACATTTAAACAAAAAACCACGGCAAATCCGTGGTTTTTTATTTATAATACTAATTTTTATTCTTTAGCGGCAATCTTTGCCCAAGTGTCTCGCAAACCAACAGTTTTATTAAATACCAATTGGTCTTTTTTAGAATCCTTATCAACACAGAAGTAGCCTAATCGTTGAAATTGAAAGCGATCTCCGGGTTTTACCTCTTGTAAACTAGGTTCTAAATATCCTGTAGTTACAGACAATGAGTTAGGATTTATAAACTCAATAAAATCTTTTTCAGGATGTGTATCTGGCGATTCATCCATAAATAAACGATCATATACTCTAATTTCTGCAGGTATTGCATGTGCAATAGAAACCCAGTGTAATGTTCCTTTTACTTTACGTTTACTTTCCGGTGTTCCGCTACCACTTTTACTTAATGGGTCGTAAGTACAATGTATCTCAACAATTTCTCCTTGATCATTCTTTACAACGCTTTCTGCTTTAATTATGTAAGCGTTTTTTAAGCGCACCTCTCCTCCTAACTTTAACCTAAAAAACTTGCGGTTTGCTTCTTCTTTAAAATCTTCGCGCTCTATGAAAAGCTCTCTGGAAAAAGGTACTTTTCGTGTTCCGGCTGCATCATCTTCAGGATTGTTTTCTGCTTCTAACCACTCTACCTGCCCTTCGGGATAGTTAGTAATTACAAGCTTTACCGGATTGAGCACCGCCATTACCCTTGGCGCAACTTTATTTAAATCTTCTCTTACACAATACTCTAATAACGATACATCTATTAAATTTTCACGCTTAGCAATCCCTATAGTATCAGCAAATTTTCGGATAGCTGCCGGTGTATAACCTCGTCTTCTAAGCCCAGAGATAGTAGGCATTCTGGGGTCATCCCAGCCAGACACATACTTCTCTTCTACTAAACGTAACAGTTTTCGTTTACTAACAACAGTATGACTTAAGTTTCTTCTGGCAAATTCACGTTGTTTTGGTCGTAATTTATCAGGCTCACAAACCTGATCTAAAAACCAATCGTACAATTCTCTATGTGGCAAAAACTCAAGCGTACAAAGAGAATGCGAAACTTGTTCTATATAATCACTTTCACCGTGTGTCCAATCATACATTGGATATATGCACCACCTGTCTCCGGTTCTGTGATGCTTTTTATGAAGAATTCTGTACATAATAGGGTCTCGCATCAACATATTTGGCGAGCTCATATCTATTTTAGCACGTAATACATGTGCTCCTTCCGGATGCACTCCGTTTTTCATTTCTTCAAAAAGCCTCAAATTCTCTTCAACAGATCGGTCTCTATACGGGCTGTTAACACCTGGTGTTGTTGGTGTCCCTTTTTGTTGCGCTATTTCTTCAGAAGTTTGACTATCTACATAGGCCTTCCCTTTTTTTATTAGCATAACAGCCCAATCATAAAGCTGCTGAAAATAATCTGATGCATAACACTCATTTGCCCATTTATACCCCAGCCATGCCACATCTTCTTTAATAGCATCTACAAACTCTTGCTCTTCTTTTGTTGGGTTGGTATCGTCAAACCTAAGGTTTACCGGGGCATTGTAACGTAATCCTAATCCAAAATTTAAACAAATAGAACTTGCGTGCCCTATATGTAAATAACCATTGGGTTCTGGTGGAAAACGAAAACGAAGCTGTTCTTGAGAATACCCATTTTTAAGGTCTTCTTCAATTATCTGCTCTATAAAATTTAAAGACTTTCCCTCTTTTGCCATGCTTTTAAATTAAAAGCACAAAATTAATTAATTAGGTTGACTATCACGAATAATAGTTTGACAACATTATTTGGCTGTTATACAACATTTTTAGAGGAAAGGCATCGATGAAATGCACATTTTGTGTAAAAATTTTTATTTTAGCTATGTTAAAAACGCAATTTATTAACGGTTTAATTTCTTGTAAAACAATAAGTTTCAAGAAATTGTTAAAAACTTTTTTTTGAAATTAAGCGTTTTTATTAAGTAACGGGCGCTTGTAATATATTGGCGCATTGTACGTTATAAAATTAAATATTGTATAACTGTTTTAGTCCCCAAAACTAAAACTAACCTACTAACATGCGCAGAATTTGGTACACATCATACTGCTTACTGGCTTACGCTCTTATAAATTTGAGCGTAACATCGGTTTCTGCTCAAATTCTTTATGAGCCAGAACCACAGTTTACCGCACCTTGTGCTTCTGCCTCCTTTAACTCGTTTCAGGTTAGATTTAAATGGGACCCTCCAGTAGTTAACAACGACAATCAATTTATATTAGAGCTTTCAGAGCCCGATGGTTCTTGGGACAACCCAACTACATTAGCTTCTGTAGCTGATAAAAATGCTGATTTTGATTTTTATTTCACGTTCGGATTTCCAAACAATACAGCTGGAGAAAACTACAAAGTTCGTGTTAAAAGCACCAGCCCCGAACTAACCAGTCCGGAGAGTGATGCTTTTCCTGCTTACTATCAAAATGTGACCGAAGGCCTCGTTATTAATAATTTTGTTGGAGAAATTTATGTATGTGATGGTACTCCGGCTACCTTAACCATTAATAACTATCCCAGCGAACATGCTTATAATTGGTAAAGAGACGGTTCTTTAATACCGGGAGAAAGAGGGCCAACTCTTACTACTTCTCAAGCCGGGTTTTACTACGTAGAGGTAGATTACGGTTTGTATTGCTCCGGAAGTACACTCTCTAACCAAGTAGAAGTAATAACCGGTTCTGCCCAAGGTGTAACTATACAAGGAAGCTACCCGCAATCTCTATGCACTGGTGAAACTCATACTTTACAAGCTAGTGTTACAGACCCAACCTATTTATACCAATGGTACAAAGACAATAATCCAATTAGCGGAGCAAATGCCCCTACTTATGTTATAGATACAAATGCCGACCCGAATTTTGACGGGCAATATGCTGTAGAGATTCAAGAACCTGGAGGCTGTGCAGAACGTTCAGCACCAGTAACCATAAACAAAACAGGGGATTTCACTATAAATTTAACTACCCCTAACAGTCTTGTTTTACTGCCGGGTGGCAGCAGAACTCTTGGTGTAACCACATCGGCTGTTAATCCAACCTATGTATGGTATAGAGATGGTTCGGTAATTAGTGGAGAGACACAAAGTAATATTACAGTAAATCAGCCCGGTACCTACTGGGTAACTGTTACACAAGGCGGAAGCTGTGTAACTTCTGAAGATTCTGAGCAGATAGTAGTTGAAGTGCCCGATTCTTTTGATATTACAATTGAAACAGATTCAAATTATACCGATTGTTCTAATACATCTGCCTCACTGTCTGTAAGCCAAATAAATGCTATAACGCCATCAAACGGAACAATAGATGTAACTGCAGATGTTATAGGTAGTTTTGGCTTTCAATGGTTTAAAGATGGGGTTGCTCTCTCTGGTGAAACAGCATCAACTATTGCTGTGAATGATGCCTCAGAAAATGGAAATTATAGGATTGATGGAACTTTAGGACCGTATTCATCACAATCAAATCAAATAAACGTAAAACTTATAGTTAACGACAATATAACTATTTCAGCTAGTGAAGCTGTAGTTTGTGATGGTGGTAACACCGTTACATTATCTGTTGCTTCTTTTAACCCGGCGTACACGTATGAGTGGTATCATAATGGTGTACAAATGCCGGAAAACGGAGAAACGGTAAATACTAATTTATCTGGTACATACCGTCTTGCAGTTACTGCTTTTGGTTGTACCAAATTATCTAACGAGGTTGTAGTACAACCTTTTGATGAATCCGTTGTCAGTGTAGATGCTCCGGATAGAGTTGTATTTGTTGAAGGCGGTTATAGAACCGTTACAGCATCTGGTGCAGATAGCTACCAATGGTACAATAGTGACAACGAATTATTATCAGGCAGTAGCTCTTATACTTTTACAGAAGAAGGAGACTATGTGCTTAGAGCCTTTATAGGTTCTTGCGAAGTAACTAAACTATTCACAGTTGCCTATTTAGAAACTTTTGCAGTACCTAATGTGATTACTCCTAATGGAGATGGTGTAAACGATCAATGGATAATTCCTAACCGTTATTCTTTTAATAACGAAGTAGAAGTTACCATTTATGATCCGGCCGGAAAACCCATTTTTAATGCGGTTGGCTATCAGAACAATTGGCCCCAGTCAAGTTTGTCTTTCCCAACTACGAAACCGCCCGTGTTTTATTATAAAATCGTAAAAGGAAAGAATGTATTAAAACAAGGAACAATAACCTTAATACGCTAGTGGTAAATGAAACGTACATTTTTTTGGCTTTTAGTAGCCGTAATGAGTAGCAATTTCTTGCTTGGTCAAGAAGAAACTCCAAACTTGGAGATAGATATCCCTGCTCAAAACTTACTCAAATTTAACAGGTTTTTAATTAACCCAACCTTCTCTACGGTTAGAGAAGACAAATCGTATATAAACCTGTATCACCGCAACGAAAACAGCTCGTTTGATAATGCTAACGACCTGTATTTTATTAGCTACTCTGGCCGTATGGGAGACAGAACGGGTTTTGGGTTAAGCTTGTTTCAACAACAATACGGTACTTTCTCTAACTTTGGTGCAATGGCCAACTATGGTTATGGCGTAAGGCTTGCAGAAAATAGTGCCCTAACCTTTGGTTTTAATACACTTTACTACAGTAGTGGTTTTGATGCCAGCGAAGCTATTGTTGGTAATGATTTTGATGAGCGCCTTTCTGAGTTACAAGACGGTTCGTTCTTATCGTTTCAGCCCGGAATTAACTTAGCCATTGGAAGTTTTGATATAGGTGTTTATGCGGAAAACCTATTAGACTATAACTTTAAAACCAGTAAAAGTTTAACCTCATTCTCAGAGAAAACTTTTTCGGCTCACTTACAATACACCAAAACATTTGAGAATGCTTCAGGTATTCTAGAAAAAGGTAGATTATTAGCCCTCACAAGAGCTCGTAAAAAAGGCGAAGACGATGTAACATTAAGTGGTAGCCTAATTCTAGACCTCCCTAAAATAGGGTGGTTGCAAGGTGGTTATGACGATTATTATGGTGTTGCAGCAGGGGTTGGATTTAATCTCACTAAACGCCTATCGTTGGGGTACACTATAGAAAAAGGATTAAATAATGGTAGAGAGAATTTAGGACCAACACACGAAATATCATTTGCCTATTCATTTGAGCCTAACTTAACCGAAGATAGAGTACTGCTTGATCCTGAGCAAGAAGATGAAATTGTAAAAGCTCAAAAGGAGTTTTTAGATAAAGATGCTGAAATAGCCGAACTTAAAAAGAACATTCAAGAAAATAACGAGATTATTGCTGAGCTTATATTCAGACAAGATTCTTTAGAACGAGCTCGCGAAAAAGATCTTGAGCGAAGGTTTGCTCATATCATGCGATTTATAAATAACAAAAACGCTAACAACACAAATTCTAATAACTTAAATACAAACCAACGCGATCGTGTTGCTGTTGCTGCTAACAAAAAAGAAAACAACATAAACTTAAACGCAAGAAAAAACAATAAAGACAACAATAAACCAAATGGTATAAAAAATAATTCAAGTAAAGATAAAACAGCTATTGCTACTGCTAACAAGGCAAATTCTGTAACTGTTAAAAAAGACAGGGTAGGTCTTGTAAAGGCTAAAAAGTCATACGAAGACGCTATAGATAAACAAGCTGTTGCTAATAAAGTAACTTCTAAAAGAGTACGCAATTTACCGGGTGTTAAAGGCGGATACTACATAATTGCAAATGTTTACAGAGGCAATTACTACTTAAACAAGTTTGTAAACACCCTTAACAGTAAAGGATTTGCAGCAGATTACTTTAAAAACCCTAGAAACGGGTTAAAGTATGTGTATTTAGAAAGGTTTGACTCTTGGGAAGATGCTCTTGCAGCATACAAATCAAACGTTAATGGTAAATACCATGACGATATTTGGATTATGACTGTAGATAACGGTCAAGACGACGGTCGTTATGCAGGAACCTCAACCAAAAAAACAACAATTGCCAAGGCAGCAAACAAAAAAAGCTCTCAACCAAAACCTAAACAAACAAACACTAAAAATACAGTTGCTGCAACTGAAAAAGAATACACTCCAGATGTATTACAAAAAAATGTAGTTAAAAAAGATAATACAAAAATCACACCTGATTTAGCCGGTTTAACCGAGAAAGAAATTAAAGAAATTTATAGCCAATATGCTAAAACAAAACGGAAAACCGCTAAAAAAGGTCCCGTTGTAACCATAAATAACCTACAAGAAGGCTATTATATAATTGCCAATGTTTTTGCAGTGCCCAGCAATGCAACTCGATTTGTAAACAAATTAAAACAACAAGGCATTCAAGCCGATTACTTTATAAACCCCCAGAACAATTACAGGTATGTGTACCTGAGAAAACACAATTCATGGACCCAAGCCCTTGTATCTTACTATACGAACTTAGATAATTCGTACCATGATGACATATGGATAATGCGAATTAACACTACTAACTCTGTGCTATGATTAAAAAAATTGTAACCACCAAATTCCTCCTAACCGTCTGCCTTTTAGCATTCGGTTTTAGCGCTTTTAGTCAGGTTAAAAACCCTTTTGATGTGCGCTATCAAGATAATATTAGAGGAGACCTAACTTTTATTGCCAACAACATTGTAAACCGAGACACTAACAACCGTGATCCGGAAGACCCTTACAATGTAACCGGATCCAGCTCTCAATACAATGATTTATTGAACATGCAATACATTGATATTGATAGTGATCCTACAACTTTCAGTTCAAGTAGTGCAACCTTAAATATTCCAGATGCAACGTGTGCCAGAGTGCGTTATGCTGGTTTATATTGGTCTGCCGTGTATAAATACAATAACGGTAATGATAGTAGTAGTGGCAGGGAAAACGACTTTAACCAGGTTAAATTTATGCCTCCCGGAGGTTCGTATATAGATATTACTGCCGATGAAATTTTATTTGATGGTTTTGGCGATTCGGATTTTGGTAATTATAGCCCCTATGCGTGTTATGCAGACGTTACCTCAATTGTATCGGGGTTAGCAAACCCTAACGGAGATTATTTTGTGGCTAATGTAAGAGCCAGTAATGGTAACGGAATTACAGGAGGTATCTCTGGAGGTTGGACATTAGTTGTTGTTTACGAAAACCCTAACCTTCCTGGTAAATACATAACTACTTTTGATGGTTATGCAGGAATTAAATCTGGTGAAACAGTTGACGTTCCATTTAACGGATTCACAACATTACCTCCTCCTTTTCCTGTACGTGCTAAATTAGGTGTTGCTACTTTAGAGGGAGATAACAGAATTACCGGCGATGGACTTTCGTTTAGAGCAAATAGTAATGCCGTTTTTACTCCACTTGGCAATACTGTAAACCCAACAAACAACTTTTTTAATAGTAATATTACCATAGATGGTGCTATTGTAAATACCCGTAACCCAAACAGTATCAACACATTGGGTTGGGACGTTGATTTATTTACTGTTAACAATCCCAGTAATACTGTAATACCCAACAACGAAACCGGAGGTGTATTACGTGCAAGTTCTACCCAAGATAAATATGATATTTTCTTTACTGCTTTTAATGTAGAGGTTATAGAGCCTATAATTAATCTTGTAAAAACAGTAGAAGACCTTGCCGGTAACGATATTGGTGGTGCCGGAGTTAATTTAGGAGATTACTTAGAGTATGTTTTAACGTTTGAAAATGTAGGTAATGATGATGCCGTTAACTATACCATTAGAGATGTGCTGCCTACTAATGTTAATTTAGTAGATTTTGATACGAGCACGCCTCAACTTGAGCTTGACCCTTCAGATTTACCTCCTGGGGTAACTTACACCTACGATCCTTCTAGTCACGAAATTCAGTTTTTCATTCCTGATAACTTAGTAGAGCAAGGAGACTCTGCATACGAAATCAGAATGCGTGTGCAAGTGGTTAGCAATTGTAATGAGCTCCGCGATGCTTGTTCTAATATTATAGAAAACTTAGCGTATTCAACTTATAGTGGTGAAATAAACCCAAATCAAATTACAGACGACCCAAGTTATTCTGATTTTGATAATTGTGGTTTTGGTACACCTGGTACAACCAATTTCCTATTAGATTTAGATGATTGTGATTTTACCCGAACCGAAACCCTTTGTGGAGACAGCGTATTACTAACAGCTGGTAACGGCTTTTTATCATACGAATGGCGAGACGAAAACAATAATGTAGTTTCTAACCAACAAACCTATTTAGCAACTGCACCGGGAACGTATACAGTAACCAAGACTGCACCGGCTCCTTGTTTAGCCTTTGATGAAACAGTAATTGTTGAGTTCTTTGGAGCTACACAATCAAACCCGATTATTCCTTTTGCAGACGAAGTGGTTACGTGCCCTAATGATGGTGACGAGCTTCCAAAAATTTTCTTATGTGGTGCTAGTGATAGCAGACTAATTCAAACCGGAATAACCGATTATGATGAGATTAGATGGGAAAAATTAGATGAAAGCAGTTGTGCTCCGGTTGGTTTAGATGATTGTGCTAATAAAAACTCTAGCTGTACTTGGAATACTGTTGCAACAGGTCCTGATTTTGATGTTTCTGATGAGGGAGAGTATAGAGTTGTTATAGAATACCAAAACGGTTGTTTCTCTAGATTTTATTTTAACGTATTTAAAAACCCGTTAGATCCACAAGTAAACATTACTGATATTATTTGTACATCAGACGGTGAAATTTTAATCTCTAATGTTCCTAATTCAGGATACGAATTCCAACTATTAGACAGTAGTAACAATGTTGTTTTTGGGTGGCAGCCATCAAACTCGTTCCCAATTACTACTGCCGATATTTATACGGTTCAAATCCGTCAAACTATATTAAATGGTGCGGGGTGTACTTTTCAATTAGATAATATTGGAGTACGAGAGCGTAATTTTGATGTAAATGTAATACCAACGCATCAGCTTTGTGATGAGCAAGGAAGCGTTAGGTTACAAGCCTTAGATGTAGAGCCACAATATTATTTTGAAATTTTTCAAGGAGGAACATCGCTCAATACACATGGCCCTACAACCGATAATGACTATACCTTTACAGGATTAAATCCGGGAACTTATCAGGTAGAAGTAAGAACAGATGATGGTTGTTTATTTACAGGAGATGTAACTATAAATGCCGCTCCAGAAATTGATGCAGTTGGTGTGGTTAGCAGACCTATTACTTCATGTGGTGATGGAGAAATTACTGTAACCGGAACGGGTGGGGTTGCTCCATATTCATATAGTATTGATGGTGGCGCAAATTATCAACCAGAAAGTGAGTTTTCAATTTCTACTCCGGGAACATATTCTTTCTTAGTTGTAGATGCAAATAACTGTACCGACACTGTAGATGTTACAATAGATGCTGTACCAGATCCGGTCTATACAGTTTCTACATCAGATGTTACATGTAACGGAGCCGATGATGGCACCATAACTGTTAATGTAACTAACGCTAATGGCTTTGCCTTAGATTATAGTTTAGATAATAGTACTTGGCAAACAACAAGCACATTCTCTGGTTTATCAGCAAACAACTACACTGTATATATTAGGTTAGATGGTGATGATGCCTGTGTGCTTACACAGCCCGTTACCATAAATGAGCCTTCGGCTATTGTGCCGGGAACCATAGATTTAGTGCAGGATTACCGTTGTGATAACGCTTCGGCAACAATACAAGTTATAGGATACTCTGGTGGTACTCCACCATATGAGTTTAGTGTAGATGGTGTTAATTTTCAAGGACCAGATATTTTTAATACCGGAATAACTGCCGGAACATATACCATTACAGTAAGAGATGATAATGGCTGTACAGCTGTTACGCCACCTATTACAATAGACCCGCTAAATGCGCCAACCGATTTATCTTTTTCAGCTACAGCGTTAACGTGTCCGGCGTTAACTTCAGATGTAACAGTAACTGTTACAGATGGTAACGCTCCGTTTACATACGAAATTATTGCGCCGATTGCTGTTAATAATGGTAATAACAATGTGTTTACAGGGTTAGCGCCAGATACTTATACTTTTTTAGTAACTGATGATAAAGGCTGTACTTATCAAGAATCATATACTATAAGCCCGATTACACCTATTAATGTATCAGGGCAATTAGATAATAATGTTACCTGTGTAGGTGATAACGATGGGCAAATTTCATTTACTGTAGCAGATTTTGTATCAACGTATAGCTACACTGTTACAGGTCCAACGGCTATTCCGGCAGGAAATAACGTAAATTCAACAACTTTAACTTTTAATAATTTATTAGCAGGTTCTTATGAAATTACCGTAACAGACGATAGCAACAACTGTTCTGACACCGCTACTGTTGTGGTAAACGAGCCAACAGACCCGTTAGCAATAACAAACTTAGATATTACAGACTTAAGTTGTACTACTTCTGGTACTAACCCTGGTTCTGTAACTATTACAGCTGCTAATGGTTGGGGTGGCTATCAATATATTTTACAAGACCCTGCAGGAGGGATAACCGGCCCACAAACCAACAATACTTTTACAGGATTAACCGATGATTCTGGTAATTATACCGTAACTGTTAGAGATGCCGGTGGTTGTGAGATTTCACAAACATTTGCATTAACACCTATAACCCCACCTGTATTAACAATTTCACCAAACGATACGTGTTATGATGATGCTGTTGGGTTAACACTTACAGCTACTGTTAATGCCGGAACAGGCGCCGGCCCGTTTACCTTCACTTTAAATGGGGGTACAAGCAATACAACAGGTGTTTTTAACGGCTTAAGCGCCGGAACTCATACTATAGAAGTAACAGACAGCAGAAATTGTACCGACACACAATCAATTACCATTAATCCGGAGTTAACGGTCTCTGCATCTGCTGGTGTATTACCGGCATGTGAAACAGATTCAAACGTAACCATTAATGCTTCTGGTGGAGACGGTAATTACGTGTTTGCAGTTGTAGCAGATGGCGTTACACCTACTGCTACCGATTTTGCCACAACCAATCCGGTAACTGTAACAACCGGCGCAGGAAATTATGATGTTTACGTAAGAGACAATAACGGTAATGCCGGATATTGTGAAGCTATGTTCGATTTAACCATAACACAAGATCCTGCAGTTACTATCAACGAAACCCATACTGATGTTAGTTGTAATGGTGGTGCAGACGGAAGTATTGATTTAACTCCTGGTGGTGGCTCTGGTATTTATGAATACTCTATAGATAATGGTTCTACTTGGTTTACCACTAACGTATTTAACAATTTAAGTGCCGGTAGTTATGATGCCATTGTAAGAGATAGTAACGGTTGTGAATCGTCTACAATAACAATAACCATAAATGAGCCGGCTGCTTTAAACGCAACAGTAAGTGCTACAGATTATACCTGTGCCGATGAGGCCGAAATAACTGTAGATAATGTAACCGGAGGCTCTGGAGATTACCAATATATGATTGTAGGCCAAACCGGTTGGTTGCCTGCCGGAGGTACAGCAGCAACAACCTACACCTTTGCAAACACCTTAACAGATGGTGCTTATACGGTAAGGGTTAGAGATACAAATGCTACATCTTGTGTTTTTGAAACTACTATAACTATAAACCCATTACCTACAGAGCCTGCTTTAAGTAGCAATATAGATTACAATTGTGATGGCTCTGGCGAAATTACAATTACTGCTGCTCCTGTAGGAACCTATGAATATCAATTAGAAGATACCTCGGGAGGTGTAATAGCAGGTTATGATTATGCTACACAAGGCACAAACAATGTGTTTAACAATGTGCCTGTTGGTAATTATGTTGTGCGCGTAAATTATGGAGCCGGAGATCCTGCATTAGGAACAACCTGTGAAACAACACTTAATGTTGTTGTGGCAGACGGAAACGAATTTAGAGCTGCCGTAACAGGCACTACAAATGTTAGCTGTAATACCGGTTCTGATGGTAGCATAACATTTGAAGTTGAAAATTTTGGCGCCGGTGGTTTTGAGTATAGTTTAGACAACTTTGCTACTACATTAGGTAGTAGTGGTGCTTCTCCGGCAACTATCACTAATTTGGGTGCCGGAAATTATACGGTGTCTGTAAGAGATGTAGATAATCCTATTGCAGCTTGTACGGTAAATTTACCTGTAACCATTACCGAGCCAACTCCTGTTGACGTATCTGCAGCTTTAACTGCTCCGCTTACTTGTACAACAGGCGCAACTATTACCGCTACAGGTAGTGGTGGTACCCCAACCTATGTATATCAATTAGAAGATTCAAGTGGTATTGTAGCGGGATATGATTTTGCTACAAACGGAAACAACACCGTATTTACAAATTTACCCAACGAAACCTATAATGTAAGAGTTCGTGATGCTAATGGTTGTGAGGATTTAACAGATACTGCAATTACCGTAACCAACCCTAATCCGGTTGTGTTTACGGCTACTCCAACAAATTGTTATTCGGGTAGTGCCGATGCTCAAATAGCTGTTGCAGTAACTAATGGTAATAACAATTATCAATTTAGAATAAATGGCGGACCATGGATTACACCATCGCCATCTACAGCAACTAATTACACATTTACCGGACTAAGTGACGGAACATACTCTATTGAAGTAAGAGATGGATATGGTTGTAGTGCTGTTCAAAATAATATAATTATTAATCCTGCTTTAACAGCAAGTGCTTTATTAGATAACGACCTAACATGTACTGCAGACGCTCAAGTAACTGTTACTGCTAACGGTGGTTCTGGAACTTATGCAACATACGAGTGGTCTAACGATGCCGGAGCTACTTACAACAGCACGAATTTTGCCGGTAATGTGTTTACAACAAACACTCCTGGTACTTACCAATTTAGAGTAACCGATAGTGATGGTTGTGAAGCTGTAACTAATAGTGTTGTAGTTAATCCGGCTGTGAACCCTCAAGCTACCGAAACCGTTACAGATGCTTCTTGTTTTGGTGCGTCAGATGGTTCGGTTATTATAAATATTGACACTAATTTTGGTACTGCTCCATATACAATTAGTTTTGATGGTAGTGCGTTTACCGCTCAAACTTCGTATAGTGGGTTAGCTGCCGGAACATATTCATACATTGTTAGAGACGCTAAAAATTGTGATTATAATGGTTCTGTAACAATTAACGAGCCCGTTCAAATTGTTGCAAGCTTATCTGCTGTAGATGTAACTTGCGACACTAATCCGCCATTTGGTAATATTTTGGGTAGTGTAACAGTAGATGTTACTAGTGGAGGTGTTCCTAATTTTACCTATACATTATATGATAGTTCTAACAATATAGTTGTGTTAGGCTCTGGAGACCCTAACCCAGTAACTACTGCCAGCACATCGCATACTTTTGATGGCGTTGATTTTGGCAACTATTACGTAAGAGTAGTAGATGCTAATGGTTGTGAAAGCGATTTAGGTTCTGTTAGAGTTAATTCAAATCCGTATTTAACACTAACAGGAAATATTCCTCCACCGGATTGTCCGACCGGAGGAACGGTAGAAATAACCGCTTCAAGTGGTTCTGGAGATTACAGTTTTGAGATTTATGGTTTAGGAACACCTCCAACATCAGAAGTGCCTGGTGGTGCTGCAGACGAAGAAATTGCAACATTTACTAACTTAAATCCGGGGCAAACCTATACCATACAAGCTACAGACAATTCTACTAATTGTACCAGTCATATAGAAGTAACAATCCCACCTCTTTCTACTGTAGATGTAACAATAGATAGCACAACAGATATATTATGTGCCGGTGATGAAAACGGAACAATGACTTTCACTGTGTCTAATTATGATGCCAGTGTAACAGATATTAATTACAGTATATTAAATGCTATAACCAATACTCCGGTTGTTGGTCCGGGTACATATACAGGTACGCTTAGCGGACCGGCCGGTGGACCACAAACATTCACCGTTACCGATTTACCTCCGGGCGACTTTATTTTGGTAGTAGAAGAAGATACCGCTCCGTTTTGTAGCAACAGTACAACATTTAGAATTACAGAGCCAACGCCTGTTACATTACAGTTAGTTAGCCAAATTGCTGCTAATTGTAATATTGATGCTCAAGTTACCGTAAGAGCATCAGGAGGGTCAGGTTCTTACAGTTATGCTTATGTAGTAGATGGTGCTCCAGCTCCGGGTGCATTCCCAGAAAGTTCTACGTTCACGCTAGACCCTACCGTAAGTTTAGACTGGGATATATATACTCAAGATAGTAATGGTTGTGTTGCCGGCCCATTAGATGTCTCTATTACTGTAGATCCATCACCGGAAATTACAGCCACATTAGATGATAATTGTGTTGCCGAAGGGCAATTTGCAGTAACCGTGGCATTAGATGTTGCTGGGGTTGGCCCATATACCTTAAGTGTTAACGGAGGGGCTCCGCAAACAGTTACCTTCCCGCATACTGTAACCGGATTAAGTTCTGGAGCAGGACAAACATTTACTGTTTCTGATGCTAACGGATGTGGTGAAACCGAAACAATAAATATTGTAGCACCTATGAGCTTTACAGCTACGTTAACTGAGCTTATTGATTGTGAAACTTCGCCAAATGATGCTGCAGAAATAGATATAAATATTGTAAACGGTTCCGGCTCGTACGAATACGAAATTTCAGGACCTGTTAACCAGCCAAGAGTTGCTGTTCCGGGTAATAACTTTACCTGGAGTTTAGCAAATGCTCCCGGAACATATACTATTACAGTATACGATTTAGGTACGCCTAACACCTGTTCTATGACACAAAATGTAGTGGTGCCGGATGCTTTAGTGCCAACTATAAGTGTTGATAGTTATACAGATGAAACTTGTAATGGTGCCGACGATGGTACAATTACCGTTTCTGTAGCAGATATAGGAACGGGTCCTTACACTTTTGAAATTACTGCTGTTGCTGATAACGCTAATGCAATTGCTACACCTATTGCGCCAACAAGCACTACTGCAACTACAGCTACTTTTACAGGTTTAGATGGTACCGCTACGTTGCCTGCAACAGGGGTTACTTATACCATTACTGTTACAGCTGCTAATAGTTGTACCGATGTAATTACGCAAGTAATCTCAGAACCTGCAGTAATAGATTTAAGCGCTGCTCTTTCTGTAACTCAATTTGCGTGTACTTCGGGTAATAACTTAAATAATGCTGTTATTACTGTAAATAGTGGTTCTATAACAGGAGGTTCCGGTAATTATGTTCGTTATGAGTTTATAGATCCATCAAGTGCAGTAGTTCAGTCAGGAAGCAACAACAGTTATACTGTTACTGATACTGCTGGAGGAACATATACCGTAAATGTGTATGATGATAATGATTGTGTAGGTACAACTACTGTAACTATAGACCCATATGTAGAAATACAAAGTATAACGCTTACTCCTACAAACCCAACGTGTGTACCGGGTATTGATGGAGAAGTTGAAATAAATGCAACGGTAAGCCCTGCCTTAGGAGCTACCAATTTACAGTTTGATATTAATGGTATTGATATTGCTTACAGCGATACCTTTACAGCGAATACAGCTAATCATACTTTTACAGGCTTAGATATTGGTAATTACTTAGTTAGAGTAACTAATACCACTACGGGTTGTTTTATTGAGCAAACGGTAGAACTTACAGACCCAAATACATTTACACCAACAGCAAATGTGTTAAGTGATGTAGTATGTTTTGGTGGTAACGGTAGTGTTGAGTTCTCTATAACCGATGCTACATATGCAGGTGGCTTTAACTACCAAGTATTTGAGCAAGTAACAAATAATCCGGTTACAGTAGTTGCTAACCAGCCAACCCTTGGTCCTACGCCTGCTGTTAATTTACCTGCCGGAGATTATTATGTAGTTATTACTCAAGATAGTGCTCCTGAATGTACCAATCAGGTAAACTTTAGTATTGCCGGTCCGAATAGTGCGTTGTCTGGTAATAGAGATGTTACTCCTGTAACTTGTGTTGATGATGGTATTATAGAAGTTACCGCTTCGGGCGGATGGGGCGGTTACACCTATTACGTAGGCACAAGTGCGCCAACCGGTTTAGGTGATTACACTTCTAATCCTGTATTTTCTGGATTAACCGGTGGAGCTTCACCGGGTACAACTTATCAAGTTTAGGTTGCAGATGCTGCCGGATGTGAGTTACAATTAACCGATGTTACTTTAGTAGATCCTGATCCTATTTCAGCTACATTAAGCGTAAATCAATATAATTGTAATGGTAACGACGGAGAAATTCAGATAACCAGTATCTCTGGTGGTCAAGGCTCAAACTATACCTACGAATTAGTGTTAAACGGTACTCCAACCGGAGCTACCAACACAACCGGTGTGTTTAGCAACTTAGGTCCCGGCACATATACTGTTGCTATTACAGATCAATGGGGTTGTACAGCAACATCAAACGCTGTTGTGCTTTATGAGCAGTTAGATGCTGTTGCAGATGTTACAACAAGAATAACGTGTGACCCTGTTTCACCGGAAGGAGAAATTACAATTACATTAACAGGAGGCTCAGGAAATATTAGATACGAAGTTAGTACTCCTATTAGCAGCACGCTTTTATCTCAAGACAATAACAATGTGTTTACCGGATTAACCGAGCATGGAACATATAACTTTACCATAACCGATTTAGATACCGGATGTACCACAACTGCTTCGGTTGACATGCCTGAAGCTATTATTCCTGTGGTACAGAGTATAAGCACAACCGATGTGTCTTGTAATGGTGGCTCTGATGGTTCTGTTGAAATTGAATTAGATCCAGCTACGGCTGTAGATCCTCCATACACCTTTACCATAACTTCAGGACCGGTAATTCCACCTGCAAACACAACAGGAATATTTACAGGTTTACCTGCAGGAAATTATGATGTAGAGATAGAATCAGCTATTGGATGTATTGTAACAGATAGCTTTACAATTGGCGAGCCTACTACATTAGTAGCTAATGTTACCGGACTTACCCAATTTGCATGTAATGCCGGAAATGCGGTTCAGAATGCTTCAATAGAAGTTACAATAACAACCGGTACTGGTACAGCACCATATACATACAGTGTAAATGGTGGTGCATTTGTGCCAACAGGTGGCGATGTGTTTACACATACTATAACAACTGCCGGTAATTACAATATTGTTGTTCGTGATGCTAACGGTTGTACTGTGATGCTTCCAACACAAACTATAGATCCGCTTCCGGTAATAAACTTATCGTTAGCCGTAAACAATGCTATTACATGTGCTAACGGAGAAGAAATTACAGTTACCTCAAGTGGTCATTCAGCTCCAACAGATTTAACTTTTCAAGTTTTAGAAATTTCAGGAAGTGCACAAACAGTTGCAGTAGATAACGCAACATTTACATTACCTGCTCCAGGCGATTACACGATTAGAGTAACCGATAACGGAACAGGTTGTTATGAAACTATTCAGCACACAGTAAACCCTTATGACTTTATAGGCGTTACAGCAACAGCAACAGAGCCTGTTACGTGCTTTGGCGATACTGACGGTGAATTAGAAATTAATGTAACCGGTTACACCGGCAATTACAACTACGAAGTGTTTGATAGCTCCGGAGCAGTAGTCATTGCAAGTACAAGTGCTAATACAAGCACCAACCCGCTAACTATTACAGGGTTGTCTGGTGGTAACTATTATGTTGTAGTTACAGCTACAGATACTCCTTTCTGTGATGCAACTTCCAACACAATTACTATAGCATCGCCAGATGCTCCATTAACAGTAACATTAACTGAAACCGCCAATGTTACCTGTGATAATGATAGTGGCGAGCTAATTGCAACTGCAAGCGGTGGTTGGGGTGCTTATGAATATGAGCTTATAAACACAACAACCGGAACAACCATACAAGCTTATGATACAAACAATGTGTTTACAGGATTACCTGCTGGAGATTATCAAGTAAATGTTAGAGATGCTGGCGGATGTATAGCATCAGACAACGAACCTCTAGTACAACCATCGCCAATAACTGCAGATATTTCTGCAAGCCTTACAACATTAGCTTGTTATGGTGATGCAAATGCTAGTGTAACTGCTATAAATGTAACCGGTGGTCAAGGTGCTCCTAACTATATGTATAGTTTAAACATATATGATGATACCGGAACAACTATAGAATTTACATCTGCTTCACAAAACAGTGATACCTTTAATAATTTAGGTGCCGGAATATATAGTATAACGGTGAGTGATGGTTGGAACTGTGATGTTACAACACCTACCGTTACCATAAATAATCCTCCGGAAGTTACAGCTGTTTTAGCTCAAGCAACAATGCCTAATTGTGCCGGAGAAGCTGATTTAGAAATAACGGCAAGTGGCGGTAGTGGCCCATACGAATACAGTACAGACGGAGTAACATTTACCGGAAGCTTTGCAAGTAGTATAACAATTGCTTCGCAACCAGTTGGAACATACCAGTTTTATGTTAGAGAAATTGGAAGCTCTTGTGAGCCTGCATTAACTAATATAGTAACACTTAGCCCAATTCCTCCTTTACAATTAGAACTAGACTTGTCTGGAGCTTATGTTAACTGTTTTGGAGATAACAGCGCAGTAATATTGGCGAGTGCAACCGGTGGATTAGGAGGTTATACTTTTGAGCTATATGATGTAGATCCTACAACACCGTTGGCAACTCCAATAGCAAGCAATACCAGTGGAGACTTTAATGGGTATACTGCAGGAACTTACTACGTTCAAGTGTTAAGTGGAGATTGTCCTCCGGTTTATCAACAAGTTATTGTAGATGAGCCTGAAGATATAAGTATTACCAGCAGATTTACAAACCCAACATGTCCGGGAGAAGACGATGGTACTATTACCATAGAAGCTACCGGAGGTAGAGGTCCTATACTTTATGCTATTGCAACACCTTCTAACCCTAACTTCTTAGAAATTAGCGAGAAGAATGTGTTTGAAGATTTAGCTCCTGGTACGTACCAAGTACTTGTACAAGATCAATTAGGTTGTAGACCAACCGTTCTAGATTTCACAATACAAGATCCTGCTCCGGTTGCTGTAAGCTTAGTAAACAAAACTGATGTTGTTTGTTATGGAGATAGCGACGGTTCAATAGAAATTAACGTAACCGGTGGTGTTACCGGAAGCGGACCATATTGGACAAGCTTAAATTCTCAAGACGATGCTAATTTTGTACAAGACCAGTTTGTGTTTAACAACCTAGAAGCAGGTACTTATGTAATATTTGTGCGTGATGCTAACGGATGTCAAACAAGTTTTGTAGAAACCATAAATGCAGGTGTTACTATAAACCCTCAGGCAACTGTTGCCTACGGATGTAATGTAGATACTCCATTTAACAGAGTTGATATAACTGTAGACGCTTCTGTAATAAATGATGTAATGTATGCGTTAAACCCTACAGACCCTAATGATTTAGGAGAGTATCAAATAGATCCGTTCTTTAACGACGTGCCTTCAGGAACCAATACAATATACGTAGCTCATAGCAACGGATGTATTGCACAAACCGAAGTAGAAGTAGACCAAAGTAACGGTCCGCTTACCCTAACCGTAGCACAAGGTAACTTAAACGAAATTGTAGCAACGGCTCAAGGCGGATACGGAGACTATACGTTCTATTTTAACGATGTTAATAACGGTAATGATAACAGCTATTACATAAACCAATCCGGTATTTATACCGTTACAGTAATAGATAGAGAAGGTTGTGAGGTGAGTGCACAAATAGAAATGGAGTTTATAGATATTATAATTCCTAACTATTTTACTCCGGATGGCGATAGTGTAAATGATACTTGGTATCCTAAAAATAGAGAAGCATTCCCTAATATGGTTGCCAGAATTTATGATAGATACGGCCGTTTAGTAGCCGAATTACGCAACCAAGAAGAATGGGATGGAACCTACGATGGCAAAGAATTACCTTCTGGTGATTATTGGTATGTAATAAAATTAAAAGGAGAAAATGATCCGAGAGAATTTGTTGGAAATGTGACCCTTTACAGATAGTTTATAAAGCCCTAAAACCATGAACAAAAAAATTATAATCCTGCTTACCTGTTTGGCTACGTTTGCCTCTACAAGCGCCCAAGAGCTTACGTTGCCAACCTTTACCCAATATCTGGCCGATAACCCCTTTGTGATATCGCCAACCTATGCGGGTATAGGCGATCACGTTAAGATTAGAATGAACGGATTAACACAGTGGGTAGGTATTAAAGATGCGCCAGACACACAATCTATAGCAGGAGATGTGCGTTTGGGTGAGCGTTCTGGTGTTGGGGCTTTATTTTATAATGATAAAAACGGGGCTACGCACCAATATGGTGCTCGTGTATCGTTTGCGCACCATTTAACATTAGACAGGTACGATGACCACTTTATATCATTCGGAATATCGTATAATTTTAATCAATTTTTAATTGATTCATCAGAGTTTACCGATGATGTTTTAGTTCCGGGGACACCTCCATCACAAGGATTAAACGACAGAAAAACAGCAAATCATAATTTTGATGTTGGTGTTTTATACAGAATTAAAGGGTTTTATTTAAGCGTTAATGCCTCAAATATTTTAGACAAAGATTTGAATGTTTTTGATATCAGCGAGCCAAATAAACTTAGAAACTACTACGTATATTCAGGTTACCGATGGAAACGTTCAAGAACCAGTAATTTTGAGGTAGAGCCTTCTGTATTCTTTCAGTGGTTTGAAAGTGATGGGCGTTCCAGTACAGACGTAAATGTTAAGTTTAGAGTGTTTGATTTTGAAGATTATTACTGGGCCGGTATCTCATATCGTTTTTTGAATGATCAGATTGGAGATCCGCTTAATGTAGGTCCGATGGCCGGAATTAAAAAGTCTAACATTTACTTTGCATATTCATACCAAATTATTTTAAACGAATTATCTGGGTTTAATTCGGGAACACATATGGTTACAATTGGTATAGACCTCTTTCAAGGAATTAGTAATTGTAGATGTACGTATTAAAAACCAACTCAAACTTTTATATACAAAAAACGCTGCTTACTTTTGCGGGGTAGCGTTTTTTTTTATGGGAATAATAAAAATTAAAAACATTCAGGTTTATGCATACCATGGATGTTTAATTGAAGAAGGAAAGATTGGTAGTGATTACCGTGTTGATGTTGCCGTTAAAGCTAATTTACAACCCTCTGCAGCATCTGATGATTTAAAAGATACTGTAGATTATGTACATGTAAACCGTATTGTAAAGCAAGAAATGGCCATACGCTCTAAGCTGTTAGAGCATGTTGCCAAGCGAATTTTAATTCGTATTTTTAAAGAAATAGCGATTGCCGATGAAGCTACTGTTTGGGTTTCTAAAATAAATCCGCCTATTGGTGGTAACGTAGAAATGGTAACCATTAAAATGAACCTAACCAGGAGTGAGGCCCTAAAAAATTAGGGGACAAATACTGTTCTTTAAATTAAAATAAATTATTAGATTTGCGCCATGTTTAATGGCACCGTGGCCGAGTGGCTAGGCAGAGCTCTGCAAAAGCTTGTACAGCGGTTCGAATCCGCTCGGTGCCTCATCAAAAAAGCCTCCTATTCTGGAGGCTTTTTTATTTAGTTCTGATGTCTTCTATTGCTTCTTTTAATTTTTCTTTTTCGTTAGGGAATACTCCTTGAATTATTAAACCTACTCCAAAAACTATAAGTACAATACTTATAACACGTTTTACTCTAAATATGAGTGAAGGAGTTAATTTGTTTCGTAACTGCTTAGCTAACAATATTTTAAGACAATCTACAATTAAATATGTTAAGAGTATTGTGCCAAAGAATGTTATAATCCTGTCTGTTTGCATTTCTAATTTAGGGCCAAAAACAATAATAATCCCTAACCAAAAACCTAATACTCCAATATTTATAAAGTTTAGTAAAAATCCTTTAAAAAAAAGTGCTAAGTAATTGTTTTTAGGAATGTTTAGCTCTCCTTCATTAGCTAATTGAGCTTTCTTGTAGTTTTTAATAAGCCTTAATAAAGAAATAATACCGTAGCTTAGTAATAAAACCCCACCGAAAATAAATAGGGCAGGGTCATCTTTTAATTTTTCTAATATTTTGTTGGTACTAAAGTACGCTATGAGAATAAAAATAATATCGGCAATTATTACGCCTAAATCAAAAACCAAACCGGCTCTAAAGCCTTTTATTGCACTGGTTTCTAACAGCACAAAAAACACGGGGCCTATTGTAAAAGCCAGTAATACTCCCCATGGTAGTGCTGTTAAAATATCTTGCATGTAATTTACTTAGTTTTACGCAAAATTAAACATAATACATTACTGCACTATAATCTCTCCTCCTATAAACTTTTTCTTGTTTACTACTTTTGGTTTTCCGAAAACTCTTATAGTGCCTCCGGCTTTTACACTTGCTTCTACTACTTGCGATGCATTTATGTAAGCTAAGCCACCGGCACTAACATTAACTGTTGTTTGTTCTGTTTTTAAATGATCTCCTTCGTAACGACCTCCTGTATTAATGTTTACATTTTGAACTTTTGCTTTACCGGTTGCTGTTATTTTGCCTCCGGTTACAGCTTTTACGTGCAGTTTTTGTACTTGCAAATCTGCTTCTATTTCTCCGCCCTCTTGTGCGCGTAAAATAACATCAATTTGTTGTATTGGTGTTTCTGTTTCTATTTTGGCATTTTCATTAACATCTACAATTTCTAAAATACCTTTATAATGAATTTCTACAAACGTTCTAAAACCACTAAAGGTTTTCTCTATATCCATTCTAATCTTTAGAGTGCCGTTTCTATCTATAATATCTACATCGTTAATATTGGCTCCGGTAATAATTACTTTGTTTTCTGTTGATTTTACCAATTTAGCCGATATGCCATCAAATACTTTAACAACTGTAAATTCTCTGGTGTTTTGCTCTCTTACTTGTTCTTGTGCTACGCTAAAATTACTTATAGCGATTGCTAAAATTAAAATAAGTGTTCTCATGCTTTCTTCTTTTTTCTCTGGTTACTCACAAAAATCTTACCAATTATTTAGTAAAAACTTAATCATTTGGGCCTATAAGTTCAAAATCTAAGTGCCTTTTAATTAAATCTGTGTGTTTAACTTTTACAATTACTTCATCGCCTAATTGATACATGTTTTTTGTTTCTTGACCAATTAGTGCATAATGTTTTTCATCGAATTCATAAAAATCGTCTTTTATATCTCTAATTCTAACCATTCCTTCGCATTTGTTTTCTATAATTTCTACATAAATTCCCCATTCTGTTACTCCGGAAATTACTCCTACAAACTCTTGATCTTTATGATCTTCCATGTATTTAACTTGCATGTATTTAATAGAGTCTCTTTCTGCATTGGCTGCTAAGCTCTCCATTTCTGAAGAGTGATCGCATTTTTTCTCGTACTCTTCTTTATTGGCCGATTTTTCACCATTTAAGTACTGATCAAGCAATCTGTGAACCATAACGTCCGGATAACGCCTTATGGGCGATGTAAAATGGGTATAATAGTCAAACGCCAAACCATAATGGCCAATGTTATTGGTTGTATAAATTGCTTTGCTCATGCTTCTAATGGTAAGCGTATCTACAAGATTCTGTTCTTTTTTGCCTTGAACTTCTTCTAATAAGTTATTTAAAGAGCTTGTAATAGATTTTTTGTCTTTAAGGTTTATACTGTATCCAAATCTTGATATTACGCCATTTAATTGCATTAATTTATCTACATCGGGCTCATCGTGCACACGATACACAAACGTTAACGGTGGATTTTTTTTACCAATAAATTCTGCAACCTTTCTGTTTGCCAACAGCATAAACTCTTCTATAAGTTTATTGGCTTCTTTTGCAGTTTTAAAATATACTCCGGTAGGGTTGTTGTTTTGGTCTAAATTAAATTTAACCTCTACTTTATCAAAAGATATTGCTCCGGAATTGAGTCGCTTTTGTCGCATAATTTGTGCCAGCCTATTAAGCTCTAAAATTGCTTCTACAATTTCGGGCTCTACAATATATTCTTTGCCGGTTAATGATATGTTTTCAGGAATATTCCCTTCTTGAGTTTCTATAATGTGTTGTGCTTCTTCATATGCAAAACGTCTATCAGAATAAATTACGGTTTTACCAAACCATTTATCTACTACTCTGGCTTGATTATCTATTTTAAATACTGCAGAATACGTGAGTTTTTCTTCTTGTGGTCTTAGTGAACATGCATTGTTAGAAAGTATTTCCGGAAGCATTGGCACCACTCTATCTACTAAATAAACCGATGTGGCTCTGTTATATGCTTCTTCATCTAAAACGGTATTTGGTTTAACGTAGTGGGTTACATCGGCTATGTGAATTCCTATTTCAAACAACCCGTTATCTAATTTTTTAAAAGATAAAGCATCGTCAAAATCTTTAGCATCTTTTGGGTCTATTGTAAAGGTTAATTCATTACGCATATCGCGCCTTTTTTTAATTTCTTCAGGCGTTATACTTGTATCAATTTTATTGGCATAGTGCTCTACATCTTCAGGAAATTTATACGGTAAGCCGTATTCTGCCAAAATAGCGTGCATCTCTGTATTATGGTCTCCCGGTTTACCAAAAACCTGAATTATTTTTCCGTATGGTGATTCTGCATTATCGGGCCAATCGCTTATTTCTACCAATACTTTGTCTCCGTGTTGAGCTTTTGATGTTTTGTTTTTTGGAATAAAAATATCGGTGTACATTTTAATATCTGATGTAACTACAAAACCAAAGTTTTTTTGCATTTGTAGTACACCAACAAACGTTGTTCGGTTTCGTTTAATAACTTTAGTTATCTCTCCCTCTAATTTCTTTTTTCGTTTTCTTTTAGGGAAAACATACACTTCTACTTCGTCTCCGTGTAATGCTTTATTAAGTTTATTAAAGGGAACAAAAACATCTTCGTCTAATTCTTCGCAAATTACATAAGCATTACTTCTTCCTGTAATTTCTACAAAACCTGTGTAATAATTAGTAGTAGTAACTGCTTGGTATTTACCTCTGTCTACTTCTAAAATACGTTCTTTCTGTACTAATTGTTTTAATCTTTTAATAAGTAAATTTCTTCCGCTGGTATCTGTTATACCAAGCTTTGAAGCTATTTGTTTGTAGTTAAGTGATTTGTTTTTGTTGTTTTCTAAAACGGTAAAAATACCTTTAGTTATCTCGTTGTTTTTTTGCTTTCCTGCTCGTTTTTTCTTTCTTGACATTGATTAATTTAATTTCTGATGAAATGTACAAAATTTAATAACGTTACTATACTTGTTAAAAAAAGTTAATTATTTATTAAAAAAATTGTAACAAACGTCATTTTGTTTCGTCTATTAAATACACCAAAATTAAAATGAAGAAGGTTTATAAAATAATAATCTTATTTGTAGTACTATTTTTTCTGGGCGTATTAGGCTTTATTGGCTATATTAATTACGCAATGGAAAAAACAGAAAAAATAAGGTCTGCAGATTCTTCAAATTCTACTTCTTTCCGCATTACTGCTGTAAGAACAACAAAATAATTGTTGTTTTTTTATTACCTTTAATATATACCTTAATTAATATATTTTAAGATGAAAAATTTTGTGGTGGTTGCTACTTTTACGTACCCTCACGAATATACGGTTTTAAAGCATTTATTAGATGAAGAAGGAATCCCGTATATTTTTGAGAATGAAACAATGGTTGCCGTTTCACCATTTTATTCTAATGCACTTGGCGGAATTAAATTACGCGTACACAAAAATGATGTTCCGGCAACCAAAGCTATCATTAAGAAATTAGATTCAAATATACCTCCTTTGCGTATTGTTTAGTCTAAAATAAATTTCTTAGAAAACTTTCCTTGCTTACTAGATATGTGTAGTACATACACATTACTCATAAAATTGTTCATATTAATTGCCTGATGACCTTCGTCTAATTCTGCGGAAATCACAGGAATACCTTGTAAATTATACACTTTTGCTTTAGCTTTTTTAGTGCTTTTTATGTTTAGAGTTCGGTCATTTCCAACATAAACCGTAAAGTTTTTATCAAAATCATCTCCTTTATCAGCTACATCTCCACAGTTTTCAGAGAATTTTGTATTAAAATCTATATTCCATCTACCTGATCCAGCTACACCGTTTACAACCGTTTCATCGTCTGCAGTTATACATGATAAATCCGGATTATTTTCTACACGTAATACTGTTAAATTTGCATTATTACCGTTTCTAATGTTTAACGATTGTAATTGGTTATTTGCAAGGTAAATAGCAGATAGTTTAGTGTTATACGATAAATCTATTTGTTGTAAATTATTAAACAAAACATTTATCATTTCTAAATTTACATTAGTTGATACATCTAAAAAACTAATGTAATTATTGCTTGCATTAAGCTGTTTTAAGTTTCTAGAATTACTAACATTTAAGTCTGATAGATTATTAAGTTCTGCATTAATTAAAGTTACTGCAGGCATATTACTTACATCTAAAGAAGTAAGTTGATTGTTTTGACAAAATATTTTTTCTAATTTTTTATTAGCCGATACATTTAAATCTCCTAAATAATTATCGGCAACAGCTAAATATGTTAATTCTGTATTATTACTTAATTGTATATGTGTTAGTTTGTTTTTATACAGATTTAACTTTTGTAAAGCGGTATTAGCTGTTACATTTATGGTTTGTAATTGGTTGTTGTGCAATATTAGTTCTTGTAATGCTGGATTAGCGCTAAAATCTGCAGATTCTAAATTGTTATTACTGGCATTTAAGCTAACTAAGTCTGTAAAAGCTTCTATACCTGATAGGCTAGTAATGTTTTTACCACTTACATCTAAATGAGTAATACCAATTGCATTGGCACTATTAATTACACCATCTGGAGTTCCTTGATCTATTCCACGATCAATTAGGGCTTGCTCAAAATTGGCATCTTGGATGCTTATTTGTTGAGCAGTAACAGAGAAAAAGCATAAGCATGCTAAGAGGTAAAGTTGTTTCATGATATGGGGGTTTTGAGATTTTCATATATCGAAACTATAAAACTTTTTTCTAACTATCGATAAAATAACATTTTTTTTCGATGAAATGCACTTATTTAAAAATCAAGCAGTTATAAAATCAACTATTAACAACTAATACATTTATTATTATTCTTTATTTAAAATTTAATTTTTTTGATGGTTTATTATTGTTTGTTAATAGCGGTATAATTTTTTAGGATAAAATTTTGTTTTCTCGTAATTAGCGTTTAATTAAACTTTAATTAACAATAAATTTACATTTAACTTATTGCAAATAAGCCTATTTCAGAATTTTCTTAACAATAGTTAACAACAAATTTTAACCTTTAGTTTTTAATATTTTTTGTATTAACAGCTGTTAAATTGTGGCTATTTAAAGTTTAATAACTTCTCATAAAGTTCTAATAAAAAGAATTGCTTTTTAAAGATTGTTTTTCTGATTTGAATTTTTTTTAATAAATCAAAATTTTTAAAAGAAAACATTTTTACTAATTACTAACAATTTTATTAGTCTGTTAATTTGTTGATATTAAATTGATTAATTTTTTAAATTAACAATACTGTTAAAAGGTGTTAATTAGTACCTTTGTTATGCCAAAAAAAACCTTGTTTTCATGAAAATAGCCATAGGAAATGATCATGCCGGTACCGATTATAAATTATCTATAATGGGTTGGTTATACTCGCAATACCCAGATGTAGAAATAGTTAACTACGGTACAGATAGCATTGAAAGTGTAGACTATCCTGATTTTGTACATCCGGTGGCAGAAGATGTAGAAAATAATAAGGTAGATTTTGGTATTATTATATGTGGTAGCGGTAATGGAGCAAACATGACAGCTAATAAACACCAAGGTGTTAGATCTGCTCTTTGCTGGAATAAAGAAATTACAGCTTTAGCCAGACAACATAACAATGCTAATATTTTAAGTTTACCGGCACGTTTTATATCTATGCCTCAGGCAATAGAAATGGTTAAAACTTTTATAGAAACTCCTTTTGATGGAGGTAGACACGAAAAAAGAATAGCCAAAATTCCCCTAAATAAATAACTACATGGGAAAAAATCATTCCCACAGTCATTCTCATAAAACAGCTACTGTTAAAGGAACAAATTTATTTATATCTATATTATTAAACATTACTATTACTGCTGCACAAGTAATAGGTGGTTTGGTTTCCGGAAGTTTATCATTATTGTCAGACGCTCTACACAACTTTAGCGATGTTTTATCATTAGTAATTAGCTATGTAGCAAATTTACTGGCTAAAAAAGAAGCATCTACAAACAAAACTTTTGGTTATAAACGAGCAGAAATTCTTGCTGCTTTTATAAATGCAGCAACTTTAATAATTATAGCTGTACTATTAATTATAGAAGCTATTAAACGCTTTAAAAACCCGCAAGAAATAGCATCTAATTTAGTTATTTGGTTATCACTACTAGGTATTGTTGCAAATGGTTTAAGTGTATTATTATTAAAAAAAGATGCACACGCTAACATGAATATGCGATCTGCTTATTTACATTTATTAACAGATATGTTAGCATCTATTGCGGTGTTAATAGGCGGATTTTTAATGAAATACTTTTACGTTTATTGGGTAGATAGTTTACTTACCCTTTTAATAGCACTGTACTTAATTTATGTTGGTTACGATTTATTAAAAGATTCATTAAGAGTACTCATGTTATTTACACCTCAAGATGTACAAGTACAAGAAATTGTTAAACGTGTAAATACAATAGAAGAAGTTAAAAATATGCATCATGTGCATGTATGGCAATTAAACGAAGAAGAAATTCACTTAGAAGCTCATATAGATTTTAATGAAGATATAAAACTTTCTGAGTTTGATGTTATTTTAAATAAAATTGAGCAGATTTTACATGATGAATTCGGAATTAACCATGTAAATATTCAACCGGAATTTAAAAAAGAAGACGATAAAGATTTAATTGTTCAAGATTAATGAAAACACTACAGTGGCATACAAAACTTTTTTCTTCTATTGATTCCAACACTCTTTATAATATACTACAATTGCGCTCAGAAGTTTTTGTTGTAGAACAAAATTGTGCTTACCAAGATTTAGATGGTAAAGACCATAAAGCATTGCATATTTATGCTACAGACAGCAATAATAATATTGCAGCATACGCCAGAGCATTTAAAGCAAACGATTACTTTGAGGTAGCCAGTTTTGGTAGAGTGGTGGTTAATAAAAAGTTTAGAAATAAAGGATTAGGACATACGTTAGTAGCTAATACCATAAAAGCTATACAAGACCATTATAACGAACAGGTAATTAAAATATCGGCACAAACGTATCTAATCCGTTTTTATAACCAACACGGATTTATTGAAACAGGAGAACCTTATTTAGAAGATGGCATACCACACATAAGTATGATTAAAAATTAAATTTTAATAGGTTCTTTTCGGTGTAAACTTATGTCGCTTAACATTTCGTCGGTAAATTTATAATGCCCTCTTGTAGTAATAATTTTAAACGTACAAGATTTAATCTGACTGAGCATATCTAAAAACAACCATTTAGACTTTAATAGCTTAGGTTTTTCGGTTTTTAAACTCAAATCAAAAAAATGCTTTTTACCGTCTTTTTCAGCAACAATGTCTGGGGTAATTACAATATCGGTCCCCCTTTTTTTATAACTTTTAGGAGAATCGTAACCATCTAAATCGGCTTTAATGTTAGTAAAGCCTTTACTTTTAAGGTATTCTATAGTTTCCTTGAAAAAATCTGTATGTTGTTTTTTATCTGTGTAAACCATAGAAAAAAGATAAAAAAAATATGTCAGACTACCAATTTTAATTCTGACAATCAATATGTTATAAAGAATTTACGTAAGTAACCAACCGTTCTTTAATAAAATAATTCCAGCCCTCTACACAACTTTCTCTTTTAAATTCAGGAACATCATCAGGAAAATCTTCTAAAACGGTTGTTTCTAAAGTTAATGTAGTAGTATCTGGGTTGTTACTTGAAATTGTAAAAGTTACATAAGAATCTCCTGTATATTTTTCGTATTTCCAGTTGTATACAATTTTTTGATACGGAATTACTTCAACAATCTTCCACAGATGTAAAAACTGTCTGTCTTCCGATGGGCCAACCTCAAACTGTGTACTAAAACCAACCTCAGGTTTAAAATCCGGAATGACCTCAAAAAACCACTGTTTCATATGGTTAAGATTGGTTATAACATCCCATAAAACTTCATTACTAACAGAAAAAGTTTCAGATACAATTACCGGTGGTTCAGAAGCTTTCATTATTATAGAATAATTGTTAGTTTAAAATGCTTTTGTACTTTTTATAATCATTTAAAATTGCAGTAGCAGTTTGTATTGCTTCGTCATTTTTTAAATAGTAATTATACAATCCTTCTCTATAAAAATAGCGCGTAATTAATTCATCTGTTAACACCTTTTTTAGTTGAGGTTTATAGGTGTCTATTGCGGCTACTTTACTTTTCTCTATTTCGTCTAAAAGTTTATTATACTGACTTAAAACTGATGGACCAAACTCTTTGGTTTCGCCATTTGTAAAAGCAGTTTTTATTAACTGTTCACTTTTAGTTTGGTAATTAAAATTGCTTCGTTTTACATATTTTTTAAACTGATCAAAATCTTTATCAGTAAACTTAAAATCAGACACATTAGAAACGTTATTCTTATAGTAATAATCTGTAGCAAAATCAAACACTAAATGATTATTAATTAATGCTTTAGTAAGGTTGCTGGTTTGTAATGAAGGAATTTGAATATCTGGCATTACACCACCACCATCGTAAACTTTACGGTTGTTTCTTGTTCTAAAAACAGAGGTTGTATTGGTTTTTACAGCATTACCGTTTTCATCTCTGTTCCAATAATCTAATGCTTGAATGCATCTTCCTGAAGGGGTGTAATATCTAGAAATAGTAACTTTAAGCTGTGTGCCATAAGCAAGTTTTAAGGGGCGTTGCACAAGCCCTTTACCAAAGCTTCTTGAACCAACAATAACAGCTCTGTCTAAATCCTGAAGCGCACCACTAACAATTTCACTGGCCGAAGCGCTTCGGCCATTTACAATAACCACAAGAGGAATATTGTCATCTACCGGTTGATTTCTGGTTTTATAGGTTTTATTAAACTTCTTTACTTTAGATTTTGTGGTTACCACAAGCTCTCCTTTTGGAATAAAAAGGTTGGTAACTTCAATGGCTTCGTTTAAAAGCCCGCCTGGATTATCGCGTAAATCCAGAATAATTTTATCGGCACCTTTATTTTTTAAATCTTTTAAAGCATTTTTAGTTTGTGTGCTTGCTTTTCGGTTAAATCTAGATAATACTATATAACCGGTATTGCTATTAACCATACCATAAAAAGGGACAGCATCTACCTCTATTTCATCGCGTGTTAAAAGGGTTGTTTTTTCTTTTCCTTGTCTTTTATAAGTAATACTTACTTTGCTTTTAGAAGCGCCTTTTAACAGCTCGCTTGCATCGTCTTTAAAATCGGCAATATTGATATCACCAATTTTAATTATTTCATCGCCGGCTTTTAACCCGGCTTTATCTGCAGGATAATCTTTATAAACTTCTACAACTAAAAGTTTGTTGTTGTAGCTTCTAACCAACGCACCAATACCTGAATACTCACCTGCATTTTTTATTTTGTATTCTTCTACATCTTGCTCATTTAAATAAACGGTGTAAGGATCTAACTCATCTAGCATGCTTTTAATGGCGGTATCCATTAATTCGGCCGGATTGGTTTCGTCTACATAATTCATATTAAGCTCTTTAAAGAGCGTTGTAAAAATTTCTATTTGTTTGGCAATTTCAAAAAACTCGTTTTTAAAACCTGTTCCTACAAAAAGAATTCCGGCTGCTATTATGGGTAGAAAAATACGTTTTGCAAAAGTTTTCATAGGTGCTTTTATTACTTAGATTCTTTAGGTTTAGTTTTAGTCAAAAATTGTTCCAATAAAGTTTTCATGGTTTGGTTTAGTGCAGAGAAATGGGGTTCTTTCTTGCCAAGATACAAAAACATTAAAGCATAAGATGTTGTACTATTGTTAAAAATTATTGGCTTGTTTAAACGATAAGCTTCTTTTAACAAACGTTTTACTTTATTACGCTTAACAGCTTTCGGAAATTTTTTTTTACCTACAGAGAATCCTGCCTGAAACAACACATTATCCGGCAATTCTGTTTTTAAATAAACCAAACGTATGGGAAAAACGGTTATGGTATTTCCTTCAGAAAATAACTGTTCTATAAGCTTTTTACTTTTTAGCTTTTCGGATTTACCAAAAGAAAACAACATAATACAACGCTAAGTGGGTAAAAATATAAAAAAGCCACCTCAAATAAAACGCGGATGATAAATATCATAGTATTAGCGTATAAACTATCCTAAATTGTACAATAAATAGTTAGTTATGGGAACCTTAAAAGTTAAAAGGCTTGCTAACAAATCAGACTTTTTAGAGTATAGCAACCAGCTGCTTGCCGACATTGCTGCATTAGAACAAATGCTCCAAGAAAAAAGGTTTGAGAAAGAGCCTATTAGGATTGGTGCAGAACAAGAGTTTTGTTTGGTAGACAATGATTTTGAGCCGGCAAACAATGCAGTAGAAATTTTAAAAGAAATTAACGATAACCATTTTACAACAGAAATTACTAAGTATAATTTAGAAATTAATTTAGACCCCATAGCCCTATTAGATAAATGCTTTTCTAACATGCACAACCAACTTAAAACCTTGTTAGAAAAAGCTAATAAAATTGCCAAAAAACACCAATCTAAAGTACTGTTGGCAGGTATTTTACCAACCATTAAACTAAGGCATTTAGATGAATCTTATATGACGCCACTTGAGCGTTATTATATGCTTAATGATGCTATTAAAGAGAGCAGAAAACATATTATAGAGTTTCATATTAAAGGAGTAGACGAGCTTAATATTTTACACGATTCTGTTATGTTTGAAGGTTGTAATACCAGCTTTCAATTACACTTACAAATACCACAAGAAGATTTTGTGTCGAGTTTTAATTGGGCTCAAGCCATTTCGGGCCCTGTTCTTTCAGTATGTACCAATTCTCCCATTTTATTTGGTAAAGAACTCTGGAGCGAAACCCGTATTGCTTTATTTACGCAAAGTGTAGATACAAGAGCCAATTCGTTTACATTAAACGAAAAATCTTCAAGGGTAAGTTTTGGCACAGATTGGGTAACAGGTTCTGTTGCTAATATTTTTAAAAACAACATTGCTCAGTTTAGGAGTTTATTGATGACCGAAGAAAAAGAAGACAGTTTATCACTTTTAAAACAAAATATAACACCAAAATTAAAAGCCTTAAATTTACATAACGGTACGGTTTACCCGTGGAACAGACCCTGCTATGGCGTAGCCAACAATAAACCCCACTTGCGTATTGAGAACAGATATATTCCTGCCGGACCTTCTACTACAGATGAGATAGCTAATTTTATGTTTTGGGTTGGTATAATGGTAGGTAGACCACAAGAGTATGATGAGATTCATTTAAAAATGGATTTTAAAGATGCTAAAACCAACTTTTTTAATGCAGCCAGATATGGTATGGCAACACAGTTTTACTGGGATAACAAACTAATTCCGAGTCATCAATTATTATTAGATGTTTTGTTGCCGATGGCTTATAAAGGACTTTATAAAATGAAAGTGACCCCTGAAGATGTAGAATATTACTTAACCATTATAGAAAACAGAATAAAAACACAAACCGGATCACAATGGATGGTACAATCATTTAGAAACTTACAATACAAAAACAACAAGCAAATAGCTTTAAGAGCTCTCACAGAGCATATTTACAATAATCAAGAAAAAGGATATCCCATTGCAACATGGCCAATTGCAAGAGCAGCATCTAAAGAAATTACCAAAAACAAACTCAAAGTAGAGCATTGTATGAGTAATCTGGTTTATACGGTTCAAGAAAAAGATAGTTTAGCCATGGCAAATGCGTTGCTTACCTGGAAAAAAATAAAACATCTACCTGTATTAAACACACACGGTGAATTGGTGGGGATTTTAACTAAAAAAGATATAGAAGCACATTATAAAAAAAACAAATCTTTGGCGGTTTCTTGTGACGAAGTAATGTCTAAAAAAGTTATTACAGTATCAAGAGAAGAAAGTGTTGCAAATGCTTTAAAAATAATGAAGCAACACAACATAAACAGTCTTCCGGTTTTATATAAAAATAAATTAACCGGCATAATAACAAGCACAGATTTATGATAGCAACCCCAACTATGCTACAAACACAAAGCCGCATACTTTTTAAAAAAGAGATAAGTAAAAATGCACCAACAGTAGTTTTTTTTGGGGGTATTCACGGCAATGAACCTGCAGGAGTAACTGCATTAGAACAAGTTTTTAGTTCTATACAAGAAAATGAAATAACAGGAAATATTATTGCTATAAAAGGCAATTTACCTGCTTTAAAAAATAAAAAGCGCTTTATAGAAAACGATTTAAATAGACTTTGGACCAGAAAAAATATTCAAGAAATTCACCAAAAAGAACCTGCTCAAAGAACAGTAGAAGAAACACAACTGGTTATCATATACAGCATAATAAAAGAGATTATTACCACTTACTCCGGTCCGTTGTATTTTATTGATATTCACACAACTTCTGCAGAGACCATACCATTTATAACTATAAACGATGCACTAATAAACCGAAGATTTTCTAACCAATTTAATGTTCCGGCTATTTTAGGAATAGAAGAATATTTAGAAGGAGCACTTTTAAGCTACATTAACAGATTAGGATTTGTTTCGCTTGGTTTTGAAGCCGGGCAACATAATAGCCAGACCGCTATAAACAATAGTGTTGTATTTATTAAACAAGTATTACTTACAGCACAAGTTTTAAAAAACAATCAATCACTACAACAAAAATTAAATCAGCAATTAATAGCCGCATCAGGGTACAACACAACATTGTATGAAGTTAAAAATGTATATGCTATTAAAACTTCAGAAAAATTTACCATGTTAGAAGGCTTTAAAAGTTTTCAATATGTAAAGAAAAACACACCTCTTGCTATAAGCAATAATAAAACAATTTATGCGCCTAACAATTTGGTTTTGTTTATGCCGCTATATCAACCTAACGGGAAAGAAGGTTTTTTTATAATTAAACCTATTCCTAAATTTTACCTATGGCTTTCGGTGTTATTACGAAAAATAAAGTATGACAACCTGTTAGTTTTATTACCGGGTATATCTTGGGCAGATAAAAGAAAACAAGCATTAAAGGTTAACTTAACGATTGCCCGTTTTATGGCAAAACAATTTTTTCATTTATTAGGATACAGAAATAAGCAAGTATATAAAAACAAAGTGTATATGCACAACAGAGAGCGCGCAGCTCAAACATTTAGATATAAGCACACATTTTGGTATAAAAAAATCCGCCCTATAAAGAGCGGATCTTTTAAAAACACTTAAATAATTGATTAATCAGCTTGGTAAATATTGTTATCTCTATTAATATCTGCCATTAGTTGTGAAGGGTCTACAACAACAGCTTTTATACTGCTTTTAGGCTTATTAATTGTAAATGTATATGTTGGGTAAGCCCAAGCCCAATCCGGTAAAACAGTGCGATTTATGTTTGGGTATGGGTTAGATTTTTCGCCACGCATCATTTGTAACGGAGCGTAAAATGTTTCTTGAGAGCCATCGTTATAAACCACCAAAATATCTATTGGCATTGGCATTAATCCTATTCGCTCTAAAGTAACAACGGTTTTATTTTCTTGCTCAGCAACCTCTTTTACTCCGTAATCTATAGTGTTGGTTGTTTGTGCAAAATCGGTTAAGTACCAATCTAAATGCATTCCGGAAACCTTTTCAGCTACACGCTTAAAATCGTTTGGAGTAGGGTGTTTAAACTTAAACTCATCATAATATCTTCTGAGCGTTTTCATTAAGTTTTCCTGACCAATAACATAACCTAATTGAGCTAAAAATACTGATCCTTTACTATAAGCAGAGATTCCGTATGCTTGGTTATACTCATACCTGTCTGCATGAGTGGTAAGAGGTTGTTCTTTACCGGATTTTGCTAAATAAAGATATGCTCTGTATGCGTTTTCAAAAGGATTTTCTTTATTCTGATTCATAATCTGATTCATACACAAGCTCGAAATAAATGAGGTAAAGCCCTCATCCATCCATTCATGCTTACTTTCGTTGGTTGCCAAAACATGTTGAAACCAAGAATGCGCCAGCTCATGCACCATTACACCAACTAAGCTCTCAAAACTACGCTCTCCGGTAATAAGTGTACACATGGCATATTCCATACCGCCATCACCACCTTGTATTACAGAGTATTGCTTGTATGGGTACGGACCAAGATTTCTGTTAAAAAACTCCATGGCCTCTACTGTTTTGTCCTGAAGCTTTTTCCAGTTTTCTATTATATCCGGATTATTTTTGTAAATAAAATGCAGCTCTGTTCCGTTTGGCATGTTAACTATATCGTGAAGATACTCAGGGTCTGCAGCCCAAGTAAAATCATGAACATTCGGAGCAATAAAATGCCATGTTAGCTTTCCTTTTTTAGGCTTTTTTACTTTTTGTCCCGGTTTTTGGTAGCCATGACCAACTTCTTCGGGGTTTTGTAAATAACCCGATCCTCCAACAGTGTAATCTGCATCAATAGTAATTTTAACATCAAAATCTCCCCAAACACCATGAAACTCTCTCCCAATGTAAGGGTGAGCGTGCCATCCTTCAAAATCATATTCGGCCATTTTAGGATACCATTGCGTCATACTAAGCGCAACACCTTCTTTACTATTTCGGCCAGATCGTCTAATTTGAACTGGAACCTGCCCATTAAAATCCATATTAAATGTAACTGTCTCACCAGGCAAAATAGGCTTGTTTAAAGCAACTTCTAATACTGTTCCAGCTACTTGATAAGTAACCGGAGCACCATTTTGAGTTAACGAATTTACTTTAATATACCCAATTTCTGAAGGTGATAGTTTACTGATTCTGTCTCCAACTCTTGGGTCTGGGTCTGCAATGGTTCTAGACCTTACATCCATTTCGCTTCCGGGCTGGAAAGCATTAAAATATAAATGATAAAAAACTTGCTTTAAAGTGTCTGGAGAATTATTGGTGTAAGCAAGCTCTTGTTTTCCGTGATATTGATAGTTTTCTACGTTAAAATCAATATCCATTTTATACGAAACATGTTGTTGCCAATAAGATGTATTGTTTTGAGCGTTTGCAATGAAAGCTCCAATTACTAACGTAATTATAAATTGTATTTTTTTCATAAATAAGAATATTTAAAAAAAGAGAGCCCTAAAACAGGGCTCAAAAAAATTATAATGATATTTTACCACGAGATACTTTATCGGCTAAAATCAAAGCATTATATGCATTTACCATTTTACCTGATTTAGAAATATCTACAAAGTTTTTTAGGTTACTAGGATTACCCCCAAGCTGAACTTTTGCCTTAGATGATAACCCGGAAGCCATTATAATTTGCTTTACTTGTGCTGCAGTTAATTTTGGAAAATACGATCTGATTAAAGCAGCAACCCCTGCAACTGCCGGAGCAGCCATAGAAGTACCTTGTAAAAACTGATATTCATTGTTTGGCACAGTAGCCCAGATTTTAGTTCCGGGGGCAAAAACGTCAACATCTATATTGCCATAGTTAGAGAAGTTGGCAATTAATTCGGTTCCGTATTTAAAGTTTAATGCACCAACGGTTAAAAAATTATCTGCAATTTCAGGGCCGTTGTTAACAGCATCATTAGGGTAAACGTCTCTTTCGTTTAAATTGTAAGCTTCGTTTCCTGCAGCATTTACAATTAACACATCGTGTTCTGCAGCATATTTAATAGCATCGTATACCCACTCAGCATTTGGAGAATAGTATTTTCCGAAGCTGGTATTAATAATTTTAGCTCCGTTATCAACAGCGTATCTAATAGCTAAAGCAACATCTTTATCGTACTCATCTCCATCAGGAACAGCTCTAATAGGCATAATTTCTACATTGTTGGCTACACCATTCATACCCACACCGTTATTGCGTTGTGCTGCAATAATACCTGCCACGTGTGTACCGTGTGTAGCGTGTTCAATATCACCTATAACATCATTATTACCGTAATCAGTATCGTTTATATCATCCGGATTATCTCCAACAACTGCCCTTCCGTTAAAATCAATATTTAAATGATAGTTAAGCTGTCCGGCAAAATATTCTATTCCTTCTTTAAGTTGCTCACGAGCATTTTCGGGAGATTCGGCCACTTGATACATTTGGTTTAAGAATGCTACATATTGTAGCAAAGAAGAGTCGTCTGTTTTTATAGCATCTAAATCTTCTTTAGTATAAGAGTCTTTATTAAGATGTTTTTTTACAGCATCTTCTGCATTATTTAAATTTTGTAGCAACTGCTCATAAAACTGTTTGTTTTGTTGTGCTTCGTTGTATTTTTCGTCGTATTCTTTTTGGGCTCTTTCATAATCCGGATGCGATTTATCGCCTTTTTTTAGAATTCTAACAAACTCTAATTGTTCGTGCGTAGCTTCTCCTAAAAAATTCCATCCATGTACATCGTCTACATAGCCATTATTATCATCATCTATACCATTGTTCGGAATCTCATCATCATTTGTCCAAATAACATTTTTTAAATCTTCGTGTTCAATGTCAACACCAGAATCTATAACACCTACAACAACAGTTGTGGCTTTCCCTTTTAAAGCAGGGATAATTTCTGAATATGCTTTATTTACACTCATTCCCGGAATGGTGTCTGTAAGCAAATCGGCATGAGACCATGATTTAAGCTGGTCTTCTGATATTTCTGAAACTTTTAAGGGTACTGTATCTATGTTTTCTATTGGTGTAGATACAATAGCGGGGCTACCACAGCTTGCAATTAACAATGCTGCTCCTGGTAATAATAATTTATTTAAACTCTTCATGGTTTATTGTTAATTAAAAAGTTCGTTAAAGGTAAAAGTATTTTCTAATCGAACACCTTTTTCGGTGTTTTTTAATGTACAAATTTCGTTGTAAGGATCGTGCTCTAAAAACAAGTAGTATTCTTGCTCTACGGCACGTTTTAAAAAAGCATCTTTTTCTTGTAGTGTTAATAAAGGCCTTGTGTCGTAAGCCATAACGTATGGTAGCGGAATATGGCCAACGGTTGGCAATAAATCTGCCATGAAAACAATAGTTTTTCCTTTATATTTTATATGCGGAATCATTTGCTTTTCTGTATGGCCATCTACAAATAAAATATCAAACCCTAATTCACTATTTTCTTTATATGGCGAGGATGAAGGCTCTATAAAGTTAAGCTGTCCGCTTTCTTGTAAAGGCAAAATATTTTCTTTTAAAAAAGAGGCTTTTTCTCTTGCGTTAGGTTTTGTAGCCCACTCCCAATGTGATTTATTACTCCAAAAACGAGCATTTTTAAATGCGGGCTCGTAACCTGTATTGTTTTTATTCCATTGAATGCTTCCTCCACAATGATCAAAATGTAAATGTGTCATAAACACATCGGTTATATCGTCTCTGTGAAAGCCGTGTTTTTTTAAAGAAGCATCTATAGAGTGGTCTCCCCATAAGTAGTAATAGCCAAAAAACTTTTCGGATTGTTTATTACCCATGCCGGTATCTATTAAAATTAGCCTGTTGCCATCTTCTATAAGCAAGCATCGGGCAGCCATATCTATCATATTATTAGCATCGGCCGGGTTAGTTTTAGACCATAATGTTTTTGGAACCACGCCAAACATGGCTCCACCATCTAATTTAAAATTACCAGATTCTATAGGATATAATTTCATAAGAATTTAGCTAATGGCTCTGCAAAATATAAAAACCAATGCAATCCTAATGCAATCTTAGCATTTTATTAAGGTTTTTAAGTAAATGGCTCTTAGAAATATATTAATGAGCTATCTCGGGTGTAATTTATTAAAAGGGCTTTAGCGTAATAATGAAAGCAAAAAAGAATGTATTTTTTTTAGAACGGATAAATGTTATTTTTGGTAAATAAATTAACTCGAACACAAATGGTAGAATTAGCCGGAATTATAATTTTAGGGATTTTAGCACAATGGGTTGCATGGAAATTTAAGATTCCAGCAATTTTACCACTAATTTTAATAGGAATTCTTGTTGGGCCAATATCAGCAGAGTATTTTACCGAAGACGGCTCTAAATGGATTGAACCAATTTGGAACGGACAAAAAGGTCTTTTTCCCGGAGAGAGCTTGTTTTATTTTGTGTCTTTAGCCATAGGCATTATTCTTTTTGAAGGAGGGCTAACGTTAAAGTTTAATGAAATTAAAAATGTTGGTCCGGTTATTACTAAACTAATTACATTAGGCGCATTAGTAACCTTTATTGGAGGTGCCATTGCAGCACACTTTATATTTAGCTTAGGCTGGGAAATATCTTTTTTATTTTCTGCACTTATAATAGTTACGGGCCCAACCGTAATAACCCCTATTTTAAGAAACATACCTCTTAAAAAAGATGTTTCTGCTGTATTAAAATGGGAAGGAATTTTGATTGATCCAATTGGAGCGCTTGTTGCCGTTTTAGTGTTTGAATTTATTAGTGTAGATGCAGGAGGAGAATTTACGGTTACCGCACTTATTGAGTTTGCAAAAATAGTGGTGTTCGGAACTACTTTTGGCTTTACATTTGCCCACGGACTTAATTTTGTAAACAACAAAAAATGGGTGCCACACTATTTATTAAACGTAGTTGCGTTGGCCTGTGTTTTAGGAGTTTTTGTATTATCAGAAAGCTTTGCTCACGAGTCCGGGCTTCTTGCAGTAGTAGTAATGGGAATGGTACTTGGCAACTCTGAGTCTGCGTATTTAAAAGACTTATTGTACTTTAAAGAATCATTAAGTGTACTGCTAATATCTATTCTATTTATTCTGTTGGCAGCAAATATTAACATGAGCGAATTAATGTTAATTTTTAACTGGAAAACAGTAATACTATTTGCTACGGTTGTATTTGTTTTACGCCCACTGGGAATTATGCTTTGTACAATAAACTCTACCTTAAAATTTAACGAGAAACTTTTTGTAAGTTGGGTAGGGCCACGCGGAATTGTAGCTGCAGGAATCGCTTCGTTATTCGGATTAAACTTAGCCAGTAAAGGAGTTCCGGGAGCAGAATATATTACTCCGTTGGTTTTTATGATTGTTTTAGGCACGGTATTACTTAATGCAACTACAGCGCGTTATTTTGCAAAATTATCAAGGGTATTTTTAGAAAAATCAGAAGGATTTTTAATTGTAGGAGCCTCTAAATCGGCACGACTTATTGCCCATTACTTAAAAAACAACAATAAACATGTTGTGCTTTTAGACAGTAACCCAAACAACATTAGTAAAGCAAAAGAATTAAATATTGAAGCAATTAATGCTAATATTTATTCAGACACATTAACAGACAATATAGAGCTTAACGACGTTGGCTATTTAATGGCACTAACACCAAACACAGAAATTAATAAGTACGCTATTAAGAAATTTAAAAATTACTTTGGTGAGAATGGTACTTACGGATTGGTTTCTGCTGATGAGGTTGGAGGAATAACACCATCGGATGTATTAAGCGGTACTACTGATAGCTTTGGATATTTTAATAGAATCACAAAAAAATATCCTTCGGTAAACGAAATGAAGCTAAAAGACAAACTACATTTAAATAAAGTACTAGATAAAGCCGCTAAGGAAGGAGAATTCATACCTTTATTTTTAAAGAAAGACAACGGAGAGATAACATTTATTTCTCAAAATGGCACAGAAAAAGAGCTTGCCAAAAACACAAAATTAGTGTACTTAGGCAAGCCCTTAGATATTGAAGAACAATAATTTGTTAATCGTTTAATTTTAGTACGGCCATAAAGGCTTGTTGCGGAATCTCAACATTTCCAATTTGGCGCATACGCTTTTTACCTTTTTTCTGCTTCTCTAAAAGCTTACGCTTTCTAGAAATATCTCCTCCGTAACATTTAGCAGTTACATCTTTACGTAATGCTTTTATGGTTTCGCGAGATATAATTTTGCTTCCAATAGCAGCCTGAATAGGAATATCAAACTGTTGTCTTGGAATGAGTTCTCTAAGCTTTTCGCACATTTTTTTACCTATAGTATAAGCATTGTCTGCATGTACTAAAGCAGAAAGGGCATCAACAGAGTTACCATTAATTAAAATATCAACTTTAACCAGTTTAGACGGGCGCATTCCAATTGGGGAATAATCAAAAGAAGCGTATCCTTTAGAAACAGTTTTTAATCTATCGTAAAAATCAAAAACTATTTCTGCCAAAGGCATATCAAAATTTAGCTCAACGCGCTCAGGGGTTAAATATGTTTGGTTGGTTATTTCTCCTCTTTTGTCTATACATAAACTCATTACAGGCCCTACAAAATCTGCCTTAGTAATAATAGAAGCTTTTATGTAAGGTTCTTCTACCCTGTCTAAAGTAGAAGGATCGGGTAAATCTGAAGGGTTATTAACTATAATGGTTTTTTCCGGCTCTTTTTTTGTGTAGGCATGATAGCTTACGTTAGGTACTGTTGTAATAACAGTCATATCGAACTCTCGTTCTAAACGCTCCTGAATAATTTCTAAGTGAAGCATGCCTAAAAAACCACATCTAAAACCAAAACCTAATGCAGCAGAACTCTCCGGAATAAAAACTAACGACGCATCGTTTAGTTGTAGTTTTTCCATAGAAGCTCTGAGCTCTTCGTAATCTTCTGTATCTACCGGATAAATACCGGCAAAAACCATTGGTTTTACATCTTCAAAACCAGAAATAGCATTTTTAGTTGGGTTTTTAGCATCTGTAATGGTATCACCAACCTTAACATCTCTGGCGTCTTTAATTCCGGTAATTAAATACCCAACATCTCCCGCTTTAATCTCGTTTTTAGGAACTTGATTTAGCTTTAAAGTACCTACTTCATCGGCTGTGTACGATTTTCCGGTTGCAACAAATTTTATTTCTTGATTTTTTCTGATAGAACCGTTAAACACTCTAAAATAGGTTTCTACTCCTCTAAACGGATTATAAACCGAGTCGAAAATTAGGGCTTGTAATGGCTCGTCTGGGTTTCCTTTTGGTGCCGGAATACGCTCTATAATTGCAGCTAAAATCTCTTCAATTCCGAGGCCGGTTTTAGCACTGGCCGGAATTACATCTTCAGGGTCACACCCAAGTAAATCTACAATATCGTCTGTAACTTCTTCCGGATTAGCACTTGGCAAATCTACCTTATTTAAAACAGGAATAATTTCCAGATCGTTTTCAAGGGCTAAATACAGGTTAGAGATTGTTTGTGCTTGTATGCTTTGTGCTGCATCTACAACTAATAAAGCTCCTTCACAAGCAGCAATAGATCTAGAAACCTCGTATGAGAAATCTACGTGACCGGGAGTATCAATAAGGTTTAATATATAAGTTTCTCCTTTGTAAGTATACTCCATTTGTATAGCGTGGCTTTTTATAGTTATACCACGCTCACGCTCCAGATCCATGTTATCTAAAAGTTGGTCTTGTTTTTCGCGCTCAGTAACCGATCCGGTGTAATCTAATAACCGGTCGGCCAGAGTACTTTTACCATGGTCTATGTGGGCAATAATGCAAAAGTTTCTAATATGCTTCATATAGCATTAACGAACTAAAATTTTAATGTGCAAATATAGTTTATTTACAGGCGATTGATAAAAAAATGACCGTTTTGAAAAAAAATAGTATAACATATATCTTTGTTTGTAAGATAATTACTATATTTTCAAGCTAAAACTTTTTTACAGTCGTGTTTTAAAGCAAAAAATAACCATTAACCAACCAAAACTTTAGTATGACTAATAACTACTTCACTACCTGTATTGCTATGCTCTTTACTGTTTTGGTAGTAGGGCAAAACTATGATATTACCGGAAGGCTGGTTGACGAAACTACTGCAGGAATTCCCTTTGCTAATATTGTACTACAGGATGCAGAAACGCAACAAATAACAACAGGAACCACAACAGATGCAGAAGGCAGGTTTTTATTAGAGAATGTTGCAGAAAACAAATACATACTTAAAATAAGTTATTTAGGTTTTGAGAATAAGCAGTTTACACTTACTGTAAACTCTAATATAGATTTAGGAAATATTGAAATTAGTACTACCCAAGAAGAATTAGACGAAGTTGTTGTTACAGGAAGAAAACCAACCGTAGAACTTAAGGCAGATAGGCTGGTATTTAATGTAGAGAACTCTACTTTAAGTGACGGAGACACATGGCAATTACTTTCTAAAACCCCCACGCTTGTAGAAATTAGCGGAGAGCTTTTAGTAAAAGGAAGAGACGCACCAACTATTTATATTAACGACAGAAAAGTGTATTTATCTTCAGAAGAGCTCAGACAATTTCTAGAAAGCACTCCTGCTAATGTTATAAAATCTGTTGAGGTTATTACAAACCCGCCTGCCAGATATGAAGCAGCCGGAGGAGCAGTAATTAACATAATAACCACAAAAAACTTAATAGCAGGCTATAATGGCAGCTTATTTGGTAGCTCAAGCAAAGGAATTTTATGGCGAAACTCTATCGGAACAAACCATTATTTTAAAGCTAAAGGAGTTAATTTTTTTACAAGCTATAATTATGCAAACAGACATTATAGAGCGAGGTTTGAAGAAGAAGTTACTTTTAGCAACAATTTACAACCTTACGGAAAGTGGAGCACAAACACAACCCAACAAACCAGATACGAAGAGCATTCTTTAAACAGTAATGTAGATTTTCAGTTATCAGAGAATCAATCACTTGGATTTTCGGCTAATTTATTTTTTAATCCGCATTACAAAAGAACAACAAATGCTTTTACAGAAGCAACAAATGTAACAGACCAAACGGTAGATTCTACTTTTTTTGCAACAAACAAAATACTTAGAGACGGAGAAAACATAGCACTTAACGCAAACTACGCTATTTCTTTAAATGATGAAGGGCAAAAACTTTCTGCAGATGTATTTTATATTGATACCAGAAGAGATCCTACGCAACGTGTTAGCACCCTTTATAATATTACAGCAAGCAATAATACTTACGAAAACCGATTTATAAACATAGCCGGCCAAGACACTAAAATATACGCCGGGCAATTAGACTATGTTTTACCAAGTGAATCTAGCATTTTCGAGACTGGTATTAAAGCAACTAAAGTTGAAACTACAAGCGCTGTAGACCAAAATAGATTGCAAGGCAATAGCCCGGAATTTCAAGATTTATTTGAGTACAACGAAACCAATCTAGCAGCGTATGTTAGTTATGAAAAAGAGTGGGAAAAATGGAGTTTAAAGGTTGGGCTTAGAGGAGAGAACACGAGTTTAAAAGGAATATCTTTTTCAGAAAATCAAACCAACACACAAGAGTATTTTCAATTGTTTCCAACATTTTATTTACTAAATAATGTAACAGATAATTACAGTTGGAATTTACAATATTCAAGACGAATTGATAGGCCCAACTACGGCGAGCTTAATCCGTTTAAATATTACTTAAATGATAACTCATTTCAGGTAGGAAACCCAAAGCTTCAACCCTCTATTGATGATAAAGTAACCTTTGGGCAAACCATAAAAAACCATACGTTTGAACTTTATTATTCGCAAAAAACAGATCCTTCATACTTGATTAGTTTTCAAGATAATGACAACCAAGAAATACAATACATTTATGCCAATGTAGAGAAGAATATTAATTTTGGGATAGACTATTTCTCTTACTTAACCATTACTAACAACTGGAGCATTAATACAGTACTGTCTTATTTTTATGATGAAGACCAATTTATTGCCATAGAAGATAATAATGAGCTTCTTAAAAATGATAGATGGGCAGCTTACGTATCTATAAACCACTACTTTACATTTTTAAAAGACCAAAGTTTAACAGCAGATATCTGGATGTATTATCTCTCTCCTATATCATGGGGAGGAACAGGAACCCAAAGCGAGTTAAAAACGGTAGATGTTAGTGTTACCAAAACATTTTGGGACAGGCGAGCATCATTAACAATTTCTGCATTAGATGTTTTTAACACCTTTGGAAAGCTACGTAACACCAATAAATACTTAAGCCAAAATCATTTTAAACAGGCTTATTATGATCAGCAAAGTATTGGTATAAGTTTTAGATATAAGTTTGGAAACTTTAAACTTTCTACCAACCAAAAAGGAATAGATTTAGACGAAAAAGATAGAATAAACTAATCTACCCATTCGGCAATAAATAGGTTTGTATCTCTTCCACCACCGTTGTTTCTGTTAGAAGAGAATACAAGGTATTTACCATTGTTAGAGAATACCGGAAAGGCATCAAAAGTATCGCTATGTGTAATACGCTCTAAGTTGGTGCCGTCTATATCTATCATGTACAAATTAAACGGAAATCCGCGCTCAGACTCAAAGTTAGATGAGAAAAGTATTTTTTCTCCCGAAGGGTGAAAAAATGGGCTCCAGTTGGCGTTACCAAGCTTTGTTAATTGTTTTAGGTTGCTTCCGTCTGCATCACAAATAAAAAGCTCCATCTCGGTTGGTTGTACCAAGCCTTCAGCTAATAAGGCTTTATATTCTGCAATTTCTTCTTCTGTTTTAGGCCTGGAGGCTCTAAAGATAATTTTAGTTCCGTCCGGAGAAAAGAAAGCTCCACCATCATAACCCAATTCATTGGTTATTTGTTTAACATCAGAGCCGTCTAGATTCATAGTATACAGCTCTAAATCACCACTACGCATAGAGGTAAATACAATTTTATCACCTTTAGGCGAAACGGTGGGCTCGGCATCGTATCCGGGCTCATTGGTAAGCTGCTTAACAATGTTTCCTTGTAAATCGGCCACAAAAATGTCGTAACTCTCATAAATAGGCCAAACATATTTGCCGTTTTTACGTAAAGGAGTTTCGGGGCACTCATCGCCACCTAAATGAGTAGAGGCATAAATTATATGCTTATTATCAGGCAAAAAATACGAGCAAGTAGTGCGCCCTTTTCCGGTACTAACCATTGGAGGCACAATACTATCAAAAACATCATTAAAATTCATTAAAAACATTTGGTCGCACGATACACCCCATTTTGGGTTGTTAGACTGAAAAACCAATTGCTCATCATTAAAACTCCAGTAAGCTTCTGCATTATCACCACCAAAAGTAATTTGGCGAAGCGATTTAAAATGCTTTTCTTCGGGATATATTAAAGAATTGTCAGAAACAGTATTTTGGTTTTGTTGGTTATTAGAATCTTGATTTTTAGTGTTGTTTTTACAACCAATCAAAAAGATAAAAACAACTAAAACAGAAAGTAAACGCATGACAGTTTATTTAACTAATTTTGTACAAAAATAAACCCTCTTGGCTATGAAACAATTAATTGCACTACTATTTTTAACTTCTTTAGTATCATGCAACTCTAAACAGGCGTTAGAAAACTATTTAAAAGAAGACGTGGCTTTTTTGGCAGCTGACGAATTAAAAGGAAGAGAAACAGGTACAGAAGGAGAAGTTAAAGCAGCAAATTATATAGCCGAAAGATTTAAAGAATTAGGGTTACAACCTAAAGGAACTGAGGGATACTTACAGCCTTTTAGGTTTGCTCCAAAAACCGATCCGCATCAAGAAATTGATTTCACCTCAAGTACAGATGGAACAATTACCGGACACAATGTGATAGGGTTTTTAGATAATAGTGCAGCAACAACCATTGTTATCGGAGCGCATTTTGATCATTTAGGATATGGAGGCCAGGGCTCGTTGCACAGAGGAGAAAAAGCCATTCATAACGGGGCAGACGACAACGCAAGTGGTGTAGCCATTATGTTGTACTTGGCAGGAAAACTTAAAGAATCAGAAAATAAAAACAACAACTATTTATTTATAGCCTTCTCTGGCGAAGAAATGGGACTTTTAGGCTCTAATTATTTTGTAAAAAACCCAACAATAGATTTAAGTACGGTAAACTATATGATTAATATGGACATGGTTGGGCGTCTTAAACCAGATAAAACCCTTGCCGTACATGGAGTAGGCACATCGCCAAGATGGTCGCAAACATTAAATGCCGTAAACAAAGAGTTTAAATTAGTAGAGCACGAGTCTGGTGTTGGCCCATCAGACCACACCTCTTTTTACTTAAATAATATTCCTGTTTTACATTTTTTTACAGGGCAACATGAAGATTATCATAAACCGGGAGATGACTACAACAAGCTTAATTACGACGGGATGCAAGCCATTGGCAATTATATATTTAATGTAATTACAGAATTAAATGATGATGGCAAACTTGCTTTTAGAAAAACAAAAAACGAAAGCCAAGAAGCCCCTCGCTTTAAAGTTACTCTTGGGGTAATACCAGATTATTTGTTTAGTGGTAAAGGAATGCGTATAGATGGTGTTAGTGAAGATAAACCCGCCCAAAAAGCAGGATTACAAAAAGGAGATGTGGTAATTAAGCTTGGTGAATTTGAAGTAACAGACATGATGAGCTACATGAAAGCGCTCTCTAAATTTGAAGAAGGAAACACAACCACTGTAGTAGTAGATAGAGACGGACAAACAATAGAAGCAGAGGTAACTTTTTAAAATAAACTGATTTTCAGTACTTTTGCAGCCCAATTTTTTAAGATGGTAAAAATAGGAAACATAGAACTTCCGGATTTTCCGCTACTTTTAGCGCCCATGGAAGATGTAAGCGACCCTCCGTTTAGAGCATTATGCAAAGAAAACGGAGCAGATGTAGTTTATACCGAGTTTATATCTAGCGAAGGCCTTATTAGAGCGGCTGCTAAAAGTGTTCAAAAACTTGATATCTACGAGAAAGAACGTCCTGTTGGGATACAGATTTTTGGAGCAGAAATGGATTCAATGCTCGAAGCCATAGATATTGTAGAGCAATCAAATCCGGATATAATAGATATTAACTTTGGGTGTCCTGTTAAGAAAGTAGTTTGTAAAAATGCAGGTGCCGGAATTTTACGAGACATTCCTCTAATGGTTAAGCTAACCGAAGCAATGGTAAAGCGCACCAAACTTCCGGTAACCGTTAAAACGCGTTTAGGCTGGGATAGCGATTCTATAAAAATTGTAGAAGTAGCCGAAAGACTTCAAGATGTTGGCATAAAAGCTATTTCTATTCACGGTAGAACCCGTGTACAAATGTATAAGGGTGATGCAGATTGGAAACCAATTGCCGAAGTAAAAAATAATCCAAGAATGCATATTCCGGTTTTTGGCAATGGAGATGTAAATACGCCTGAAAGAGCGGTCGAGATGCGAGATAAGTATGGTCTGGATGGTGCTATGATTGGTAGAGCAAGCATTGGTAACCCATGGTTTTTTAACCAGGTAAAACACTACTTTAAAACCGGAGAGCACTTGCCACCTCCAACCTTAGAAGAACGTGTAACTGCTGCAAGAAGACATTTACAGATGGCTATAGACTGGAAAGGAGAACGATTAGGAGTTTTAGAAACCAGACGCCACTATACCAATTATTTTAAAGGAATACCTCATTTTAAAGAATACCGAAACAAAATGGTAACCAGCGATGACCCTGCAGAGGTTTTTGCAACATTCGATGAGGTTTTAGAAAAGTTTTCTCATGTAGCGTTTGTAAGGTAAGTTATTGTAGCAACCGTTTAGAAATTCTGCTGGACGCTATTTTTGCAGATACATACCCTAAAACACTAATAGTAACCAACACAATAAAAATGTTGGTTATTTTTATTTCTACCGGATACGCAAGCGAAGGGGTAATTTTTAACCAGCCCCATAGTTGTTGTGAGCCAACTAAAGCAACACCGATTACAATACCTAAAGCACCACCTAATATAGAAACAAGAAAGCCTTGTAAAAAGAATATTTGTTTTAGTTGTTGTATTGGAGTTCCTAAGCTATAAAGCGTTTTTAAATTTTCTTTTTTATCTAACACCATCATTATTACTGCCCCAATTACATTAAAAAGCGCTATTATTAAAACAAGTGTAAAAATTAAGTAAGTAGCTAAATTCTCTGTATTTAGCATTTTGTATAATGCTTCATTGAGTTTTGCTCTGTTTTTAATAATTACTGCATCAGAAAAAATATTTTGAAGGTTTTTTTTAACCAAAGCCTCATCAACTTCCGAATGTAATTTTATGTTAATGCCGGTTATTTGTGTGCTATCTTTTTCAAGCAATACTCTAACAAGATTTAAAGGAGCAAACAAGTATTTTTTATCAAGTTCTTCGTTTAAAGAATATACTCCACTAACAACAACATTTAACTCGTTATAAGGTTTTGCTTGCCCTGTTAAAAAACCGGTTCCGGGTTTGGGGGCCAAAATAACCAACGGATTTAAATAATCATTCACTGCAAGCCCTAAGCTGTTAGCTATGCCTAAACCTGCAACCACATTGGCTTGATCAATAGCTAACCAATTACCATAATACATAATACTGTCTGTTGCAATTACAGTATTATAATGCTCCGGAACACCTTTTAAATAGGCAGGTTGATTTTTTTGTTTAAAAGATAATAAAATACGCTCCTCTATTTCTTCAGCAAAAGATGCTACTCCTTCAACATTACTAAGCTGTTGTTTATGTTGTTCTGTAACAGAAAAAAACTTGCCTTGAGCAGGCACTATTTTTAAGTCGGGGTCAAATTTGTTAGTAAACGATAAACTAAATGTTTTTAGTCCGGCAAAACCAGAAAGCACAATAAATAAAGAAGCAGCACCAATAACAATTACTAAAAATGTAATTTTATTGATTATGTTAATGGCATTTTGCGAACTTTTAGATACCAGGTATCTTTTGGCTATGTAAAATGGAAAATACAACCGCTATGATTTCTTTCTTTTATCTAACAAATCTGGGTTTTTAATAGGATTCTCATCTCCTTTCAGAGATTGCTCAATTTTATCAATATATTCTATAGAATCATCAACATAAAACAACAGTTCTGGCATGCGTCTTAACTGGTGTTTGGTGCGTTGAGCCAGCTCATGCTTAATAGATGGTTGCACGGCTTTTATCTCTTTTATAAGCTCAGAGGCTTTATCAGTAGGGAAAAAACTTAAATAGGCTTTTGCAATAGACAAGTCGGCAGTTACGCTAACTTTGGTAACCGAGATTAAAACACCTGTTATCCCACTGTCTAAAAGAGCACGTTGCAGCACTTCGGCTAAATCGCGCTGTATAACTCCGGCAATTTTTTTCTGTCTGTTGCTTTCCATGGCACAAAAATACAATTATATTTACAGTACATCGTACTTTTGCAGTAGTAAAGCAAAGTTAGTAAACATGAAAAAAATTGAACACTTAGGAATAGCGGTAAAAAATTTAGAAGCTTCTAACAAATTATTTAAGCAATTGTTAGGAGCTGAGCATTATAAAATAGAAAGTGTAGAAAGTGAAGGAGTAAAAACATCTTTTTTTAAAATAGGAGAAAGCAAAATAGAGTTGTTAGAGGCTACCAATCCAGATAGCCCGATAGCTAAGTTTATAGAAAAAAAAGGAGAAGGGATACATCATATTGCTTTTGATGTTGATGATATTGAGCAAGAAGTGCAACGATTAAAAGCAGAAGGTTTTGTAATTTTAAACGAAACACCTAAAAAAGGGGCTGATAATAAAAAGGTTGTATTTTTACACCCTAAAAGCACTAACGGAGTGTTAGTAGAGCTTTGTCAAGAAATTAAGCAATAGTGCTAAAAATGCTTGCAGCATTTTAAAATATGTAGTAATATTGCATCCCAATTTTCGGGTCCTATAGCTCAGTTGGTTAGAGCACTTGACTCATAATCAAGGGGTCCCTGGTTCGAGCCCAGGTGGGACCACTTAAAAAAACCCTCAGATATTCTGAGGGTTTTTTGTTTTTAACAGGTTTATATACTTACTTTTAGTATATTAATAGTCTTAAAAAAAAAGGATAAATACTTAATTATCTGTTTTAAATGTTAATTAAAAAAACATATAGCCTTTTAATAATAACTATTGTATTATTCTTAGGTATTTCAAATAAATTATTTTCTCAAACTTATATTGAAAGAGAAATTAAAGGAACAGTGTTTTACTTAGGCGCCCCTTTAAAAAATGTCTCAATCTATAATACAGACACTAAAAAAGGAACAGTTTCTTTAGCTAACGGGCAGTATTCTATTAAAGCAAAAAATGGAGATTTAATTCAATTTAGCCACATCGGGCTCAAAACGGTTTCTATAATTATAGAAGACATCACCCGGCAATTAGATATTAAAATGATAGACCAGGCGAATGAACTGGATGAGGTAGAGGTTATAGTAACGGTAAGTGATGGAAGAAAAATTGTAAAATCTGTTATAGCCGATAAAGATTTTGAAACGTCTAGAGGTAAAATTGACCCAAAAAGGGCGGGTTACGCTGTTTCTATTGTAGAAGGAAACGAAATAAATAATGCTTACCCCTCACTAAGCGAGGCTTTAAGAGGAAAAATGCCGGGCTTTCAAGTAGATATGTTTAGTGGTAAAGCCTACCTTCGCGGAAACTCTATGTCTATAACTCAAGATTATCCTGTAGGCTGGGAAGTAGATGGTGTTTTTTCGGCTAACGAACCTATATTAGATTTGAGTCAAATAAAACGAGTTTATGCGTTAAGAGGATTAGCTGCAACAAATAAATATGGGACTTTAGGAGCCGGTGGAGTAATTGTAGTAGAAACACATTACGGAGCTGTAGCAGGAGGAGGTCAAAAAGGAAAAAAAACAGCTAACAAGTACTTAAATAAAGAGTTTTATTATGGAGATGCTAAACAAAAAAACTTAGACTCACTTTTAATAAACAGTAGTTTAGCAAACATTAGTAAAGCAACAACTAAAGCACAAGCACTATCTATATATAATAACGAGCTTAAAAACGATGCTTATTTTTATAAAATAGAAGCAGCCAAAATACTATTCAATAAGTTTAACGATAGGCAAGCCACACTTTCTATATTAAATGAAGTAATTGAGAAAAACAGTGAAAACCCTGAAATTTTAAAAGCGTCAGCATATCAAATGCAAGAATTAGGGCTCAGGTTTGAAGCAGTAAACCTGTACCAAAAAATATTTAAACTCAGACCAACTTATAAACAATCATATAGAGATTTAGCTCATTCTTATGTTGATTATAACAACTTCAGTAAAGCATGGAGGCTATACATGTCTTACATTTTACAAAAAAACACAGTATCTGATGAAGGAATCGGGCAGTTAATTTTTAATGAAATGGAATGGCTTTATTATAAGAGAAACGCCCAATCTAATATAAAAGAGAATTTTGTCCCGGTAAATCAAACAATAGAGGATTTTACAAAAGATATAAGGTTTGTTTTAGAGTGGAACACCTCTGAAGCTGAATTTGACCTTGAATTTGTTAGTCCAGATCAACGAGTGTATACTTTTGAACACACATTACACGCAAATGAATCGAGAATATTAGACGAAAAAGAAAGAGGATATTCCAGTAAAGATTTTTTCATTGATGAAGTTGGAGCTGGAGATTGGCTAATTAACATTAATTATTTTGGCAACAAGAAAAACGACCCTACCTTTTTTAAACTAACAACATATTATAATTGGGGAAAACCTAACGAAAAAAAAGAAGTCAAAGTTGTTAAACTTAAACTTTTTCCAACAGAAAATAAAATAACACTACTTAAAATAAATAAAAGCAAAATGGAAAGCTTAAAGCCTTAAAGCGATTCCTTATTCATTAACCTGGCCACATATTTACCAATAACATCAAACTCTAAATTAACCACACTTCCAATGGTGTAATTTTTAAAATTGGTATACTCAAAAGTATAAGGAATAATTGCTACGCTAAAACTGTTTTTTTTAGCGTTAAACACGGTTAAACTAACACCATCTACAGTAATAGAGCCTTTTTCTATGGTTACGTTACCCGAAGCGGTATCATACTCAAAAGTAAAAATATAACTACCATCTTGCGGCTCTATACCTTTACAAACAGCAGTTTGGTCTATATGCCCTTGCACAATGTGCCCGTCTAACCTATCACCCAACTTCATGGCGCGCTCAATATTAACAAAATCGCCAACAGCAAGATTTCCAAGATTGGTTTTACGTAACGTTTCGTCTATTGCAGTAACCGTGTAACAATCATTTTCTATAGAAACTACAGTTAAACAAACACCATTATGAGCTACGCTTTGGTCTATTTTAAGCTCGTTAGTAATAGGAGACGAAAAGGTAAAATGTAAATTTTTGCCTTCGGGAGTAATAGCTATTACCTTTGCAGTGGTTTCAATTATGCCGGTAAACATCTTATTAGGTATAATTTATTACTTACTTTTACGGTGTAAAGTTAAACATTAAGGGTTAACAATATGAGTGACGGACAAAAAATACGAGTTGGAATATCTATTGGTGATTTAAATGGTATTGGATGTGAAGTTATTTTAAAAACATTTGAAGACTCCAGAATGTTAGATTTTTGTACGCCGGTGCTTTTTGCTTCTACCAAAACTATATCGCACCAACGTAAAGCACTTAATATTAATATCAATTATACAGGGGTAGATAAAGCATCTAAAATTGTTCTGGGTAAAATAAATGTTGTAAATGTTTGGAGAGACACCCCAAAAATAGAGTTTGGTAAAGCAACTAAAGAAAGCGGATTGTATGCTGTAAAATCATTACAAGCAGCTACACAAGCATTAAAAAATAATGAAGTAGATGTTTTGGTTACAGCACCCATTAATAAAAATAATGTGCAATCAGAAACCTTTACTTTTCCGGGGCATACAGACTACTTAGCTAAAGAGTTAGAAGGAGAGAGTTTAATGCTAATGGTGGCAGAAAACTTGAGAGTAGGGTTACTAACAGATCATATTCCTGTTAAAGATGTTGCCGAGGTTATTACACCTGAGCTTGTAGAGAAAAAAGTAGCTATTGTTACACAATCGTTGCAACAAGATTTTAAAATTAGAAAACCTAAAATAGCTATTTTAGGAATTAATCCGCATAGCGGAGATAATGGAACCATCGGGAATGAAGATCAGAAGATTTTAATACCAACCATAGAGCGAATACAAGAAACCGGACAGCTTGTTTATGGGCCATATTCTGCCGATAGCTTTTTTGCGTCAGACAGTTACAAAAAGTTCGATGCTATTTTAGCAGCCTACCACGACCAAGGATTAATACCGTTTAAAACACTCTCTTTTGGACATGGTGTTAATTTTACTGCCGGATTATCTAAAGTAAGAACATCACCAGATCACGGCACTGCATATGAAATTGCCGGGCAAGGCAAGGCAGACAACAACTCTTTTAAAGAGGCATTATTTTTAGCAATTAAAGTTTTTAAAAACAGAGAAGAGTATAAAGAAATAAGTCAAAGTCCGCTCCCAAAACTATCGCAGTAAAAGCTGTTAAAAAATATGTTGATAAGATTAGCAAAATAATCAAAAATGTATATCTTTGCATCCGCCTTTGCTGTAAGTGAGGGCTTTAAACTGAGCTGACATGAAAGAGTTTAAGGAGTTTAATATTCCTTTTTTAGGCTTAAAGCAAGGCAATCATCAGTTTAAATTTGAAATTGATAATTCGTTCTTTGAAGCTTTTGAGTTTGCCGAATTTAACCAAAGTAATGTTGAGGTTAATTTACAATTACATAAGGCCAGCAGTATGCTTGAGCTTCATTTTAGCTCGCAAGGCAATGTAAATGTAAATTGCGATGTTACTAACGAGCCGTATAATCAAATAATTAACGGTTCTTTAGATATAGTTGTTAAGTTTGGTGATGAGTATAATGATGAGGATGATGAAATTTTAATTCTCCCTCACGGAGAGCATCAAATAAATGTAGCACAATACATTTATGAAATGATTGTTCTTTCTGTCCCGGCTAAAAGAGTACATCCGGGCATTGCAGATGGAACCTTACAATCTGATATACTCACAAAACTCGAAGAATTAGGAGTAAAAGACTCAGAATCAATAGAAGAAATTAAAGAAACAGATCCCCGTTGGGACGCATTAAAAAAACTATTAACAGATAAATAAAAAGGAGTAACCATGGCACATCCTAAAAGAAAAGTCTCTAAAACAAGAAGAGATAAAAGAAGAACTCATTATAAGGCAAGTGCTTCACAAATAGCTATAGATCCAACAACCGGAGAAGCACACTTATACCACAGAGCACACTGGCATGAAGGAAAATTATACTACAGAGGGCAGGTGCTTATAGACAATACAGACGAAAATGCAGCCTAAAACTATATTAGGAGCATAAAAAAGTTAAAACTCTCACTTAAGTGAGGGTTTTTTTTATTTAAAACTTTTATAGAATTTAAAAACACGCTATTTTGCACCACATTTAGGCTAAAAATTAGTAATTTCAACAAATTTTTAGTCATTTTAGTGGGTTTTTTCACAAAACACGAGACACTATGAGTAAAGTTACAGCAGCTATTACCGCTGTAGGGGCGTATGTGCCGGATTATGTGTTAACTAACCAGATTCTCGAAACAATGGTAGACACCAATGACGAGTGGATTACAACACGTACCGGAATTAAAGAGCGTAGAATTTTAAAAGACGACTCTAAAGGAACTTCTTTTTTAGCCATTCAGGCAGCCCAAGACTTACTTTCTAAATCAAACCTAGATCCAAAAGAAATAGATTTAGTTTTAATAGCTACAGCAACTCCCGATATGCCCGTGGCATCAACAGCTGCTTATGTAGCTTCACAAATAGGGGCAACAAATGCATTCTCTTATGATTTGCAAGCTGCTTGCTCAAGCTTTCTTTTTGGAATGTCAACAGCGTCAAGCTACATAGAATCAGGACGCTACAAGAAAGTACTTTTAATAGGAGCAGATAAAATGTCTTCTATTATAGACTACACAGACAGAACTACGTGTATAATTTTTGGCGATGGAGCAGGAGCAGTTTTGTTTGAGCCAAATAATGATGGGCTTGGGTTAAAAGATGAGTATTTACGAACAGACGGTATTGGCAGGCAATTTTTAAAAATAGACGCTGGAGGATCACTACTTCCGGCTTCAGAAGAAACGGTAAAAAATAAGCAACACTATGTTTTTCAAGACGGGAAAACGGTGTTTAAGTTTGCAGTGTCTAACATGGCCGATGTGTCTGCTAAAATAATGGAACGAAACAATCTAACTCATGATGATGTTAATTGGCTGGTACCACACCAAGCTAACAAACGAATAATTGATGCTACCGCCAATAGAATGGGGTTAGATGATTCTAAGGTAATGATGAATATTCAAAAATATGGTAATACAACCTCAGCTACGCTTCCGTTATTGCTTAATGATTACGAAAAGCAACTTAAAAAAGGAGACAACCTAGTGTTTGCTGCTTTTGGAGGTGGGTTTACCTGGGGAGCTATTTACCTTAAATGGGCTTACAATACTAACTAAAAACTAAGAAAAACCAACAAACCAAGATCATGGAACTAAAAGACATTCAAAATTTAATCAAGTTTGTGGCTAAATCTGGAGCCAGTGAGGTTAAGTTAGAAACCGAAGAGTTTAAGATTACTATAAAAACAGGAAAAGAAGAAACAAAAGCAGAAACCACTTTTGTACAACAAATTCCTGTTGCTCATGCAATACCACAAACTCCTGCCCCACAAGCAGCTCCTGCAGCTCCTGCACCTGCGCAAGCAGAAGCAAGCTCGGCAAAAGAAGAAGATGATACATCAAAATATGTAACTGTAAAGTCGCCTATAATTGGTACATTCTACAGAAAACCGGCGCCAGACAAACCTGCTTTTGTTGAGGTAGGAGATACCGTTAGCAAAGGAGATGTTCTTTGCGTAATTGAAGCTATGAAACTATTTAACGAAATAGAAGCAGAAGTTTCTGGTAAAATTGTTAAAGTTTTAGTAGACGATGCTTCACCGGTAGAGTTTGATCAACCGTTATTTTTAATAGACCCTTCGTAGTTTAACTACTGTTTTCAATAGAGTTTCAATCTATTGTAAGGGTACTATAAAAAAAATTTAAACATCTAATCTTAAAGCATTATGTTTAAAAAAATCTTAATTGCCAACAGGGGAGAGATAGCACTGAGAATTATCAGAACCTGCAAAGAGATGGGCATAAAAACGGTTGCTGTTTACTCTACTGCAGATGCCGATAGCCTTCATGTTCGTTTTGCAGACGAAGCAGTATGTATTGGCCCTGCACCAAGCTCAGAATCGTATTTAAAAATACCTAACATTATAGCAGCTGCAGAAATTACCAATGCAGATGCAATACATCCCGGCTACGGGTTTTTATCAGAAAATGCCAAGTTTTCTAAAATTTGTGCAGAACACGGTATAAAATTTATTGGTGCAACTCCGGAGCAAATAGAAAAAATGGGAGATAAGGCAACAGCCAAAGAAACCATGAAAAAAGCCGGAGTACCAACTATACCGGGGTCAGACGGATTATTAAAATCACTAGACCACGCCAAAAAAATAGCCAAAGAAATTGGCTATCCGGTTATGCTAAAAGCAACTGCCGGAGGAGGTGGTAAAGGAATGCGTGCCGTTTGGAAAGAAGAAGATTTACAAAAAGCATTTGAGAGCGCTAAACAAGAAGCGGCTGCAGCCTTTGGTAATGATGGTATGTATATGGAGAAGCTAATTGAAGAGCCTCGCCATATAGAAATTCAAATTGTTGGAGACCAATACGGTAAGGCGTGCCACTTATCAGAGCGTGATTGTTCAGTACAACGAAGACATCAAAAACTTACAGAAGAGACTCCTTCTCCTTTTATGACCGATGAGCTTAGAGATAAAATGGGGAAAGCAGCTATTAAAGCAGCAGAATTTATTAAGTATGAAGGAGCAGGTACAGTTGAGTTTTTAGTTGATAAACATCGTAACTTTTACTTTATGGAGATGAATACCCGTATTCAGGTAGAGCATCCTATAACAGAGCAAGTAATTGATTACGATTTAATTAGAGAGCAAATTCTGGTAGCTGCCGGAGTGCCAATTTCCGGTAAAAATTATACGCCAAAGCTACATTCAATAGAATGTCGTATTAATGCCGAAGATCCTTATAATGGATTCAGACCATCACCGGGCAGAATAACAACGTTACACGCTCCGGGGGGGCATGGGGTTAGGTTAGACACTCACGTGTATAGCGGTTATGTAATTCCGCCTAACTATGACTCTATGATTGCTAAATTAATTACAACAGCTCAAACCAGAGAAGAAGCTATTAATAAAATGAAACGTGCTCTGGATGAGTTTGTTATAGAAGGAATTAAAACTACAATTCCGTTTCATAGACAACTCATGGAACATCCTGATTTCTTGGCAGGTAACTACACCACCAAGTTTATGGAAGACTTTAAAATGGCTCCACCAGAAGAAGAATAACACTAAAAAAAACTCCGAATTGTTCGGGGTTTTTTTATGCTTTTTTATCTGAAAACCTCTAAATCTGTATTTTCGTTGTATGAGTATTTCGTATTGGGAAAAAACACAATGGCTTTCTGATGTTACCTTTACCGTTGTAGGTAGCGGAATAGTTGGACTTAATTGTGCATTACAACTAAGAGAAAAACACCCAAAAGCCAAAATTTTAGTTTTAGAAAAAGGAATATTTCCGCAAGGAGCAAGCACAAAAAACGCCGGTTTTGCTTGCTTTGGAAGCGCATCGGAATTATTAGCAGATTTAGAAAATCATTCAGAGAACGAAGTATTAGCGTTAGTTGAAAAGCGTTGGAGAGGCCTGCAACAACTAAGAAATTTATTGGGAGATAAAACAATAGAATTTTACAACTGGAAAGGGTATGAGCTTTTTTTAAAAGAACACAAAATTCTTTTTAATGAATGTTTAGAGAAGAAAGCGTATTTAAACAAGCTGTTGTATCCTATTTTTAAATCGGAAGTTTATAAAGTAGAGAAAAACACCTTTGGGTTTAAAAACATTGAAGACCAATACATAGTAAATGTTTTTGAAGGGCAATTGAATACCGGAAAGCTCATGGATGCATTATTAAAATTAGCCCAAAGCAAAAACATTACAATTTTAAATTCTTGCCCTGTAACAAGTTATGAAGCTTTATCAAGTAAAATTTTAGTAAAAACACCAAACTTTACAGTTACTACAGAGGCGTTGTTTATAGCAACAAACGGGTTTGCAAAGCAACTTAATATAAATAATGTAGCACCCGCTAGAGCTCAGGTTTTAGTTACAAAACCAATACCTGATTTGCATATAAAGGGCACATTTCATTTAGATAGAGGGTATTATTATTTTAGAAATATAGACAGCAGAATTTTGTTTGGAGGTGGTAGAAATTTAGATATAGAAGGAGAAACCACAACAGATTTTGGAGAAACACCATTAATCCAAAATAGCTTAGAAAACCTTTTAAAGACAGTAATCTTACCAAATACACCATTTGAAATAGACCAAAGGTGGAGTGGTATTATGGGGGTTGGAGAACAAAAGAAACCTATATTAAAACAATTACAACCCAATGTTTTTTGTGGTGTTAGATTGGGCGGAATGGGTGTTGCAATAGGAACACAAGTAGGGAAAGATTTAGCAGATTTAATTAACTAATCTGCTTTCTAAAAGAGACAGCTCAGGCTGCTTAAGCCAAACCCACTGACCTGGGTTTAACTGGTTATTACATTTAAAAAGCACTGTATTCCCGTGGTGTAATCCTTCAATTAAAAAATAACTGCCTCTGTAATAAATGTTTACAATACGTGTTTTTAAACCATTTTCATTATTAGATATGGTTAACTCATGCGGGTATAGGAGCACATTTTTTTGGGGATTCGAAGCGATATTAAAAATAGAAGCAGGGAGCACATTCACTTCATCAAAAAGAGAAGCTACATAAATAGAGTTAGGATTATTATATATTTCTTGAGGTGCTCCGGAGGCAATAATCTTGCCTGCTTTTAAAATTATTACTTCGTCTGCATAAGAAAGCGCATCAACAGCATCGTGTGTAGCAATTATACAGCTTATATTTTTCTTTTTTAAATACGAAAATAACTGATGCCTAAGTGAGTTTTTTCTAAAAGAATCTACCTGGCTAAAAGGCTCGTCTAACAATAATAATTCTGGCGCCTGAGCTAAAGCTCTTGCCAATGCAACACGTTGTTGTTGGCCACCACTTAAATCTTTAGCTAAAGTGTTAGCAAACTCACTTAAATTTATAAGCTTAAGAAGCTGTTTTATGCGTTCTTTTTTTTGCTCAGGGTAAAAAGCCGATAAATATTTACCAATATTTTCTGAAACGGTAATAAATGGCATCAGCTCAAAATCTTGTGAAACATATTTTATAAAGGGTTCTCCGGGGATTAGGTTATAAAGCGGACCCAGCATTTTCTTGTCTTTCCAAGAAAGAGCACCTTCGGTTAAGGGTAAAAGCCCATAAATTGCTTTTAATATTGTAGATTTTCCGGAGCCACTTTCGCCAACTACAGAAACTATTTTTCCTTCATCTAACGTAAAAGAAATATCTTGTAAAACAGGAATATCTGAATACGATACGGTTATGTTGTTTACTTTTAGCATTATTAAAAAGCAAATATAAATTAATTAAAATGGCATAAAAAAACCGCTCTAAAAGAGCGGTTTTATAGTAAAACACAAAGTTAATCTTTAAATTCTTTTAAAACGGCTTTGTTAGGAAGATCTTTAAAGCCCATATTATAAAATGTGAAGGCAAAAATATCTGCTTGCTCTTCGATGATTTTTGATGTGGGTTTGCCTGCTCCATGCCCTGCTTTTGTTTCAATTCTTATTAAAATAGGGTTTTTACCTTTATGCTTTTCCTGCAAGGTTGCAGCAAACTTAAAGCTATGTGCAGGAACCACCCTATCATCATGGTCTCCTGTAGTAATTAATGTTGCAGGATAATTGGTGCCTTCCTCTATATTATGTAAAGGCGAGTACCCTTTTAAATACTCAAACATTTCTTTACTGTCGTCTGCTGTTCCGTAATCATAAGCCCACCCTGCTCCAGCTGTAAATTTATGATAACGAAGCATATCTAAAACGCCAACAGCAGGCAAAGCAACCTTCATTAAATCAGGACGCTGTGTCATAGTAGCACCAACCAAAAGACCACCATTAGAGCCTCCTCTAATAGCTAAGTATTGTGGCGAAGTGTAGTTGTTTTCTATTAAATATTCGGCTGCAGCTATAAAATCATCAAAAACATTTTGTTTTTGCATTTTGGTTCCTGCAATGTGCCATTTTTTACCGTACTCTCCCCCGCCTCTTAAGTTAGGTACTGCATAAACACCTCCTTGTTCCAACCAAACAGCATTAGCAATATTAAATGAAGGGGTAAGGCTTATATTAAAACCGCCATATCCGTACAGAATGGTAGGGTTTTTACCATTTAATTCAAGCCCTTTTTTATAGGTAATTATCATCGGAACCTTAGTACCGTCTTTAGACGTGTAGAAAACCTGTTTAGACTCGTAATTTTCAGGATTAAAATCAATATTAGGGCTCCAGTATAACTTAGACTCTCCGGTTTCTACATTGTATTGGTAAATACTGGCCGGGGTTTTGTAGTTTGTAAATGTATAATAGTCTATTTTATCGTCTTTTTTGCCACCAAAACCATTTGCAGAGCCAATACCCGGTAAAGAAATCTCTCGAACAAGGTTACCGTTATAATCGTATTGTTTTACATTAGAGATGGCGTCTATCATATACCTAGCAAAAAAGTAACCACCACCAGTAGAAACATTTAGCACATGCTCTGTTTCCGGAATAAAATCCACCCAATTTTCGGGTTCCGGATTGTTTATATTCATGGTAACTACTCTTTTATTTGGAGCATTTAAATTAGTTACCAAATAAAAGGTGTCTCCGTCTGTATCAACAACAAAGGTGTCGCTTTCAGTATGGTCTAAAACGGTTATTAGAGGTTTGTTGGGATTTCTTAAATCTTTAACAAAAAGTTTATTTCCTGAGGTAGAGATACGTGCGTAAATTATTAAATAATTTTGGTCTTCTGTTACGGCACCATTAATATAACGGTGCTTTTCTTGTGGTGTGCCACCATAAATTAACACATCGTTTTCTTGAGGCGTTCCTAATTTATGATAATAAAGTTTATGCTGATCTGTTTTGGCTGATAGTTCACTGCCCTTTGGCTTGTCGTAACTAGAATAGAAAAACCCTTCATTGTTTTTCCACGAGATACCACTAAATTTTATGTCTACCAAGGTATCTTCAACTATTTCTTTCGTTTCGGTATTCATTACAATTACCTTTCTCCAATCACTACCACCTTCAGAAATAGAGTAGGCTACTAATGAGCCATCTTTTGTAAAACTAAGTCCTGCGAGAGACGTTGTCCCATCTTTAGAAAACGTGTTAGGGTCTAAAAAAACTTCGGGTTCTTGTTCTTCTTTTTGCCTGTAAACAACATATTGATTTTGCAACCCGTTGTTTTTATAAAAGTAAGTATAGTCTCCTTCTTTAAACGGAGCAGATATTTTTTCGTAGTTCCAAAGCGATGCTAAGCGTTCTTTTAAAGTGTTTTTAAACGGAATTTTATCTAAATAACCAAATGATACTTCATTTTGAGCTTTAACCCATTGTGCTGTTTCTTCAGAACGGTCATCTTCTAACCATTGGTAAGGGTCTTTAACTTCGGTATCAAAATAAACATTAACCGAATCGGCTTTTTTAGTCTCCGGATATGTAACGGTCATAAGTGAATTACTGTCTTTTTTACAAGAAAAAGCAAAAGAGATAACTAATAAGAGGAGGGTAGTTTTTTTCATGATTTAGAGATGTTTAGCATCAAATATAGCATAAAAAAACAGCCCTCTCTTTACTTTTAAAACGCTTTTAACATAAATTTAATACTGCTTAAAGCAGCCCGTTATTTACTAAATATTCTGCAATCTGTATAGCATTTGTGGCAGCTCCTTTTCTTAAGTTATCTGCAACAATCCAAAGGTTTAATGAATTGCGTAGTGACTCATCTCTTCTAATTCTGCCAACAAAAACAGCATCTTTATTTTGAGCGTAAAGAGGCATAGGATAGGTGTTACAATCCGGATTATCTTGCACTACAACACCAGGAGTTTCATGCAGAAGCTGTCTTACCTCGTTTACATTAAAATCGTCTTTAAAAGTTACATTAACAGCTTCAGAGTGACCTCCAATAACCGGAACTCTAACAGCAGTTGCGGTTACAGCAATAGTTTTATCGTTAAGGATTTTTTGAGTTTCTCTTACCAATTTCATTTCTTCTTTGGTATAACCATTTTCTTCAAAAACATCACAATGAGGTAATGCATTTTGATAAATTGCATATGGGTAGGCCATTTCTGTTTTTTTACCCAATTGCTCGTTTTGTAGTTGTGTTACTGCTTTTACACCGGTACCGGTAACAGATTGGTAGGTAGAAACCACAATGCGATTGATTTTATATTTTTGGTGAAGCGGAGCCAAAACCATAACCATTTGAATGGTAGAGCAATTAGGATTTGCAATAATTTTATCGGCTTTTGATAGGCTTTGTGCATTAATTTCGGGGACGATTAACTTTTTTGTAGGATCCATACGCCAAGCAGACGAATTATCTATAACTGTCGTCCCAACTTCGGCAAATTTTGGAGCCCATTCTAACGAAGTACTACCTCCGGCAGAGAATAAAGCAATATCGGGTTGCTCTTTTACAGCTTCGGCTAAACTAACTATCGGATACTCTTTGTTATTAAACAAAACTAATTTACCAACAGATTTTTCTGAAGCTACCGGAATTAATTTGCTAACCGGAAATTTACGTTCTGCTAAGACCTTAAGCATAACCTGACCAACCATACCGGTGGCACCTACAACTGCAACTTTCATATGTTTAATTTAAAGTGCAAAAGTAGAAATTTAATAACGGTTTGTAAGCGCTAATAAAACCGAATAAAAAAAATAGTTCAGTTTGTGGTATTTATAACAAAAAGAGCCTGCAATTAAATTGCAGGCTCTTAAAAGACAGTTTTTATTATTTGTTCTTTAGCAAGTCTCTAATTTCTGTTAACAATTCTTCTTGCGAAGGGCCTTTTGGTGCTGCAGGAGCAGCTTCTTCTTTCTTTTTAGAGTTTTCATATGCCTTTAAAAACACATAAATAAACAGCCCAACTATTATAAAGTTTATGGTTGCTTGTATAAGATTACCATAAGTAATTACAGCAGCTCCGGCTTCTTTAGCAGCCGTTAAACTCTCATAAGATTGCCCATCTAAAGCAATAAATTTTTGGGTAAAATCTGTACCGCCTGTTATAACACCTACAATTGGCATTAAAACATCGTCTACAGCCGATTTTACAATCGTGTTAAAAGCTCCACCAATAACTACAGCAGTAGCTAAACTAACGATATCGCCTTTCATTAAAAAGGACTTAAAATCTTTAAAAAATCCCATGTTGTGTTGTTTTAAGGGTTAGTGATAGTACAATGTAGTAAAAAATTGCGGAGAACAGTTTTCTTACAAGACTAAAAAGCAACGAATTATCGAACAATTACGCGTTTTACTCGTTGAGAGATAGCTGTAATTAGTTCGTACGATATAGTGTTTGCTTTTTCAGAAAGGGTTTCTGCCGTTGGATTTTCTCCAAATACGATTACTTCGTCACCTTCTTCACAATCAATATGAGTTACATCAACCATCATCATATCCATACAAACATTTCCAATAATAGGAGCTTGTTTTTGGTGTATGGTAACGTAGCCAACCTTATTACCATATTGCCTGCCAATACCATCTGCATGCCCTACCGGAATTGTAGCTGTTTTCATTGCTGTTTTGGCAATATGGGCTCTGTTATAGCCTATGCTATCTCCGGGTTTTATATAATGTATTTGAGAGATAACACTTTTTAGTGTAGCTATTGGCTTTAGTTGTTTGCTGTAAAATGTATTGTTGCCAAACCCGTAGAGTCCGATGCCGCTTCTAACCATATTAAAATGGGCTTCAGGATAATTTAAAATACCTGATGTATTAACTACATGCCAAAGCGGTTTATTAGGCAAATTTTCAGACACCTTTAAAGCAAGTTCTTTATAAAGGCTTATTTGACTATGTGTAAAATCTTTTTCGTCAGCATCTTCTGTGGCAGCTAAATGTGAGAAAACAGAAACTACTTTTAAAGCCTTATTTGGGAGCACCTTGTTTAAATAGGCTATATCTTTAGGGGCAAAACCAAGACGGTTTAATCCGGTATTAAATTTTATGTGAATTGGATAGTTTTCTTGTTTTTTTTGCTTTGCTGTGCTCAAGAATGCTTCTAAAACACGTTTGCTGTAAATACTGGGTTCTAAACAACGGTCTATTAAAACACCAAAATTAAAAGGTTGTGGGTGCAGCACTAAAATAGGCTTAGTAATACCGGCATCTCTTAACGTAATACCTTCTTGTGTGTATGCTACAGCAAAATAATCTACACCTAATTGTTGTAAATGCAAGGCTACTTCTACAGCATCAGAACCATAACCAAAGGCTTTTACAACGGCCATAAATTTAGTTTCTGGAGCAATTTTGCTTTTTAAAAAAGCATAATTATGCGATAAGGCAGGCAGATTAATCTCTAGTGTAGTTTCTTGAACCTTAGGCATTGTTAGAGTCTTGTTTTTTAGACGAAACCTCTTCGGGGTCTTTCACATCTATTTTTTTAACCTTATCGCGTAACATGGCTTTATAGTAAGCTGCTCTACTTAAAGGCTCATATTCTTCTGTTTCGCCTAAGAGAACAAGGCTGTCATCATTAGATTTTCTGTAACTGTAATGCGCTAAATTTCCGGTTCTGGTGCATACTGCATGAACTTTTGTTACATACTCTGCAGTAGCCATAAGAGCGGGCATTGGCCCAAAAGGATTTCCTTTAAAATCCATATCTAAGCCTGCCACAATTACTCGAATACCTTTATTGGCTAAATCATTACAAACAGCAACAATTTCATCATCAAAAAACTGGGCTTCGTCTATACCAACAACATCACACCCGTCTGCTAACAACCTAATATTAGCAGCAGCCGGAACAGGAGTAGATCTAATTTCGTTGGCATCATGAGAGACTACCATCTCATCATCATAACGGGTATCTATTAACGGTTTAAAAATTTCTACTTTCTGACGCGCAAATTGGGCGCGTTTTAACCGTCTAATTAGCTCTTCGGTTTTACCCGAAAACATAGACCCGCAAATTACTTCTATCCAGCCAAATTGTTCTTTGTGATTTACTGTATTTTCAAGAAACATTTTGTATTTTTCATATCATAAACAGAGAATGCCTCCGTTTGTATAAAGGTGGTACAAATTTATTAAAAAACCAATGTCAGTTTTGGTGTAATTTTTAAAAATTATGAAGAAAAGATTGGAGTTAGAACTTAAAGCCTTGGCAGAAAAAATTTTAAAGCTAGACACAAACGAAGATATTGCTGTATTGCAATATGAAGCCAGAAAGCTTTATGAGAATATTACAGTATTAAAATTTATTGAAGATAAGCTAAACGATTTAGAAATAGATGTTAACAAAAGTGAGATTGCAGAAAAATTTAAAGAATTAGCAACAGCAGTTTTAGCATATAACGCTAAAGTGCCGGAAAGCAATCCGCATGAGGAAGACATTATAACTCCGGGGATAGAAACTATTAAAGATATGGTGGCCGAAATGCCACAACCCGAAGAAATAGATGACTTTTTAGCCGAAATAACATCGCAACCAACGTTCGAAAAAAAAGAAAAAGAAATTTTGTCCACATCTGTAACTAAAGAGCCTAAAACAGTTACGTTAAATGATAAACTAAAAAAAGGGATTAGTATTGGGTTAAACGATAAATTGGCTTTTATAAAGCATTTATTTAATGATAGCACAGAAGACTACAACAGAGTAATCTCTCAGCTAAACACAAAAACAAGTTTTGAAGAGGCTAAAGTGTTTATAGAACAAATGGTAAAACCCGATTATAATAATTGGGACGGAAAAGAAGCCTACGAAACCCGCTTTTTAGAGCTTATAGAGGCTAGGTTTATATAAGCCAAAAAAACACTGCAATTAAAAGTTTATGGGAACATTATATGTTGTGCCTACTCCTATAGGCAACCTAAACGACATGACGTTTAGAGCTGTAGAGACTCTAAAAAGAGTAGATACTATTTTAGCCGAAGATACCAGAACCAGCGCTAAACTTTTACAACATTACGGCATTACTACCAAAATGCAAAGTCATCATATGCACAATGAGCATAAAACCGTGAATTTGCTTGTTAATAGGTTAGTAGCCGGAGAAACCATGGCATTAATATCTGATGCCGGAACTCCAGCAATCTCAGACCCCGGTTTTTTGCTTGTTAGAGCGTGTTTAGAACAAGATGTGAATGTGGTTTGTTTACCCGGGCCTACTGCTTTTGTGCCAGCATTGGTTAATAGTGGTATTCCGTGTGATAAGTTTGTGTTTGAAGGTTTTTTGCCTGTTAAAAAAGGACGGCAAACACGATTAGAGTTTTTAGCCGAAGAAACCAGAACGATGGTTTTTTACGAATCGCCGTATAAGCTTCTCAAAACCTTAAAAGACTTTTCGACTTATTTTGGTGAAGACCGTCATATATCGGTTTCAAGAGAGTTAAGTAAGGTTTACGAAGAGAATATTAGAGGGTCACTAAAGGATGTGATTAATCATTTTACAAACCACCCTCCCAAAGGAGAATTAGTAATAGTTGTTTCCGGGAAAAAATAATGCAAATACTACTTAAAAAAATAAGAGCTTGCAAGGAGTGTGAAGCCCATTTACCTTTGGGGCCAAATCCAATAGTATCTGCACATTCTAAAGCTAGGATTGTAATTATTGGGCAGGCTCCTGGAACAAGTGTTCACAAAACCGGAATTCCCTGGAATGATCCCAGCGGAAAACAATTAAGAAAATGGATGGGTATAACCAACGATGTGTTTTACGACGAAACTAAAATTGCATTAATTCCTATGGGGTTTTGTTATCCCGGAAAAGGAAAAACTGGCGATCTACCCCCAAGACCGGAATGTGCTCCTTTATGGCACGAAAAACTATTACGGCAAATGCCCCATGTTTCTTTAACCTTACTAATTGGTCAATATTCACAGCGCTATTATTTACAAAATTCTATCAAAAAGAATCTAACAGAAACCGTCAGGTCATTTAAAGACTTTGAGAAGAAGAACATACTACCATTACCACATCCGTCACCAAGAAACAGGTTTTGGTTAACAAAAAACAGTTGGTTTTTAAATGAGGTTATTCCGGTATTACAAGCTAAAGTAAAGCAAGCATTGTGTTAAACATGCTTGCCCGTATTCCATCCGTGTTTTTTAAGGTATTTTTCACCACTTTCTATGGCGCCTTCTTCTAATGTTGTCCCCATGCTATCATTCCATCTGTTTAGGTAACCAAAAAGCGATATAACACCTAACATCTCTACAATTTCGCCTTCATTCCAGTGCTCATAAAGACGCTTTTTCAAATTTTCATCTACAGCATTGGGTATTTGGCTGGCAGCCAAAGAAAAATCTAGAGCAACACGTTCTGCCTCAGAGAAAGCCGGATGTGTTTTGTATTCCCAGATATTATCTAATTTTTCTTGCTCTGCACCATAACGCTCTGCAGCTCTTATAGCATGAGCTTGGCAATACCTACAGCCTGTTGCATTACTACTTACCCAAGCAATCATTCTTTTAAGCGCAGAGGTTACCCTACCATGATTTGCCATAACCGCTTTATTTAAATTTATAAAAGCCTTGCTTATTTCTGGCCGATGCTGCATGGTTAAAACAGAGTTAGGGCAAAACCCTAACGTTTCATTAAAAAATGCTGCTAATGCTTTAGTTTCAGGATCGTGATCTGGAGATAATGGTGTTACTAATGGCATAATATTGTATTGTAAATTAATCTGTACTTTTGATGCATACAAGTAACAAAAAAATAGTTAATTAATTATGACAAATCATATCACAACAAAATGGCTTGGCAATATGAGGTTTGAGAGTACAAACCCTTCAGGTAAAAAAGTTTATATAGATGCCGGTGAAGAAGATGGAGGTAAAGATGATGGTTACAGACCAAAAGCATTAATGCTCTCTGCTTTGGCAGGATGTTCAGGATTAGATATTGCATCGTTAATAAAGAAAATGAAATTGGATGTTGCCGATTTCAAGATAGATACTATTGCCAATCTTACCGACGAGCACCCAAAATATTACGATAAAGTAACTATAGAGTATCATTTTTATGGTAGTAATTTAGATGAGAAAAAATTAAAAAGAGCAGTTGATTTATCTATAGAAAAATACTGTGGTGTAATGGAGATGTTTAGGCGTTTTGCAGAAATTGAGGTTAAAATAGTATACCACAACGCATAAAAAAAGGCTTCAAAATTTTGAAGCCTTTTTGTTAATTATACTATCTATCCCACCAAACAGGTTCTGTTGGCGATTTTTTGTTAGCATTTACATTATCAGGGTTTCTGGTTTCTTCAGAATCTGGATATTGAGCTCTAACAAGCCATTGCCCCGGGAATTCGCTCTCTGCATTATCTACAGGAAGCTCTAAATCTAAAAACACATCAGGAGAAAAATCATATCGTCTAAAATCTACAAACGTTTCCGGGTTTAGGAAGTTAGCTATATATTTTTCTTTCATTATGTGGTGTAACATTAAATTAGCTTCGCCAACAGCTATTGCGCCATCTGCTAAATACGCTGATCCATCTACACCTAACTTTTCCATGTTTGCCTGAATACCGGCCAAATAAGCATTGTAAGCTTCTGAGGTAGTTCCTGTACTTGTAGTGGTACCACCGTTAGCTATAAATGCTGCTTCGGCTCTTAAGAATAAAGCTTCTGCATACGATATAATAACTATAGGAGAATCTACAGAAGAGTAGTATCCGGCATCAGCAAAATCTGTATTTGCTAACTCACCGTCTGATGATAAACCGTCACCTCCACTAACATATCCTCTGTAAGGGTCTCCAGGATCACCCATATTATCTGCATAAACCGGCAACCTTGGATCTATAGTTATACCACTTTGAAACGGATACGAAGTGCCGTTCATGTAACTTACCAGTTGGTCGCCAACTTTATCATGAACATTTCCGGTATTAGGAGCTAATACTTGTCTTGAATGCCATGGATTTATATTACGCTCTTCAAAAAATATTTGTAAGTCGTCATCATTAGATGTAAATCCGTTGTCTAAATAACTCAATGCAGCATTTGCAGCAGCATTTGCATCTATCTCAGATAAATGCATTGCATAACGAGCCTTTAAGGTGTAAGCTGCACGTAACCACTTATCTGTATCACCTCTGTAAGCTATATCTCCTGTAGAAGTTGGCGAAAAATCTGATTGATTTTCTGCACTTAAATCTGCAATAGCATCGTCTAACAAAATGTTTATACTATTGTAAATTTCTTCTTGCGTATCGAAAGCCGGAGATAAGTTTTCTGACCCCATAGAGGCCATTGAAAATGGTATTGCCTCCCAGCTATCTGTTGCTAGGCCTAAATTTATAGCAATTAAAATTTTGGCGATACCTCTAAAATGGTTAGAGTTGGTTTCGTTTGCTTTTTCTATAATGGTATTAATATTAGGTAAAGCATACAGGTAAATATTGCTCCACGCACTACTTATAGATGTTGGTCCGGCAGCACCGCCACCTTGTCCGGTAAAGTACTGTGTATAGTTTCCAAAAGACCGCTCTGCCCAATATTGTGCTAAAACGGTATGGTAAATGGCAGGCCCCAAGAGATCGTTCATGCTTAACTGATCTTCAGTAGCAGATCCTGTGGGCGTATTTACGTCAAAATAATCATCGCTACAAGAAACTACTGTAACAGTGAGTATAGCTATGATTATGGTTGATATATATTTTTTCATAACTGATATTTTTAAAATTCAAAGTTAATACCGAATGAATAGCTTTGTGTTAACGGAGTTGTTAATCCGGTAAACCCATATATATTGCTTCCGGCACTAAATTGATTACTCTCCGGATCAAATCCATCAAATGGTGTCCAAATAATAATATTATTGGCACTTGCATTTAAAGAAGCTGCACTAATACCAAGTTTGCTAAGTATTTTTTGAGGTATAGCATAGCTTAAGCCAATAGTTCTTAATTTAACCCAAGAACCGTCTTGAAGTAAAATTTCTGCAGCTGTATTATAGTTATTAAAGTCTCTATAAAAATCGTTTGCAGTAATTATAAGCTCTTGTGTGTTGGGAGTAAACCCACCGTTTCCATCATCCATAACGCCTTCAAGAACTCTTGGCATATCTCTAAACTCGGTAAGTTTTAAATTACCATTTCTAATAGCGTTTCTTCTTCCTCTATCATATAAATCGCCTCCGGCTTTATATTCTATTAGAAAGTTTAAGGTAAAGTTTTTATAACGAATGTTATTAGTTAATGATAGAATATAATCTGGGAAAGCATTACCAACTTTAACCTTCTCATTATCCCCTTCGTAATAAAAGCCTGTGTTTTCAGATCCGGTAACTACCCATTTACCATCCGGACCAACGTAGCGTTCTCCATTAGGAGCGGTTTGAAAAACCCATCCGTAGAGCGTTCCTAATTCATCTCCTACTTTTGCTTTATTGGTAATCCAATCATCAAAGAAAACAATTTCATCCAGATCGTTAGGGATTTCGGTTACTTCGCTACCGGTTGTAGACCAGTTTACAATTGCCTCCCAACCAAAATCGGCCTTTTTAATAATGTCTGCACTTATTAAAACTTCATGTCCCCATGTCTCGTAGTTACCAGCATTTCTAACCACACTTGAGAGTCCTGATGAATAAGCCGCTCCAACCGGGAAAATCTGATCGGTTACTTTAGATCTGTAATAAGCGTAGTCTAAACGAATTCTATTGTCTAAAAATCGTAGATCTGCACCAATTTCAAAGGTGTTATTTCTTTCAGGTTTTAGGTTTACATCTCCTAATTGCGTGCTGGCTCTGTACCCTCCTGCACCACTGAACGGGAAATCAGGATCTTTAATAAAATATTGTCCTACTTGACCAAAGTTTGGTCCTTTACCAACTTGTGCCCACGAGGTACGCAATTTACCAAAGGATAGAATTTTTTGCTCCGGATCTACTATATCTGTAAACAGATACGATAAACTTACCGAAGGATAGAAAAATGATCTGTTTTGTGGCGGCATTACAGAAACCCAGTCGTTACGACCAGTAACTGAAAGGAATAGTTGGTCTTTATAATCAAAGCGCAAATCACCAAAAACACCAACATTGCGTAAACGAGAAATGCTTGTGTTACCAAATAAATTTAGTGTGTTGCTAATCTCGTTAATACCGGGAACATTTAACCCTTCTCCTCTTAAGAAAGTATAATCCGTTTTTATGTCTGAAACCTGATGACCAACGGTTAATGAAGCGTTTAAATCTTCAGAAATATCGTGTGTAAAAGTAGCTAAGAGGTTAGACTCTAACCCGGTAAAGTTAATGTTTTCGTTTACTACGAATCCTCCAACTTGTGTTCCAACATCTAAATCCGGTGGAACAAATCTGTTTCTTTGATCGGAGTAATTATCTACTTGCGCAGAATAAGTTACATTAATCCAATCTTTAGGAGCCCAATTTAAGGTTATGTTACCCACCCATCGGTTTACCTTATCTTTTAAATTACTTTTTTCGGCAAAATACCTGGGGTTATCTATAATTCCTGCAGAATAATTTTTTTGTCTGCCGTCCGGTAGTAAATAGTCATTAATATCAAAAGTAGCAGACCAATATGAAAGTGAGCTGAAAATAGATTTGTCTCCACCTGTTCCTCTTGTTCCGCCAGAGTTAGAGTAGGTGATAGACGATGCTATATTAAACTTATCGCTCACTTTATAACCACCTTTAAACCTAAAGTTGGTTTTCTTATAATTAGTGTTTGGCAAAACACCTTCATCGTAACTGTTTCCGGCAGATAAATAATAATCTAACTGCTCTGTAGCTCCACTAATATTAAAGTTAACTTGATTGTTTATTCCTGTTCTAAACAAATTGTATGGGCTATGAAATTTATCATTACTTAAATCTATTACGGTGCCATCACTTAGTGTAAAGCTATCGTCTGTATAAGGTACACCCCAAGAGTAAAAAGAAAATCCTGCATATCTGGTATAGCCATCTGGGCTATTTGGGTCTTCTACGGCAGGAACTTTGGTGGTTCTGTGTCCTTCTCTGTAGGTGGTTTGTAGTTCTGGAGTTTTTTCTACTTTTCTAAATGAAGTTGAAGCAGAAACACCTACTTTTACTTTTCCTTGACGCCCTCTTTTAGTGGTTATAACAATAGCACCGTTAGAAGCTCTAATACCGTAAAGGGCTGTTGCAGCCGCACCTTTTAAAACGTTAAAGCTCTCTATATCTTCAGGGTTTAAATCTCCGGCACGGTTAGAAAAAGCAAATTGCTCTGCGCTACCGCTAGCGTTAGAGCCGGCACTAGGAAGTACATTTCCTGTAAAGGTATCATTATTTAAAGCAATTCCATCTACAATTATAAGTGGTTGGTTGTCTCTTCCGGGATTAACAGAAGTTACCCCCCTAATTAAGATATCTACACCACCACCGGCTGTACCGGAAGTTCTGTTAATTTGTACACCGGCTACTCTACCCTGAAGTGTTTCGAGAGGGTTGGTTTGTCCGGCTAAATTTAAATCGTCGGCATCTACAGATTGCACTGCATATCCTAATGATTTAGTTTCTTTTTCTATACCAAAGGCAGTTACAACTACTTCGTTAAGCTGACTGGCATCTTCTTGCATAACAATGTTTAAAGACGCTCCGTTAACACTTACTTCTTGTGTTTTAAAGCCTAGATAAGAAAATACTAGTACATCGCCCCTGTTGGCGCTAATTTCAAAATTACCATCAAAATCAGATGATGTTCCTCTTGTTGTACCTTTTACCACAATATTAACGCCCGGCAGGGCAGTCCCCTGACTGTCTGTTACCAAGCCTTTAACTACAATTTCTTGTGCATGTAGCCATGAAAATGTTGAGGTAAAAAAAACAAGCAAGAGCGTTGCAATTTTTTGTCTCATGTTGTTAGTTATTTAGTAAAATAAGACTAAAGGTAAGAAATCCATATTATTTTTTGCGTTTTTTTGCGTTTTTATTTTTGTTTTTGCATTTTTGATAAAAAGACTCGTTGTGCTAAAACCCGAAAGACATCAATTTATATTAGATAAGCTAAGAAGAAACCGTAAAGTTTTATCAACTCAATTGAGCGAAGAACTTTCTGTTTCTGAAGATACTATACGTCGTGATTTAAAAGAGCTTGAGGCTAAAAATCTTCTGTTTAAAGTTCACGGGGGGGCATTAGCGTTAGATAATAAAGTTAAAACTTACGAAGAGCGTAAAGTTGCAGATATTGACAAGAAAAACACGATTGCTAAAAAAGCAGTTGATTTAATTCATGATGATCAGGTAATTTTAATGAGCGGAAGCACAACCAATTTAGCCCTTGCTAAAATTATTCCGTCGCATATAAAAGCTACTGTTTTTACGTATAGTCTTCCAATAGCCTTAGAGCTAACACATCATCCTACAATAGAAGTTGTTTTTATAGGCGGGAAACTCAATAAAACAGCACAAGTTACGGTTGGAATAGATGTGGTTAATGCAATTACTAAAGTTAGGGCAGATATTTGTTTTATGGGTGTAAGCGGACTTAATTTAGAGAGAGGAATGACTGAACCTGACTGGGAAGTGGCCCATATTAAAAAAAGCATGATAGAAGCATCAGATTATGTGGTTGCATTATGCACAAGCACAAAACTAATGCAAGATAAAAGCTATGTGGTAGTTCCTGTAAATAAAATTGATACAATTATTACCGACCATTCTCCAAACGAACCTCTTTTTTCTTCTTTTAAAGAAGCAGGGATAAATGTTATGTAGCTTTCCCCTAAACTTGTATTTTTGGGAACACCTTTACTACTTTTACTACTATGCGTTGGACAATTAAGCCCAAACCCGAATCAGAGAAAATAACAACATTAGCAAAAGAACTTCAAGTTAGTCCACTTATAGCAACATTGCTTTTGCAAAGAGGGATTACAACTTTTAATGATGCAAAAACATTCTTCAGGCCTTCATTAAATAAGCTTCACGATCCTTTTTTAATGAAAGATATGGATGTTGCTGTAGAGCGTATTTTACAAGCCATTAAAAACCAGGAGAACATATTGGTTTATGGTGATTATGATGTAGATGGTACTACAGCAGTTGCGTTAATGTCTTCTTATTTGCGTTCGTTTTACGGCAATGTTGCAACGTATATTCCTGATAGGTATGATGAAGGATATGGTGTTTCATTTAAAGGAATTGATTTTGCTGCAGACAATAATTTTTCATTAATAATTGCTTTAGACTGTGGTGTAAAAGCATTAGAAAAAGTAGCATACGCAAAACAAAAAGGCATAGATTTTATTATTTGTGATCACCACAAACCCGGTAAAGAACTTCCTGGTGCAGTAGCAGTTTTAGACCCCAAACGCGAAGATTGTAACTACCCGTATAAAGAACTTTGCGGTTGCGGAGTTGGTTTTAAATTAGTTCAAGCTTTAGCCAATGTACGCAACCAAAGCTTTAAAGAACTGGAGGGGTATTTAGATTTAGTAGCAACTGCTGTTGGAGCAGATATTGTTCCTATTACAGGAGAAAACAGAGTGCTAATGTTTTATGGGTTAAAGCAAATAAATACAAACCCCAGACCCGGAATAGCGGCAATTATTAATAAACAATTAAGAAAAAAGAAGAAGTTTAATGTAAGCGATGTAGTATTTATAATAGCCCCCCGAATTAATGCAGCCGGAAGAATAAAACATGGTGAATATGCAGTACAATTATTAACTGCAGAGAACAACGAAAAAGCTAAGCAATATGCAGATGAAATAGAAAAATATAACACAGAGAGAAAAGGGTTAGATCAAGAAATTACCAAAGAAGCACTCAAACAAATTAAAGAAAATAAAGAGGAAGATAAGTTTACAACTGTAGTATATAATCCTTCATGGCATAAGGGTGTTATAGGTATTGTAGCCTCTAAACTCACTGAAACATATTACAGGCCAACAGTAGTATTTACTAAAAGCAACGGTAAGCTAACAGCTTCGGCTCGGTCTGTTGCCGGATTTAATGTTTATGAGGCCTTAGAAGCATGCTCAGACTGTATTGAGCAATTTGGCGGCCATGATTTTGCTGCAGGATTAACACTGCTTGAAGAAAACTTTGAAATCTTTAAAGAAAAATTCGAATCTGTAGTTAAACAAACCATTAATCCGAAACTTTTAACTCCCGAAATTAAAGTTGATGCAGAGGTTAATTTGTCTGAACTAACACCAAAAACACACAGAATATTAAAGCAATTTGCACCATTTGGCCCCGGAAATTATGCACCGGTTTTTTTGTCAAGAAACCTAAAAGATACCGGCTACGCAAGACCGGTTGGCAAAGAAAATGAACACCTAAAATGCAAAATAACTCAACTTAATCAAAATATAGAGATAGACGGAATAGGATTTAATTTGGCTCATAAAATAAACATACTTAAAAACAACAACCTGTTTTCTGCCGTGTATTCATTAGATGAAAACGAGTGGAACGGAAAAGTATCTGCACAGCTAAAACTTAAAGACATCATGTAAAACGTTTTGTTTAGCTGTAATAACTCACGATATTTGCCTGGTGTTTAGTTAAGTACGGTGCTTAATTGCTTATATGAAAACTATAGACCCCTACGCTGCATTACGATATAAAGAGTTTAACCTTTTTTTGCTGGTAAGGTTTGCCTTAGTGTTTGCGTGGTCAATGCAGTTTATAGTTATAGAGTGGGAGGTTTATAGCTTAACTAAAGATCCGCTCTCTCTCGGGATTATTGGGCTAATGGAAGTTATACCTGCCATCGGAATGGCGCTATATGCGGGGCATATTGTAGATCAAAGTGAAAAAAGGAGCCTACTTATTAAATGTATCATTGGATTTTCGGTTATAAGTCTTGGTCTTTTTTTACTAACCTGGCCATTAATAGCCCAAAAGTTCACTTCAAAAGCAACTCTTTACGGTATTTATGCATTAGTATTTTTAGGAGGAATTGTTAGAGCTTTTTTAGGTCCTACTATTTTCTCATTACTCGCATTAATTGTGCCCAAAAAAATATATGCAAATGCGGCAACCTGGAGCAGCTCTGTATGGCAAATGGCAGTTGTTTTAGGCCCGGCTTTAGCTGGTTTTTCTATTAACTGGGTTGGCGTACACTGGTCTATGTGTTTAATTTTTGGATTTTCTTTACTTGCTTTAGTTACGCTATTGTTTATCCCTAAAAAACCGGTATTAAATCCTAAAATAGGAGAACCTGTTTTACAAAGTTTAAAAGAAGGGGTAAGATTTGTGTTTAAAAACAAGGCAATTTTTGGTGCGCTCACGTTAGATATGGTTGCCGTTTTGTTTGGCGGAGCAGTAGCATTACTTCCTATTTATGCGCAAGATATTTTACAAGTAGGCTCGCAAGGTTTTGGAATACTCCGTGCAGCACCTGCCGTTGGAGCATTTATTACCATGCTAATATCTGCCTATGTGCCTTTAAGTAAAAATGCCGGAATGAAATTATTAGTGGCTGTGTTTGGTTTTGGGCTGTCTATTATAGCATTCGGGCTTTCTTCTGTTTTTTGGATTTCTTTAGTAGCGCTCTTTTTTAGCGGAGTTACAGATGGGGTCTCTATGGTTATCAGACAAACCATTTTACAACTAAAAACCCCGGACGAAATGAGAGGAAGAGTAGCTTCTGTAAACTCTATTTTTGTTGGGTCATCTAATGAGTTAGGAGCTTTTGAAAGCGGACTCACAGCAAAGCTTATGGGAACCGTTACGGCAGTTGTTTTTGGCGGAAGCATGACACTGCTTACGGTTATTGTTACAGGAATAGCTTCGCCTTCTTTTAGAAAGTTAGATTTAACTAAAGATATAGAACAGACACAGTAGCACAGCCTATTTAAACGTTTTTAAGTGCATTTGTTCGCCATCAAAAACGGCATAAGTATAGTGCGAAATCCAATCTCCTAAATTAATGTATTTTGAAGACTCAGCTAGAGTAATCTCTAAAGGCAAATGCCGATGTCCGAACACAAAATAATCTCGGTGTTTTTCGGTTAATTTGCGTTTGCAATATTGAACAAGCCACTCATTTTCTTCGCCTAAAAATTTAACATCTTCATCACCCGAAATCAGCTTGTTTTTAACCGATAAGTATTGTGCAAACCTAACGCCTAAATCGGGGTGTAACCACTTAAACAACCACTTTGCCACAGGATTTGTAAACACTTTTTTCATGCGTTTAAACCCTTTATCGCCCGGCCCTAAACCGTCTCCATGACCAATAAAAAAGGTTTTGTTGTTAAAGGTAAATTCTTTAGGGTTATGGTAAACAGGAATGTTAAGCTCTTCTTCAAAATAACCGTGCATCCACAAATCATGATTTCCTACAAAATAATACACCGGAATACCTGAATCTGTAATTTCTGCCAGTTTTCCTAAGGTTCTGGTAAATCCTTTTGGCACAACAGTTTTATATTCAAACCAAAAATCAAATAAATCACCCAGCAAAAAAATGGCGGCAGCATCTTTTTTAACGGTGTCAAGCCACCTTACAAACTTTTGCTCTCTGGGAAAACTATCTTTAGCTGTGGGAGCTCCCAAATGGTTGTCTGAAGCAAAATATATGTTTTTACCTTTGGGTATTTGCATGCGTAAATATACTACGAATTTAAAAGCTAACAGCTATTTTACAAATTATCTGAAGCGTGCCATTCTGCAAAAGAAGTTTCGGTTTCTTGCAGTTTTAAAGAATGCAATGCAATGTTTTTGGGTAATCTGGCCTTGATTCTTTCGGCAAAATCAATCACCATATTTTCGCTTGTAGGCTGGTAGTTTGCCAAAATTATATTATGGCCTCTACTTCTTAACTCTTCGGCTAAAGCTACATGTGGGGTGTTTTTATTAAAAACGGTAGCGTGATCAAACTTATCTACAATCTCTTCTTTTACAATTTTCTTTAAATCGCTAAAGTCTATTACCATGCCATGTTTTACATGGTTGGGGTCATTAATGGGAGTGCCAATTACGGTAACCCACAATTTGTAACTATGGCCATGAACATTTTTGCATTTACCATCATAACCATACAATGCATGGCCGGTTTCAAAATTGAATTGCTTTGTAATTCTAATGGTGCTCATAGCAGTAAAAATTCATTGCAAAGGTATTCATTTTGTGAATTTATTAAGTTTTTAATGTAATTTAGATGTTATTTTAAAAAGATGAAGCAAGAAAATATTTTTGAACAATTGGATTTTGATGAAAATCCGTTGTTCGAAAAAATTATTTCTGATTTGCTTTCTAAGCATTTTAGTGTGGTTGATAGCTTTTTTTCTGAAAAAGAAGTAACTACACTGCGCAATTGTCTTTTACTGAGGTATCATGACGATGCCTTTAAAAAATCGGCTATCGGGAATAAAACCAACGAAAATATAGTAACATCTATTAGAGGAGACTACATTTACTGGTTAGATGAGCACACTATAAATGTAGCAGAAAAAGTGTTTTTTAATAAAGTAAATGCGCTAATTGTTACTTAAATAAAACATGTTTTTTAGGAATACTTCATAAAGAGTTTCATTATGCCATTTACCCAAAAGGCACTTTTTATAAGCGTCATTTAGATACTTTTATAAATGACAACAGAAGAAAGCTCTCTTTTGTATGTTATTTAAATGATAGTTATTGGCGTAAAGAAAACGGAGGAGAACTGGTTAAATACACTCAAGAAAATAATAAAGAGATAGCGCATACTATACACCCGTTACCCGGAAGAGTGGTTGTTTTTGAAAGCCAGTTGTTAGAGCACGAGGTTAAGAAAGTAAAACAATCTGAGCGCTATAGTATAACAGGATGGCTTAAAACCAGATAGTTACTGTTGTTTTTTTCTGTACCAATAAATTGCGTATGCAATAGCAACAAGAACAATAAAAGGTAAAATAGAACCAATGAAAACACCTATTTGATAGCTGTTATCCGGAGCGTTTTTAAGCTTTTCTTCTATGATGTTTTGTAACAAAATTAGGAGTAACATTGTTTTTATACGGGTTTAATTAGCGGTATAAAAATACGTCTAAATTGTAAAATTAAAGGTAGTCCTCTGGCAATAATCCAAAGCGTTAATGCTATAAAAATAGCGTAAAGTTTTAATCCTAAAGAATCTAACCAAAATAAAACAGGAACAAATACGCCAAAAGTAGAAAACAACAGTAAATTTCTTAAATAGCGCATTTTCCCTAAACCTTTAAAAATTCCATCAAAAATAAAGGCTAATGCGCAGAGCGGTTGCATGCCAAGTACAATCCAAAACACGCTGTAAAAAGTATTTAAAACCTCTTGATCTTTTGTAAAAATCCATCCTAACGGATAATAGAGAAGGCTTCCTAAAACTGCTAAAATAACTCCAACAACAACTCCGTATTTAATTAACTTGTTACTTAAGGCAACTAATGTTTGGTAATTTTTAGCACCATAAAGCTTGCCCGATAGTATATTTCCTGCACTTGCAAAACCGTCTATTACAAAAGCCCCAAAAAACCAAAGATTTATAGCAATAGTATATGCAGCTATGTATTGTTTGCCATAGGCCGTAGAAAAGGCACTTGCAAAATAAAGTGTAACATTTAAGGCAACCGTTCTAACAAAAAGGTTTAAAATCATAAAAATAAAACGCTTAATTTCTTTATTGAAGGGGAAAGAAAAGCGCAACGGAATTGAGGTTTTTGTCAGCAAGAAATAAGCAGATAATATAGCCATACTTATTTGAGCTATTACACTTGCGTAAGCAGCGCCTTCAATATGCATAGCCGGTATAAAATCTTTTATACCATATACCAAAACAAAATCTAAAATAATATTTAAAACAGCTCCAATTATAGCTATAATCATGGGGTAAAAAGTGTTTTGGAGCCCTCTAAAAGTGCCAAAAACGGCAATTGTAAATAGTGTAAACGGAAAGCCAAAAACTCTAATTTTATAATATAAAACACTATAGTCCAGTATTAAACCATCTGCATTGTAAAGTTTAAAAATAGTAGTAGCAAACGGATAGGTAATAAGTATTATTAAAACGCTTAATGAGGTTATAATAAAAATAGCTTGAGCCGGAAGGTTTTTTACTTGCTCTAATTTATTTGCCCCAAGATATTGCGAAACAATAGCCGAAATAGCACTTCGGGTTTGTCCAAAAACCCAAATTAGCATTGAGATGAATGCACCAACAATACCAACGGCAGCCAAAGACACCGTAGCATCTTTGTTCATGTTGCCAACAATGGCAGTATCTGTGATAGATAATATTGGCTCAGAAACGCCCGAAATTAAAGCCGGGATAGCAAGTTTGTTTATTTGTTTTAAGGAAATGGTATTGCTCACAGTACTAATTCGTAACAATAAAAAGGATGTTCGCTTTGTTTAGGAAAAAAAACTTTTCCCACTTTTTTATAGCCGCGAAGTTCGTAAAATTTTTGGTTTCTAAGGTTTTTAGAAAATGTATCTAACCTAATCGATGCACAACTATTGCTTTTAGCAACATTTTCTGCAAATTGCATTAACTTTTGTGCATAACCCTTACCTTGATGTTTTGGGTGTACTGCCAGCCTGTGAATGTATATGTGTTTAGTGGTTGGTGTGAGCCAAGAAACAGATTTATATTCATCATCCATAACAAAAGAAACAACCACGCACCCTATGATATTTTGGTTAGATTCTAATACGTAAAGTTGTTGCAGTTTAACATCGTCAGTTAAAATTTCTTTGGTGGGGTAGTACTCATTCCATTGGTAAATGCCTTTGTTAATTAAATTAGCAGCACACGCACGCATTAGAGAATAAATTTTTTCTACATCTGTAAGACAAGCCATGCGTATCATGAAAATAAATTTTCTGTTTTTTTAAATTAAGGTTAAATTTAGGGTTTAATCTAAATACTGCTATCAACTTAAAAATTAAGTTATTGTGAAAAACATACTCGTACCCATTGGAACTTCCGAGAACTCAGTAGCAACTTTACAATATGCAATAGATTTTGCAGAACAATTTAATAGCAAGGTATTTGTTATGCAGGCCTATACGGTTATGACGAAAGCCGGTACTATAGCTAATATTTCTGAAATTATGGAACGTACCAGCGCCGAAAGATTAGAAGAAGTAATCTCCAAAGTAAACAGGAAAGGGGTGCAAGTAGATATTGTAACCTACAAAGGAGATGTAATTGCCGGTGTAGAAGCTATAGATGCAGAATTAGGAGTAGACTTAATTATTCTTTCGGCAAAAAGCAACGATATCCGTGAAGAAGTATTTTTAGGAAGCACCTCTGGGAGTATAATAAAACAAACCAATATTCCGACTTTAGTTTTACCCGAAGCAGTAGCTTTTAAACCATATAAAAATATTTTAACTGCTTTTAAATCCGGGGTTGTTAAAAATGCTAAAAAGCTGCTACCTTTGCAAAGCATTAAAGAAAAATTTAATGCAGACGTTCATTTGCTACTTGTAAAATCACCACAATACACAGAAGAAGATTTGGTAATAAATCCAGCGTTGCAATCATTAAGTTCTAATACTACAGTTACAGAAAACGCAACTACTTATTTGGGAGTACTGCAACATATAGAAACATTTAAACCAGACTTACTATGTGTATTTAGAAGAAAACGCGGATTTTTTACCAAACTTTGGGAAAAAAATATAATTTTGAAGCGCGAATTTAACAGCACTGTTCCTTTACTGGTGCTTAGTGTAAAAAAATATTAATGGGGCATTAGCTCAGCTGGCTAGAGCGTTTGGCTGGCAGCCAAAAGGTCATCGGTTCGACTCCGATATGCTCCACAAAAAAGCCACCACAAAGGTGGCTTTTTTGATTTATTTGACTTTTTTCTCCTTAAAAGGAATATCCGGATTTAAAATTTCACGAATAAGGTTAAATAATTGCTCTTTGTATGCGGCTAAAGTTTGCTCTGTTATTAAGGAGCTTTTAGTGTTTTCGTCATTAAATGAAATAAACCCTTGTTTTAAGTTTTTAAAAGAGATAACACCGGCTTCTACAGGTAAAGAAACCAAACCATTATTGGCTCCCAAATAGCTGTATGTTAGTACCTGATAACCAATACTTTTATTGTGATCTTCATTTAATAACATCCAATCTTTTATTTTTAAGTTTTTCGCTTCAGCTTTTCCTGTTTTATAATCTACTATTCTTGTAATACTGTTTCTAACATCAATTCTATCTACTTTACCTTTTAGCTTTACAGGGATCTCAAGCCCATCAAGATTCAACTCAATAGCCAACGATTTTTCTAATGCTAAAATGATAATATCATTACCTTTTTTTAAATCGTTTAGTTCGCCCTCTAAAAAGCGTTTAATGTAATGATCTGCAACGTTATAAATAATTTGATTTTTTCCTGTGCTATTGTCTTTAGAAAAGTTTTTTTCTTGAAACTCAGCTTCAAGCACATTAGGATATGTTTTTAACAACAATGCAATAATATCTGGATTTAATTTTTGGTTGATGTATGGAGTATAAATTTTTTCTAATGTATCGTGAATGATGCTTCCTAAGGTATTTGCGGCCACACTTTCCTCTACCTCATCGGCTTCTTTAATGCCTAAAACTGTTTTAAAGTAAAAATCTATAGGATTTCTGATATAGTTTGTTAAAGATGATGGTGAAAACCCTTTATTTTGAGCAATTTCTTGAAGCTTAGTAATTAACTCGGGGGTTTTAAAAATGGTTATAGGAGTCTTTGCATTCTGATTAATTTTTGGCGAAGCAATAACTTCTTGAATGTTATGATTAGGCAAATTATCGGTTAAAATTTGCATTATAAACCTACTTTTTTCACCACCTTCCAAGCTGTCTGGATAAGTGTTGTATATTAAGTAAATATTTTCTGCACGTTGTAATAATCTGTAAAAGTGATATCCGTAAACAGCATCTTTTTCTTTGTATGTGGGTAAGTTATAAGCAACTTTTACATCAAAAGGGATAAAAGAGTTATAGCTTTTTCCGGCAGGTAATAACCCTTCGTTTACACCACTTATTATAACATTTTTAAAGTCTAAGTTTCTGCTTTCTAAAACTCCCATTATTTGCAATCCGTCTAATGGTTCTCCCTGAAAATCTAAAGAAGCTTTTTGAAGTAGCTCTTTGTATAATTTGTAAAGCGTTTGTAAACGCATATTGTGATTATTAGGACAAATGTATTGTTCTAATTGGTTAAAAAGCTCATAAACTCTGTAAAGCGCTTCTAAAGCAATAGGATTGTTAGTATTGTAATAGGCTTCTTTTAATTGTAAGATTAATTGTTTGCTGTTTTTTAAGAAGTTTTCCGGGGTTGCTTCGTAAAACAATAATGAGGTTAGCGGAGAAGGTATTATAGTTTCTATTTGTTCTTTTTTAATAAAAGCTAAGTTCTCTGAGTTGATTTTAGTAACTAAATCATTCCATTTATTGCTTGACTCTTTTTTTTGTAACAATGAAAATGCAGGATGATTTAATACGTTTAGTATGTTTTTATAATACCATCCACGCTGTTTTTTTTGAAGCTGAAGCTCAAAAAGTAAATCAATAAAAACGGCTTGTGGAGTATCTTTTAGCGGATATCCCATAGTTATATTAACATGGGTTATGCTTTCCGGGATAGCATTTAATGTAGCAGACAACGTGCTTTCATTTCCTAAAACAATTGCTGTTTGGGTTAAGTTCAGCTCTTCATTTCTTATTATATTTCCTATGTAATTAGCTTGCGAGGTACTTTTGGGGCAACCAATAATTTTTATGTTTTTTGGTTGTGTTGTGTAATTTTTAGTTAACCACTTTACCGGATTATTTTTAAAATAGTTCCAAGAAGTTGTGTGTTTTTTAATAAATAAGCCGGCCTCATGTATAGTATTATTATAAAAGTGGCTGTCTATATCAAAAAAGATATCGGCTTTATCATTATCTAACAAATAGGTGAAAATATGCTCTTCTGCTTTATTAAGAGCATTAAAACCAATAAAAAAGTGCGATTTATTGGGTTGAGAAGTAGCATAATCTCTAATGTTTTCGGCAGCCTTTCTGTAAACTAATCCTTGGTAACCTATATTATTATTTAATAAGTTTTGTGTAAATACCTTGTAGTAGTCATACAACTTTTTCCAAAATGCAATATACTTTTCTTGCAGGTTTGTTTTTATATCATTTAAATACCAATGATTGATGTCTTGTATAGATGATAAATATGAGAAGATTTCCTTTGCATCAACTAAATGCCTATCTACCTCATTAAAGTCTTGTAAAACGGTTGGCGCCCAGGTTAAAAAATCATCAAAAGTATCGGTTTTATCAGCTTCTGTTAAAGAGGAATAATGCTCATAAAACAAAAACAAAAGTTCAGTCTCTGAGGCGTAATCTAAGCCTGAAACATTTTTTATAAACTCTTCTATGCTTAATATTTCTGGGGCAAAATGGGTTTGATTTGTTTTTTGTAGGATATAATACTTAGCAAATGTTCCGGCTCTTTTACTCGGAAAAATCAGCTTAATATTTTCTAAAGTTTTTATTGAAGATAATATATGGTCTATAGCTTCTTCAAGAAATGGTTTCATACAATGAAAAAGAATTTTTCTTAAAAATAAAAAACGCTCCGAAAATCGGAGCGTTTTTAAAATGATTTATGGAGAGTTAATTAACTTATTCTTTGATTAAGTTAATTTCTACTCTTCTGTTTTGAGCTCTACCAGCTCTAGTAGCGTTAGAAGCAATTGGCTTTTCTTCACCGTATCCGATAGCTGATAATCTAGACACTGGAATACCATTGTTTACTAACCAATCTACTACAGATTGAGCTCTTAACTCAGATAATTTCTTATTGAAAGAAGCGCTACCGCTACTATCTGTATGGCCTTCTACTGTAAATCTTGAGTTAGGATATTTCTTTAAGATGTTAACAATATCGTTAAGAACATCATAAGACTCTGATTTGATTGAAGACTTACCAAGGTCGAATAAAATAGTTCTAGCGTACTCGTTTAATTTATCTTGTACTTCTTTAGTTACTTCTGGGCAACCGTTGTTAGCAACAGTTCCGGCAACTTCTGGACATTGGTCGTCTTTGTCAAGAACACCATCTCCGTCAGTATCAGGCCAAGGGCATCCTCCGTTAGCAGCAGGACCAGCCTCGTTTGGACACTTATCATCTTTATCAGCTACACCGTCACCGTCAGAGTCAGGGCAACCGTTCATTGCAGCAGAACCAGCTTCGTTAGGACAAGCATCATCCTTATCTGCAATACCGTCACCGTCTGCATCAGGACAACCATTTAATTCAGCTAAACCAGCTTCGTTAGGACAAGCATCTTTTCCATCTTCGATACCGTCACCGTCAGAGTCAGGACAACCGTTAAATTGCTCTAAACCAGCAACTTCTGGGCAAGCATCGTCTTTGTCATAGATACCGTCACCATCAGTGTCAGTTCCTCCAAATTTGATAGCTACACCAGCTTGGTGTTGGAAGTGTGGAGCAAGGTAATCTTCAAAAGCGTGCTTGTAAGTAGATTGGAAGTTAATACCAACATTGTCTGTAAACCAGTAGTTGAAACCTAAACCTCCGTTAAGAGTTCCAGCTCCGATTTCATCAATCCAAGTGTAACCACCACCAACTTCAATGAAAGGGTCAAATTTGCTTCCACCCCAAATCTCATTCAAGTTGTACTTAATGGTACCATCAGCACCATAGTAAGCTAAATCGTCAACCTTATTGTCTCCGATGTTTTCTATTCTGTTGATAGATCCTCTAACACCAATAGAGAAACCATCACCAACATATCTAGAAACAGATAAAGTTGAAACTGAAGGCAAAATGTTCCAGTGGTCACTAACATTAAAGTACTCATCAAACCAAGTACCCATTCCTTCTTGGTTAGTAGGATATAGGTCTACGGCATTAGCACCAATGTTAAATTGCCATGGGTTATTTTTGTCCTGAGCTTGAACATTGCTAAGTCCAACTAAAAGTAACGTAGCAACCAATAATTTGCTAAGATGTTTCATGTTCAATTATTTAAGTTTTAAGTGTTAATTTAAACGCAAATGTAAGTTGTTAAATACTATTAACAAAGCCAAATATATTAATTTTTTTGATTTTAGTAGGAAAATTAAGGTGTTTTTAAATAACACCAAGTTCTTTACCTACCTCTGTAAACGCCTTTATGGCCATATCTAAATGTTCTTTGGTGTGTGCAGCCGATAGCTGAACTCTAATACGAGCCTTACCCTTAGGAACTACTGGATAGAAAAACCCAATAACATAAATGCCTTTTTCTAATAGTTTATCGGCCATAATTTGTGATAGTTTTGCATCGTACAGCATAACGGGAACAATAGCCGAATCGCCATCAATTATATCGAAGCCGGCTTCTTTAAGCCCTTTCTTAAAGTATTTTGTATTCCAGTGTAGTTTATCTCTTAGCTCAGTGCTATTAGTAAGCATGTCAAATACTTTTATTGATGCACCTACTATTGCAGGAGCTAAAGAGTTAGAGAAAAGGTAAGGTCTTGAGCGTTGACGCAACATCTCTATAATCTCTTTTTTCCCGGTGGTATAGCCACCCATTGCTCCTCCTAATGCTTTACCAAGGGTTCCGGTAATAATATCTATTCTGTTTAGTACTCCTTTTTCTTCGTGAGTTCCTCTTCCGGTTTCTCCAATAAATCCGGCAGCATGACACTCATCAATCATAACTAAAGCATCATATTTGTCTGCTAAATCACAAATCTGATCTAGCGGAGCTACTAAGCCATCCATAGAAAACACACCATCTGTTACTATAATTTTAAATCGTGCCCCGTCTTGGTTAGCTTGTTTAAGTTGTGTTTCTAAGTCGGCCACATCGTTGTTTTGGTAACGATACCTTTTAGCTTTACACAATCGAACCCCATCTATAATTGAGGCGTGATTTAACGAGTCAGAAATAATAGCATCTTCTGCTGTGAAAAGAGGTTCAAATACACCTCCGTTAGCATCAAAAGCAGCAGCATATAAAATGGTGTCTTCTGTTTGATAGAATTCAGCAATTTTTCGTTCTAGCTCTTTATGAATGTCTTGCGTTCCGCAAATAAATCTAACAGAAGACATTCCAAATCCATGAGTGTCCATAGCATCTTTTGCTGCTTGAATTACCTCCGGGTGTGATGATAATCCTAAGTAGTTGTTAGCGCAAAGATTTATTACTTTTTTATTTCCCGAAATGGTAATCTCGGCTCCTTGCGGAGAAGTAATAATGCGTTCTTTTTTGTATAAACCGGCATCTTTTAATTCTTGAAGCTCTTTTTCAAGGTGTTCTTTAATCTTTCCGTACATGGTTTGAGAAAATTTTGTGCAAATGTACTACTAAATAGTTTTTACTTTTATGTTATTGGCTACATACACCAAAACTTTTTTCAAAACGCTAAAGCCTATTTCTTCTAGAGCTTCACTATAAATACGGATTTGTTGTTGATGGTTTTCATGCTCCTCTCCGGTTTTGTAATCTATAATAATTGCATTATTGCCTTGAATGTTTACTCTGTCGGGCCTAATTTCTTTACCATCTTTAGTATAAATGCTGGGTTCGGTTTTAACGGTGTATTTTTCTGTAAAGTATTCAGACAGTTCCGGATGATTGGTAATTTGTATTATTGTTTGTTTCCATTGATCAGTGTCTTGTTGAGATATTTTACCCCTTTTTAGTGCTCTGTTAAGCACATTTTCAATATCTGTTTTATATGTAATTTGCGACATTAAATCGTGTAAAAGATCTCCTTTCTGGATAGCCTCTTGTTGTGGTGTACCCCATAACATTCCGGCTCTTGTAACCATTGTAAAAGGGGTTTTTATGGGGTTTCTTACATAAAAGTTAATAACCTCAGCTTCTGCACATGATTTTTCTTTTTGAGAGTTGGTGTTTTCAGTGCTCTTGTAAACCTCATAATAAGTTTTTGCGTCTGACCATAAGTTATTGTGTTTTAAATAAGCTAAAAATAGATGTGCGTAAGTTTTTTTAGATGCGTTTTCTTTTACCTTTTTAGTAATAATATGAAGCTGTTTTTCGGCTCTTGTAAGCGCCACATACAATACATTAAAAGCATCTAATTCGCTTAAATAGTCTTCTTGCTCACATATTGCTTGGTGATTTTGACTTACACCACTTAAATTTTTACTCTTTTCTGTTAAAATAAAGGGTAAAATTTCTTTGTCTTCCTGTTCTAATAACGGTACCCAAATGTTATTTCTATCACTGTTGTTAATTATTGAGTCAGCAAAGGGATAAATTACAATAGGAAATTCAAGTCCTTTAGCTTTGTGTACGGTCATTATTTTCACCGCATCAGATTCGTTTGGAGCGGCAATACTTAGCTTATCTCTTTTTTTCTCCCAATAGTCTAAAAAAGCAATTAATCCTCCAGATTTTGAAGTCTTAAACGACACAACTTCATCTAAAAAAGATTGTAAATATGCATCAGAATCAGGAGTTAAATCAAAACAATCAATGGAATAAATTACTGCTTCGTACAATGGTAATTGTAAAAATAACTGCAATGAAAAGTTAAAGGGGTTAAAAAAGGTGTTTTTAGTATCTTTAACATACTTATTTAAATAGTTATGTTTATCTGTTTCAGGTTGTTTGTCGGATAAATAATTTAGAATACCGCTACGTATTTCTTCGTTGTTTGGGGATAAGGCATATGCCAAAATATTTATTAGAAAAGTAACATCCGGGCTATTTTGCAACAGTAAAGATTCTGAAGATTGTACCGGGATATTATTTTCTGCTAAAAATTCTGCTATAACAATTCCTTCATCATTTTTTCTTACCAACACACAAATATCGTTGTATGCAAAACCAGAATTGTTAGTAACCTCTTTTATTTTATCGAGAGTTTTTTGTGCGTATAAAGGTTGTGCTTCTTCTTTCTTTTCATATTCTATAAATTCTATACTAACAACGCCTCCCGGCTTGTTGTTAGTTTTTTGTGCGCTCTCTTCTTCAAATATTTTTTTAAACTCCGGATTGTTTAAAAACAAAGAAGAGGTTTTAAAAAAATCATTATTAAAGTGTATTATATTATCTAAGCTTCTGTAGTTTGTGTTTAACACTTTTTTATTTGGAGGAACAGAAAAAGGATTATTGGTGTTATTGCACAGGTTTAAAAATTGCGCTACATAACCACCTCTCCATCTGTAAATAGATTGTTTAACATCGCCCACAAGCATTAATGAGCCTGTTTGCCCGGAAAGATCTTCACTTTCTATAGCATTGCTTATTAATGGCACTAAGTTTTCCCACTGCATTTGTGAAGTGTCTTGAAACTCATCAATAAAATAATGTTTATACTTTTCTCCTAATCGTTCGTAAATAAAAGGTGCCGGCTGATTTTTTATAGTGTCACTAATAATGTTATTAAACTCAGAGATTAACATTAAATTATTCTCTTGCGTTATGGCATCTATTTCTTGTTTTATAACATTTAGCAAAGAAAAAGGAGTTAAGTCTAAAAGTAATTTTTTATAAAAGTGTATTGTGTTATAAAGCGTTTTACTCTTGTAAAAAAGGCCAGCAATATTTTGCTGGATGGTATCTATAATAGCTTTTACAGATTCATCTTGTGTTTTATTATACATAGACCCCGACACTTCTATATTTTGCATCCAGGCGCTACTGTAGTCTATTTTAGGATAGTTTTCAGAGCGGAATTTTTTAAAATAGTTAGGGATATATTTTCCTTTAAAATGCTCTGGTTTTATATTATTGGCTTCAATTAAATTAAAAAAATTATTACTAACTGTTTTACATTCTTGTTTTAGTTTTTGAACTTTATTTTTTAACCTTTCTTTTAAGATTTTAAAATCGTCTAACGATTTATCACCTAATTTTTTTAATTCTGTGTAATGGGTTTCATTAATAAGAAGTTTGGCAATTTCATTTAAATCGTATGATATATTCCAGCTTTTATCATCGTCAATTTTATACAGCACAAAATCAATTAAAATAGAGGTTAATTTTTTGTCTTCACCAACTTTATCTAAAATATTCTCTACCGCTTCTTTTAAAATTAAATCAGTATCTAAACTTACCTGAAAGCTTTGAGGGATGTTTAAGTCTTTAGCAAAAGTTCTCACAAGACGGTGGTTAAACTTGTCTATAGTACTTACTTCAAAAAAAGCATAATTATGCAGTAAATATTGTAACGTGTTTGTAGCCTTGTGGTGTAACTCTTGCGCATTTAAATTTAAAGTTTCCGAAACATCACTAAACAAGCTTGAAGGATTTTGCAATACAGAAGGATTACTAAACTCTGTAAGAGCACTTACAATACGCGATTTCATTTCGTTAACTGCCTTATTGGTAAATGTTATGGCTAAAATGCGCCTTATTATATCAGGAGATTTTGCGCCCAAAACTATGGTTAAATACTCTTTTACAAGAGTGTAAGTTTTACCCGACCCGGCAGAGGCATTATAAATTGTAAACGGCATATTGTAGTAACGATTTTTTTTATTGCAAAATAATGAATCTCTATAAGTTGAGTTTAGATAATTGCTGCTAATTTAGTAGCTTTACGGTGCTTAAAAATAATAAAGTATTAACTTAAAAATAAAAACATTATGGCTTTTGAATTACCTAAATTACCGTACGCATATGATGCTTTAGAGCCTCATATTGATGCTCGTACCATGGAGATACATCATACAAAACATCACAATGGTTATACAAACAACCTAAATGCAGCTGTTGCAGGAACAGATTTAGAAGGAAAATCTATTGAAGCAATACTGCAAGAGTTAGATATGAATAATGCTGCTGTTAGAAATAATGGTGGAGGTTATTACAATCACAACTTATTTTGGGAAGTAATGTCGCCAAACGGAGGAGGAGAGCCAACTGGAGCATTAGCCGATGCTATTAACAGCTCGTTTGGTTCATTTGAAGCTTTTAAAGATGCTTTTGCAAAAGCAGCAGCAACCAGATTTGGCTCTGGGTGGGCTTGGTTGTGCGTTCACAAAGGAGGAAAATTAGAGGTTTGCTCTACTCCTAACCAAGATAATCCTTTAATGCCGGGTGTAGGTTGTGGAGGATGGCCTATTCTAGGACTTGATGTTTGGGAGCATGCGTACTATTTAAATTACCAAAACAGACGTCCGGATTATATTAACGCATTTTTTAATGTAATTAACTGGGAGAAAGTGGCTAGCTTATACGAAGCTAATAAGTAAGATTAAACTAGATAACAGTGAAATAAAAAAGGGTGGAAAATTTCCACCCTTTTTTTGCCCCAAATCTTACCATGAACTTAAACCTACTTATGCTATGGTAGACTACAAATATATAGGAGCGTATTATTTTAAAATCAATAAAATAGATAAAAACAAAGAATTTTTAGTTAAAAAGTATTTTAAACTAATTTGGAAATGCTTTTAGCGTAGTAAAAATAAAAAAGGTGGAATAACTTTTCCACCTTTTTTGCCCCAAATCTTACCATGAACTTAACCTACTTATGCTATGGCAAATGCTAAATTATTTTAGATTTAATGAAACGATTAAAAAATCAGACAAAAAACACAAAACATCGATAAAACGCTTTATTTTACAGATTATTAACACAAAAAAGAAGCCTAATAGGCACGTTCTTTTTTTCCTTCATAGAAGTTTATAAATGCCTGATTTACAACTTTATTTCCTCCCGGAGTAGGATAATTGCCTGTAAAATACCAATCGCCTAAATTTTTCGGACACGCTTTATGAAGGTTCTCTACAGATTGAAATATAATTTTTACATCTGCTTTAATAGATTCATCGCTGAGTAATGCTGCAATTTTATCTGATATTTGCTCATCCGTAAACGCATCATAAATTTTTTTAACAGAATTTACAACAGTTGCAATGTCTATACCAACTTGCGCTTTGCATTCTTCATATACTTCTTGCAAAATAGAAAGCGTTCCTTTTTCTTTATGTAGCTCTAATGCAGCTCTAAAAGCAACTAAATCTTCTAAACGAGCCATATCTATACCATAACAATCCGGGTATCTAATTTGCGGTGCAGACGACACAACAATTATAGTTTTAGGATGTAACCTGTCTAGCATTTTCAAAATGCTCTTTTTTAATGTTGTGCCTCTAACAATACTATCATCTATAATTACCAGGTTATCTGTAGGCTTAACAGAACCGTATGTTACATCGTAAACATGGGCAACCAAATCGTCTCTGCTGCTATCTTCTGTAATGAAGGTTCTTAATTTAGCATCCTTAATGGCTACTTTTTCTATTCTGGGTCTTATGGTTAAAATATCGTGTAGTTTTTCCGGACTTATGTTAGGGCCAAGCTGTAGTATTTGTTCTTCTTTTTTCTTGTTTAAATAATCTTGAGCTTCTTTTACCATCCCTAAAAAGGAGGTTTCTGCCGTATTAGGAATGTATGAAAACACGGTATTGGCAATGTCATAATTAACCGTTTCTAAAATTTTTGGCATTAACAGCTTCCCCAAATTTTTACGTTCCTCGTAGATTTCTTTATCACTCCCTCTAGAAAAATAAATGCGCTCAAAAGAACAAGCTTTTCTGGGGAGCGGATCTAAAATTTTCTTTAAACTTACACTGCCGTTCTTTTTTATAATGATAGCTTTCCCGGGCGGAACCTCGTTAATGGCTTCATATGGCACGTTAAATACGGTTTGTATAGCCGGACGTTCTGATGCTACAACCACAACCTCGTCATCCATGTAATAATAAGCCGGTCTTATTCCGGCAGGATCTCTTAATAAAAACGCATCGCCATGCCCTAAAAGGCCACCCATAGCATAACCGCCATCCCAGTTTTTGGCTGCTTTCCTGAGTATTTTGGCAATGTTTAATCGTTGTGCAATAAGGGGCGAAGCTTCAATTTTACTGTACCCTTCTTTTTTAATGTCTTTGTAAAGTTTAGCAACTGCATCGTCTAAAAAATGACCGATTTTTTCCATAACGGTAACCGTATCTGCCATTTCTTTTGGATGCTGTCCCAGCTGCACTAAATTGTTAAAAAGCTCTCCAACATTGGTCATGTTAAAATTGCCGGCAACAATTAAATTTCTGTGCATCCAGTTGTTTTGGCGTAAAAAAGGATGTACACTTTCTATACTGTTTTTGCCATAAGTGCCGTATCTAACATGGCCAAGTAAAAGCTCGCCTATGTAAGGAATATGTTTTTTTTGTAATGCAACATCATTAGCATATTCCGGATTTTCTTTAAAAGCAGTGTTAATGCGGTCGTTAATTTGAGAAAAAATATCTTGTATGGGTTGCGATGCGTTAGAGCGAATTCTGCTCATATAGCGTTCGCCGGGAGACATATTAAACTTAATGCTGGCAAAACCGGCACCATCTTGGCCACGGTTATGCTGTTTCTCCATCATTAAGTACATTTTGTTAACGCCATAAAAAGCCGAGCCATATTTTTCTTTGTAAAACTCTAAAGGTTTTAAAAGACGAATTAACGCTATACCGCACTCATGTTTTATTGCATCGCTCATACTGTTGTAAAATAAAAAAGCCCCGAAAAATCAGGGCGTGTTTTTATGATAATTCTATTTCAAATTGTGTTAGTTGCTTAAATTCTTGCAACCTGTTATGCACTTCTTGTTTTGTTAACTGCTCCATGCGTTGTGTGCCAAATTTTTCTACACAAAACGAAGCCAGATTAGAGCCATAAATAATGGCGTTTTTCATGTTCTCGAATGATTTATCTTCGGTTTGGGCAATATATCCGGCAAATCCTCCAGCAAATGTATCTCCGGCACCGGTTGGGTCAAAAACTTCTTCTAATGGTAATGCTGGAGCAAAAAACACATTTTCTTCATGAAATAAAAGTGCTCCGTGCTCTCCTTTTTTTATAACGACATACTCCGGACCCATTTCGTGAATTTTCTGAGCAGCTTTAACCAAAGAGTATTCTTTAGTTAATTGTCTGGCCTCTTCATCGTTAATGGTTATAACATCTACCTTTTTTATAACCTCCATAAGTTCATTCCAGGTAGTGTTCATCCAGAAATTCATAGTGTCTAAAATCACCAATTTAGGTTTTTGGTTCATTTGATTAAGAACACTTAACTGAACAGATGGGTGAAGGTTACCTAACATAACCACCTGAGCATCTTTATAATTATCGGGCACAACCGGATTAAAATCAGCCAATACATTTAGCTCTGTAGTGAGGGTGTCGCGCGTATTCATATCGTTATGATAGCGTCCGCTCCAGAAAAAGGTTTTACCGCCTTTTACAACCTCTACACCGCTAAGGTCTATATTTTTATTTTTAAGTAAACTTAAATAGTCTTCCGGAAAATCATCGCCAATTACAGAAACAATGGCAGCATCAACATCAAAAAATGAAGCAGCAAGACCAATAAAAGTTGCCGCACCACCTAAAATTTTATCGGTTTTCCCGAAAGGAGTCTCAATAGCATCAAATGCAACCGTACCAACAATTAATAACTTACTCATTAACGCTTAAAATTTTGTGCAAACCTACACATTTTTTTCGTTTTTAAGGTACTGAAAATAAAGCAAAATAACAGACCAATACTAAGATGAATCTGCAAGCACATATTTAACGCTTACTGTTCTAACAGTGCTCTTAACTTTATAAAAGATTGATAGGGAGATGTTGTAAGCAAAGAGTTTAAAAACCAAGCAGGTAAGTTACCTTCCGGATCGCCAAATAGTTGCTGTGTTATTTTAATGCCAAAGGGCTTTTGCTCTAATAGCCAAACACCGTTAAAATTTGTAATCCTAATGGTGTTTGGTTGTTTGGGTATTGGTAATGTGTTGTATGGTTGTAACGTTATTTTAATGCGTTTAGGAGTTTTTTCTTCTACAGTTACCAGAGATAGATGATCTCTATTTAATACCGGCCAGGGCAAGTTGTTTTTTATGTAAAACACATAGCTGGAGTCTGAGAGTTTAGCCAATACTTCGCTACGTTCTGTTTTATAGCTCCATCTCCATAAATTATTGCCATCTAAAATAGTTTTGTAGGCTTTCTCTAAAGTAGTATTAGCTACCATTACAGCTTTATACTCTTTAAATTTTGAGTTTTTATAACTTCTTGTGTAGATAGAAATACCGTTTTTTTGTTTTTTAAGCTCCCAAGTTTGGGCATAGCTTACGGTAACTAAAAGCGTAAAAAAAGTTAACCAGAAAGTTTTCAATAACTTGATTTTTTGCAAAAATAACGATTCCTAAAAAAGATAACTTTTAAAACAACCCTTCCTGTGTATTTACAAACCCGGTATCTGTTTTTAGCTGTTTCTTTTTAGAGGCCTGCACTGCCAATTGGTCGCAACGTTCATTTTGAGGGTGTTGGTTATGTCCTTTAATCCATTTAAAAGAAACTTGGTGCTTTCTATATTCTTTTAAAAAAGCAATCCATAAATCAGCATTCTTTTTCCCTTTAAAATTGGTTTTTTCCCATTTAAAAACCCATCCTTTTTGCACGGCATCTGCCACATATTTAGAGTCTGTAAAAACAGTAACTATAGTATTAGGAGTTTTTAATTTTTTAAGTGCTTCTATTACAGCCAGCAGCTCCATTCTGTTATTGGTAGTATGCTTAAACCCTTCAGAGAATTCTTTTATATAAGGTTTGCCAACCCACTCCATAATAATACCATAGCCTCCGGGTCCGGGGTTTCCTCTTGCAGCGCCATCGGTGTATATGTGTACTTTATGATTACTCATGTAAAAGTTGCTCTATTATTTTAGGGTAGTGCTTGTATTCTAATTCATGAATTCGTTTTGCTAACGTATCTGCAATATCATTAATTAAAACAGGGCACGACGCCTGAAAAATTATAGCACCTTCATCGTAAGCTTCATTTACATAGTGAATGGTAATTCCGCTTTCAGATTCGTTATTTGCTAAAACAGCATTGTGAACATGCATACCGTACATGCCTTTACCGCCATATTTTGGTAAAAGTGCCGGATGAATATTAATAATTTTGTTTGGAAAAGCACTAATTAAATATTCAGGTATTTTCCAGAGAAAACCGGCTAAAACTAATAAATCGGGGTTAAAGCTTTGTATAATAGGTAAAAAAGATGAGGCGTCATTAAATAACACTTTATTAAAATACAAGGCATTGGTGTTTAGCACAGAAGCACGCTCTAAAACTTTAGCTGTTGGCTTGTTAGAAAGCACTAATACAACGGTTGCTGTGTTAGAAGTTTTAAAATAATTAATAATGTTTTCTGCATTTGTACCCGATCCGGAAGCAAAAATAACTATGCGTTTCATGAAAGCAAATTCGTTAAATACATGGCAAAAAAACTAATAAATAGTTACAATACACAACATAATATAAAATAGTTGTGGTAAAAATTACTACTTTTAAAAGCACATTTTAAAGGCTAAAAAGTTGTATTAATGTAAAGTTTTTTATTTTTGCCAACAATTAAATTTTAAAAATCTAAGATTATGTCAGACATTGCATCAAGAGTAAAAGCTATTATCGTTGACAAATTAGGAGTTGACGAGAATGAAGTTGTGCCAGAAGCAAGCTTCACTAACGATTTAGGAGCAGACTCACTTGACACAGTAGAATTGATTATGGAGTTTGAGAAAGAATTCGATATTCAAATTCCAGATGATCAAGCAGAAAACATTGCTACTGTAGGTCAAGCTATCAAATACATAGAAGAAGCAAAATAATAATATTATATGAAATTAAGGCGAGTTGTTGTCACAGGTTTAGGGGCACTTACACCCATTGGTAACAATATAAATGAGTATTGGAACGGGTTAAAAAATGGTGTGAGCGGTGCTGCACCAATTACCCATTTTGATGCCTCAAAATTTAAAACACAATTTGCCTGTGAAGTAAAAAATTTTGACCCCCTAAACTTTTTTGATAGAAAGGAAGCTCGCAAACTTGATAAGTTTGCACAATACGCCATGGTTGCATCGGCTGAAGCTATAGAAGATTCCGGTTTAGATGTAGACAAGCTAAACAAAGACCGTGTTGGTGTAATTTGGGGAGCAGGAATTGGAGGTTTAGAAACGTTCCAGCAAGAGGTAATGAACTTTGCCAAAGGCGATGGGACACCTAAATTTAACCCTTTCTTTATCCCTAAAATGATTGCTGACATAGCACCGGGCTTAATTTCTATAAAATATGGGTTTAGGGGGCCAAACTTCACCACGGTTTCAGCCTGTGCATCTTCTGCAAACGCCTTAATAGATGCCTTAAATTACATTCGTTTAGGGTTAGCAGATATTGTTGTTACAGGAGGTTCTGAAGCTGCTGTAACCGAAGCTGGTATGGGAGGCTTTAATGCTATGCACGCCTTATCTACCAGAAATGAAAGCCCTGAAACAGCTTCTAGGCCATTTGATGCCACAAGAGATGGTTTTGTATTGGGCGAAGGAGCAGGAGCACTTATTTTAGAAGAATATGAAAGTGCTAAGGCCAGAGGGGCTAAAATTTATGCAGAAGTAGTGGGAGGAGGTCTATCGGCAGATGCTCACCACATGACTGCACCTCATCCGGAAGGTGTTGGGGTAAAAGCAGTAATGCTAAATTGCCTTGAAAATGCCGGATTAAAACCAGAAGATGTTGATGCTATTAACACCCACGGAACTTCTACTCCGCTTGGTGATGTAGCCGAGTTAGGAGCTATTAGTGATGTATTTGGTGATCATGCTAAAAACATTAATATTAACTCAACTAAATCTATGACCGGGCACTTGCTCGGAGCTGCAGGAGCGGTAGAAGCTATAGCCTCTATATTAGCTATAGAGCACAGCTTAGTACCGCCAACCATAAACCATAGTGTTGTTGATGAAAACATTAATCCGGAGCTTAATTTAACCTTAAATAAAGCGCAAGCCAGAGAGGTTAATGTAGCTATGAGTAACACCTTTGGTTTTGGTGGTCATAATGCCTGCATTTTATTTAAGAAAGTAGACTAGAGAAAGCTATTGAATGAGCTTTATTCACAAAATATGGAATTCCCGCTCTAAAGAAGAGGGGGAATTTTTTTTGGTATTATCTAAAATTTTGGGCTTTAAGCCTAAAAATTTAGAAATTTATAAAAAGGCATTCACTCACAGGTCGTCTAATATTAAAGACGAAAACGGAAACCCGGTTAATTATGAACGCCTTGAGTTTTTAGGTGATGTAATGCTGGGAGCCGTTATATCTCATCATTTGTATAAAGAAGTACCAACCGGAGACGAAGGATATCTCACCAAAATGCGTTCTAAGGTAGTTAGTAGAGAGCATTTAAATGAGCTTGGCAAAGATTTAGAGCTTATAAATTTGGTAATTAGTAATATTCCTAAGCAAAATTTTGGAGATAATATTCACGGTAATGTTTTTGAAGCTCTTGTTGGTGCCATATACTTAGATAGAGGTTTTAATTATGTAAAAAAGTTTGTAAAAAAACGCGTAATTAAACCGTATGTAGATATAGAAAAACTTGAGGGTAAAATTATAAGCTACAAAAGTTTGGTGATAGAGTGGTGCCAAAAACAAAAAAAACATTTTCATTACGATGTTTATGAAGACGATGGTAATGATTTAGTAAAACATTTTGCCGTTAAACTTTACATAGATGATAAACTTGTGGCAAAAGCCAGAGGGACATCAAAGAAAAAAGCCGAAGAAACAGCTTCTAAACGCGCCTATTTTGCACTACAAAATAAAATAGAGCGAAAATAACACTTACCGAAAACGATTTCGTAGTTAATTTATCTTTAAACCGCCTATATTTAGTAGGGTAAATGCTGTTAATATTATATATTTACATTTCCATATTAACTATATATGGCAATATATACAATAGCAGACGATTTAGCTGATGCACCCTTTACACTCATAGCCATACATACGGCATTGCCAGATTATAAGCTGGCGTACTATTTTAATAGAGATCTTAAAATACAGTTACATCGTCTCTCATATAACATACCATTTAAACAAGCAGAATTTAGTATTTATGAGTGGTACAATGTGCTGGAAGATACCTTTTGGCATTTAATTAAAAATAAAGCAGTTGTAGAGCAAGACACAGCAGAAGCCAATACGCTTTTTAACAATCAACAAACATTAAAGCGTTCTGTAAATTTAGTGCCGGAGTGCAAACAAGCAGATTATGTTTTAAAAATAGATAACGGAGAAAATACATTTAAATATACCAGACAGGTGCTTGCAACAATTTCGCAAATACCTCAAATAGTTACCTGCTATGAAATAGCAACAGACCAACTAAAAAGTAAAGACCAACTAAATTATATGCATAATGCCAGACAGAAAAAAAACTAAGATTGTAGCTACATTAGGACCCTCTACCTCTAAAAAAGAAGTGCTACATAAAATGATGGAGGCAGGAGTAGATGTTTTTAGGATAAACTTCTCTCATGCAGATTATAACGATGTAAAAGAACGCATTAAAGCTATTAGAGAGCTTAACGATGAATATGGCTTTAATACCGCCATTTTAGCCGATTTACAAGGCCCAAAGCTTAGAATTGGAACAATGCAAGAAGAGGTTGTGGTTAGTCCGGGAGACGAAATTTTATTTGTTACCGGTAAAGAGTTTAAAGGAACCTCTGAGAAAGTGTACATGAACTACAGCGCTTTCCCTAAAGATGTTAATCCCGGAGAAACCATTTTGTTAGATGATGGTAAACTAATTTTTGAAGTTGTAGAAACCGATAAAAAAAGTACTGTAAAAGCTAAAGTAATACAAGGTGGGCCACTACGCTCTAAAAAAGGAGTAAACCTTCCTAAAACCAATATATCATTACCGGCACTAACAAAAAAAGATATAGAAGATGCCCTTTTTGCAATAGAACAAGAGGTAGATTGGATTGCGTTGTCTTTTGTAAGGCACAGTCAAGATTTAATAGACCTGCAAGAAATCATAAAAAAACACTCTACACATAAAATACCAATCATTGCTAAAATAGAGAAGCCGGAAGCTGTAGCAAACATCGATAAAATTGTGGCCTATTGTGACGGCTTAATGGTGGCTCGAGGCGATTTAGGAGTAGAGATGCCGGCAGAAGAAGTTCCGTTAATTCAAAAGCAACTAGTGCTACGAGCTAAACGTGCCAGAATCCCGGTAATTATTGCCACACAAATGATGGAAACCATGATTTCCAGCCTAACTCCAACCCGAGCCGAAGTAAACGATGTAGCAAACTCTGTAATGGATGGAGCAGATGCCGTAATGCTTTCGGGAGAAACATCGGTAGGAAGTTATCCGGTAGAAGTAATCCAAAAAATGTCAAGTATAATAAAAGGGGTAGAATACTCACCACTAATTAAAGTCCCGCAAGATCCCCCACATATTCGTACCAAACGCTACATTACCAAATCTGTTTGCTATCATGCAGCACTAATGGCCAACGAAATTAAAGCCAAAGTAATCTCTACACTCACTAATAGCGGTTATACAGCTTTTCAAATATCGGCCTGGAGGCCTAGCGCTCATATTTTGGTGTTTACATCAAACAAACGCATTTTAACCCAGCTTAATTTACTTTGGGGTGTAAAAGCGTTTTATTACGATAAGTTTGTGAGCACAGACGAAACCATAGAAGATGTAAATGAAATAGCTTGTAAAAAAGGTTTTGTAGACGTAGGCGATATGATGATTAGCCTTGCTGCTATGCCTATAAAAGAAAAAGGAATGGTAAACACACTACGTGTTACAGAAATAACAAGCTGTCCGGTTTAATCATTAAAAACACTTAGGGCGTTGCGGGTTTTGTGTTAACAAAACCCGCCGTGCTTTACGCTGTATCTTTTGCTTGCAAAAGGATGTCGCTTCAATCACTAACGCAAATCAAATTAAAAATCAAACTTTAACTGTACACTTACAGTTTTTTTTGTGTTCTTTTTTAAATGTTGGGTATTTAAATTACTTAACGAAATACCCAAAAGCCTAACCGAATTTTGCAATTTTTCTTGATATAGAAGCTCTTTAGCAGTTTCTAAAATTAAACTTTTATCGGCTATAAAATACGGTAATGTTTTGCTTCGGGTTTTTAAAGTAAAATCGCTATACTTAATTTTTAGCGTAACAGTTTTACCTGCAATAGTGCTCTTTTTTAATCGCCTTTCAAGCTCAGCAGCAATATTGGTGAGCTTTTCTAACATAAAAACTTCACTACTAAGGTTTTCAAAAAAAGTGCGTTCTGCCCCAACAGATTTTGGTATTCTATAGGGTTTAACAGGGCTGTTGTGTATTCCTCTTACAACATGGTAATAGTACGTGCCACTTTTACCAAAATGCTGTTGTAAATACTCTAAAGGGTTTTGCTTAAGATCTTTACCGGTAAAAATACCCAGCTTATACATTCGTTCTGCCGTTACTTTACCAATACCGTAAAACTTAATAATCTCTAAATTTTCTAAAAATGCTTCAACCTCTTCGGGTGGCACTGTTTTTTGTCCGTTAGGCTTATTATAATCGCTTGCAACTTTAGCAATAAACTTATTAATAGATACTCCTGCAGAAGCAGTTAATCCTGTTTCACATAAAATTCTATCCCTAATTTCTTTAGCTATTAGCGTTGCACTTGGATTACCTTTTTTGTTTTCGGTAACATCTAAATAGGCTTCATCTAAAGAGAGTGGTTCTACCAAATCGGTATAATCATAAAAAATAGACCGAATTTGCTTTGAAACCTCTTTATAGCGGTCAAAACGTGGTTTTACAAAAATTAAATCGGGGCACTTTTTTTTAGCTAAAAAACCACTCATAGCACTCTTAACACCATATTTTCTGGCTTCGTAGCTTGCTGCACTTACAACGCCTCTTTTTTCGCCTCCACCAACAGCCAAGGGCTTACCTTTAAGCTCGGGGTTATCTAACAGCTCTACCGAAGCATAAAAGGCATCCATGTCTACATGTATAATTTTTCTAAAAGGACCTTTAAGTGCCATTATTCAAAATTAGTGTAATTTAGTTGCATGCAAAAAACAGCAATAGTTTTAGGTGCTACGGGAGTAACGGGTAAAGAATTGGTTGCTCTATTATTAAAAAACCCGCTGTACAAATCTGTTATTATTTTTACCAGGCGTCCGTCTGGAATTAATCATAAAAAACTTAAAGAACATCAGGTTAATCTGTTTAAACTAGAAGAAGAAAGTTCAAAATTTATAGCAGATGAGGTATATTGTTGTATTGGAACAACAGCAGCTAAAACACCCGATAAAGTGTTATACGAACAAATAGATTATGGTATTCCTTATCAGGCAGCTAAGCTAGCAGCCAAAAATAACATTAGTACGCTTGTGGTTATCTCTGCACTTGGAGCAAATTCTAACAGCCGTATTTTTTACAACAGAACCAAAGGAAAAATGGAAAAAGCCGTTTTACAACAAAACATACCTAATACATATATTGTTAGGCCGTCTTTAATAGCCGGCAGCAGAAAAGAAAAGAGACCCGGAGAATGGTTTTTTAAGCAGTTAATGAAATTGCTTAATCCTCTTATGTTTGGACCGTTAAAAAAATACCGTGCTATACATCCAATAACAATTGCGAAAGCTATGATGGTTTTAGCAAATAATGAGTATAAATCCGGATGTTACGAAAATCATACGTTGTTTGATTTGGCTAAAATGTATTAAACATGTTAGAGATTGAACGTAAGTTTTTAGTAAAAAACAACACTTATAAAGAGCTGGCAAAAGAAAAGTTTGAGATTATTCAGGGGTTTTTAAACTCGCATCCGGAGAGGACAGTTAGAGTTAGAGTTACTGATAATCAAGCCTTTTTAACAATTAAAGGAAAATCAGATAACAACGGGTTAATCAGGTTTGAATGGGAAAAGCAAATACCAAAACAAGAGGCTTTGCAACTATTAAAATTATGTGAACCCGGTGTAATTAAAAAAAACAGATTTATAGTGCCTGTAAATAATTATACTTTTGAGGTTGATGAATTTTATGGTGATAATGAAGGACTTGTTATTGCAGAAATTGAGTTGCAATCTGAAAACGAACATTTTCCTAAGCCTGATTGGCTGGGAGAAGAAGTAACCGGAAACGTAAAATATTATAACTCACAATTAAGTAAACATCCTTTTAAAAAGTGGTAACATGAAAAAAATATTTTTAGTAATTGTATTGTTTGTTTTTGTGATTTCGTGTAAAGATAATCATGCTAACCAAGAGAACAATCAGAATAATACCGTACAAAAAAAGCAATCTGTAAAGGCATTAAAAGAGGAGTTAGTAGCTAAAGGTTACCAAATTTTTGATTATGTAGATGAAAAAACTAAAGACACTATTTTAATGCAGCAATATTTTATAGTTTTTTTAAAATCCGGACCTAACAGAAATCAAAATAAAGCAGAAACAGATAGCTTGCAACAGCTTCACTTAGCACATTTAAGCAGAATGTACGAAGAGGGGTATGCAGATATTTCTGGCCCGTTTGGAGATGACGGCGAGATTAGAGGAATTACTATTTACAATGTTCCCACTATAGAAATGGCAGACAGTTTAGCTAATTTAGACCCAATGGTAAAAGCCGGAAGGTTAGTGATTGATGTGCATCCTTGGTGGGCAGCTAAGGGCTATGGTTTACGGTAAACTATTTTCCTAAAACGCCATCTATGTTCATTACCGGTAACTCTTGAAAGTTGCGCTCGTTTACAGAGTGTTTAGGGAAAATAAATCGTCTTTCGTATAGTTTATTATCAGCAAAAAAAGTAACATAAAACTCATTTTCTAGTTTAAGTACTTCTTCTTGAATGAGTTCTATTTTAGCATAGCTTTTAGCCGGTAAAACCTTTAAGCTATGCCTCATGGTAGAGTTATTTTTTGTTCGTTATATCCTTTAGAAACTATTAAAACGGTTTCTACGGCAGTAGAGCGGTTGTTAATTATGTAAGCATTCCAGTCTTTAGATAAAAAGTCTTCATTCCACTCATGAACAATGGCTACATGAACATCTTTAATAACCGGAATTTCTATATCTTTTCTCACCTTCTTCTTACAATTTTAGAGTTAGAGAGCGAGCCTTCTTAGCAAAAATTATAAGGCACTTTTAAATTGCTCTAAAAAGCGCACATCGTTTTCACTAAGCATTCTAATATCAGAAATTTGATATAGTAATAGCGCAATTCTGTCTATACCCATACCAAAAGCAAACCCGGAGTATTCTTTAGGATCAATTCCGCAATTAGCTAACACATTTGGGTCTACCATGCCACACCCCATAATTTCTAACCAACCGGTTCCTTTGGTCATTCGGTAGTCTGTTTCAGTTTCTAATCCCCAGTATACATCAACTTCTGCACTTGGCTCTGTAAAAGGAAAGTACGATGGGCGTAAACGTATTTTAGATTTACCAAACATCTCTGTAGTAAAGTATTGTAAGGTTTGCTTTAGGTCTGCAAAACTCACATCTTTATCTACATATAATCCTTCTACCTGATGGAAGAAACAGTGCGATCTGGCAGAAATAGCTTCATTGCGGTACACTCTACCGGGAGAAATTGTTCTAATTGGCGGTTTGTTGTTTTCCATATAACGCACCTGAACGGTAGAGGTATGCGTACGTAATAAAACATCCGGATTGGTTTGAATAAAAAAGGTGTCTTGCATATCGCGAGCAGGATGATGCTCCGGTAAGTTTAAAGCTGTAAAGTTATGCCAATCGTCTTCAATTTCAGGTCCTTCACTCACGTTAAAGCCAATACGAGAAAAGATTTCAATTATTCTGTTTTTTACAATGGTAATTGGGTGTCTGGCCCCTAAAGAGATGGGTTCTCCGGGACGGGTTAAATCACCATAAATTCCTTTCTCTTCGGCTTGGCTTTCTAAAGCTTCTTTAAGTTCATTAACTTTAGCAGTAGCAGCCGCTTTTAATTGGTTTATAGCTTGACCGTAAGCTTTTTTTTGCTCGTTCGGAACATTTTTAAACTCGGCAAAGAAACCGTTTAAGATTCCTTTTTTGCCTAAATATTCTATTCTAAAAGCTTCTACAGCCTCTTTGGTATTTGCTGTAAAGGCTTCTACTTTAGCAATATGCTCCTTAATAGTGTCTATCATCCCGCAAAATTCAATTAGGGCGCAAATTTAATGTTTTTAGCTTACTCAATAAACTCTTTTTCTAAGAAATACTGTACAATAGCTTCTTTCATTAAAAGCGATTGTTCTCCCGGTTTTAAAGGTGGTAACGGCTCTTTCAACTTATAGTGAGGCCACCCGTCTGCATCAAAAAAATCAAACTCATAGTAGCCATATGGCTCTAATAATCTGCAAATGGCAATGTGCATTAAGTTTACTTTTTCATCTTTTTTAAAAGTTCTATGCACTTGCCCTAATTCTTGAACGCCAATTAAATAAATAATCGCATCTAAGTCTAACGGATCGCCATCAGAAAACTGTTCAGAAAGGCGTTTAACAAGTAGTTCCCAACGGTATTTTAAGCTTTCGTCTCTAATCATAAGTTATACTTGCAAAGGTAATAAACACTAAAAACAGAAAGCTAACTTAAAGTACTTTTTGTTACTTATATTTGATAAATATCTATTAGCTAAAATGAATTATATAGACATACTTTTAGGCGGGTTAATTTTATTTGGATTGATTAGAGGATTTTCTAAAGGTCTTTTTATTGAGGTTGCATCTTTAGTTGCCTTAATAGCCGGAATATATGGCGCTATACACTTTTCGTATGTTGCGGGAAATTATTTAAGCAATCGAGTAGATTGGAGTGAAAGCTATATAAACTTAGCAGCCTTTGCTATTACATTTATTGCTATAGTGGTTGCAGTAAGCTTTGCTGGAAAATTGCTAACTAAAATAGCCGATTTTGCTATGTTGGGTGTGCTAAACAAATTAGCAGGAGCAGCTTTTGGAGCGTTAAAATTTGCTGTTGTTTTAGGAGCAATTCTTGTGTTTTTTGCACGTACCAATCATTCAATTAGCTTTATAAATCAAGAAACATTAGATAAATCTGTTTTATACGAGCCGGTTAAAGACATTGGTGCTTATGTGTTTAGCTTAGTTTTAAAAGAAGCGCCCAACACACAAGAATTATAATACTTTTTTATACTATATATATTGATAAAACTAGATGATGAGGAAATTGATTTTTGTTTGCGTTGTTTTAATTTGCTTAAGCTGTACTAACACAAATAGCACTAAAAAAACTACGGTAGATAGTTTGGTTTTCGGACACTATTATGGGTTTTGTGTGGAGCAATGTTTTGTGCCGTTTAAGCTTACTAAAACCCAATTAGAAATAGATGGAGACGAAACTTATTTAACCCAAAACTACACGTTTAAGGCTACAGACACACTTTCTAATACAGCTTTTAACAATGCATTTGCACTTTTGAGCGCTGTACCAACGGACTTGGTTAAAGCCAAGCCAGGTAAAGTTTACGGCTGTCCTGATTGTACAGATCAAGGAGGACTTTATTTAGAAATAACCAAAGGCAATATAACAACAAAAGTTTTTATAGATAATTTTAATACGCCAGACCAACCGGCATCTGTTTTAGCGTTTAAAGAGCAAGTTAAAGAGGTTATAAATAAAATTAAACCATAAAAAAAGGGGCTTTTTAAAGCCCCTTTTTTTGTAAAAAAGTTAACACTTATAACATTGTAACTTTACCGGTGGTTAAGCTATACACTCCGCCTACAATTTTAATTTCTCCATTGTCTTCCATTTCTTTTAGAATTGGGCTTTTTTGACGGATTCTTTCCATAGTAAGCTTAACATTGTTTTCTATGGTTTTGTTTACAAACTCCGGGTTAGAAGAGTTGGTTTCACCATCTACTTCTTCGGCAGATTTTTTTACAGCCGGAACAATGTTATCTAGCATAGCTGTAATATTACCTAACTCAACTCCATCGCATGCAGCTTTTACTGCACCACAAGCTTCGTGTCCTAAAACCAATACTAATTTACTTCCTGCTACTTTGCAAGAGTACTCCATGCTACCCAGAATATCGGTATTTTCAAAATTTCCGGCTACTCTGGCAACAAATACATCGCCGATAGCTTGATCAAAAATAGTTTCTACAGGAACACGAGAATCTATACACGATAAAATTACCGCTTTAGGAAACTGTCCGCCTGTGGTTTGCTTAACTAAGGCTAAATTATCTTTAGTATTAGTCTGATTATTTACAAAGCGCTGATTACCATTTAACAGATCTTGTAAAACTGTATCGGGTGTTAATGTATCTTGAACCGCTTTGTCTAATGCTTTGTCTATGTGTGCCATAATTTTAATTTATTTTTTTCCGTTAACATGTTCTTTAATCCATTTTGTACATTCATTGAATGTTTTAAATATATGCTCTTCAGGAACCAAATCAGGAATAATATCTATTCGTTCCATCATATAGCGTGGCTGTTTCATTAATCCAACAAATAAAACAGTAATATTGTGCTTCTGGAGTTCAAGCAATACATCTTCCATTGCATACAATCCTGATTGATCCATGTATTGCATTCTGCCCAATCTAATAACAACCATAGAGGCTGAAGGCGGGATTTGTGCTGCTAATTGCTGGAAGTCGCTTGTAGAACCAAAAAATAAAGGACCTTTTATATGTTTTATAAATACAGACTCTTTTAGATGCTCCGGGAAGTCTTTTTCGTCTGCCCAAGCTCTTTCTTTTGCCAATGGTTTAACATCAGAACGCTCTGCTGTTAAGTCTCCTATTCGCTTCATAAAAATTAATGAAGCAATAACTAAACCAACACCAACGGCATTAACTAAGTTCCAAACGCTTGCCAATACCAGTACGGTTAGCATTATCATTACTTCAGAACTTAATTTAATTGGTCCTAAGTTGATGTCTTTTGGCATACTTGGGATGGCTTTTAGTCCTTTGTAATCCATTACTCCAATACCAACGGTAATTAAGATACCTGCCAATACAGCAGCAGGAATTCTAGAAGCAATCGGACCAAGAGCTAATAAAATTATAAGGAGCATTAATCCGGCGATCATTCCTGAAAGTCTGGTTTTACCTCCAGATTTAATATTTACAACGGTACGTATAGTAGCACCGGCGCCAGGAATACCACCAAACAAAGCAGCTATACTATTACCTATACCTTGCCCAACAAGCTCTTTATTTGGCTTGTGCTTGGTTTTGGTCATATTGTCTGCCACTACACTGGTTAAAAGTGAGTCTATTGCACCAAGTAATGCCAATGTTAGCGCAGTAAATATATAAGGGGTAACGCTACCTAAACTAAAATTCGTAAAAATTTCGGTTTTAGGCACCGGAAAACCACTCGGAATTTGTTCTATAGGCTCATATTCTAACCCTAATGCTACTGCAGCACCAGAAACTACAATTAAAGCTACTAAAGTACTTGGTACAGCAGTTGTAATTCGTTTAAAACCGTAAATAATAATAATTGTAGCTAAAGCAAGAGCAAGTTCTAACCAATTAATATGTTGCAGCGCTCTTGGTAAAATTTTAAGTGTTCCTATAACACCAGAGGCATTATTGGCTGCCAATGTTTTAGACTCTTTTAAAATGTCTTCTTGTGTTATTTTTTCGGCTCTGTTTATGGTTTCTTTAAAGTCTTCTAAAACCAAAATTCCTTCGCCGGCTTCTTCTTTTAGAATGTTTTCTAAAATAATCTCTTCGGCTTGTGGTTTAAATTGGTTTACGTATTCCTGATCTTCTTTTGGGTAGTATCCTATTGCAGGTAAAATTTGTGTTACTAAAATAATTACTCCAATAGCCGTCATGAACCCAGATACTACCGGATAAGGAATGTATTTAATGTATTTTCCTAAGCCAATAATTCCTAAACCTATTTGCATTAGTCCGGCTAATAAGAATACTGTTAAAATAGCCGGAAGAGCTTTTTCTACATCGCCATCATTTGCTGCAACCAAGGTGGCAATAATTACCATACTTACAGCCGTCATAGGAGCTGTCGGACCAGAAATTTGTGTGTTAGTACCTCCAAAAAGGGCAGCAAAGAAGCTTAAGAAAATAGCTCCGTATAAACCGGCAGTTGGCCCTAATCCAGACGAAACCCCGAATGCTAGTGCTAATGGTAACGCAACAATACCGGCCGTAATACCTCCAAATGCATCTCCCTTAATATTAGAAAATAAATTTTTCATAAAAACAAGTTGTTGTTAAACAATTAATTTAAAGTGATAAAAGAATTAAGCAGCTATAACTGCATTTTTAAACATAGGTTGTTTAACAATATTCGGGAGGAGGAGAGATGTTTTCTACGCAGAACTCGTAGTAGTTTTTACTGGTAAATTGTGGTAAAAGTGTAAACTCGTCTAAAAAGAAAGAAGAAATATATTTTTGCGGAGAAACAAAGGTTATTTTTAAATTGGTGTTGGTTTCGTTTTCTTTACTTTCTTCTTCGCTAATATTAAAAAACACAGAAACATCAAAGTTCTTTTCGACTACTGAAACCACAACAGGCGTAATCAAAAAAAACGAAAAAATTAAAGCAAAAAAAACTGCCGTATGTTTTCTGTGCATAAATTTTTTTGTGTTAAGGCTAACAAATATACTATGTTAAAAACAAAGTAAAGATAACAAATCAATAAATCTATAACTCTTTAAGGTCTTCCTCTAAAATCCAACCCTCTTTACCATCTGCTAACTCAATTTTTTTCCATCCTTCTAACTGCTCTTCAACTAAAACTTTTGTTCCTTCGTGTAACTTAAAAGCATCGGAGCTATTGTAATTAGGCTCTGTTTTAACTATGGTTTCTTTTGCAAAAATTATAGCATAGCGTGTTTGCTGTTGTTTGGTTTGCTGTAAAAAAGCAAAAAGCACACTTATCACTCCAAAAAATAATAATATAAAACTGGTTGCAAAAGTTAATCGTTTAACCTTTGAGTTTGCAGAAAAATAATAAGTTAAAAAAACAGCTACAAATAGCATTATAAAAACTATGCTAACAATGGCCCATTGTTCGTAGTTAAACAATCCAACGGTTTGTTTTCTAAGCTTGCTAAAAACAGATTCCGGCATAGGGTTTATAACATCTACAGTCATGTTTTTAGCAAAAGACAAATTGTTTTTAATATCCGAATCAGTTGGGTTTAATTGCAATGCTTTTTCATAATAATAAATACTCCAAGCAATATTGTTTAACTTATAATGAGCATTTGCTAAATTGTAGTATAGTGCAGCAGAATGCTCACCACTTTGCAGTATGGATTGGTAATTTTCTATTGCTTTATTGTATTCTCCTTTATTGTAATATTTTGTTGCCTCATTAAAAAGCTCATTATTTTTGTTTTGAGCCCATGTTGTAACCGAAAAAACAACAAGTATAAACAGTAGCATTTTTCTCATGGCTAAATGTGTTTATCTATTAATGATATTACGTGGGCAGCTTTCTGGTAATCTTGCTGCATAGCCACATTAGAGCTTGGGGTATATCTGGCAACCTCACAACTTGTTAACAAAGCTATAAACTCGTTTACTGCTTTTTCATCTACTTTATTTTCTGTTAAAAGTGTTTCAATTTTTTCTTTGGTAAAGTCTGATGTTTCTATATGTAACTTTGCCTTTAAATAGTTGTGCAATGCTTTTTCTAACGCTACATAAAAAGCTTCTTTGTTACCCAGTTCTTTTTTTGCTTTAGACAGGTATTTTTTTGCCAATTTATTAGCTTTTCTGCGCTTATTGCCTTCCACATCGCGTTCAATTTCTTTCCTCTTTTTACTCACTAAAAATACTATTGGAAGTAAAACTAACGGGCCTAACAATAATGCGTAATACAATGTAGAACCAAAAAAGGATTCTTTATTAATAGGCTCTAACTTTGGTTTTAGTTTTAAGAATTTAAATTGCTTACCGGCAATAACCGGTTGCTTAAAAGATGTGTTTGGAGATGAAGGGGTTGCTGTTCCGGCTGTTGGCCCCTCGAACACGTCTAAAATTATTTCGTCTGAATTGAGTGTTTTATATGTTTCAGATTTAGGATCAAAATACGAAAAAGAAATACTTGGTATAGGATATTTACCCTTATACTGTGGTACAATGGTGTAGCTGTCCCAAACTTTACCTTGCATTCCGGATAAATTGGTTGATATTGATTGATTAAACTCTGGCTCGTAAACCTCTAATGAACCCGGAAGTGCTATTTTAGGCATCTCAAAAAGTTTTAAGTTTCCTTTTCCGGAAATCTCTACTTTGGCTTGCAAAGACTCTGAAGCTTTTAAGGCATCTTTGTTGGTAGTTACACGAAGAGTAAAATCGCCTACTGCTCCGGTAAAATTATCAGGTTTTCCTTTTTCGGGTAATGGTTTTACCGTGATTGTTTTTTTGCCTGCCGATACAATTTTATTTGCTCTCGCCATTATTCTGCCTCCAAAAAAGTCTCTTCGGTTGGTAGGCACTTCTACCTCAACATCAAGCACTAAGGGCTCTATAGTTAATGCGCCTGCTTTTTGCGGGTATAAAACAACTTGTTTTAAAGTAACAAAACGATAGGGTTTTCCTTTGTAGGTGCCGTTTTCAATTTGTAACCTCTTTATATCTATATCTTGACTCCAAAAATTATTATAAGTAGGGTTGTCTATTGGTCTGAAATCATTAATATTAACATTGTAGCTAAAGTAAAGTTTGTAAACTACACTAATAGCTTGGTTTAAGTATGGGTTGGCATTAGAAACTTCGGCTACTAAATGTAAATTGTCTTTTAGGATAGCATCAGAGTTCGGGTCACCATCAGGAGTATCAACGGCATCAGTAACGTTAATTTTAATGGGAGTAGTTTTATACGATTTGCCATCAATTTTTATTACAGCTTGTTCTATAGTAAAAGTTCCTTTTTGTAGGGGAGCTAAAAAATAGGAGTAGGTTTTAGTAAATGAACGTTTGCCATTTTCCCACGAATGACTAACCATTTGGTTTGGGCCTCCTACAACTCTAAAGCCCGAAAAAGAAGGAGGTGTAAAATTATCTCCGTCTTTGTTCATTACAAAATCTACACGTAAACGCTCATTAACTCCCAATGTGTTTTTACTTACCTTGGCTTCAAAGTAAACCGTTTCTTCTTGGGCATATGCCAATAGGGTTGTAAAAAATATTGTTATGAGAATTACAGTGCGTTTCATGGCTTTAGTTTAATTCTAAAATAGCTTTTTAAGTTACCAATCTTTTTCTGTTTTTACTTTTGCTCCTTTTACTTTTTTAGCATTAAGCTTTTCTTGAACTTTCTTTTCTTCGTTGCTCATAGCTTTTAGCAACGCTTTTATTTGCTGAGGTGAAAGCTGACTTTTTCTTGGTTGCTGCTGTTTGTTTTCTTCTTTTTTGTCTTGTTGGTTATTTTGGTTATTATTTTGTTGATGGTCTTTATTTTCTTGATCTCCTTTGTCTTCTTTATTGTTGTTTTCGTTTTCTTTATCTTCTTTATTATCTCCTTGCTGGTTTTGATTGTTGTTTTCTCCTTCGCCGTCCTTTTTATCTTTTTGGTCTTTGTTATCGTTGTTGTTTTGATCCTGATCGTTGTTTTGTTGCTGTTCTTGTTGTTGCTTTTTTAAAAACTCTTTAGCTAAAGCTAAGTTATAACGTGTTTCATCGTCTTCAGGATTATTTCGTAAAGCTTCCTTATAGGCTTCTACGGCTTTATCATATTCTTTATTTTGCATAAAAACATTCCCCATGTTATGATAGGCTTTATGCTTTTGTGTTTTGCCTTCTGCTATTTCTGCTGCTTGTTTGTACTTAGCAAAGGCTTCATAATATTTTTGGTCTTCGTATAAGGTATTACCTAAATTGTAACGCGCTATTGTATTTTTTTGATTAGTTGCAATTGCCTTACGGTACGTTGCTTCTGCCTGAATTTTATTGTTATCTGTATAAGCTTTATTTGCTTGAAAAGTTAACTCGTTTGATTTTTTTACAGCTTTACGGTTTTCTTTGCTTTCTTGTGCAAAGAGAAAGCTGTTTATTAAACAACATAAAAGGCTTAGTATGATTAATTGTTTTTTCATGCCTGTTTTTCGTTAAATAAGTTTAGCCTTTGTAACCAAGCTGTTTTGCGTTCTAAAACAAAAACATCTAACAATAAAAAGAATAATGCAGCACCTAAAAACCACTGAAATTGGTCTTTATAATCTGCAAATTGTTTAGCCTCGAACTCTTTTTTATCCATTTTTAAAAGCGTCTCTGCTACAAAATTTACCGCATCTTCAGTGTTGCTTCCATTTATATAAGCACCATTTCCGTTTGTAGCAATCTCTTTTAATATACTTTCATTAAGTTTAGTGATAACTACCTCGCCATCCGAATCTTTTTTGTAAGTCTCAATAATACCGTTTCTTTTTTCAGGAATTGGAGCACCTTTTGTTGTACCAATACCAATAGTGAAAACTTTTATTCCTTCGTCTACTGCATCTTCAACAGCTTCAACTGCTCTATCAGAGTGGTCTTCTCCGTCAGAAACTATTATAAGCACCCTATTGGTCTGATCTTGATCATTGTAATACGTTTTGGCTAACTCAATAGCACTGTCTATGGCAGTCCCCTGAGAAGACAGCATATTTGTATTCATGCTTGCTAAAAACATTTTAGCAGCAGCAAAGTCTGTTGTAATTGGTAGTTGCGGGAAAGCTTGTCCGGCGTATGCTATAATTCCAATTCTATCGCTGGCAAGGTTATTTATAATTTCAGATACAATGCGTTTAGCTTTTTCTAATCTGTTCGGAGCTATATCTTCGGCTAACATACTTTTAGAAACATCTACTGCAAAAACAATATCTACTCCTTCGCGTTTTACAGTTTCTAATTTTGTTCCAATTTTAGGGTTTACCAAAGCAATAGCTAAAGAAGCAAAAGCTAAACAAAGTAACAGCAGTTTTATAACACTTTTATTTGGTGATCTGTTAGGGATTAGCTTTTTAAGCATGGTTTCTGATGCGAACTTTTTTTGTGCTCGCTTTTTCCATAGCTGCAATACAATGTATCCCACAATAATCAAGGGGATTATTGAGAGTAAATAAAAGTATGATGTTTGCTCTAGTTGATACATTGTTTTTTTTAAATAAAACTTCTAAATACAGTTACACGCAAAAGCCATTCTAAAAACAGTAACCCAAAAGCAAATAAGGCCAAGGGTCTAAATTTTTCGTCGTAATTATAATACTTAAATTCTTCTATTTCGGTTTTTTCTAGTTTGTTAATTTCATTATAAATTTCTTCTAGTTTCTTGTTGTTAGTGGCTCTATAGTATTTTCCGCCGGTTTTTTGAGCTATGTTTTTTAAAAGGTCTTCGTCTATTTCTACCGGTCTGTACCCATATCTAAAACTACCATCAGGGTTATATGCTACCGGAGTTAATGCATTGCCGTTTGTGCCAATACCAATAGTGTAAGTTTTAATACCAAACTCTACAGCCAATTCTGCAGCTGTAGAAGGCTCTATAAAACCACTGTTGTTTACACCATCTGTTAGTAAAATAATTACTTTACTTTTTGCTTTACTTTCTTTTATACGGTTTACAGCAGTTGCCAAGCCCATACCAATAGCAGTGCCATCTTCTAACTGTCCAAAGGTTATTTCTTCTAAAGAATTTAATACAATGGTTTTATCGCTGGTAATGGGTGTTTTTGTAAAGCTTTCTCCGGCATATACAACGAGTCCAATTCTATCGTTTGGTCTTCCTTTAATAAACTCTGAGGCTACATTTTTTAGAGCAGTTAGTCTGTTGGGCTTTAAATCTTTAGCCAGCATACTCGAACTAACATCTATAGCCATAATAATATCTATTCCTCTGGTAGTTTTAGTTCGGGTAGATACCTCTTGAGTTTGAGGCCTTGCCATTGCTGTAATAATAGCTGCCAAAGCAAACATTCTTAAAGCAAACAAAGCATGTTTGCAAAATGTTATTAGCTTGTTTTCTTTAAAACCTTTTGTGTTAGATATATGTACAGAGGCTGTTTGTTTGTAACGTTTTAAAACATACCAAGCCAGGGCTGCCGGGATAGTTAACAGCAGCCAAAAGAACTCTGGATTAGCAAATTGTACGTTACCTAGCATAATTAAATTTCTGTTTTAACATCTATAGATTCTAAAATTCTATCTGCAATTTTATCAGCATACTCATCATTATCTGGCCAAACAACAATAATTTGTTGTATAAAACCTTTACCTCCAAAAGTTACAATAGCATATTTCCCTCTTTGCCATTGCTCTTTTGATGGTTTTTTAAAGCTACCCGAACCATAAGTTTTAATGCCTTTTATACCGCTTTTAGAGGTAAACTCTTCTTGTTTGGTTAATAGGTTTTTTGCGCCTTGTTCTGAAAGTTGTTGTAATGCAAAATTTATTTCGTTTTCAAAAGGGGCATCCTGGTCTTGAGTTTTAAACAATAATGATTTTACGGTAACCTGAATAATGTTTTTAGAATGAGCATAGTTAAATACTGCAAAAGAGGAAAGTTCGTTTTCTTTTTTGGGGTTGTTTAATTTACCTCTAACAAGTACTTGCGGGGTTTCTATAAAAACTGGTGGGTAACCATAATCACTGGCAACCCAGTCTTTGTTTAGTAAAACTTTACTCGGATGTCTAAACACAGTATCTTTAACTGTTTTGCCTCCAAAAACTGCAATTGCCACTCCGGCAGAAACAAGTAAAACAGCAGCAGCAGTTAGTAAAGCAAATTTTATTTTCTTTCTTTTTTGGGCTTTACGTAATGCTTCTTTATAAGCTTCTTCTTCAAGCAGCTCTTCTTCGCTTGGTTCCGGGAGGGCTTCTTTTGTTTTAACAATAATATTTTGAATAGTTGTTTTGTCGTTTTCAGCTGTTTTGGTATCAGGTTCAGACTTGGCAAACTTTACTAAATCAGCTGTTTCTAATACTTTTTTAAATTGTATGATAGTTTGATCGTCTAATGAAAGCTCACCAGACTCTTTAAGTAATTGCAACCTGTCTATTAATTGCTGAGTAGTGCTTTCTAAGGCAGCAATGTGTACTTCGTCTTCTAAATAGCGTCTAACAATATTGGTTAGTTGTGAATAATATGTTTTGTATTCTGATTGGATGAGGTATTTTGAATGCTCAAGATTTTCAAGCTCTTGTAAAGCACGCTCATATGGTGGTAGCTGGGCAATTTTTTCTTCCTCTGTTAAAGGCTTTTTTCTAAAAACAAACCAATAAACCAATGCCCCAACAGCAAGCAATACTAAAAACCAAATTAAAAGCTGTTTTAAGAGCCCCGAATACGATTTTTGCACCGCAACAATAGGTTTAATATCGTATAGTTTTTGCTTGGTAGTATCTACCGGGACATTTAAAACTTTTATGGAAATAGAGTCTGTAAACCAGTTTTTGTTGTTTATTAAAACACGTTGTTTTGGGAGTGTATAAGTTCCCGAATCAAATTGTGTTAAACCATATTTTTTAATGTATGTGAGTTTAGCTTGAGAGATAATAGTATCTGGGGCAGATTCTTCTATTACTTCAAGCGGTAAAAAGGTTTGTCCTTCGGGCAAAATAACTTGGCTTGCAGAGTCTGTTTTTACAGTAAGCGTATAGGTTATTTTTTCTCCAATTTTAATTTGCGAAGTATCTACTACTGCTTTTACTTCTTGCGCATAGCCTTTTGTAATGGCAATAAAGCATATTAACAGAATACACTGTTTAAAGTATGTAAAAAAAACACCTCTCATACTCATGCACGTTGTTTAAAATAACCTAAAAGTTTTTTTACATAGCTCTCATCTACACAATTTTCTATAATCCCTGCGCCGCTTTTTTTAAAGGCATTTAAAAAATAATCAACCTGCTTTTTGTAATGCAGTTCGTATTTTTTTCTAACGTTTTTAGATTGTGTATTAACCCAAATATATTCTTGCGTTTCATTATCAAAAAACTGAACTAAGCCTATATTAGGAATACTTTCTTCTCTTTTATCAAAAATTCTAATTCCGGTTACATCGTGTTTTTTTGCAACCAGTTTTAATGTTTGCTCGTAATTATCTGTCATAAAATCTGAAAGCACAAAAACAATGGCTTTCTTTTTTAAAACATTAGAAAGGTATTTAAGCGCTTCGGAAATATTAGTTTTAGTGTGTTTAGGCTCAAATTCTATTAATTCTCGGATGATTCTGAGAACGTGCGATTTTCCTTTTTTGGGAGGGATAAAGAGCTCTACTTCATCAGAAAATAAAATAAGCCCTACTTTATCGTTATTCTGAAGCGCCGAGAAAGCTAATGTAGCCGATATTTCTGTGATAATATTTTTTTTAAACTGCTCTTGTGTACCAAAAAAAGCCGAGCCACTTACATCTGCCATTAACATTAGGGTTAGCTCACGCTCCTCTTCAAAAACTTTAATATAAGGCTCGTTGTATCGGGCAGTTACGTTCCAATCTATATTTCTAACATCATCACCGTATTGGTATTGTCTCACCTCACTAAAGGTCATCCCTCGGCCTTTAAAGGTAGAATGGTATTCTCCTCCAAAGACGTGATCAGACAGCCTTCTGGTTTTAATCTCAATTTTACGTACTTTTTTTAATAGCTCTTTTGTATCCATCGTGCGACAAGCAATTTTTAAGAATTGCATTTTACGGTTGGTTGTTGGGAGTAAGTATTAGTATAACCAACTCCGGAATACTATGGTACTTCTATTTGATTGATGATGGTATTTATGATGTCTTCTGAAGTGACATTTTCTGCTTCTGCTTCGTAAGTAACACCAATTCTGTGGCGTAAAACATCATGTACAACAGCTCTAACATCTTCTGGTATTACATAACCTCTACGTTTAATAAAGGCATAGCATTTAGCAGCAGTAGCAAGATTTATACTTCCTCTTGGCGAAGAGCCAAAACTAATTAGATGTTTTAAATTATCTAGATTATATTTTTCGGGATAACGAGTAGCAAAAACAATATCTAAAATGTATTGCTCTATTTTCTCGTCCATATAAACTTCTCTAACAGCTTGTTGTGCTTGCAGGATTTGTTGCAAGGTAACTACCGGTTTAATTTCCGGGAACCCACCTTTTAGGTTTTGCCTTATTATAAGCTGCTCTTCATTCATTTTTGGGTAATCTATCACAGCTTTTAACATAAAACGGTCTACTTGGGCTTCGGGCAATGGATAGGTGCCTTCTTGTTCTACCGGGTTTTGGGTAGCCATTACCAAGAAAGGTTTATCTAATATAAAAGTTTCATCGCCAATAGTAACTTGCTTTTCTTGCATTGCCTCTAATAAAGCAGATTGCACTTTAGCAGGAGCTCTGTTAATCTCATCTGCAAGCACAAAATTGGCAAATATGGGCCCTTTTTTTATAGAGAAATCACTTTCTTTTACATTGTAAATAAGTGTTCCAATAACATCGGCAGGAAGTAAATCTGGGGTAAATTGAATTCTGCTAAAAGAACCCTGTACAGCTTTTGCAAGGGTGTTAATGGCAAGTGTTTTTGCCAATCCAGGAACCCCTTCAAGCAGTATATGCCCTTGTCCGAGTAGTCCAATAAGTAATCGTTCTACCATGTGCTTTTGCCCCACAATTACTTTGTTCATTTCTAATGTGAGGATATCTATAAAAGCACTTTCTTTTTGTATTTTCTCGTTTATTGCACTAACATCTATAGTAGAATTCTCTTCCATAAGCATCTAAATTTTAAGAGCCTGAATATACTAAGCTAATTTTAACATTACAAATTGATTAATTTATTTGCGTTTTTGCTGTTAATAATTGGTTAAAAGTTATTGCTAGTATTAGGTTTTAAGGAAGTTTTAAGTTTATTACTTTTAAAAAGATTAAAGAAGCATGAAAGAACAAATTAATTTTTCTAGAATAATAGCAGGAACAATGAGTTGGGGTAGCTGGGGAAAGCACTTAAACACAACCCAAATGGCTGCTTTAATTGTGCATTGCACCTCGGCCGGAATAACTACTTTTGATCATGCCGATATTTATGGCGGATACACTACCGAAACAGCGTTTGGCGAAGCATTTAAAAAAAGTAAGATTGCAAGAGACAACATTCAATTAATTAGTAAGTGCGGAATTCAATATATAGCGCCTTCAAGAGACAATAAAATTAAGCATTACGAATACAGCAAAGAATATATTACTTGGTCTGTAGAAAACTCTCTTAAAAATTTACAAACCGATTATTTAGATGTACTTTTATTACATAGGCCCAGTCCGTTAATGGATCCGGATGAGATTGCTCAGGCTGTAACTGAACTAAAAAAGGCGGGTAAAATTTTACAATTTGGAGTATCTAATTTCTCACCGGAACAAACCAGCTTAATTGCCTCTAAAACAGAGGTGGTTATAAACCAAATAGAATGTTCTATAACTCATTACAAGCCTATGTTAGATGGGGCTTTAGATTACATGATGTTGCATAAAATTACACCAATGGCTTGGAGTCCATTAGGGAAATTGTTTAGAGAAAAAACAGAGCAAACCACCCGAATTCATCAGGTTATGCTAGATTTAATGGTTAAATATGAAGCCACTGCAGATCAACTTGCGTTGGCTTGGCTATTGCAACATCCTGCAAAAATTCATCCTGTAATCGGTTCAACAGATTTTAATAGAATTAAAAATGCTGTACATTCACAAAACATAACATTATCTTCAGAAGATTGGTTTTCGCTATTAGTTGCCAGTCAGGGACATAAAGTTCCATAAACGAAATCAAAAAAATGAAAAACAAAACAGTTTTAATAACCGGAGCAACCAGTGGCATTGGGTTAGCTACAGCCAAAATATTTGCTAAACACAAAGCAAACCTGATTATTTGTGGCAGAAGAGAAAGCCGTTTACAATCACTTAGTAACGAGTTAAGCGCTATAACCAAAGTACATTTTTTATGTTTTGATGTAGGCGATAAAGGCCAAGTATTTAATGCTATAAACAGCTTACCCGAAGCCTTTTCTAACATTGATATTTTAATTAATAATGCCGGAAATGCGCACGGATTAGAACCTTTTCATGAAGCTAATATTGATGATTGGGATGCTATGATTAATAGCAACGTAAAAGGGTTATTATACGTGTCTAAAGCAGTAGCGCCAAAAATGGTAAAACAAAAAAGTGGGCATATTATAAATGTAGGCTCTATTGCAGGTAAAGAAGTATATCCAAAAGGGAATGTGTATTGCGCTACCAAACATGCCGTAGATGCTATAAACAAAGCTATGCGAATAGATTTACATACATACGGAATTAAAGTTGGAGCAGTAAATCCGGGGTTAGTAGAAACAGAATTCTCCATGGTGAGGTTTAAAGGAGATAAAGAAAGAGCAGCACAAGTTTACAAAGGATATAAAGCACTTAATCCGGAAGATGTTGCCAATATAATTTATTTTATGACCACATTGCCTCCACATGTAAATATTGCCGATTTAGTGGTGGTCCCAACAGATCAAGCCAATAGTTATTTAGTAAATAAAAACCAGTAAAATGAAAAAGTTAAGCTTTTACATAATTACCTTAATAATTGTGAGTTTTAGTGTTTCTTGTGCTAAGAAAGAGCATAACAACATATTAAATATAACAAACAAAATAGTAGATAGCCTACAACAAATTTATGCGCCGGATAAAAGAGTTGCGTGGTTTGCAATTACTCCGGAAACTGTAAATAAAAAGGTGCTTTTAAAAGGAAGTACAACAGAATCTGAGGCATACAGGGTACTTAAAGAACAATTAAATAAAAAAGGGATAATTTTTACAGATAGTGTTGAGGTTTTACCAGAAACAGCTATGCAATATAAAAAGGGGGTTATAAACAACTCTGTAGCTAATATTAGAAGTAATAAGGGGCACTCTTCAGAGCTTGCTACGCAAGCTACACTAGGGACTCCAGTAAAAATATTTAAACATGATGGCGACTGGTATTTAGTGCAAACTCCAGATAATTACATAGCATGGGTAGATCACGGAGGCATTGCCGTGCTTAACAATAACGAGTTTTCTTCATGGCAAGCAACACCAAAAATAATTTACACGCAAACAATGGGGTTTTCGTATAGTGAGCCAGATACATCTTCTCAGGTAGTTTCAGATTTAGTGGCGGGCAGTATTTTAGCGTTAGAATCTGAAGACAATAAGTTTTATAAAGCTAAATATCCTGATGGTCGTGTAGCATATGTTTTAAAAAAAGAAGCAATACCATATAGTGACTGGGCAGCAAACGCAAAACCCGAAACAGCTACTTTAATAGAAACATCTAAAAAACTTTTGGGGGTTCCGTATTTATGGGGTGGAACCTCGGTTAAAGGAGTGGATTGTAGCGGATTTACTAAAACTATTTATTTTTTAAACGGAATGATTATTCCAAGAGACGCATCACAACAAGTGCATGCCGGTATTTTGGTAGATGATAAAAAAGACTTCTCTAAATTACAACCCGGAGATTTGTTGTTTTTTGGGAAAGAAGCAACAGACTCTACCAAAGAGAAAGTAGTGCATGTTGGTATGTGGATTGGAAATGGGGAATTTATACATGCTTCAGGACGAGTTAAAATTAATAGCATGAATAAAAATGCACCGAATTTTGATGCATTTAATTATAATCGTTATTTAAGAACTAAAAGAATAGCACATCAAAAAACTCCCGGGCTTACCTATTTAAACAATGCTAACATATTTTTAGCTGCTAATAACAAAAAGTAATAAACATGATTAATAAACGCTTGTTAGTAAAAAAACTACTCGCTCATAACGATGAGAATAGCTTTTACGACAAAAAGCGTTACATAAATATTAGCGAAAAAGAAGGGAAAGCTAAGTTTTTAAAACATGTTTGTGCACTTGCCAACTCTAACCCCAATAATAATAGTTATATAGTTGTAGGAGTAGAAGACGGTGAGAATAAAATTATAGGTGTTGATTTTTTTGATGATAGCAAAATACAAAACTTAATTAACGCTTATTTAGATAACGCACCACAAGTATCGTATGAGAATATTCCATTTCCAAATTTACCCGAAGGAAAAGTAGTTGGGCTGGTAACTATAAGGTCTAACGGCAAGATTTGCTCTCTCAGAAAAAACATCTGGAAATATTATGGAGGATCGGTTTTTTTTAGAGAAGGCAGCATAAGTATGCCAAGAAACTTTGATATAGAAATTAAAGATACCAACTCAGAGATTGTTGCTGCCATAGAGCAAAGCGCTAAAAATAATATTGAGCTTACACTAGATGCGGTAGTAGATTTTTTAATAAACCGGCATAAAGACTTAGAGTCTAACTATAAAGTTTTTAAAGAGCAATTTGTAGTTTGCTGGGCTGGAGTTCCCAAAAAGGTAAATAACGAAACCTACTACTCTAGAGTAGATATAGAGCTTATCAACGAGCAAGTAAAGTTGTTTTATTCTGCACTAGATGAGGTAACTATAAGTTTTAATGAAACGTCCTTTACAACTACAGAGTACGTTCAGCTTGGATTGGGCGATCAACAACAATATTACCCGTTAGAAACGGTTACCATTACATTTAATGATAATGGTTCGTATAAGTTAGATAGCACCATGCTTTTTAATCCGCCTCAATTTGATAAAAAAACACTATATCACATCTATAACGCTAACAACTTTTTACTGCAAAAATTAAAAAAGAACATAAAACTATCGTCCAGAGAAGAAAAAGATTTAAAAGCATTGCCGGCTACCCATTTAATTTGTTATTTAAATGGTTTTGATGAAGCTAAAGAAAAACTAGAAAAACATCGAGCTGTTATTAAAGAATACGACTCAGAAGCATATGCATCGTTAAAAGAAGCACTAAGAATTTTACGTAAAGTAAAGTATAATTAATATGGCAAGAACGTTAGTATTTGGAGATATTCACGGAGGATTTAAAGCCCTGCAACAAGTTTTTAATAAAGCAAACATTACAAAAGAAGACAAGCTTATTTTTTTAGGAGATTATGTAGATGGATGGAGTGAAGTTATAGAAGTAATAGATTTTTTAATCTCATTAAATGCCACTCACAACTGTGTTTTTATAAAAGGAAATCACGATGATTTATGCTACCAATGGTTAAAAAACAACACCAACAATCCGCTTTGGTTACAGCATGGTGGTCAAGCTACAATTGATGCCTACAGTAAACTATCTGAAAGTAAAAAAAAGGAGCACATATATTTTTTTGAAAACAACTTGGTTAACTATTATTTAGATAACCAAAATAGGCTTTTTGTGCATGCAGGGTTTACAAATTTACATGGTGTTACACATGAATATTTTCCGGAGATGCTTTATTGGGATAGAACGCTCTGGGAGATGGCTTTAGCAATGAATGAGCAGCTACCAAAAAATCATGCATTTTACCCCAAAAGGCTTCAACACTACAAAGAAATATACATTGGGCATACACCAGTTACCAGAATTGGCGAAACAAAACCATACAATGCAGCGAATGTTTGGAATATAGACACCGGAGCAGCCTTTAAAGGACCACTGACAGTTTTAGATGTAACCACAAAAAGGTTTTGGCAAAGCCAACCGGTACATGAGCTTTACCCTAACGAGAACGGAAGAAATTAAAAAAGGCTGCCATGCTGCAGCCTTTTTAATTATTAATTGCTTAAAAATTATAAATCAAACTTAATACCTTGTGCTAATGGCAGCTCGGTTGTGTAGTTAATTGTATTGGTTTGTCTGCGCATGTAAATTTTCCATGCATCAGAGCCGGATTCTCTACCGCCACCGGTTTCTTTTTCTCCACCAAAAGCACCTCCAATTTCAGCACCACTTGTACCAATATTTACGTTGGCAATACCGCAATCGCTTCCGGCATGACTTAAAAATCTTTCAGCTTCACGTAAATTATTAGTCATAATTGCAGAGCTTAACCCTTGTGCCACATCATTCTGAATTTCTATGGCATTTTCTACATCTCCACTGTATTTAAGTAAGTATAAAATAGGAGCGAAGGTTTCGTGTTGTACAATCTCATAATGGTTTTCTGCCTCTACTATTGCAGGCTTAACATAGCATCCGCTTTCGTAACCGTCACCTTCAAGCACGCCACCTTCAACTACAATATTACCACCTTCTGCAACCACTTTTTCTAATGCCTCGTTATACATTCGTACGGCATCCGTATCAATTAATGGTCCTACATGGTTGTTTTCGTCTAATGGGTTTCCAATTCTTAATTGCTTGTAAGCATCTACCAATGCATTTTTTACTTGATCGTAAATAGACTCATGAATAATTAATCTTCTGGTAGATGTACAGCGCTGACCGCAAGTTCCTACAGCCCCAAATACAGCTCCTATAACGGTCATTTTTAAATCGGCATCGGGAGTTACTATAATTGCGTTGTTACCACCTAACTCTAATAACGATTTTCCTAAGCGCTCACCAACAGTTTTAGCTACTATTTTACCCATTCTTGTAGAACCAGTGGCCGAAATTAACGGTACACGCTTGTCGGTTGTCATAAACTCACCCACTTTGTAATCGCCATTAATTAGGCAAGAAATACCTTCGGGTAAATTATTTTCTTTTAAAACTTCGGCTATAATATTTTGGCATGCTATACCGCAAAGTGGAGTTTTTTCGCTGGGTTTCCAAACACAAACATCACCACATACCCAAGCTAAAGCAGTATTCCAAGACCAAACAGCAACAGGGAAATTAAAAGCAGAAATTATACCTACAATTCCGAGCGGATGGTATTGCTCGTACATGCGGTGTCCGGGGCGTTCTGAGTGCATAGTAAGACCGTAAAGTTGCCTAGATAAACCTACTGCGAAATCGCAAATATCAATCATCTCTTGCACTTCGCCATAACCTTCTTGAAGCGATTTCCCCATTTCATAAGATACAAGTTTACCAAGAGGTTCTTTATACTTGCGAAGTTTTTCTCCAAACTGTCTTACTATTTCTCCACGCTTAGGAGCCGGCACTAAGCGCCAAGTTTTAAATGCTTCTTGTGCACGTGCTATAACTTTTTCGTAATCTTCTTTAGTAGTAGTTTTAACTTTACCTATTAAGGCGCCATCTACTGGAGAATATGAAGCAATTTCATCACCATTAGAAAACCAATCCCTCCCGGTAGAAGTACCTTCGTTTACTGTTTTTACACCTAAGGTTTGCAATGCTTTTTCTATTCCAAAATCTGTTGCAACTAATGACATTGTATGTTGTAATTTTAAGGGTTTGTGAAATTTTTCACGAAGGTACAAAATTCCCCCTAAAACAACAGATTGAGCAACAGTTTACTAACCTGTAAAACGACTGTCTGTTGGCATAACTGTACCACAGTTGTTACAGGTTCTTAATTCTTCTGAGTTGTAAAAGTGTTTAAAGTGTGGTAAGAAGTCTTTTTCTATGTCGTGAAGCTCAAAATAAACCTCATGTAATTTATGGTTGCAAGCATCACAATACCATAAAAGGCCATCTTTAAAACCTTTTCCGGCTCTTTTACGTTCTATAACTAAACCAACAGAGCCTTCAGAACGAACGGGAGAATGTGGTATTTTGGCTGGATGAAGATACATATCGCCCGGTCCTAAGTGTATTTCTTTTCGTTCTCCATTTTCTTGAATTACTACGGTAATGTTTCCTTCTAACTGGTAAAAGAGTTCTTCGGTTTCATTGTAATGAAAATCTTTACGAGCGTTTGGGCCACCTACAACCATTACAATATAATCATCTGCCTCGTTATATAAGTTTTTATTACTAACTGGAGGTTTAAGCAGATTACGATTTTCTTGTATCCAGGTGTGTAAATTAAAAGGTTTCTTAACAGCCATTTTTCTTATTTTATAGTAAAAATACAAGAAAAAGACATATTAAGAAACCATGCAACGTACGTAGGTAAAGATTCGGGGGAACTCACTTTAATTTGGGGGAACCGAATATAGCATAGTAGGTTTGGGTTTATAAGTAGTTTAAGCTTATGGCTATTTTCGGTAAAATAACTGTCCAAAATACATTCTGTTGGTTTTGCTAACAGTTATTGAAATTCCTATATGAGTGTAATCCCCTTCTATATTTTTTCTATGACCCTCACTGTTAAGTAAGCCTTCTACTACTGCCTTAGCTGTTTGATCTCCTGAAGCTACATTTTCTCCTACCCTAAGTGCTTTTTCTTCTTTTTTAAGCATGTTAGCTCTTTCAGTAAAATTATCATGGCTAATTTTTCCTTGATCCATCATGTACATATTGTGATCGTATATAATTTTACTGGCCACAGCGCTGGTTTTTAAAGCGGGTAAACCAATAGAAGCTCTGTGTTCGTTTAAAAGCTTTAGCATTTCTTTTTCTATGGCAGAATACTGAGTAGTATCTATCTCCTCATAGATTGCTAATTGTTCTTCTGGAGCAACTGATACATCTTTACTACACGAGATAAAGAAAACAGATGCGGCAAAAATAAGGCATGCCTTTTTTATATTTGTAGGTGTCATAGTAAGTAGGTTTTGTAAGATTTGGTGATGTAAAACTACTTAAACACCGATTAAGTGCAAAATAAATTCGATGAAACGCATTATAGAATGAAGAGTTTTCTTACAGTCTTTTAATCGTGTTAATAGGTATTTTGTCGATAAAGTATTATTGTTGTTGATGTCGTTTAGGGTGTAATTTAAAATGTTAAAATTTTGATTTTTTTTCGGTGTTCGCTTAAAAAAATGTGTACTTTACATGTAATTTAACTATCTAAATATCATTATAATGCGAAAAATTTTAGCTTTCCTTTTAGTTGCCGGACTAAGTTTTCAATGTAAAAAACAAGAAAAAGTAATATCAGATAATGATGTTTCTGTTATAAATAATGAGTCTGTTTTTGCTATTGCCATTCATGGTGGTGCGGGTACTATTTTAAAAGAAAACATGACTCCGGAACTGGAAGCAGCATATACCGCTAAATTAAAAGAGGCTGTAACAGTTGGTTATACCATTTTAAAAAATGGGGGCAGCAGTTTAGATGCAGTAGAGAAAACCATAAATGTTTTAGAAGACTCTCCGTTGTTTAATGCCGGCAAAGGAGCTGTATTTACAAACGAAGGTAAAAATGAGTTAGATGCCTCTATTATGGAGGGTAAAACACTTAATGCCGGAGCTGTAGCCGGTGTAACTAATGTTAAAAACCCTATTAATTTAGCAAGAGCCGTAATGGAAAAATCTGAGCACGTGATGTTTGCCAGAGAAGGAGCCGAAGTTTTTGCACAACAAAACGGAATAGAAACGGTAGACCCTTCTTATTTTTACACAGAAAGCAGAATGAAAGCACTAGAAAGAGCCAAACAGCGTGAAGCAGTTGAGTTAGACCATGATGATGCTCAGACTTCTAATTATGATTCTTTTATAAAAGACAGCAAATTTGGCACTGTAGGTTGTGTAGCATTAGATAAGGAAGGAAATCTTGCAGCAGGAACTTCTACCGGAGGAATGACCAATAAGCGTTGGGGAAGAGTAGGAGATTCTCCTATTATTGGTGCAGGAACATATGCTAACAATAAAACATGTGCAGTTTCATCAACCGGATGGGGCGAATATTTTATAAGAGGCGTTGTTGCTTATGACATTGCTGCTATGATGGAGTATAAACAAGTTTCACTTAATGAAGCTGCTAAAGAAGTTATACAAAATAAGCTTACTGCTTTAGGTGGTGATGGCGGAATTATTGCTATAGACAATAAAGGAAACATTGCTATGGAGTTTAACACAGCCGGGATGTATAGAGCCAGTGTTGATGTTAACGGGAATGTTAATGTAGCTATATACAAAGAATAACATTTTATTTTATAAGATTATGACGAAACCGTATTATGCGGTCATTTTTACTTCAAAATACAGTAGCAACGTGTCCGGATATGCCGAAATGGCTAAAAAAATGATTGATTTAGCCCAAAGTCAAAAAGGGTTTTTAGGTGTAGAAAGCGCCAGAGAAAACCTGGGTATTACTGTAAGTTATTGGCAAACAATAGAGGATATTGCTAATTGGAAAGCAAATTCAGAACATCTTTTGGCACAAGAACTTGGTAAAAGAATGTGGTATAAAGGGTATAAAGTAAGAATTTGTAAAGTAGAAAGAGAATACGAATTTAACACCACTACTTCAGACTTATGTTAGTGCATAACGTTTACCTTTTATGAAAAAACACTAAACATGCAGCAACATATTCCCTTTTCTACAACCTACAGACCGCATATTGTTAAAAAGCTTAGCAATACTTTTTTTGATTTAGTTGTAGTTGGGGGAGGCATAACCGGAGCAGGAATTGCCTTAGATGCTGCTTCAAGAGGATTAAAAGTTGCCTTAGTAGAAAAAGGAGATTTTGCATCTGGCACCAGTAGTAAATCTACCAAACTTATTCATGGTGGATTACGGTATTTAAAGCAATTTAATTTTGTACTAGTAAGAGAGGTGGGTAAAGAGCGTGCAGTAGTACATAAAATTGCACCTCATTTGGTTCAGCCGGAAAAAATGTTATTACCGCTTTTAAAAAACGGTCATAACGGAAAACTCTTAACTGCTGCAGGATTAAAAATGTACGATTGGCTTGCTAATGTAAAATCGGCCGACAAACGTAAAATGCTTACTCCTAAACAAGCAGTTAATTTAGAACCCCTTTTGGCTTCAAAAAAACTTATAGGGGCAGGATATTATGCAGAGTATATTGCAGACGATTCCAGACTTACACTAGAAAACATAAAAACAGCTGTAAAGTATGGAGCTACAGCTTTAAACTACACTAAAGTAATCGGCTTTATAGAAAAAAACGACAAAGTTTGCGGAGTAAATGTAATTGATGTTTTAAACGAACAAAATTATAGTATTAAGGGACATTATGTGGTTAATGCAACCGGACCATGGGTAGACGATTTGCGTATTACAAATCAACCCAATCAACTAAAACAACTACACATAACTAAAGGAGTACATCTGGTTGTAAAACACAGTAAACTGCCGGTACAACAGCCTATTTACTTTGATGTAAATGATGGTAGAATGATTTTTGCCATACCACGTGGCGATGTTACTTATATAGGAACAACAGATACTAATTATGTTTTAAGCAAAGACAAAATTGAAGTAACAAAAACAGATGTAGCATATTTACTAAATGCCGTAGCGCAAATGTTTACCAATGTTAAATTAACTGAAGAAGATGTTATTTCGTGCTGGGCTGGCTTACGTCCTTTAATTCATAAAAAAGGCAAAAAACCTTCAGAGTTATCCAGAAAAGACGAAATATTTGTTGCCAAAAACCAATTAATAAGTATTGCAGGAGGTAAGCTTACCGGTTACAGAAAAATGGCAGAACGTGTGGTTAATACGGTTGTTAAATTTCATAAAAAACAACATAAAAGTAAATTTAAGGAGTGTCACACACATCAAATTCCACTTGTTGGAAATTTGTTTACAAGCTTTACCGATGTAAAATTGTATGCCGATAAAATTTATGATTACTTAAAAGCAGATGGTTTTTTTAAAAACGATGCTTGGTATTTAATTTCACATTACGGAGCGCAAACAGAACATATTTTACGCTATTATAAAACACAAAAATTGATAGATAATAAAGCTAAACTTATAGCTGCAGAATGTGAGTTTTGTATAAAAAACGAAATGGTGGTTACTCCATTAGACTTTTTTATTAGAAGAACCGGTAGAATGTATTTTAACATAGCATCTGTAACCCAATATGCTCCGGTAGTAGTTAATGTATTTACAAAGTACTTTTCATTAACTAAAGCGCAACAAGAAACTATGCTAAACGAAATTCATCAATCTGTTAGAGACCACACAACATTTGTATAATGGCTAGTCTAATTTTTCGGTTAGTTTTTTAAAAACAACTTTAGGGTCTTTTCCTTCGTATAAAATTTCGTAAACCGCATTTATAATTGGGGTTTTACTTTTGCGCTTGTGTTTTTCTATAATTAAATGAGCACTTTTAGCAGCATAATATCCTTCGGCAACCATATTCATTTCCATCATGGCGCTTTTAACGGTATAACCCTTACCAATCATGTTGCCAAACATTCGGTTTCTACTAAATACAGAATATCCGGTAACTAACAAGTCTCCTAAATAAGCAGAGTTGTTTATATTGCGTTTCATTTTATGAACACGCTTAATAAAGCGTTTCATTTCTCTAATGGCATTACTCATTAAAACACTCTGAAAATTGTCGCCATATCCTAAACCATGCGCAATACCGGCAGCTATAGCATAAATATTTTTAAGTACAGCCGCATATTCAGTACCAACTATATCATCAGATATTTTAGTTTTTATATAATCGCTTCTTAAGTTTTTAGCCATAATCTTGGCTTTTTCTTCATCGGCACATGCAATAGTTAAATACGATAAACGCTCTAAAGCCACTTCTTCTGCATGACAGGGGCCGGTAATTACTCCAATATTTTCGTATGGGATATTATATTCTTTATGAAAATGCTCGCCAACAATTAGTCCTGTTTCCGGTACAATACCTTTAATAGCAGAAAAAATTACTTTGTCTTTTAAAGAAACAGTAAGTTTTTCTAGCTCTTTACTTAAAAATGCCGATGGTATAGCAAAAATTAAATAGTCGGCATAGTTTACCATTTCATTAATATTGTTTGTTAGCTTTAACTGCTCAGTATGAAACTCTACAGAGCTTAAATAGTTAGGATTGTGTTTAGCATTAAGTATATGTTCTTTTGCATAAACGCTTCGCATGTACCAACCAACTTCATTTAAGTTTTCGCACAACATTTTAACAATTGCAGTTGCCCAACTACCACCACCAATAACGGCAAATTTTAAATCTTTTTTCATACTCTTTTAGTTAAAGCGGTTCAAAATTAAAGAAAAATAAACTACTTCGTTTTGTGGCTTAAAACCAACAAGTTATGTTTTTTGGCATAAAGATTGGTTTGTACCTATTATAATTTAAAAAAGAAGGCTTATGAAAACTTTAAAATTACTCTTAGCAGCATTACTGGTTTTTAGTGTTAGCGCTTGCCATGTAGAAATTATAGACGATGCTTATGTAGAAGATAACACCATAAGCCTTAACGAACTATTAATGTCGTATGATTTATGGTATGTAGATATCCATAAAACTACAGGAAGTGGCGAGGTGCCTTTTTTACAAAAAGCTTTCACAATCAGTTTTAATTTTGGAACGCTAACTGCAAATAACAATCTTGTTGGATTAGGTAAAACCGGAAATGGTTTAGGAATACCGGTTGCAGATTATTCTACTTTTGGAGATTTTGTTGAGATAGCTCATGATATAGACGGAGTTTGGGAATTACAAGTAATTCAAATAGATGCAAATACCATAAAATTATATCATGCTCCATCACGTACATCGTATTATTTAGAGGGGTATATGAAATATAATTTTGATTATGATTTTGTGTTTTACAACAACCTACACTACTTTTTACAAGAATATGAAGTTTGGGAAAAAGTATATACAAGTACTTTTGGAGCTATAACTGAATTTGATAATGAAAACTATTTACAATTTTTTTCTGATGGAAGCCAATTTGTGTTCAGATCTTCTATAGATAATCCGGGAACTCCAATTAACTATTTGGCCTGGGATTATGAAGGAGTTTATACACTTTTTGATGTGCCTGAAGATTACACATTTAAAACATTAACATTAGATTATGACTTTTTAGGCAATGATTACTTTGAGTTATACGTTATAAATGATAACACTATAGAATTGTATCATCCTGATTCTGAAACAGTTTACAGGTTTAAAGGAAGAGGCTACATACAATATTTAAAATCCGGAAAAACCGAAAAGAAAAGAATAAAACACACAAATCCGGTAATGAACGTAGAAAAAAAACGACAGAATTAATAACTTTTTTGGTTGGTTATTTAGTTTGAAAACCGTCATATCTATTAAAACAGAATGGCGGTTTTCTTATTTATAAAAATTCATCTCGTCTATATACTCCCAAACAGGCTCAGGAAGCAGGGCTCTTACATTTTTGCCGTTGGCAATATCTTGTCTGATTGCTGTTGCTGAAATTTCTACAATAGGCGCATCTACAAACGTAATTTTCGGATGATTTTTAAATTGCTCAGGTACTTGCCCCGAAGAAATTCTTGGGTAAACGTATATGTTATGGTTTTCAAGAATTACTTCATGGTTTTTCCACTTATGAAGACTTTTTAAATTGTCTTCGCCCATTATTAGGCTAAAAGTTTTATCGGGGTATTTTTCTTGTAAATAAGCAAGCGTATGTACCGTATAATTTGGTTGAGGTAATTTAAATTCTATATCGCTTGGTCGTAGTTTTGGGTAATTTTCGGTAGCTCTGTAAACCATCTCAAACCTATGATGGTTGTCTAATAAAGAGCTTTTTTTCTTAAAAGGGCTGAGTGGGGTAACTACCAGCCAAACTTCGTCTAAATTGGTGTGTTCTGCTAAGTGGTTTGCAATAATTAAATGTCCGGTATGAATGGGATTAAATGTTCCAAAAAACAAACCGATATTTTTTCTTGTCATCACACTTTTTTTTTAGCACCAACAAAATCTGCTACTAAATTATAAGCTTCTTGTAAAGCAGTATCTAAGTCATTATTTTTTATAACCACATCAAACTGTGGGGCTGTAGCTAACTCAACAGAAGCTTTAGCAATACGCATATTTATTTTGTCTTCGCTTTCTGTTTTTCGTTTTTTAAGACGTTTTTTTAGCTCATCTACACTTGGGGGTTTTACAAAAACAGCTAAGGTTTGCTCCGGAAATTTTTTCTTAATACGCAACCCGCCAACAACATCAATATCAAAAATTACGTGTTTTCCTTTTGCCCAAATACGTTCTACTTCAGATTTTAAAGTGCCGTAAAAGTTATCTCTGTACACTTCTTCCCACTCTAAAAAATCACCATTTTTAATATGCTGTTTAAATTCTTTTAATGATATAAAATAGTAGTGTTTGCCATCTATTTCACCTTCTCTAGGCTCTCTTGAAGTAGCAGATACAGAAAACTCTAAATTAAGTTCAGGAAAATTAAGTAAATGTCTAACAATAGTTGTTTTACCAGATCCGGAAGGTGCCGAAAAAACTATAAGCTTGCCTTGTTTCACTACAATACGTTTAAAATTTGTTCTTTAATTTTCTCTAATTCGTCTTTCATTTGCACCACTATTTTTTGCATAGGTGCATAATTGGCCTTAGAGCCCATTGTGTTAATTTCTCTACCAATTTCTTGGCAAATAAATCCTAGTTTTTTTCCGTTAGAGTCTGGGGAGTTTAATGTAGTGGTAAAGTAATCTAAATGGTTGGCAAGCCGAATTTTTTCTTCGGTAATATCAAATTTTTCAAGATAATAGGTTAGTTCTTGCTCAAATCTGTTCTCGTCTACTTCTACTTTTAAATCGGCAACAGCTTTTTCTAAACGTTCTCTTACATGTGCAAGCCTCGTAGGATCTAGCTCAATAACTTGCTCTAAAAGCAATTTTATGTTTTTAATTCTCGATATAAAATCTGTTTCTAAAGCTTTACCTTCTTCTGCCCTAAAGGCATCTATTTCTGTAAGCGCATGGTTTAGAGCTTGTGTAATGGCTTTATATTCTTCTTCATCTATTTCGTCTCTATCTGTTTTTAGCGCATCGGGCATTTTTATAGCCATTTTTAACAGCTCTATATCATCTGCATTTACTATGTCTTTTAACTGTTGCATGTACTGTTTAACCACACCTTTGTTTACTTGGGTAGTGGTTTCTTCGCCCGTAATTTCTACATATAAATTAAAGTCTATTTTGCCTCGTACCAGAGCATTGGCAATGGTGTTGCGCATGAGGAGCTCTTTTTCGCGATACAGCGGGGGAATTCTTGTGTTAATGTCGAGGTTTTTGCTATTGAGCGACTTTAACTCTATGGTTATTTTTTTGGTGGGAAGTTGTATTACGCTCTTCCCGAAACCAGTCATAGATTTAATCATGCATTTAAGTTAAAAGTTGCACAAAGGTAATGAAAACAAGAAGTTTCTAACAAATGATTATCACTTAGCGTTTGTAGAAAATATAATCTGTTACCAATGGTTGTAATGAATGTTTTTTAAGTACATTGTTTATTTGCGCTCTATGATGTGTTGAGTGATTAATTACATGAAATAAAATGTCTTGTAAGGTGTTCGAAAAATTTTCTCCTTTGCTGTTTTGATAGTCAATCAGAATATCAAAATCTTCTTGATTAGTTAAAATACCAAAAGTAGTGCGTTGGTTTTGGTAGTGCATATCTGCCCACAGGGTTACATCATGAACTTGCCAAACATCAATATTTATGGGCTGGTCTAAAATTCGGGCATTCCAAATAGCGTGTGCATTTAAAATATGGCTAAATAGTTTGGTTACTTCGTCCGGCAAATTTTTTGTGTTTTCGCAAAACTCAATTAGCTTTTTATTGCAAATAAAATTGTAATCAAACAAATTATTAAAAAACACCTTCATACACTATAGTTTGTAGCGGTTAACATGTTAATGTACAGTTAAATATACTAAAACTGTACATACAAAGCTATTGTGCGTAGGTATTAATAAACTGTAAAGCTCTTTTTTCGTTGTAATATATGTTTTTAGTGTCGTAAAAGCCAACGTGCCCACCATGCTTAGGCATTTCTAAAAAGAGGTGTTGGTTTTTTTGTGCTTGCTTTATTGGATAACAGCTAGGCGCTAAAAAAGAGTCGTTTTGGGCATTAAGCACTAAGGTTGGTATGGTAATAGTGTCTAAAAAACGTAGAGCGCTACAAGAATAATAATAGTCTAAAGCATCTTTAAAACCATGTGCCGGAGCAGTATAAACATCGTCAAAATCTTTTAACGTTTTTATATTTTTTATTTGTTGCATGCTCGCACAATCATTAAACAATTCGTGTTTTTGCTTTAGTTTATTTACCAGGTGATATTTAAAGTTTTTACTGTAAATAAAATTTTTAGGCTCATGCAAAGCCAACATAGCGTCGTATAAATTACACGGTACAGAAACAGCTACGGCAGCTTTAAGCTCTCGAGCTAACATTTTGTTCTCGCCCAGGTATTTTAAAATAACATTTCCGCCAAGGCTAAAACCTTTTAAAAATACAGCACTGTATTTATTTTTGTTAATAATAAAATCTATAACCTCTTGTAAATCTTGTGTTTCTCCGGAATGGTAAGATCTGTAATGAATATTAGGTTCTCCACTGCATCCTCTAAAGTTAACACAGGCAACATCAAAACCATTTTCAGAAAAATATTTAGCAACTCCTAACATGTAGGGACGTTGAGCATTGCCCTCCAGGCCATGAAGCACAATTATTACTTTGTTGGTTTTAACCGAAGTGAAACTCCAATCTACATCAATAAAATCGCCGTCATTTAACCACAAGCGTTCTCGTTGTTGTTTAACATTATTAACTTTTCTAACTAAAGCAGCATACAAAGTTGAAACATGTCCGTTTTTGAAAACTCGAGGCGGATTGTAATTAGAATCTATTAGGGGCATAACCAATTTGTAGAATAATCGAGCCAAATGTAAATAAAATTTAGCAAGTGTTATGCATGCATAACAAATCTTTTTATTTTTACTAAAAAAATTAGAATATGTACAAAAAAGAGTTCGAGATACGGTGGAATGATTTAGATGCTAATGGGCACTTAGCAAATGTGTCGTATGTTAGTTATGCAGCCCATACGCGTATGTCTTTTTTAATTGATTGTGGTTTTAGCATGCAATTATTAAAGAAGTATCATATTGGGCCGGTAGTTTTTCATGAGCATATGTACTATTTTAAAGAGGCTTTTATTGGTAAGCCTGTAACGGTTTCTTTAGAGTTAACCGGGTTAAGTAAAGATGGTATGTTTTTCTCTTTCTCACATAATTTTTATGATAGTAAAGGAAAAAACTTTGCCAGAAGCGAGATGATTGGAGGCTGGATTGATCTTACTACTAGAAAGTTAACCGGATTACCATCAGAGATATTACAGTTTTTTGATAAAGTTCCGAAAGCAAATAACTTTAAAGAACTTACGAAAGAAGACACCAGAAACCAATCTGTTAAGCCAGCCGATTTAAATATGGTGTAGTTTATTTTTTACTCACCAAATACACTCCTAAAAACACTAATCCGGCAGCAACAACTTTAACCAAATTTAAGGCATCTGCTCCAACAATTACAGCATAAACAATACCTATAAGTGGTTGTAAGTACATAAACACCCCAATGGTAGATGCCTTAAGCTCTTTTAAAGCAAACATATTTAACAGATAGGTAAAAAAGGTTGTTCCTACAACAACAAAAGTCATTTTCCAGATTGCTTCAAAAGGGAGGGAAGCCCATTTTACGGCTGCAAATTCACTTATTGTAATCGGGAAGTTAACAATTACGGCTATTAAAAAAAGCCATTTCATTAAAGTAAAAGGATGGTATTTTGCTGTTAAGGGTTTTACTAAAACTAAATAGGTAGCGTAAGAAGCTGCATTAATTATAAAAAACAAATTACCTAACGTTATGTTAGGAGCATCTTGCCTAATTTCTTTACCAAAAATTACTAAACCTAAAGCTCCTGAAAAACCTAATAAAATACCCAAAGTTCTGAGCCAAGTTACTTTTTCACCAATCAAAATAGCCGACAAAATAAAAACTATAATAGGTGATATTGTTATTATAACAGAACTGTTTATTGGAGTAGATAAATGCAGTCCTTTAAAAAACATAAGCATATTTATTACCATACCTAAAACTGCACAGACTGCTATTCTAGGCCAATCAGACGTACTGATTTTCTCTTTCGGACCCCAAAAACTAATGAGCCAAAACAAAATAGCAGCACCAATAACTCTAAGTAAAATAAAACCAAAAGGCTGTATATAAGTAGGCATTACCCCTTTGGCTATAGTATGGTTTACACCGTAAATTACTGCTGCAGCAAAAGCAGCTAACAATGCCAAGGTTCTCTTATTCATGTAAAGCTTTTAAAGCAGCATCTACAGTTTTGCTACTGTTACCAATAAAAATTTGATTGTTAATTACAATTACAGGTCTTTTTAAGAAAGTATAATGTTCTAAAATAAACGATTTATAATCTTCTTCTGTTAAGTTTTCGTTTTTTAAATCTCGCTCCTTGTACAATTTTGCACGTTTACTAAAAAGAGCTTCGTAACTGCCTGCTAGTGCTTTAAGCTCCTCTAGCTGTTTCACCGTTATTTCGTTTTCTTTAATGTCTTGCATTTTAAACGAACTATCGGGTTGTAGTTTATCTAAAATTCTTTTACAAGTATTGCACGTTTTTAAGTAGTAGATTTTTTTCATAACCCAAATTGTAAAAGCGTTTAGCCACTGCAAAGTAAATGTATTTGTGGCTAAAAAAGTATGTGTAATGGTAAAATAACAAATTGATTAAGTTGCATTAAGATTATAACAAGTTGTCTATGTTTATTTATGCTTCAAATAAGATGCTACAGTGTTGTAGGGCAGTAAAAGAGAAATTTGCCCATCGGCATACGATGCTATTTCATACTGGTTGTAAACAAGCGCTAAGCCTCTTTCTGTAAAACCAACAGCTTCGGGTAACACAAAGGCATCGTCAGGGAACATAAAGCCTGTAGCATTAATACTACCATCAAGAGGTATTTGTTCCTGCTTTCTAAATTGTTTTTCAGCAAAAGCAGTAAACGCATCAAGGTTGTTTATTAAATTGTCTGTACTTAGCAGCGCTCCACTTTTAGCATCAAAATTTAAAAAAGTAGTGAAACTATTACCATGTGCTCCACCGGTAAAGATGTACGAATTAATTTTTATAGAGATAACGTTATCAGACTTATAACTGATTTCGCCATCTATAGTAGCTTCCCACGCAATAGTATCGTCTGGAAACTCTTTTTTTAAATTGGCGTATTCTTTATTAAATTCTTTTATGGCTTTTTGGTAGCCAGATGCCAAATCTGTTGTGCCAAAGTTTATACGTTTTGCAACTTCACGCTCTACAGCAGTATTAATTTTGTTGGCAATTTTATTTTGGTCGATTGCTTTAGGAACAACAATTTCTACATTTGGACACGTATTACAATTGTTTTGATTTATTTGATGCGTAACAAATGTAAGCTCATGGTCTTTTTTACAACTTACAAGCAAAATAGCAAACAGTATAAAAGCAAAAACTCGTTTCATAAAAGCGCAATTTTTAATAGAGGTTAAAGGTAAAGGCTTCATTGCAATCTCCAAAAGTAAACGGTACATTTGTACCCTAAATATTGAAAATTATGAACAAAGAAAATATACAATTTAATACGAAAACCATACACGGAGGACAAGAACATGACAAGGCATATGGTGCTGTAATGCCTCCAATATATCAAACATCAACATACGCTCAAACCACTCCAGGCGGTCATAAAGGATACGAATACTCTAGAACACACAACCCTACCAGAAATGCACTAGAAAATGCATTGGCAAGTATAGAAGACGGAAAATTCGGGTTGGCGTTTTCAAGTGGCTTAGCAGCTATAGATGCTGTTTTAAAACTCTTAAATCCGGGAGACGAAGTTATATCTACAAACGATTTGTATGGAGGTTCATACCGATTGTTTACCCAAGTTTATGAGCGCTTTGGCATTAAATTTCATTTTACCGGAATGCAAGATCCAGCCAAAGTAGCTAGTTTGGTAAACAATAACACCAAACTAATTTGGGTAGAGACTCCTACTAACCCAATGTTAAATATTATAGATATTAAGGCGATGGCAGCAATTGCAAAAGCCAATAATATTTTATTGGGTGTAGACAACACCTTTGCAACACCCTATTTACAGCAACCTTTAAATTTAGGAGCAGACATTGTAATGCATTCTGCTACCAAATATTTAGGAGGGCATAGTGATGTAGTTATGGGAGCATTAGTTGTTAAAGACGAAACATTAGCTCAGAAACTTTATTTTATTCAAAATGCAAGTGGTGCTGTAAGTGGGCCAATGGATAGTTTTTTGGTGCTTAGAGGAATTAAAACGCTACACGTTAGAATGCAGCGCCATTGTGAAAATGGGAAAGCAGTAGCTGAGTTCTTAAAAAGTCATCCTAAAATAGAAAAAGTTTATTGGCCAGGGTTTGCAGATCATCCAAATCATGACGTGGCAAAACAGCAAATGAAAGATTATGGCGGGATGATATCTTTTGTAACAAAAGGAAACAATTTACAGGATGCCATTAAAATTGTAGAGCGATTAAAGATTTTTACCTTAGCTGAATCTTTAGGAGGAGTTGAGTCTTTAGCCGGTCACCCTGCAAGCATGACACATGCTTCTATACCAAAGCAAGAACGCGAAAAAAGCGGTGTTGTAGATTCGTTAATTAGGCTAAGTGTTGGTATTGAAGATGCTTCTGATTTAATAAATGATTTAGAACAAGCAATTGGTTAATCGTCTATATAATACACGTAACCAATAAGTATGTTCACTAACATATCGTTTTTAGTGTTTGGGAGCACAACACCTTCAATTTCATCAGAAAAAAAGTAATTAAATCTACCTTGTAACAATAAATCTTCTACAGCAGAAAGCTTTATGCGGGTTCCTACAGAACCCGTTAAGGCTGCTGTAATTCCGGCTCTGTTAGGGATGTTGTTAAAATATTCCGGAGGTAGCGCACTGGGGTCGTTTAAAAAGCCTAAAGTAGAATAGTTTTCGGGCTTGTAATGCACAAAAGCTGCTCCTAAACTTATTTCGGGAAGAAAAAGCTGGTAGCCACCTTCAAAATCTCTAATGCTAATTGGGTGATACACAATAGAGCTTCCTACTTTGTAAATTGTAGTTTGTCCTCGCATTGCTCTATATTGTTGTGCCTCTGTAGAGGTATTGTTTGGGTCTGTAATATTACCGTGATGTTTTAAATTAACTCGGGCATACGAGAAATCGTTACGTACTTTAAAGTGATTTCTAAAATAACTGCTAGAGCTGGTAGCCGAACAGCTTATGGCACATAAAAAATTCATGTAATGCACCACACCTACGCTATAGCCAATGTTTCCGGAAAGTAACGAACTGTAATCTGCATAATCAGAACTAATAAAAGCGCCACCGGCAACAATTCCAATTTCATTAGTAAATAATTTGCGCTGTGCGCTGATGTTGGTTAAAATTCCAAAAAACACTACAAAACATAGTAACGTTTGTATTTTTTTCATGGTAAAAGGGGCGTATTAAACTATTGTTTTCAAATAGTTGGTTCTTATTATTTTAAAACTTTACGATATTAAAAAAATTACGTGTTGGTTTTTGCATAAAACGTATATTTGTGCCATTATATTATCGAGTCATTAAAACGATCATTTTTAATATGTTTCTATGGAACAAAAAATAAACGAGTTTCTAGACCTTGTAAAGCAACGCAATGGTCATGAACCAGAGTTTTTACAGGCTGTGAAGGAAGTAGCAGAAACCGTAATACCTTACATTGAAGAAAACGATGTTTACAAAGGAAAAAACATTCTGCTTAGAATGGTAGAGCCTGAGCGAGTAATTATGTTCAGAGTGCCTTGGGTTGATGATAATGGGGAAATTCAGGTAAACAGAGGTTACCGAATTGAGATGAACTCGGCTATTGGCCCTTACAAAGGAGGGTTACGCTTTCACCCATCTGTAAACCTTAGTATTTTAAAATTCTTGGCTTTTGAGCAAGTATTCAAAAACAGCTTAACTACGCTACCAATGGGTGGAGGTAAAGGAGGATCTGATTTTGACCCTAAGGGGAAATCAGATAACGAAGTAATGCGTTTTTGCCAAAGCTTTATGACAGAGCTTTACAGACATATTGGTCCGAATACCGATGTTCCTGCCGGAGACATAGGAGTTGGAGCTCGTGAAATAGGGTATATGTTTGGAATGTACAAAAAGCTTAAAAACGAGTTTACCGGAGTTTTAACAGGAAAGGGTCTTTCTTGGGGAGGATCGTTAATCAGACCTGAAGCTACAGGATATGGTAACGTTTACTTTGCAGAAAATATGCTGCAAACTCGTGGTGAAAGTGTAAAAGGTAAAAATGTTGTTATTTCCGGTTCTGGTAACGTAGCACAATATGCTGCAGAAAAAGTACTTCACATGGGAGGTAAAGTACTAACCATGTCTGATTCTTCAGGGTATGTTTATGATAAAGACGGAATTAACGAAGAGAAGCTTGCATTTATAATGGAGCTTAAAAATGTTAAGCGAGGCAGAATAAGCGAGTATGTAGAAAAGTACCCTTCTGCAGAGTTTTTTGCCGGACAAAAACCATGGGGTGTACCATGTGATATAGCGTTACCATGTGCTACCCAAAATGAGTTAGACGGTAAAGATGCTAAGCAACTTGTAAGCAATGGTTGTATATGTGTAAGCGAAGGAGCAAATATGCCTTCTACACCAGAAGCCATAGAAGTTTTCCAAGAAGCAAAAATTTTATTTGCGCCCGGTAAAGCATCAAACGCCGGAGGTGTTGCTACATCCGGTTTAGAAATGACACAAAATGCATTACGTTATAACTGGACTCGTGAGGAAGTAGACGCTAAATTGGGTCAGATTATGAAAGATATTCATGAGTCTGCAGTTAAATACGGAAAAGAAAAAGACGGATATATTAACTACGTTAAAGGAGCTAACATTGCAGGGTTTGTAAAAGTAGCCGATGCTATGATAGCACAAGGGGTAGTTTAATACATCTACTTTATATAAAAAACAAAAAGCACTGCTCGTATGGCGGTGCTTTTTTATTTTAGCAAACATAAAAAAGTAATTGGTGCAACTTACCACAAAAGCCATAGTATTAACAACTATTAAGTATAGCGATACCAGCTTAATTGTAAAATGTTTTACAGAAAAAGCTGGTATTAAAACCTATTTGCTTAAAGGTGTTTTAAAAAGTAAAAAAGGAGCGGTTAAAGCAGGTTATTTTCAGGCGTTAACCCAATTAGAGCTAGTTGCTATTCATAAAAACAAAGGAACTTTAGAACGTATAAAAGAAGTTAAAGCAGCATACCAATACACTAGTATTCCGTTTAGCATGCCTAAAAATGCTATAGCAATGTTTTTAGCAGAGGTTTTAAGTTTATGTTTGCAAGAAGAAGAGCAAAATGAGGCATTATTTACTTATGTAGAAACCGCTTTGCAGTGGTTAGATACCCATTCTGAAATAGCTAATTTTCATTTACTTTTTTTGCTTAATCTATCAAAATATTTAGGCTTTTATCCGGAAACTTCAGAAATAGAAAACACCCTCTATTTTGATTTAGCAGAGGGGAGTTTTACTAACACTCTTTCGGGAAACCCTGTCATAGAAGGAGAAAATTTACAGCATTTTAAAAGCCTGTTAGGCATAAATTTTGATGAGCTTACTAAGGTTAAATTATCACAAAAAACAAGGCAGTCTTTGCTTGATAGCTTCATTTTCTATTTTGAGCTACATTTGCAAGGATTTAAAAAGCCAAAATCTATTGCAGTACTAAATTCTGTATTTAGTTAATGATGAGGATATTTTTTTGCATACTACTTATGCTTTCAGGAGCTGTTGTAACAGCTCAAAACATAAAAATTTTAGATGTAGATTCTGGAGAGCCCATAGAAAATGCCTTTGTGTATAATAAAGACACCACAAAAACTGCGCTTACTAATAATGACGGATTTGTAAACGTATTAGACTTTGGGCCGAATGAGCGAATTTACATTTCGCATGTTTCCTATACCGTTAAAAGTATCATCAAAAGAAAAATAAAAAACAAACGTGTATACCTATACCCTAACACACAACAGTTAGATGAGATAGTCCTTTCTGTATCTAAATGGCAGCAACAAAAAAGGCATGTGCCTCAAAAAATAGCGAGTCTATCAGCTAATACAGTTTTGTTTACTACACCACAAACTTCGGCAGATTTATTACAGCAAAGCGGACAAGTTTTTGTTCAAAAAAGTCAGTTAGGAGGAGGAAGTCCCATGATTAGAGGTTTTGCAACCAACAGGTTACTACTTTCTGTTGATGGGGTTAGAATGAACAATGCCATTTTTAGAGGCGGAAACATACAGAATGTTATCTCTGTAGACCCTTTCAGTATAAAAAAAACCGAAGTAATTTTTGGTCCGGGGTCTGTAATTTATGGAAGCGATGCCATTGGTGGGGTATTAAATTTTTATACACAATCTCCAACTCTCAGTAATACAGACTCTCTTGATGTTTCAGGTAAAAGTGTGGTAAGATATGCTTCTGCAAATTCAGAAAAAACAGGACACGCAACAATAGCTGTAGGAAGTAAAAAATGGGGATCTTTAACAAGTATTAGTTATTCTGATTTTGGTAATTTAACCATGGGGAAAAATGGCCCAGATGATTATTTAAGACCGTTTTATGTAACTACAACCAACAATCAAGATAATGTTGTAACAAACACAAACCCAAGAGAACAAGCTCCAACAGGGTTTAATCAGGTTGGAGTGCTTCAAAAAATTAAGTATGTACCTAACAGCAGATGGGATTTTCAATTAGGATTACATTATAACAGTACATCTAATTATGCAAGGTATGATAGGTTGATAAGAACCAGAAACGGAGAACCGCGTTCTGCAGAGTGGTATTATGGGCCACAACGTTGGTTTATGGCTAACTTACAAACAGAACATAATAATAACGCGACCATTTACGATGCTGTAAAGCTTACAACAGCATACCAATATTTTAGAGAAAGTAGGCATAACAGAGATTTTCAAGACAGTATAAAATACCATAACATAGAACGAGTTAATGCATATTCTTTTAATGCAGATTTTGAAAAAGCATTCTCTACTAAAACCAAAGTTTTTTATGGGGTAGAGTATGTACTTAATAAAGTACAATCTAACGGAAAACAAGAAAATATATCAACTAACCAAAAAGAAAAAACAGCTTCAAGATATCCTGATGATGCTTCTTGGCAAACGGTTGCAGGCTACGCTAATGTAGAACATAAAGCCGGTAGTAAAGTAACATTACTTACCGGATTACGCTATAGTCATGCTTTTATAAATGCTATTTTTGATAACACCTATTACAATTTGCCTTTTACAAACACAAAAGTAGATAACGGTGCTTTAACCGGAAGTTTTGGGTTAAGCTGGTTTCCGGGAAACCAATGGCAAATAACAATTAATGGTGCTACCGGATTTAGAGCTCCTAATATAGATGATATCGGTAAGGTTTTTGACTCTGAGCCCGGGGCTGTTGTTGTTCCAAACCCTGATTTAGAAGCCGAGTATGCATACAACACTGAAATTGGAATAAGAAAAAATTTTAATGATAAATTAATTATTAGTATCGCTGCTTTTTATACCTATTTAAAAGACGCTTTAGTTAGAAGAGATTTTACACTTAATGGGCAAGATGTAATAAATTATCAAGGAGAGCCAAGCCAAGTGCAAGCCATACAGAATGCAGCAAAAGCTACTGTTTATGGGCTTGAATTAGCCTTGCAAGCCTATTTTACCGAGCAGCTATCTATAACCTCTAATCTTACTATTACAGAAGGAGAAGAAGAACTGGATAATGGTGAAACAGCTTCTTTACGCCATGCGGCACCATTATTTGGCGATGTTCATATGCTATTTAAAAGTGATAGGTTAAAAATAGATGCATCGGTATTGTTTAATGGTAGTATTAAGTATACTGATTTAGCACCATCAGAACAGCGTAAAGCATATTTGTACGCATTAGATAGTAACGGAAATCCGTACTCGCCTTCATGGTACACTTTTAATATAAGAACGCAGTATAAACTGTCAGAAAGCCTAAATGCAACTGCTGCAGTAGAAAATATTACTGATCAAAGGTATAGACCGTATTCATCGGGGATAGCAGGTCCCGGAAGAAACTTGATTTTGAGTCTTTCTTACAGATTTTAAAATAGTATTAACATCTTTTTTCAAAATTTTAACGTAAAAAATAGTAGGGTTTTTTAGTTTATAATTGTTTAAATGTTGAACTCAAAAACTTAAATACTATGAAACGTTACAGTAAATTATTATTAGGTTTAATTTTTTCAACTTCGTTGATGTTTATGTCTTGTTCAGATAGTAGCGACGAGACAGATAATGTAACATCATCTAAAGAAAGAGCAAATGTGTATGTTACAGATGCTCCAATTGACAATGCAAATGTTAAAGCGGCTTATGTTACCATAACCGATGTTAAAATAGACGGTAAATCGTTAAAAGCAGATGGTAATTTTACTGCTAAAACAGTAAACTTGTTAAATTACCAGAACGGTGATAAAGCTTTATTGGGAGATTTAGAGCTTGATAGCAAAAATTACTCTAGCTTAACATTAGTGCTTGATTATGAAATGGATGCTAACGGTAATACTCCCGGAAGCTACGTAGAAACTGTAGATGGTACTAAGCATAAGTTAGAAGCTGCTGCTAATGAAATTAAAATTAGCGAAAACTTTGAGGTTATTGCGAATGCTACTAATAACATTGTAGTAGATTTTGACCTTAGAAAAACTATTAAAGAAGAAACCGGTGGTTCTAGCAGCTTTAACTTTGTAACCATGAACGAGCTAAAGTCTGGAATTCGTGTGGTAAACGAAAAAACTACCGGAACCATAAAAGGTATGGCAACAGACGCATCTGGCGAATCTGATAAGGTAATTGTATATGCGTACAAAAAAGGTACATTTAATGCAGAAACAGAGACTAAAGGTCAAGGAGAAAGTAATATTACCTTTGCTAATGCTGTTGCAAGTGCCGTAGTACAATCTACAGGTTCTTACACACTAAGTTTCTTAAAAGAAGGAGATTACGAGTTGCATTTTGCTTCGTATAAAGATGAAGATAACGATGGTAAGTTAGAGCTTAATGCTATGTTAGATGTAGAATCTAACTCGAATATTGAGCTAGATAACATTACTGTTACATCAGAAAGCGAAATAAATATTAATGTAACCGTAACAGGAATTTTATAAGATTTCCATCCGTATAAACATCAAAAGTTAAGTAAATTTAAAAGCTCGCTGTATAGCGGGCTTTTTTATTGGCTTAAGCTAATTCAATTCCTTGAAATTTAGTAATTTCGCACACTTAAAATATAGTAACAGTTTATAATAGCACGAAAGTATATGAAGTTTGCCGAATACAAAACGTTAGAACTGCCTCAAATAGCCGAAGAGGTTCGTAAGTATTGGGAAGAGAATAACATTTTCGAGAAAAGTATTGAAACGCGAGAAGGAGCAACCCCTTTTGTTTTTTACGAAGGTCCGCCTTCTGCAAATGGATTGCCCGGAATACATCACGTAATGGCACGTGCTATTAAAGATATTTTTTGCAGATATAAAACACAAAAAGGATATCAGGTAAAACGAAAAGCAGGTTGGGATACTCACGGGTTACCCATAGAGCTTGGCGTTGAAAAAGAATTAGGTATTACCAAAGAAGATATTGGTAAAAAAATATCGGTAGAAGATTACAACAAAGCGTGTAAAAAAGCGGTAATGCGTTACACCGATGTGTGGAACGATCTTACCAAAAAAATGGGGTATTGGGTAGATACTAACAACCCTTACATAACTTATGAGCCTAAGTACATGGAAAGCGTATGGTGGCTTTTAAAACAAATTTACAGTAAAGGGTTATTGTACAAAGGCTATACCATTCAGCCCTACTCACCAAAAGCCGGAACGGGCTTAAGCTCTCATGAGCTAAATCAACCCGGAACATACCAAAATGTTACCGATACCACAGTAGTAGCACAATTTAAAGCTAAAACCGAAACGCTACCTGAGTTTTTAAAGCCTTATGGTGAAGTTCACTTTTTGGCCTGGACTACTACGCCTTGGACATTACCAAGTAACACAGCGCTTACCGTAGGGCCTAATATAGAGTACGTTTTAGTTAAAACCTATAACCAATACACACACCAACCAATAGCGGTTATATTGGCGAAAAACTTAGTAGGCAATCAATTTACCGGAAAATACACGGCTGCAGAGAATGAAAATCAGCTACAAGATTATGAATCCGGAGCCAAAAAAATACCGTACCTAATTGTAGAAACCTTTAAGGGAAAAGATTTAGTGGGTATTAAATACGAGCAACTATTGCCGTATGCTTTACCATACCAAAACCCTGAAAATGCATTCAGAGTAATTTCGGGAGATTTTGTTACTACAGAAGATGGTACAGGTATAGTACATACAGCGCCTACTTTTGGTGCAGATGATGCTAAAGTGGCTAAAGAAGCTACTCCAGAAGTACCACCTATGTTGGTATTAGACGAAAACAATAACCCTGTGCCATTGGTAGATTTACAAGGAAGATTTAGACCAGAAATGGGAGAACTTGCCGGCAAGTATGTTAAGAATGAATATTATGCAGAAGGAGAGGCTCCAGAAAAGTCTGTAGATGTAGAAATTGCCATAAAACTAAAAACAGAAAACAAAGCCTTTAAAGTAGAGAAATACGTTCATAGCTATCCGCATTGCTGGAGAACAGATAAACCGGTGTTGTATTATCCGTTAGACTCTTGGTTTATTAAAATAACAGAGGTAAAAGATACCATGTTTGCATTAAACCAAACTATAAACTGGAAACCTAAAGCCACCGGAGAAGGTAGGTTTGGCAACTGGTTGGCTAATGCAAATGATTGGAATCTGTCTCGTTCTCGTTTTTGGGGAATACCATTACCTATTTGGCGTACAGAAGACGGCAAAGAAGAGCTTTGTATAGGTTCTGTGCAAGATCTTAAAGCCGAAATGGCTAAAGCTGTTGAGGCCGGGGTTATGAGTAAAGATATATTTGAGGAGTTCGAGGTGGGCAATATGTCTGATGAGAACTACAACAAAATAGATCTTCATAAAAATATTGTAGACCAAATAGTATTGGTTTCACCATCAGGAAAACCAATGAAACGTGAAACCGATTTAATTGATGTTTGGTTTGATAGTGGTTCTATGCCGTATGCACAATGGCATTATCCTTTTGAGAATAAAGAAAAAATAGATAGCGGAGAGGCTTTCCCGGCCGATTATATTGCAGAAGGAGTAGATCAAACCAGAGGTTGGTTTTATACCTTACACGCCATTGCAACCATGGTGTTTAATTCTGTAGCTTACAAAAATGTAGTGTCTAATGGATTGGTGTTAGATAAAAACGGACAAAAAATGTCTAAGCGTTTAGGTAATGCCGTAGATCCGTTTACAATGCTTTCTACATATGGGCCGGATGCTACACGTTGGTATATGATTAGCAATGCAAACCCTTGGGATAATTTAAAGTTTGATGAGGAAGGTATTGCTGAGGTTCGCAGAAAGTTTTTTGGAACGCTCTACAATACATATTCGTTTTTTAGTTTGTATGCTAACATAGACAATTTTACATATAGCGAGCCAGATATTCCGCATCAAGAAAGGCCGGAGATAGACCGATGGATTCTTTCAGAATTACATTCTTTAATAAAAGAAGTAGATGCTTTTTACAATGATTATGAGCCTACAAAAGCAGCAAGAGCAATTGCTGATTTTGTGCAAGAACATTTAAGTAACTGGTATGTAAGATTAAGCAGAAGACGTTTCTGGAAAGGAGAATACGGTAAAGATAAACTCTCTGCTTACCAAACGCTTTACAGTTGTTTAATAAACGTGGCAAAGTTGGCAGCACCAATAGCGCCTTTTTATATGGATAGGCTTTACCAAGACCTAAATAAAACAACAAAAAAAGAAGCGTTTGAGAGTGTTCATACGGCATTTTTCCCTGAGGCAGTAGAAGCTTTCATAGATAAATCTTTAGAAAGTAAAATGGAGAAAGCACAAACCATATCTTCATTAGTGCTTTCACTCAGAAAAAAAGAAAAAATAAAAGTACGACAGCCTCTAAAACGTATTATGATTCCGGTGCTTAACAATGAGCAACGTAATGAAATTCTAGCCGTTGCAGATTTAATAAAATCTGAAGTAAATGTAAAAGAGATAGAGCTGTTAGATGATGCATCAGGGGTATTGGTTAAGCAAATAAAACCAAACTTTAAAGTATTAGGGCCTCGTTTTGGTAAAGAAATGAGGCTAATAACTAAGGCAATTAGTGAGTTTTCTCAGGATGACATCCAAAAAATTGAACAAAACAAAGAAATAACTATTGTAATTAACGAAAAAAATATTACTTTAGGTATTGATGAAGTTGAGATATCTTCTCAAGATATCGAAGGTTGGCTTGTAGCTAACTCAGGCCCTCTAACCGTGGCTTTAGACGTTACAATTACAGACGATTTGCGTAAAGAAGGTATTGCCAGAGAACTGGTAAACAGAATACAAAACCTACGTAAAGACTCTGGGTTTGAGGTAACCGATAAGATAGACGTTCTTATACAGAAAAACGGTCTAATTGAAGATGCGGTTGCCAGTAACATAGCCTATATTAAAGCAGAAACTCTCACAGCCAACCTGAATTTTGAGGAGCGTCTAGAAAAAGGCACAGATATTGCTTTTGATGATATAAATACAAAACTGTATATACAAAAACATTAAGATTATGGCAGATGAAGTTAAAACCAGATACTCAGACAAAGAACTCGAAGAGTTCAGAGTATTGATAGAACAAAAAATAGAAAAAGCTAAAAAAGATTTAGAGCTTCTAAGAAGCGCATATATGAACAATGGAAATAATGGCACAGACGATACTTCGCCTACATTTAAAGCGTTCGAAGAAGGTTCTGAAACTATGAGCAAAGAAGCTAATAGCCAATTAGCTATTAGACAAGAGAAGTTTATTAGAGACCTTAAAAATGCGTTGTTACGCATAGAAAACAAAACATATGGTATTTGCAGAGTTACTGGAAAATTAATAAGCAAAGAACGCTTAAAACTGGTACCTCACGCTACCTTAAGTATAGAAGCTAAAAACATGCAGAAATAATAGCCAATATAGGCTATGAAAGACGCTTTCTAATTTCAGAAAGCGTTTTTTATTGATATTAACTTAAGTAAAACAACAATTAATGTCGTTATTTGCAATAGTACAAATTTTGTAGAAATCGCAAATAATGCTGGCCAAACCTATGAGCAGTAAAAGAGCTATTGCCGTTATAATTTTGGTTTTATTTATAGACCAACTATCTAAAATTTACATTAAAACTAATTTTATACTTGGTGAAAGTGTAGATGTTTTTAGTTGGTTTAAAATTCACTTTATAGAAAACGAAGGAGCAGCCTGGGGTACCAAACTCAGTGATATTTTTCCTATTTCAGATAAAACAGGCAAGTTAATTTTAACATTATTCAGGCTAGCAGCTATTGTAGGTATCGGGTATTGGCTTTACGATGCTATAAAACGTAAAAGTGCCATGGTGCTTACATTAGCCATTTCGCTAATTTTTGCCGGAGCATTGGGTAATATTATAGATTCAGTTTTTTACGGAGTTATTTTTAATGACAGCTATGGGCAAGTGGCTACCGCATTTTCATCAGAGCCTTATGGGTCTTTGTTTTATGGTAAAGTAGTAGATATGCTTTATTTCCCTATAATAGATACAGTTTGGCCAGAATGGGTGCCTTTTGTTGGAGGGAAAGATTTTAGATTTTTTGAGCCCGTTTTTAATATTGCAGATTCGGCTATAAGTATAGGTGTTGCTTTGTTGTTGCTGTTTAATAAAAAAGCATTTCCTAAAAAGGAAACTCAAGAAAACGAATAAACCTTATTAGGTGTTATACAATAATTTAGTTTAACATCGTTAGCATTAGCATCTTCAATAACTTCTTTTTCGGGTTCAAAGAAAGACAGCCCTATTTTTATGGTATCGGGCTTACATTTAGCTAAAAACCTATCATAAAAACCTTTGCCATAACCAACTCTGTTACCAAACACATCAAAAGCAAGAAGCGGAATAAAAACAACTTCAATATTATCTTCTGTAACCTGTATTCCACTAACGGGTTCAGGAATACCGTACTTATTAACCTGCAAAGCTGTGTTATCTGTAAGTAAATAATGAGAAAGGGTGTTGGTAGTAAAATCAGATTTAGAAACTACAACTTCTTTGTCTTTACCTTGAAGAATGGTGAGCAAATAATGTGTGTCTACCTCTTTTTTTTCTGCAATACTTAAAAAAACATGGTAGTAAGAGTAGCTCCAAATATTAAGCTGCAATGCATTGTTAGCAATAGCTATACTGTACTGCTCAATTTTTTCGGGACTGAGTTGCTTACGAAGATGTTTGTATTTATCTCGAAGAGCTTTTTTGTTCATTCAATCAAAATACAAAATATGTATTTGCTTATTCTTTTATTTTTTTAGAAATAGCTTTAAAGGCTACAGATGCAACAATAAATAAAGCAAAATACACAACAAATGTTAGTAGGTACATATCCATTTTAAAGGACGTTTTTAGGGGTTAAACTTGCTATTAATCAATTCAGGACTCCTAATTTAGAATCTTTGGGGCTAAAACACCACAAAACGCACATTTTTTCGATGAAATGCACATTTATTTATAATTTTTATAACATAATTTCAAACCGTAACTTTGGATTTCTATAAAATTTAGAGCAACCTTATGGTAGCCCCATCATTACAACTTCAGCTTCAAACATTGCCCAATAGTCCGGGGGTATATCAATATTACGATAAAGATGGAAAATTATTGTATGTAGGGAAGGCAAAAAATCTAAAAAAAAGAGTTTCGTCGTATTTTACAAAACAGCACGATTCTGGTAAAACACGTGTTATGGTTAGCAAAATTGCTACCATAAAACACATTGTGGTGCCTACAGAAACAGATGCTTTGCTTCTTGAAAACAATCTTATAAAAAAACATCAGCCCAGGTATAATGTAATGTGGAAAGACGACAAGTCTTACCCATGGATTTGTATTAAAAAAGAGCGCTTTCCAAGAGTTTTTTCTACCAGGAATGTTGTTAAAGACGGTTCAGAATACTTTGGGCCGTATACCAGCATGAAAACCGTAAAAACGCTTCTGGATTTAATTAAAGGGCTTTATCCGTTACGGACCTGCAATTACGATTTGGCCGATCATAAAATCAAAGCTGGTAAGTATAAAGTTTGCTTAGAATACCATTTAAAAAATTGCAAAGGACCTTGTGAAGATTTGCAAAGCGAAGAAGAATATAACCAACAAATAGCTGCAATACGCGAAATAATTAAAGGTAATTTTAAAGAATCGCTCAATGCTTTTAAAGATCAAATGAAAGCGTATGCTGCTAATATGGAATTTGAGGAAGCTCAGCGAATTAAAGAAAAAATAGACGTTTTAGAAAACTATCAAGCAAAATCTACCATAGTAAACCCTAAAATTAGTAATGTAGATGTCTTTACTATAGTGTCTGATGCCAGTTATGGCTACGTTAACTTTTTGCAAGTTTCATATGGTTCTATTATTCGGTCGCACACTATCGAGCTAAAAAAACGTTTAGATGAATCAGATAAAGAGTTATTAGAATTGGCAATTATAGAGTTGCGAAACAGATTTCATTCGCAATCCAAAGAAATTTATGTTCCTTTTAATGTTCAGGTTGGTGAAAACATTAAAGTTACTGTGCCTAAATTAGGCGATAAGAAAAGACTAGTAGAGCTATCACTCAGAAACGCTAAATTTTACAGACAAGAGCGTTTTAAGCAAGTTAAAATTACAGATCCGGACAGGCATGTTAACCGAATAATGAAACAAATGCAAACCGATTTAAGATTGCCTAAAGAGCCCAGGCATATTGAGTGTTTTGATAATTCTAATATTCAAGGCACAAATCCGGTTGCTGCTTGCGTAGTTTTTAAAAATGGCAAGCCCAGCAAAAAAGAGTACAGGCATTACAATATAAAAACAGTAGAAGGTCCGGATGATTTTGCCTCAATGCAAGAAGTGGTTTACAGAAGATATAAAAGGCTTTTAGAAGAAAACAAACCATTACCACAGCTAATAGTTATAGATGGCGGTAAGGGGCAATTATCATCGGCATTAAAAAGCTTAGAAGCTCTTAACTTAAGAGGTAAGATTGCTATTATTGGTATAGCTAAACGCTTAGAAGAACTTTATTTTCCTGATGACCCTATTCCGCTTTATTTAGATAAAACATCAGAGACACTTAAAATCATACAACAGCTACGTAACGAGGCGCACAGGTTTGGAATTACATTTCACAGAAAAAAGCGAACCAATAATATGATTAAAACAGAGCTGGAAACTATAGATGGTATTGGCGAGAAAACAGCCCAACAATTATTAAAAACATTCAAATCGGTTAAAAGAATTAAAGAAGCTTCATTAGAAGATTTGATTGCAGTAGTAGGAGCATCAAAAGCTCAAAAAATTTACGATGCATTTCATTAAAAATAACTACTTTAATAGTATGAAAAAACTGTTGTGTTTGTTTTGGGTTTTAAGTGTTTGTTATACCGCTTTTTCACAGCAAAAAAAATCAGATCAGGTTAAAATAGGATTGGTTTTAAGTGGTGGAGGCGCTAAAGGGCTTGCGCATATTGGTGCTCTAAAAGTTATAGAAGAAGCTGGTGTTAAAATAGATTATATAGGCGGAACAAGCATGGGCGCTATTATAGGAGCGCTGTACTCTTCCGGTTATTCGGCGCATCAATTAGATTCTATTTTTCAGGCGGTAGATTTTGAAACACTTATACAAGATAATTTACCCCGATCTGCTAAAACTTTTTATGAAAAAGAAGATTCAGAGCGGTATGCTGTTACGTTACCGTTTGATGATTTTAAAATAAGTGTACCGACTGCAATTTCAAGAGGGCAAAACATTTACAATTTGTTGGTGCAATTACTTAGCCATGTAAACCATATATCAGATTTTAAAAAATTACCCATTCCCTTTTTATGCATTGCAACCGATGTAGAAACGGGTAAAGCTGTGGTGTTAGATAAAGGCTATCTGCCCGAGGCTATAGCTGCCAGTGGAGCTTTCCCATCACTTTTTCAGCCGGTAGAAATTGGAGATAGAGTATTAATAGATGGAGGCGTGGTAAACAATTATCCGATAGATGAACTTAAAAAAAGAGGAGCAGATATTATTATTGGAGTAGATGTACAAGACGCATTAGCTAATAGAGATGCATTACAATCTGCAACAGAAATATTGCTACAAATAAATAATTACCGTACAGTAAACGATATGGTTAAAAAAGCTGCAGAAACAGACGTTTATATAAAACCAGACATAAAAGGGTTTACGGTAATTTCTTTTAATCAGGGCAGAAAAATTATAGATAACGGAGAGAAAGCAGCACGAGAAAAAATTAACGATTTATTGGAGTTAGCTAAAATTAAAGCTGTTTCAAAAAAACAAAAAGTAACTATTACACCGCAAGACTCTATTGTAGTTTCCGGCATAAATATTCAAGGCAATAATAATTATACAAGAGCTTATGTACGAGGCAAATTACGGTACAGGGTTGGCCAGAAAATGTCTTACAAAAAGCTTCAGCAAGGCATAAATAACTTAGCAGCAACCAATAATTTTAGTGCAATCAGATATCAGTTACGCCCTATAGATAGCACATACCAAATGACATTAAACTTAACAGAAAACCAAAATAGAACATTTTTAAAATTAGGTGTGCATTATGATGGGCTTTATAAATCTGGAGCGTTGGTTAACATTACGCAAAAAAAACTACTGTTTAATGATGATGTAGCTTCGTTAGATTTTGTGTTAGGAGACAACATAAGGTATAATTTTGAATACTATTTAGATAAGGGATTTTATTGGAGTTTTGGCTTAAACTCAAGGTACAATGTTTTTGAAAAAGCAGTACCTTTTGATTTTGTTCAGCAAGAAACCAATATAGAAGATTTTGATGTAAACAAAGTAGATGTTAACTACGAAGATTTCACCAATCAAATTTATGTGCAAACAGTTTTACGCGAAGAGTTTGCTTTAGGAATGGGGTTAGAGCACAAACATTTAAAAGTAATCTCAGAGACCATTTCTGAAGGAGAACAAAAAGAAACTGTTTTTGATGATAGTAGCTACGTTAGCACTTTTGGGTTCTTAAAATTAGATACATACGATAGTAAATATTACCCAAAAAGAGGTATTTATTTTGATGGCGATTTTCATTTGTATTTTTACTCATCAGATTTTACCAACACCTTCTCTGAGTTTTCAATAGCTAAAGCTACTATTGGCTTTGCCATACCTGTTTCTCATAAATTGAGCGTTAATATTGGCTCAGAAGGCGGGTTTACAATTGGTAGCGTAGATTTAAGTCCGTTTCACTTTTTATTGGGCGGATATGGCAACAATTTTATAAACAATATAACCTCGTTTATGGGGTATGATTTTTTAAGCATTGGAGGGGATAGCTTTGTGAAAGGTATTTTAAAAGCAGATTACGAAATATACCCTAAAAACCACTTGATTTTTACAGCAAACTTTGCTAATGTGGCAAATGATATTTTTGAAGATGGAGAGTGGTTTACAGAACCCGATTTTACAGGATATGGGTTAGGTTATGGCTTAGAAACTTTTATAGGCCCTGTAGAAATTACGTGTTCTTGGTCTCCCGAAGTTAAAAGAGCACAATGGTTTTTTAATGTAGGATTCTGGTTTTAAGTTTTTTAAATAAAAAACAATTAAAATTTTTACGATATTTGTAGACTATGATAGCGTTTTGGCAATCGTTGTTAGAATATTTACACTTTCTTATCAAGCGAAATCCTGAGTGATTTTGCTAATAATCCCCATTATCTTTCCATAGAGAAAGTGCTATTTCTAATTGTCTAATCTTCTTAAAATATAAAAAATGCCATTTTATCATAAACTGGGAAAAATTCCACCCAAAAGACACATTATATTTAAAAAGCCGGACGGCAGCTTGTATTACGAGCAACTTTTTGGCACCATTGGCTTTGATGGTATGTACTCTAACATTTATCATGAGCACAGGCCAACTCAAGTAAAAGCCATAAAAAAACAGTACAGTGTAGCTCCAAAAATTGCTAAAGCCAACAATTTACAGTCTTACAGGTTTAAAGGATTTCAAGTAAAACCAGAAAACGATTTTTTAGAGAGCAGAAAAACCATACTTACCAATGCAGATTGTAGCATTGTTTTAGCAGCCCCAAAACATTCTGTTACAGATTATTTTTATAAAAACACTGATTCAGATGAGCTTATTTTTGTTCATAAAGGTTCCGGAAAACTCAGAACATTCTTAGGGAACTTAGAGTTTAAATATGGAGATTACCTGCTTATTCCCAGAGGAATTATTTATAAGATAGATTTTGATACAGAAGATAACAGACTATTTATTGTACAATCTAGAAGGCCCATTTATACACCAAAAAAATACAGAAATTGGTTCGGGCAACTATTAGAGCACTCACCGTTTTGCGAAAGAGATATTAGACGTCCTGAAGAGTTAGAGACGTATAATGAAAAGGGCGATTTTTTAATAAAAATTAAAAAAGCCGATGAAATTATAGAAATGGTATATGCAACACATCCTTTTGATGTAGTTGGTTATGATGGGTTTAACTATCCATACGCCTTTTCTATTCATGATTTTGAACCTATAACTGGTCGTATACATCAACCGCCACCGGTGCATCAAACGTTCGAGACAGATGCTTTTGTGGTGTGTAGTTTTGTACCTCGTTTATACGATTATCATCCACAGAGCATTCCAGCACCATACAACCATAGTAATATAGACTCAGATGAGGTACTTTATTATGTGGACGGCGATTTTATGAGCAGAAACGATATTGAGCCCGGTCATATTTCATTACATCCTGCCGGAATTCCTCATGGACCACATCCCGGAGCTGCAGAACGTAGTATAGGAAAAGAAAAAACCGAAGAGCTGGCTGTGATGGTAGATACTTTTAAACCCTTAATGGTAACAGAAGAGGCTTTAAAAATTGCCGACGAAGATTATTATAAATCGTGGTTAGAATAAAATTATAAACAATACTGTAAAAAAGATTTAAAGATGGAGAAAGATTTAAAACCGGTAGATTACGGGCTGGAAAAAATTTTTGAAGGAGCCCAAGACTTTTTACCACTTTTAGGAACAGATTACGTAGAGCTATATGTTGGTAATGCAAAGCAAGCAGCACATTATTACAAAACTGCTTTCGGATTCCAATCGTATGCATATTCCGGATTAGAAACTGGTAACAAAGAATTTGCTTCGTACGTATTAAAGCAAGATAAAATTAGATTGGTGCTTACTACGCCGTTAAATAGTAAATCGCCAATTAATGAGCACATTGTAAAGCACGGAGACGGTGTAAAAGTTATAGCACTTTGGGTAGAAGATGCTCGCAGTGCTTTCGAAGAAACAACCAAAAGAGGCGCTAAACCATTTATGGAGCCTACCGTAGAGAAAGATGAGCATGGTGAGGTAGTTAGATCCGGTATTTATACCTATGGTGAAACCGTTCACATTTTTGTAGAACGTAAAAACTACAATGGAGTATTCTTGCCGGGGTATGTAGAGTGGAAATCAGATTACAACCCTTCACCTGTTGGTTTAAAATACATAGATCATATGGTTGGTAATGTTGGCTGGGGAGAAATGAACCAATGGGTAGAGTGGTATGAAAAAGTAATGGGATTTGTTAACTTTTTATCGTTTGACGATAAACAAATTCATACAGAATACTCTGCCTTAATGAGTAAAGTAATGAGCAATGGCAATGGCCGCATCAAGTTTCCAATAAACGAACCGGCAAAAGGAAAAAAACGCTCTCAAATAGAAGAGTATTTAGATTTTTACGAAGGACCGGGAGTACAACACATTGCGGTAGCAACAGATAATATTATAGAAACCGTTAGCCAGCTTAAAGCCAGAGGTGTTGAGTTTTTACCGCCACCACCACAAGCTTATTATGATGATATTCCTAGGCGTTTAGGAGACCATATGAATAAAATGAAAGAAGACCTAAAGGAGCTTCAAAAGCTATCTATTTTAGTAGATGCTGACGAAGAAGGGTACTTATTGCAAATTTTCACCAAGCCGGTTCAAGACAGGCCAACATTATTTTTTGAAATTATTCAAAGAATGGGAGCAAAAGGTTTTGGAGCCGGTAATTTTAAAGCATTGTTTGAGTCTATAGAACGAGAACAACAATTAAGAGGAACATTATAAAACCAGGCTAAAACTAATAATTATGTAAATTTTTTAATGCAGTTTTAAAAGGTTTGCATTAAAAAAGTTAAAGTTACCTAATATTGCTCGCAAAATAACTAAGCGTAGTAATTTTGCAGAGCAATTGGGGTGGTTCCCAAGTTGTAGCTTTAAGTAAAGTTTTCATAATTTAAAGTTTTGGTTGGTTAATAAGAAAAGCTCGATTGTTATCAATCGGGCTTTTTTTATTTTGTATTTTTTGGAATAGAAATTGTTAATGTATTGCTATAAAGCAATTTTTGCCCACAAATTATTATTTTTACAACAGTTATTTTACCATGAAAAAAGCGTACATTATACTGCTATTGTTCCCCTTTCTGCTAACGTATGCCCAAAACGGAAATCACGAAAACGAAAGCGCATACAAAGCGGGAGAATGGTTTAGATTTAGAATTCATTACGGCATTTTTAACGCCAGTTACGCTAATATTGTGCTTAAAAATAGCGAGCTTGATGGTAAAGAGGTGTACCACGTAGTTGGTACTGGAAGAACCACAGGATTGGCCAGATTATTTTTTAAAGTAGATGACCTCTATGAGAGTTATTTTGATAAAGAAACAGGGAAACCCTATAAATTTATCAGGAAAATAGATGAAGGAGGTCATACCAAAGACCTTGAAATTAATTTTGATCACGATAATAAATTAGCCCATATACATGATAAAAAGCGAGATGTTAAATACCAAATGAATGTAAAAGACGGTATTCAAGACCTACTTTCTGCTTTTTATTATTTGCGCAATAATTATGACGTGTCCAACTTTAAAATTGGGCAAACAATAACACTAGATATGCTGTATGATGATGATGGCGCATTTAAATTTAGGCTTAAGTTTTTAGGAAAAGACACCATTAAAACCAAATTTGGTAAAATAGCCTGCTTAAAATTTAGGCCCTATGTTCAGGCAGGTAGAGTATTTAAAGAACAAGAAAGTTTAACTTTGTGGGTGTCTAACGATAAAAATAAAATTCCGGTGCGTATTAAGGCCGATTTAAGAGTGGGCTCAATAAAAGCCGATTTAGATGCTTTTAAAGGTTTAAAACACCAGTTTAAAATTATAAATTAGAGCGTATGAGCGATATTAAACCCGAAATAGCTGAGCGCATTAAAAAGCTCGAAGAAAAATATAAAAACTCGGGTCAGGATTTAGGATCGTATTTAGACGGATTGCTTCATCAGCGTTATCTAACCTATTGGGATTACATTCATTTAGACACTTTATTAAGTCTGCAAATACCAAGAACTCACTTTCCCGATGAAGAAATCTTCATCATGTACCACCAAATAACAGAACTTTATTTTAAACTTATAATTCATGAGCAAAAACAGCTTATAGACGATAAGCTTCAAAAAGCATCATTTTTCATTCAAAAAATAAACAGAATAAACAGCTATTTTAAAGCACTAACATCTTCGTTTGAGATTATGATAACCGGCATGGAACGCGAGCAATTTTTACAGTACAGAATGGCGTTGCTTCCGGCAAGTGGATTTCAATCAGCACAGTTCAGAATGATAGAGCTTTACGCTACTCCGCTTATAAATTTAGTGCACCATAGCGTTAGAGATAAATTTACAGAAAACAGCTCTTTAGAAGAACTTTACGAAAATATTTACTGGAAAAAAGGAGCTACAGACGCTAAAACCGGAGAAAAAACATTAACCTTAAAACAGTTTGAGTACAGGTACACCCCTAGATTTATGCGTATAGCAGAAGAGGTTAAAAGCAGTACTATTTACCACAAATATTTACAATTACCTAAAAAAGAAAGGGAGAACAAACAGCTTATAGCAGCTTTAAAAGCTTTAGATGTTAATGCTAATATAAACTGGCCTTTAATGCACATGGGCTCTGCATACAAGTACTTACGAAAAGAAAATAAAAGTATAGATGCCACCGGAGGCACCAACTGGAAAGACTATTTGCCTCCGAGTTTTCAGAAAATCATATTTTTTCCTGAAATTTGGACCGATAAAGAAAAAGATGAGTGGGGAAAACAATGGGTACACCATATGTTTAATCCGGAACATAAACCCAACTAAAAAATGCTTAAAAGAAGCTTTTATTTACTGCTAACAATTGTTGTAATTATTGCCTGCAAAAAACAACCGGAAACCCAGCCTGTTGTTGAGAAAGTAGAAGAAAAACCTAAACCTGTTTTAGAGTATGGTTTTAATTTAAGAGAGTTTGCAGTTGTTAAAGATACGGTAGAGTTTGGAGACAGCTTTGGCGAAATTTTACTTCAGCATAAAATAGATTATCCAAAAATTTATGAGATTACTGAAAAAGTAAAAGAAGTATTTGATGTTAGGCGTATTAGAGCCGGGAAAAAATATACTATTTTAAAAACTAAAGACACTACAGAAAAAGCACAAGTTTTTATTTACCAAAACGATGCTATAAACTACACGGTTATAGATTTTAGAGACAGTATTCATGCTTATAAAAGCAAAAAACCAATTACAATTGTAGAAAAAGAAGCTTCTGGTATTATTACCAACAATCTCTCTGAAACTATGGATAATTTAGGGCTGCCTTACCAGCTTATTAACGATATGTCTGATATTTATGCCTGGACCATAGATTTCTTTAGATTGCAAAAAGGAGACAGATTCAAAATTATATACAAACAACGCTTTATTGAAGACTCTATTTATGCCGGAATAGAAAGTATAGATGCAGCTTATTTTGAACACAGAGGAGAGCCGTTTTATGCATTTAATTTTACAATAGATAGTACAAAAAATATTGCGGATTACTTTGATGAAGAAACCAAAAGTTTACGCAGAACGTTTTTAAAAGCACCTGTTAAATTTAGTAGAATATCTTCACGCTATAACCCAAGAAGACGCATTGCATATTACGGCTATAAAATTCGTCCGCACAGAGGAACCGATTTTGCTGCACCTGTGGGTACTCCAATCATGGCTACTGCCAATGGTACTGTTACAAAATCTGGCTATACAAGAGGAAACGGAAATTATGTTAAAATAAAGCACAATAGCACGTATAGTACCCAGTACTTACACATGAAAAAGAGAAATGTAAGAGTGGGAGATTACGTTAAGCAAGGCGATGTTATTGGTTGGGTTGGAATGACGGGTAACACCTCAGGACCTCATGTATGTTATAGGTTCTGGAAAAACGGAAAACAAGTAGACCCATTTAGAGAAAAGTTGCCGGCAGCAGAGTCAATACCGGATTCTTTAAAACCAAACTATCTTGAATTTATAAAGCCGTTAAAAGTAAGGTTAGATAAAATTCCTTTTAAAGAAGAGAATAAAAATAAAGAGTTTGAAACCTTAGTAACACTTGCTAACTAAATGCCACTAAAAAAAATAAATCCAACAAATACATTAGCATGGAAAGCCCTAGAGGCGCATTATAAAAAAATTAAAAACAACAGTATTCTCCAAGAGTTTAAAAAGCATCCCAACAGAGCAAACGATTTCTCGATTAAGTGGGATGATTTCTATGTAGATTATTCTAAAAACCTAATAAACCAAGAAACCCTTTCTTTATTGATAGATCTTGCCAACCAGGTTGAGTTGCAAGATGCTATAGTCAAATACTTTTCCGGAGATGTTATAAACGAAACAGAAGGAAGAGCGGTGCTACATACAGCACTTAGAGCTCCAAAAACGCATCGGGTTTTAGTAAATAACCAAAATGTAATTCCGGAAATTCACCAAGTTAAACAACAGGTAAAAACCTTTGCTGAGCAAATAATTTCTGGAGAGCGTAAAGGATACTCCGGCAAGCCTTTTACAGATGTAGTTAATATCGGAATAGGAGGCTCAGACTTAGGTCCTGCAATGGTTACAGAAGCACTCACTTTTTATAAAAACCATCTAAATGTACATTTTGTAAGCAATGTAGATGGAGACCATGTACAAGAGACCATAAAAAAACTCAATCCTGAAACTACATTATTCATTATAGTATCTAAATCTTTTACAACACAAGAAACTCTTGCAAATGCAACAACCATTAGAAAATGGTTCGTTAAAAACACTTCAGAAGATGCTGTAGCACATCATTTTGTAGCAGTTTCTACCAATTTACCCAAAATTGCAGAGTTTGGGATTTCAGATACTAATATATTTCCAATGTGGGATTGGGTTGGGGGTAGATTCTCATTATGGAGTGCAGTAGGACTAAGCATTTGCATAGCTATTGGTCCGGATAATTTTGAAGCACTTTTAGAAGGTGCTTTTAAAATGGATGAACATTTTAAAACAGCTCCGTTTAGTGAGAATATACCTGTAATTTTAGCATTGCTAAGCGTTTGGTATAATAATTTTTTCAATGCAGAAACCGAAGCTATTATTCCTTACACTCAATACCTACAACGTTTCTCTGCATACATGCAGCAAGGTATGATGGAGAGTAATGGTAAGCAAGTAGATAGAAACGGAGAAAAAGTTAACTACCAAACAGGTACTATAATTTGGGGAGAACCGGGCACTAACTCACAACACGCATTTTTTCAGCTTATTCATCAAGGAACAAAACTTATACCTGCAGATTTTATAGGTTTTGTAAAACCACTACACAATGATAGTGAGCATCATAATAAGTTAATGGCAAACTTTTTTGCGCAAACCGAAGCTTTGTTACATGGTAAAACAGCTAAAGAAGTAAAAGAAGAGCTTAAAGAAAAACATTCTGATGAAGAAATAAATAAGCTTTTACCATTTAAAGTGTTTGAAGGGAACAAGCCAACAAATACCATTTTAATAAACAAATTAACTCCCAAAACACTTGGAGCGCTAATTGCAATGTACGAGCACAAAATTTTTGTGCAAGGTGTACTCTGGAATATTTTTAGTTTTGATCAGTGGGGAGTAGAATTGGGCAAACAATTAGCAGGAAATATTTTACATGAAATTAACACAGGTAAGGTTTCTGAACACGACACCTCTACCAAAAAATTAGTGGAGTTTTATATAAATAATCGATGAGACGTTATTTATAATCATTAAAAATCAAGTTGTAAGTAACTGTATGTAAGGGAATATTGCTAATTTTGCTCCGGATGTTAAAAAATTTAACATTCAGTTAATAAACGAAACTAAATTTAGTTTCACTTTTGCAACGCTTATAATTAAACACTTAATAACAAATGAGAGCAATTAAAAATTGGTTTTTAGTAGCAGCCATGATTTTAACATCTGCTACAGCTTTTGCACAAGGTACAATAACAGGTACTGTAATTGATGGCGAGTATAACGAGCCACTACCGGGTGCTAACGTTCTTGTAAAAGGAACAACAAACGGAGCATCTACAGATTTTGAGGGTAAGTTTTCATTAAACGTAACTCAAAACTCAGGTACTCTTGTAATTTCTTACCTTGGTTTTACAACCAAAGAAGTAAAATTTACTAGAACTGGCGACATCGGAAGAATTACCCTTCAACCAAACGCACAAACTCTAGAAGGAGTTGTGGTTGTGGGTGTAGCTGATATCGCTAAAGATAGAGAAACTCCTGTAGCGGTTTCAACAGTAAAAGCTGCAGAGATTCAAGAGAAATTAGGATCTCAAGAATTTCCAGAAATTCTACGTTCTACACCATCTATTTACGTAACTAAGCAAGGTGGTGGATTTGGTGACGCTAGAATTAATATTCGTGGTTTCGACCAACGTAACACGGCTGTTATGATTAATGGTGTACCTGTAAACGACATGGAGAACGGATGGGTATACTGGAGTAACTGGGCAGGTTTATCAGACGTTACCTCTGCAATGCAAGTACAAAGAGGTTTAGGTTCTTCTAAACTTGCAATTTCTTCTGTGGGTGGTACAATTAACGTACTTACTCAAACTTCTAACAAGCCGGAAGGAGGGTCTATTATGACTGCTATTGGTAACGATAACTACTTAAAATTATTAGCATCTTACAACACCGGAAAGTTAGATAACGGGTTATCTGCATCTGTATTATTAAGCAGAACTGCCGGAGATGGTTATATAGATGGTACTGCTTTTGAAGGGTACAACTACTTCTTAGCATTAGGATACAATCCTAACGATGATCACGCATTACAATTTACCTATACAGGGGCTCCACAATGGCACCACCAACACTCAAGAGCCGTAGATATTAGAAACTATATCAGATACGGTAAAGATGGTGAGCCAAACAGAAAATATAACGAGCAGTGGGGTTACTTAAATGGTAAAGAGTATTCTTGGAGAAGAAATTTCTACCACAAGCCGGTAATGTCATTAAACTGGGATTGGAATATATCTGATCGTTCATCATTATCTACAGTACTTTACGCATCATGGGGTCGTGGTGGAGGATCTGGACCAATTGGAGCCATAAATGGAACTCGTGAGTTCTTACTACCAAGAACAGAGAATGGTCTTTATGATTTTGATAAAATAGTAGCTTGGAATTCTGGAGGAAATGTTCCTGAGTACGGTGCTCCAAGAACCCCAAACAATGAGGGCCTATACGTAAACGACCGTCGTAATGGTCTTACTCGTAGAGCCTCTATGAACTCTCACGACTGGTACGGAGCTGTAATTAACTTTAACAGCGAAATTAACGAGAACTTTACTTTTGATATAGGTGCAGATTTAAGAACCTATAAAGGTATTCACTACAGAGTTGTAAATGACGTTTTAGGAGCTGATGCTTACTTTGACAACAGAGACGATAACAACCCTAACCGTACTATTTTCCCTGATCAGTTTGAAAGAGTTTCTCCAAGCTGGAACCCATGGGTAAAAATAACAGACCAAGAGAAAATTGAGTACTACAATGATGGTTTAGTGCGTTGGGCTGGTATTTTTGGTCAGTTAGAATATAAATCAGAAGACGTTTCTGCATTCATTCAATTCTCTGGTTCTCAACAAGGATTTAAGCGTGTTGAATACTTTAACGAAACTCCTCCAAATCAAGAAAGTGATTGGGAAAATATTTTAGGAGGTAACATTAAGGCGGGTGCTAACTGGAACATTGACGAAAATAACAACATTTTTGCCAATGCAGGTTACTACTCTAAGCAGCCTTTATTTGATGCTGTTTGGATTAACTTCAGCAACACATTAAACCCTAACCTAACAAACGAGAAGATTTTAGGTACAGAAATAGGGTATGGTTACCGCTCTCAAAGATTAAGAGCAAACCTTAACCTTTACAGAACATCTTGGAAAGATCGTTACATTACTGTAAGTGCAGACTTAGATGTGAATAATACACCTGGTGATGATACAGACGATGTGAGAGGTTTTGCAAACATTGATGGTGTAGAGCAAATTCACATGGGAGTTGAATTAGACTTTAACTGGAGACCAACCGAAATGTTAACCATAGACGGTATGGTGTCTGTTGGTAACTGGGAGTATGGCGGAAATGTAATGGCTGATTATGTTGATGAAGACCAAAATAGAATTGTAGACATTAACGGAAACCCATTTACAGAAACCTTATACTTAGATGGTGTTAAAGTTGGTGATGCAGCTCAAGTAACAGCTAGATTAGGTGCTACTGTAGAGCCTGTAGAGCGTTTAAAGTTTGATGCAAGCGTTTACTATGCAGATAAGCTTTATGCTAATATTGATCCTACAGACTTTAACTTTGAAGGTCACAGCGGATCTTTAGAGCTTCCAAGCTATACTTTAGTTGATGCCGGATTCTCTTACAAGATGTTATTAGGTAAGAATGATAACAAGTCTTTAAACTTTAGATTAAACGTAAACAACGTTTTTGACGAGTTATACATTTCAGAATCTGCTACTAACCGTCATGCAGAAGCTGGAGACGAGACTTGGAGAGGTATTAACACCAGAAACAGAGTTTACTTTGGATTTGGAAGAACTTGGAACTTTAGCGTTCGTTACAACTTCTAATATCCTATACATAAACAATACTAAAAACCCTGCATTTTGCAGGGTTTTTTTATTACTAATTGCTTATTTTTGAGCGTAACAAAAAACTATTTTTTATGTACAATGCTGTTTTAACATTACATTCTTATTGGGCGTACTTAACGCTCATAGTTCTTTTACTGGCAGTAGCAAATGCTATTACCGGATATAGCTCTAATAAAGATTATAGTTTAAACAAAGACCTCAGAATAGGGTTATTTGCTTTAATATTTTCTCATATTCAGTTATTGTTAGGAATTATACTGTATTTTGTTTCACCTAAATTTGGTATGTGGTCAGAAATGGGGGGTGAAGTAATGGGAAACAGTTTACTTAGATTGTTATTAGTAGAGCACCCAACTATTAATTTGCTGGCCGTTGTTTTAATTACAATGGGTTGGTCTAAGCATAAAAAAGCAACAGAATCTAAACAAAAGTTTAAAAAGATAGCTTTATTTTATGGTTTAGGAGTTCTCTTAATATTATCCAGAATACCCTACGACCTTTGGTTTAGTTAAAATATTGAAGCCTGCATTTAGCAGGCTTTTTTATTGTGTGGGTTTTATAAGATATACATACACCGGAAAATGATCGCTAAAACCGCCTTGGTATAAATTTCCAACGTATGTTCTAAACGGATAGCCTTTATAACTACCTGAAGATACTTGTAACTTTTTTGGGTTGTATATTCCTGCTTTCCACAGCCTAAACCCTTTTTTATTGGTTAGCGCCTTGCTTACTAAAATTTGGTCAAATAAATTCCATTTGTCTTTGTAAGCCAAACTACCGTAGCCTCTTTTTGCCATTTTAGCCATTGGATTATACAAGTTTTTATCGTGTAGATTTTTATAATTTGCCTTGGCTCGTAAAATATTTTTTATGCTTTTGTTGTGTGGATCATCATTAAAATCTCCCATGCATATAATTGAAGCAGTAGCGTCTTGATGTAAAATTGAGTCAATAATTTTTCTGGTTTCTAAGGCTGCCACTTCTCTTTTGTAACTGCTTTTTGCTTGTCCGCCACGCCTGGATGGCCAATGGTTTACCAGTACATAAATGGGCTCATTAAACAAATATCCGTATACTACTAAAATATCTCTTGTATGGTCTGCAAAACCTTTATCGTTAATAAGGTTAACCTGTTTTTTGTAAAATTGAATGGGTGTAAAATGTTGTTTTTTATACAGTAATGCTACATCTATTCCGCGTTCGTCTTTAGAGTTAAAATGAATGTACCCATAGTTGTTTTTTAGTGGTTGGGTATGTATTAAATTGGTTAAAACAAATTCGTTTTCTATTTCTGCTAGTCCTATTAAAACAGGAGATGTTTTAGTTTCTGCTTTACCAATGTTATTAATTACTGTGCTTATTTTAAGTAGTTTGTCAGCATATCTTTTAGATGTCCATTTGCTTGCACCATTTGGGGTTCTATAATCATCTTTTGTGTTAGGATTGTTTATAGTATCAAATAAATTTTCAACATTATAAAAAGCTATTGTAGCTACCGTATAGCTGTTTTTTTGAGCAAGACAAACATTAAACACACAAATAAAAACTGCAGTAAAATAATGAAGGTGTTTTAAATATAGCATTTAGTAAATGTAGTATTTTCTTTAAATAAATCAAGAAAAAATTTTTATAATAAATAAGAATAAGTATATTTCTGTCAAATATGTTTTAATGCGCTTCTGCTTTTTTCTTTTCCTCCTTATTGTTTATTATAATGTAAATGCACAGCAAAATCTTGTAACCGGAAAACTCATTAACGCTGTAGATAATAAACCTATAGAAAATGCAACTGTTATTGTTGTTGGTACTACAATAAAGGCATATTCTAACCAAAACGGCACTTTTACAATAGCTAATATTCCCAGAGGAAACCATCAATTAGAGATAGCACATGTTAGGTATTATTCTGTAATAATTCCAATTAAGATACCTATTAAAGAAGAAGTGTCTGTTGGTACAATTATGTTAGAACCTGATGTAAATGCATATCAATTAGAAAATACTATTGCATTAACAGAATCAGAAATAAATGATGATGAAGCTGTGCTTGAATCTTCCTTTGGGTTTCTTCAATCTACCAAAGATATTTTTTTACAACGCGCTGCATTTGATTTTGGACAAACATTTTTTAAAGTTAGAGGCTACGACTCAAGAGAAGGGATACTACTAATTAACGGTATAGAGCTAAATAAACAAATAAATGGCAGACCTCAATGGAATAATTGGGGAGGGCTAAATGATGTCACCAGAAATCAAGAATTCTCATCAACATTAAAAACTAATAATTACTCTTTTGGTGGTTTACTGGGGACTACCAATATAAGTACACAACCGGAAGCTTACAGACAAGGAATTAGATTGTCTGCATCATATTCTAACAGAACCTACAGCAATAGGTTTATGGCTACATATAGCTCCGGTTTAAAGAAAAAGATGGTCTATACTTTATCTGCTTCTAAACGTTGGGCAAGACAAGGGTATGTAGATGGAACATTGTATGATGCACATTCTCTATTTGGGTCGTGGCAATATAACATTTCGTCTCACAGTAAGTTGCATTTAACAGGTATTTGGGCATATAATAAAAGAGGACGCTCTGCGCCTATTACAGAAGAAGTATTTAACCTTTCCGGAAGAAATTATAATCCGTATTGGGGATATCAAGACAATAAAATTAGGAACGCAAGAGAACGAGTTATTAACGAACCAATTTTCATATTAAACTATTACTTGCAAAATCCTAAGTTTAAATTAAATACAGGAATAGCATACCAAACCGGTTTTATAAAAAACAGTCGGCTAGGATATTATAATGCTCCAAACCCAGATCCGGTATATTACAGATATCTGCCTAGCTATTACATTAGCAGCAATTTTGGTGCTAATTTTAATAATGTATCGCTATCTGAAGAAACTTTTCTGCAAAACTCACAAATAGATTGGGATTTTTTGTATCAGGTTAATAATAGTAATGCAACACCCGAAAAAGCATCGTATTTACTTTACAACGATGTAAACAAATCACAAACAGTATCGGCAAATACTACTGTTAACTTTTTACTTAATCAGCAATTAAAAATAGATGCCGGAATACAATACATAAACACTACAACAAAAAATTATGCAGAAATAACAGATTTGCTTGGCGCTAGTTTTCATGAGGATGTAGATGCCTTTACTAACACGCAAAATAATACTGTAGAGCCCATAACAAAATATGAGGGAGATACTTTTAATTATAACTATTTATTACAAATGGCAAAAGCAAGCGTTTTTGTGCAAACTTCTTATACTTCAAAAAAAATAACGGCATTTATAACCGGAGGGATAACTCAAAATAGTGTACAAAGAGAGGGGCTCTATCTAAATGAGCGTTACCCAACTAACTCTCTTGGCAAAAGTGAAAACATTACTTTTTTAACCAATAAGATTAAATCTGGTGTAATGTTTTCTGTTTCCCCTAAGCATAGAATTAGTCTTAATACCGCTTTAATTACAAGAGCCCCTTTACCGGAAAATATGTTTGTAAATGTTAGAGAAAGTAATCAGACAATTACACCGTTAAACTCTGAGAAAATATGGACTTCAGAGGCAAACTATTTTTTTAAAAATAAAGTTATATCGGCAAGATTATCTGCATACATCACAGAGTTTACAAACAGTACAGATTTAAGTTTTTATTATGTAGATACAGCCCAAGGGTCAGATTTTGTTCAAGAAGTTTTAACCAATAGCAACAAACAACATTTAGGGGCAGAGCTGGGGTTACAATTAGAGGCTTCTTCTACGGTGTTGTTAACAGCTGTTGCAGCATATGGTAACTTTACTTACACAAATAACCCCAACCTTACACTATATTTTGATACAGCCGATGTAAATGGATTATCGCCTAATGGCGATGGAAGTTTAGATTTAGGAGAGGCTAAATTAAAAGGCTATAAACTCTCTAATGGACCACAACAGGCATACTCATTTGGCATAACGTATCGTGATCCTGATTATTGGTGGGTTACGGCAACTACAAATTATTTGCCTGAGCGCTACATAGGGGTAAGCAATATTGCCAGAACCAGCAGTTTTGTAACCAATCCGGATACCGGACAGCCTTACCCAGAAGCAACAGAGCAAGCATTAAATAAACTACTTGAGCAAAAACCTTTAGAGCCGGTTTATTTGCTGAATGTTGTAGGTGGAAAATCATGGAAATATAACAACACCTACATCTCTGTTTTTGCCAGTATAAACAATCTTTTTGATGATACTTTTAAAACAGGAGGTTTTGAACAAAGCCGAAATGGAAATTTTGTGCAAATGCAACAAGACTTGGTAACTAAAAACCCAAGATTTGGCCCTAAATATTGGTATGGTTACGGACGAACATTTTTTATAAACATGGCAGTTAGTTTTTAATATGATTATAGGCAATAAATTTTTAACAAAGGCAACAATTGCACTTGTAGTTTTCACAGTATATTACTCTTGTGTAAACTCAAATTTTAAAGAGCCTACTTTACTTTGTGTAGAATCAAATAACCAAATTACTTTTGAGGATTTATTTGCAATGTATAATGATGAGGTTTTAAAAATCACATCAGATTATACTATAGAAGGCTATGTGATTTCTTCGGATAAACAAGATAATTTTTTTGGAGAATTAATACTTCAAAACACTACAAAGAATCCTACAACAGGAGTTTTAATTTCTATTGATGTTTTTGATAGTCATGTGGTGTATCCTGAAAACCAAAAAGTAAGTATTAATTTAAACGGACTTTACTTAGGTAAACAAAACGATAGCTATAAAATAGGAAGCGCTTTTACCTCTTTTGGCAATACAACCATTGGTAGAATTCCGGCCAGAACAGTCCAGAATAAAGTTCAATTAACCTGTAATAATAAACAAGCTGTAGAGCCTAAAAAAACAACAATTAATACTCTTTCTGATGCTTTATTGAATACTTTAATTACCATAGACAGTTTGGAGTTTTCAGAATCAGACTTAAATAAATCTTTTGCCAACAAGCAAACAGAAACAACCAGGACAATGGTTGATTGCTCAGGTAGTACAATACAATTACTTACCAGTGGTTATGCTACATTTCAAGAGAATATATTACCAAATAACAATGGTACAGTAACAGGTATTTTGGTAAAAAACAACAACAAATATCAAATTAGAATTAGAACCTTAAACGATGTTAATTTTACCAATAGCAGATGTCCTGTAAAACCTACAGAATTTACATCAACCAATATATTTATATCAGAAATAGCAGATCCAAATAACAACTCAGGAGCTCGCTTTGTTGAGCTATATAATGCAGGAACTGAGGCTTTAAACTTAAAAAATTGGCAATTAGTTAGGTATACAAACGCTAATACTACGGTTAGTTCTACTATAGATTTGAGTGAATTTATCATTCAACCACAAAGCACCTTGGTAATATCGCCCAACGCGTCGGTTTTTGAGGCTACATATGGTTTTTTGCCGGATATGGCTGTTTCTACTAATAGCCCTGCAGACTCTAACGGAGACGACAACCTACAACTTATAGATCCGTTTGGAACGGTAATAGATACATTTGGAGTTATAGGAGAAGATGGCTCAGGGACTAATCACGAATTCGAAGACGGTAGGGCGCTAAGAAAAAGCACCATAAATACAGCCAATAGCATTTTTACTTTTTCTGAGTGGATAATTAGTAATGATACCGGAGAAAGTGGCACAGCAAATGCACCACAAAATGCTCCCGATGATTTTACACCGGGAGCAAGAAATTAGTTACTGTTTTGGAAAGCTTTCGTGAGCTTTAATTTCTAAAATTTGAGCTGTATGACGCTCTGTATGAGCACTCATAAACAATAAAATTTGTACGCCATCTATAGTACCAAAAGGTAACTGACCGTAATGATGTCTTAAATTTACATTGGTTTTCTTAACAAATTTCATGTTTTGTTTTCTCTTAGCTAAAAATGCATCGAGGGTTTCTTTAAATGAGCCGTATTTTCCGGTAGGCTCAAAGGGTTTAGAAGTTTTAACTTTCTGGCTTCTGTCGGCAATCATGTTTAATAATTGCTCGTCAGAAACTTTTACTTCGCTTTGTTTTTCAGGGTTTGCCGGTTCTTGTATGGCTTTTTCAAGCATTCCAAATATGTTTTCCTCAGAGATGGCTAAATGCTCTACACACTCTGCAATAGACCATGACTCCGGACTGCTTTTAAAGTTTAATTGAGCATCAGATAAACCTTTGGTAGCTTCAACTAACAACGATTTAGATTTTTTTAATTCAGATAGTGCTAATTCTCTGTCGGTTTTAGATAATTTAGATGGTATTAAACCAAAACTGGCTAAGCCTAAAGCAATTACAAATACTAATAATTTTTTCATTTATATTGAGTTTTATGGTTTACGCAAATTTGTCGTTATATTTAGTAAAGAATAACAAAAACAGTAAAAATAATTTTTAGTTATGACAGTGTTGCCAGAACTATCTGTAGCCTTGGTACAGGCAGAACTTATATGGGAAAATCCGGAAGCTAATAGAAATTATTTTAGCAAGTTAATTAAAAATATAGACGCTACTACTGATTTGATTGTACTTCCAGAAATGTTTACTACCGGTTTTACCATGAATCCTGATAAGGTTTTTGAAACCATGGATGGCCCTACAATTAAATGGATGCAAGATATGGCAGCCCAAAAACAAGCAGCAATAACCGGAAGTATTGTTATTAAGGACAATGATAAGTTTTTTAACAGATTACTTTTTGTGCACCCTTCCGGAGCGGTTGATTATTATGATAAACGACATACATTTACGCTTGCCGGTGAGCACAAAGTTTATGCTGCAGGAACAGAAAAGAAAATAGTAAACTACAAAGGGTGGACAATTTGTACTCAAATTTGTTATGATTTACGTTTTCCTGTGTGGTCTAGAAATGTAGAAGATTACGATGTGTTACTATACGTAGCAAATTGGCCAAAGCAACGTATTATGGCATGGGATACATTACTTAAGGCTAGAGCTATAGAAAACATGTGTTATTGTTTGGGCGTAAATAGAGTAGGTTCAGACCAGAATAACATACATTATTCGGGGCATTCTGCAGCATATGATGTTTTAGGAGAACAGTTAGTGTTTTCTACTGCTACAGAGGTGCTTTACACTACTCTTAATAAATCAGAAATAAAAAATAATAGAGAGCGTTTTCAATTTTTGGCAGACAGAGACACTTTTACTCTTGTAATATAAAGGTCTCTTCTAACTCCCAATTAGCTCTTACATCTAATTCTTTAGGGTAGTGCAACACACGCTCGGGCTGTATATTTTTTAAAAAATTACCCGAATCCCATATGCCATTATTATTGGTATCAAAAATAATTCTAACTCGGTAATTGCCAGGAGTTAAGTGTTTAAATTCAAAAACCGTTTCGTTTTGTGTTGCTCGCTTTTGCTGTACTACAGTACCATCTTTTTGTGTTAATTGCACAATTATAGGGTAGGTGTTATTGTTTTGCAGTACTAAACGCAAGTTGCCATAATCGGCTAAACTCTTTGTGGTAATGTAAAAAGATAAAGAGTCATTAGAATTTCCGAACAAATCTGTAACAGCACCCGGTAAAATGGTTATGCTATATTTTTGTTCCGGAATAGTTGTAAAAGGGATTTCTAATTGATTTTTATTTTTTTGGAGAATTGTATTAAACGGCACAGCAATAGAATCTGAATTTACTACAGAAATTTTGGTAGAATCTGCAGAAACTAAAGGTGTATTTGCTTGTAAAGCTAAGGTGTCTAAAGGAGCAATTGTACCGGTATGAGAGCTTTTTAAAGCTAAAGAATCTACACTAAGTTCTCTAGTTTTAATATTAAAAGTATCTACTTGTTTGTTGTAAGCAACAGTAAAAATTAGTGAATCTGTTTCTAATGGTGTAAACCAATAATGTAGTGTGTCTTTTTCTCTATCTTTTAAAACAGCATATTTAAAAGAATCCGTGGTTTGGTTATGTAGTGTAATTGTAACACTATCTGGTTTACCTTCATACCCAAAAATTATTCTATTTTTAGCAGCTTGTGTTGGTCTAATAGGTTTAAAATCAGGAATTTCTTTAAATAATTTTAATGTATAAAAATTGCCTGAGGGTACATTAATAAGCGTATCAACAAACGCAATTTTATCATCTTTCGGGTTATATAAATTATCACTGTTTTTGTCTTTAACGGCTACAAGCCTGTAAGTTCCGGCTTTTACATTAGTAATAGTAAACGGTTTATTTATGCTATCTAAAGTATTAGTTATATACGTTGGCACATTTTTATAAATAATAGAATCTGTATAGGTAGAGTCTACACTATAAAGCATTACACTTACAAAGTTGGGTGGCGAGTAAGAAAGGGCATCTTCAACTTTTCCGGTAACAGTTAACGAATCAATATAGTTGCCGGTAGAAAATACATATTTAAAGAAGTTAAACGGATTGTTTTCATTGTTATCAACTATACTTTGCCCAAAGTTAAAAACATATGTAGTGTTTTGTTTAAGAGTATCAGTTAGTTTTATTTCAATAAATTTAGAAGCTCCTGTTTGTGGTGTAATTATAGGAGGATTTTTTAAAGGCGGAGATATAATTAATTGCTTTTGTAAATCTTTAAGCTTTACGTATTCATCAAAATAAATTCTAATTTTTTTTTCGTTAAAATTTGTTGCATAGTTTTCGGGGATGGCACGAACCATTTTAGGCGGAGTTTCATCTTTAGGCCCACCTCCCGGAGTGCCTCTTTTTGCACAATTAACTAAAGCTATAATTAAACAAAAACTAAAAAGAAAACTTAACAATCGTTGCATACTCTAACGCTAAAATATAAGCAAAGAAACAACTATTTTTACTAACATAGAAATTACTTTGTGTAAGCCATTGTAGCAATGCTAATTGTACAATTTTTAGCTTGTAAAACTGTTGTGGCGCAAGACTCTAAAGTTGCGCCTGTAGTAATAATATCGTCTACCAATAAAATATGTTTATTTTCCAGCTTTACAGCACTACTTAATTCATAAACTTCTTGTGTGTTTAGCCAGCGTGAAAGCCTGTTTTTTAAGGTTTGAGTTTTAGTTTTAGATGTTTTTAGCAATACATTATTTACATAAGTTGCATTTAGGTGCTTTGCTAAATGTTTAGCAAATAAAGTAACTTGGTTATACCCTCTTTTTTTAAACTTGTTTTTGTGTAAAGGTACCGGAATAACAACATCTATAGTATTAAAAAAAGGATGCTCACTTAGCTCAGGTCCCATCCAATCTCCTAAAAAAGCACCAATTTCTTCTTGATTTCTATACTTTAATTGGTGAATAAGTTCTTGAACAATACCGTTTTTTTCGAAGAAAAGAAAACTAGTTGCGGCTTTAACAGGTACTCTTCCGTAAAAAATCTTTTCAATAGGGTTTTCTTGAACTCGATGAAAGTTAGTTAACGGTAGTTTATGTCGACAAACAGTACATAAATATCGTTCATTATTAACCATGGTTGCATTACATCCAAAACATACCCTTGGAAATAGGATTGTATGTATGTCATTTATTATCTTTATTCCTTTGAGGGACACTTTCACTGGGATTACAGATTTTAAAGCTAACTAATTTAAATGGACAGTCAAAATAAGCAGTCCGATCTTAAGATTGTTATAGGTATTCTATTGGTTGCAATTTTAGCACTTGCGGCTATATTTTACTTTAATAATAGAGAAGTTAGAAATGAGCTTGATAAACTGGCCAACGAAAGAGAGTTAATTCTTACAGAGCTCGAAGATATGCAAAGAAGTTTCACCGCTTTAAGCAGAGAAAACGAGCAATATTCTAAAGAAATTCAACGGTTAGAAGAGCGCATAGAAGTACTTCTAGATTCTATCTCCAGGATAAAGGTGGCAGCCAACCAAATGTTTGCCTACAAAAATCAAGTTATTGCTCTTAAGAAAGAGAATAAAATGCTTAGAGATTTGGTTGATTCCCTCAAAAAAAACAATACACTGTTTAAACAAGAAATTGGCGTAGCCCAAAGCACCATAGAGAACTTAGCCGATAGTGTTGTTGTGCTAAGCGATAAACTACAAGAAGAAGAACGTTTAGAAAAACAAAAACAACAACAATTACTTAAAGAAGCATCAGTTTTAGAGCTAACCCAACTAAACGGCACAGCTTTCAAACTCAGAGCTAACGGTAATATAATAGAAACATCAAACGCAAGTAAAGTACAGCGTCTTAGGGCCTGTTTTACTATTGCTGCCAACACTTTGGTGGCAACCGGAGAAAAAGCATTTTATTTAGAGTTTCTAGACCCGCAAGGCAATATTATTCCTAACCTATCTGCCTTATTAACACAAGGACTTAAAAAATACAGCAAAAAAACTATTGTACTTTATCAGGGTAGAGAGCTACCGGTTTGCGATTTTATTTCGGTCCCAGAAGGCCAATTAGATGCAGGAATGTATCGCATTCAAATATCGTATGCTAACAAAGTAATTGCAACTACTTCATTTGAGCTTAAATAATTACCTAATTGCTGGTAAAAATTCTATTTTTGCGCCATGGCAAAACAAGACGATCAATTTAAGAAGGTTGTTGCACATGCAAAAGAATACGGGTATGTATTCCCTTCTAGTGAGATTTACGACGGATTGAGTGCAGTTTATGATTACGCTCAAAATGGTGTTGAGCTTAAAAACAATATTCGAGAATATTGGTGGAAAGCCATGGTGCAGCTGCACGAAAATATAGTGGGAATAGATGCGGCAATATTTATGCACCCAACTACCTGGAAGGCTTCCGGGCACGTAGATGCTTTTAACGACCCCTTAATTGATAATAAAGACTCTAAAAAGCGCTATAGAGCCGATGTGCTTATAGAAGACTATGTTGCCAAAATTGAAGCTAAAATAGAGAAAGAAATTACCAAAGCAGCTAAACGATTTGGCGATGCTTTTAATAAAGAGCAATTTGTAAGTACAAATCCCAGAGTATTAAAATATAAAGAACAAGCAGACGCTATTTTAAAACGAATGGCCAGATCTTTAGAAAACGAAGATTTAGCCGATGTAAAAGCATTAATAGAAGAGCTTGGAATTGCAGACCCTGAAACCGGTTCTAAAAACTGGACAGACGTTAAGCAATTTAACCTAATGTTTGGCACCAAATTAGGAGCTTCGGCAGAAAGCGCCATGGATTTGTATTTGCGTCCGGAAACTGCACAAGGAATCTTTGTTAATTTTTTAAACGTGCAAAAAACCGGTCGTATGAAAATACCTTTTGGGATTGCTCAAACCGGAAAAGCATTCAGAAATGAAATTGTTGCCAGACAGTTTATTTTTAGAATGCGTGAGTTTGAACAAATGGAGATGCAGTTTTTTGTAAAACCGGGCACCCAAAAAGAATGGTATGAGCAGTGGAAAGAAACACGCCTTAAATGGCACCTTTCTCTTGGTATGGGAGAAGATAATTATCGTTATCATGATCACGAGAAATTAGCTCACTATGCAGATGCAGCATGCGATATAGAGTTTAAATTTCCGTTTGGATTTAAAGAGCTTGAAGGAATTCATTCCAGAACAGATTTTGATTTATCGCAACACGAAAAATTCTCAAATAAAAAACTTCAATATTTTGATCCGGAAGCTAACGAGAGTTATGTGCCATACGTTATAGAAACTTCTATTGGTTTAGACAGAATGTTCTTGGCGGTATTCTCGCATGCTTTACAAGAAGAAGAGTTAGAGAACGGCACTACCAGAACCGTATTAAAGCTACCGGCTGTGTTAGCGCCAACAAAAGTGGCTGTTTTACCATTAGTTAAAAAAGATGGTCTGCCGGAAATAGCTAAAAAATTAGTAGAAGAGTTAAAATGGGATATGGCTGTTGCGTATGATGAAAAAGATGCCGTTGGGCGCCGTTACAGACGTCAAGATGCAGCAGGGACACCGTTTTGTGTTACAGTAGATCATCAAACCTTAGAAGATAATACTGTAACCATACGCCACAGAGATACCATGGAACAAAAGCGCGTAGCTATAAATGCGGTTAGGAATATTATTTTAGATGAGGTAGATATGCGAAATTGGTTGAAAAAGGTATAATTTAAATGATATACTAAAATGAAAGTCGGTTGTGAAACCGACTTTTTTATTTTAAAACTTAAAGCCAACGGCAAGTGCGGCTCTTAGTATAAATATATAATAAATATAATAGTTGTATGAGGGGTCTTTTAACTGTCAATTATCTATGGTAAAAAAAAGATATTTTACGCAAACAGTTTTCCAAATCTTACCATCTCTTTCTAATACCAAGATAAGTTCTTCGTTTTTAGTCTGTAAATATAAAATACATATATCCTCAATAATAAAAGGAGCGCTTACTTTTATAAGATTTTGGTGTTTTACGCTAGAATAATCTTCAACTAGTTTAATATCTTTTAATAGTTTTTTTTTCAATTTACTTAGAGGAACATTTTCTTTTCTTTTTTCTATTTCTTTGATAAAATCATTTCTATTATTAGAAATATAATTTTCAAAAGTTATTTTCCTACTTTTTTTCATACAATGGCCATACAGCTCATCCAATAATTTAGGATTAGACAAAAAAGCATGTATTCCTTTAAAGTCTATAAAATGACTATATAAGTATACCTTTGTGTTTTTTTGCTTTAAAATAGTGTTTATTATTTCAACTATATGATTTTCGTTATCTTTTACTCTATTAGATTGTGAAAACAGATTTGAGCAAAGAGATATAATTGTTATAAAAGTAATTATTATTGCCTTCTTCATTTTTTTATTTACAATTGTTATGTCCTTTTGCAGCCGAAGTAGAACCATTACCAGAACCAGCTTGCCCCTCAGCAATATTAGCATTTCTTACATTAGTTTGAAAAGAATTTGATAAATTATTAAACGCTGGAGTATTCAGCATATCTCCAGACCATGAAAGATAATTATAATAATTTAACTCACCTAGCTTGTTATTATGCCATGTTTGTAAAGAATAAGCCATTGCTTTTACAAAATCTACCATGATTTGGTGCTGAGAGAGATTCGTATTATAACTATTTTGACTTAATAAATTGTTTAAAGTAATTGATAAACTTGAAAAAGGATTGGCTTGGAAATTGTAGCTCAAATAAGCGTGTACAGATTCATGTATTAATGTCCTTGCTACAGCCAAATCGGTTGCATTATTTAAATAGGAATCACTAATAGTTATTGTATACAAAAATATTCCTCCTCCGATAGAAGAAGGGGTTGTACTAGCATTTAAACCATTTGGCAGGGGAGCTACCTGAACCTTTAGATTATGATAGGAATTATTTTCGAATAAATTTAACACAAAAGATGATAGATTTACATCTATAGGCAGGTCAGGAACTAAATTTATTTTAGTTGATTTATTCTTTAGATTTTCCATGATAATTTTTAGGCATTGTGGAACTGAATTGTCGTAAATAATTTTTTTAATGGTATCTACCTCACCACCATTTGCCAAAGCATCAATGCTAGCTAAAGCAAAATTAGAAGCTTCAAGAGAGGGACTTCCATTTAAACTGTTTGAGTTTAAAAAAGTTAAAATTTCGAATAAAGTATCAGCATTATTAGGATCGTTTACATATTGGGTTTGTGCTTGAGTGAGAGGAACACCACATAGACTACTTAAAACCTCAGCCATTTCTTGTTGCCACCATAACAAATCATTAGTAACTGGAGATGAATCAGTATTATTGTTAGGGAAGGGGGCATTATAATTACCGCCATTTCCACCACCTCCAGAACTTCCAAAATTTCCTGGTATATAAATTGACGGCAAACCAAAATCGGGGTTGTGCCAAGAACTACCTCCACTGTATTCAGGCTCTAAAGCAGGTGCGGTTACTGTTACACAGTCTAAATAAACCATAGATCCACCCCCCATTTCCATTAAATATTCAATGTCTGCTAATATATCTTCCCAAGTAGGATCACAACTTGCAGTTGCAGAAATCTCATCTGCAACAAATCGTTTAGTCATCTCTCCATCATTATAAAGATATACATCAGAAAGAGTACCATTTATATTAAATTTTGCTATAGCTCCAGAGAAAGCATCATTAGTAGATGTTGATTTATATAAAAGTGTATATAAGTAAGATTCTACCTCTCCTTCATTTACAATAGAAGCCACTAAAGACTTCACTCTTTTACCTTTTATTTTCTGATTTACAGGGGTATATAATATGCTTAAAGAATCTTGAAATTTAAACTGCTTAACTTTTGAAGCGCTCCAATCTATGTAAAAATCACTTTCTTTGTTTTTTGATAGAAGGTCACTTTTATCAAAAGGATTTTTAAAATTATTAGTTCTTTCTAAATGCTTTTTGGCATCGGCTACTGAAGGAACTGTAAATTTAGAATTTACATCTACAGGGGGGTCAACAACAATAGCATCAATATTATTTTCACAACCGAGTAATAAAACAAACAAAAGAGAAAACGTAAGCCTTAAAATTAATAGTAAGAATTTTTTCATTTCAAACTTTTATAAAATAAATTATTGTAGTATTTAGATGTCATTAAGACATAGAATTTATTTTATAAAATACTTAAAATTCGATAAAAAGAAATGTTTCTTACTATAATTAAGTAGTAAAAATGCTTTTTTATTTTAAAACCTAAAACCAACGGCAAGTGCGGCTCTTAGTATAAAATCATCCTGAAATTCTTCGGGGTTTATATTTCTGCCAATGCCAGCATTTAGCTCTACAGTAAACTGCTCGCTAAAGGTCGTCCATTTATGTCCAACACCGGCGCCCAAAGCAAAAGTGCTAAAGTTATTAGTAAAATTAAAGTTGGATTCTTCGGCAATTATTTCTTCATCGCCGGTATAATATAAAGCAAAACCTTCAATAAAAAATCCGGCTCTGGGAACAGGGCTAAAATAGGCTCTAATATTGGGGCCAATTCCAAACTTACCTAATCTATCTGTGCTTTGAGCATCGTAATAAATAGTAGCACCTAAACTGGCTTCATCATTTAAAAAATGTTCAAAAGAAAATTCTGCAGTTGCATCAGCTAAAAACCAACCAATATTAAATTTAAGTTCGTTGTTTTTATAATAATCTTGAGCATTACTTTTTAGTACAATTGTACATAAAATACAAAGCGCTAACAGTTTAGTTTTCATGGTGTTTAACTTTAGTTAGTGTAGTACCAATTATCATTCCAAAACAAAAATTATAGCAGCTTTAACAACATAATAAAGGGTTATATGTATTTTTAGACCTAAATTTTTTTAGATGAAAATTATATCGTATAACGTAAATGGAATTCGCGCTGCAATAAACAAAGGGTTTTTAGATTGGCTACAGCTTGTAAACCCAGATGTAATTTGTTTACAAGAAATAAAAGCACAAAAAGATCAGTTAGATTTACGGTTGTTTGAAAAAGCCGGATACACGTATAATTTTTGGTTTAGTGCTGAAAGAAAAGGTTATAGCGGGGTAGCAATTTTATCTAAAATAGAACCCGATAATGTGGTGTATGGTACAGGAATTGATTATATGGATGAAGAAGGGCGTAACATAAGAGCCGATTTTAATGGCCTTTCTGTTATGAGTTTGTACTTACCTTCTGGAACAAATATTGCACGCTTAGAGCATAAATTACAATACATGGCAGATTTTCAGGAATACGTTAACAATTTAAAACAAGAAAAGCCCAATCTAATAATCTCAGGAGATTACAACATTTGTCATAAAGCAATAGATATTCATGATCCTATTAGGAATGCAAACGTTTCTGGTTTTTTACCGGTAGAACGCGAATGGATTGGCAATTTTATAGATAGCGGCTTTATAGATAGCTTTAGGCATTTTAATAAAGAACCACATAACTACACTTGGTGGAGTTATAGGGCTAATGCCAGAGCTAATAATAAGGGTTGGCGATTAGATTATCATATGGTTAGTAAACCACTACAAGAAAAATTAAAACGGTCTGTTATCTTGCCCGAAGCAAAACACTCAGACCACTGTCCGATTTTAGTAGAAGTAGAACACTAAATACAATAAAAAACCATGAAAAAGTTGTTTTTGAGCCTTGCAATAGTAGCAGTTTTAGGCTCTTGTGTATCGTCTAAAGTATATAAAGAGTTAGAAGAGAAATATGCAAACGTAAAAGCAGAACGTAATCAGTTATCAGATCAAAATCAGGAGCTTACTGCAGCAAAAAATGCATTAGAAAATCAGTTACAATCGCTTCAAAAAAAATATGAAGAAGCAGTAGCAGAACGCGATAAATTACGACAAGAATATCAGGCAGCTTCAAACAATCTTAAAAACCTACAAGCATCATACGATGCCTTAGAAAAAAACAGCAGTGCAGCCATCGCTGAAAACGCACAAAAAAACCGAGAGCTCTTAGCACAGTTAGAAGAAAAAGAACGGAAATTAGCACAAGAAAATGCACGTTTAGAAGCCTTACAAAAACAATTAGCCTCAAGATCTAAACGGGTTGATGAGCTAGAAGCGTTAATAGCAGCGAAAGATGCAGCCATGACCCAATTAAAAGAAGCTATCTCTAAAGCTTTGCTTGATTTTGAAGGTAAGGGGCTTACTGTAGAGCAACGTGATGGCAAAGTATATGTGTCTATGGAAAACAAATTGTTGTTTGAGTCCGGGAGCTGGGCTGTTGGCAGTGAAGGAAGGCGTGCCGTGCAACAACTAGGAAATGTATTGGCACAAAACCCAGATATAGCAGTGCTTATAGAAGGACATACAGATAACGTACCATATAAGGGTAGTGGCGCGTTGCAAAACAATTGGGATTTATCGGTTAAACGAGCAACGGCTATTGTAAATATACTTAGAGAAAATCCTAATATTAATCCTAAAAACTTAACAGCAGCCGGACGAAGTGAGTATGCACCTGTTGCTACAAATACTACAGCCGAAGGTCGAGCAAAAAACCGAAGAATAGAGATTATTTTAACGCCAAAACTTGACGAAATCACTAAGCTTCTCAATCAAATGTAAACCCATTTAAAAAATTGTATTTTTGACCTCTTTTTTACCATAAAACGAGGTTTTTTATTATGATGAAGTATACAACATTACCCAATACAGAATTACAAGTAAGTAAAATTTGCTTAGGAACTATGACCTGGGGAAGGCAAAATACAGAAGCCGAGGGTCATGCACAAATGGACTATGCAATAGATAGAGGAATTAATTTTTTTGATACAGCAGAGCTCTATCCGGTTCCGGCCATTCCGGAGCTTTATGCTGTTACAGAAACTATTATAGGTAATTGGTTTAAGAAAACCGGCAATAGAGATAAAGTAATATTAGCTACCAAAATAGCGGGTCCCGGAGATTATACCAAACATATTAGAACCACCGGATTTAGCCCTAAAGCTATACAAGAAGCTGTAAATGGTAGTTTAAAAAGATTGCAAACAGATTATATAGATTTATACCAATTGCATTGGCCGGAGCGTAAAGCAAATTTTTTTGGTCAGCGTGGGTATAAACACAACCCAAACGATGCGTGGGAAGACAATATTCACCAAGTGTTGCAAGCCTTAGCAGAATTAGTTAAAAGTGGTAAAATTCGTTACATAGGGCTATCTAACGAGACACCTTGGGGGATTATGCGTTTTCTAGAAGAAAGCAAAAAACATAACTTACCACGAGTAATTACCGTTCAGAATCCGTATTCATTACTAAACAGATTGTACGAAGTAGGTTGTGCAGAAATCTCTATGCGAGAAAATGTTGGTTTATTAGCTTACTCGCCACTTGGTTTTGGAGTGCTTAGTGGTAAGTATTTAGGGGGCAAAAAACCGGAAAAAGCCAGAGTAACACTGTTTCCTAATTTTTCAAGATATAGTAACGAGCAAGCAACCAAAGCAACAGAGGCATATTATAATTTAGCCAAAGAGTACAATATGAGTTTGGCGCAAATGGCACTGGCATTTATTAACCAACAGCCTTTTGTTACCAGTAATATAATTGGCGCAACAAACTTAGAGCAGTTAAAAGAAAACATAGACAGTATAGCAGTAACATTATCTGATGAGGTTTTACAAAAAATAGAAGCTATACATGAGGCAATCCCTAATCCGGCGCCTTAAATAGAGTAGTTTATAGTAACACAGGTTTTTAAAGCAAACCGCAAAAGCAAGAACAACTATAATTATTTGATTTAAAGGTTGTTATTTTTTATATTTGCGGGTAGAAGTCAAAGCATTTTCCCCGACGGAAGGCAATCCTAGTGATCCTTTGGAAAGTGTTTTTGACTTTTTTATTTTTTTGCCCTTTCTTAAAGCTACGTTGTGAGCCTTAATTTTTAAATGTAATTTTAAAACTATTTAGAGCAAATTTTTAATTGCTTTAGCTACGCTGCACCTCGAGACTGAGTTGGTGCTATTGGCAAGCAGTATGTATTACGAGCTGTGTGGAAGCTTATTTAAAGGTTAAGGGATTTAGGTGTCAGTTCTTTAATTTTAAGGAGGATTCACAGGTGTTGAGGAACAAAGAAGACTGTTAAAAGAGTTGTGAATTGCTTTCAGTTCTTTAATTTTAAGGAGGATTCACAGGTACTTTTTGTTGTTTTTTCACATCGCAAATGTTGTGAATTGCTTTCAGTTCTTTAATTTTAAGGAGGATTCACAGGTCATCCCCGTGCTTGCCGTGTTGTTCAACCGTTGTGAATTGCTTTCAGTTCTTTAATTTTAAGGAGGATTCACAGGCCAACAAAAAATTAGGTGCATAACCAAAAGGTTGTGAATTGCTTTCAGTTCTTTAATTTTAAGGAGGATTCACAGGTTGACACATACCATATTGTGAAAAGCGCAGGTTGTGAATTGCTTTCAGTTCTTTAATTTTAAGGAGGATTCACAGGAGCTAAATTGAATTTTGCTTCGTTACGGAAGTTGTGAATTGCTTTCAGTTCTTTAATTTTAAGGAGGATTCACAGGTTAACACCTTGAATGGTAGTCTTATAGCTTGTTGTGAATTGCTTTCAGTTCTTTAATTTTAAGGAGGATTCACAGGTGGGGCATGAACGTGATGATATTGATACTTGTTGTGAATTGCTTTCAGTTCTTTAATTTTAAGGAGGATTCACAGGAGTAGATAAAAATGGCAGCACCAATAGTTAGTTGTGAATTGCTTTCAGTTCTTTAATTTTAAGGAGGATTCACAGGTAAAAAAGAGTATAACAAAACTACCGTATTGTTGTGAATTGCTTTCAGTTCTTTAATTTTAAGGAGGATTCACAGGATTACCTTAGAAATCTTTGTGAAGAAAAAGGTTGTGAATTGCTTTCAGTTCTTTAATTTTAAGGAGGATTCACAGGTGATACTGTTACGCCTTCAAAAAACCAATAGTTGTGAATTGCTTTCAGTTCTTTAATTTTAAGGAGGATTCACAGGACGACCCATTAAACGCTGACATAGAAATAGGTTGTGAATTGCTTTCAGTTCTTTAATTTTAAGGAGGATTCACAGGCACCATTTGCGGGGGCAGTTGTGAGATTTAGTTGTGAATTGCTTTCAGTTCTTTAATTTTAAGGAGGATTCACAGGATTATATATATTATTAATTATTATAGGTTGTTGTGAATTGCTTTCAGTTCTTTAATTTTAAGGAGGATTCACAGGTTGTCAATGATCGTTTCAACAATACAAATGGTTGTGAATTGCTTTCAGTTCTTTAATTTTAAGGAGGATTCACAGGACGACCCATTAAACGCTGACATAGAAATAGGTTGTGAATTGCTTTCAGTTCTTTAATTTTAAGGAGGATTCACAGGACAGGCTTATTAGAGCTAATGGAGATATGAGTTGTGAATTGCTTTCAGTTCTTTAATTTTAAGGAGGATTCACAGGCAATCTTGCTTTAGACCATCCATTTCAGGAGTTGTGAATTGCTTTCAGTTCTTTAATTTTAAGGAGGATTCACAGGATACTTGCTGTAATAGGCTGGTATCCTGTTTTTTATGTGTGTTGTTAGAAATATAAAAAGAACCTTTTTCTAGCAGAAATTAGGGGTGTAACGTTTAGTTTTTTTATTTAAAAAAGCTCTAATTGTTGTGATGGCGGTTCTGGAGGGACTTCTTTTTGACCGAAAAATAATTCAATCATTCCAAACTGTTTATCGGTTATTTGCATAATACCCACTTTTCCTTTTTTAGGTAATGCATTTTTAGTGCGTTTAATGTGTACAGCAGCATTTTCTCTGCTGGGGCAGTGGCGTACATAAATACTAAACTGAAACATAGCAAAGCCATCGTCTAACAAACTTTTTCTAAATTTTGCAGCTGCTTTACGCTCTGCTTTGGTTTCGGTAGGTAAATCAAAAAAAACTAATACCCACATGCTACGGTATTGGTTAAGTCTTGAAAATAAATAATCGTTCATATAACAGAGCTATATAATATTGCTGCTATATTGAATATGTTATTTTAACTTTGGGTATAGTATTTTACGACTACTCCCCATAAAACATTCAAACAAACTGTTGGTGGTACGGCTCATGGCATTCATAAGTGGGCTTAGCTTACCATCTATAACCACATCTAAAGCCGGGATGGTTAATAATTGTGCTTTTAAACTTGTAGTGAGCTCATTTATGGCACAACCGGTTTCTACAATTTCATAAACCAAAGCATCTACAAATACGCGATAGGGCTCCATAATATCATCAGCTAAACAATACGGGTTGTATTTGTTGTGATGGTAAATACCAACGCTTGGTAGTAAACCACTACTTATCAGAGCCCGAGCCGTTATGGCTCGTAAAATAGCGTATCCATAATTAAGCAGGTTGTTGGGCGGAATACCTTTTTGATTTCTGCTAAACTCCGGAATATTAAAAATGTGTTGAAAATAATAGGCAGCTGCAATGGCTTCGTGGTTTTGAGCATCGGCACTTTTAACCTGTTTAGCCCATCGTTTAAGTTTTAGTGCGTTTTTGCCTCGCAGCAATAAATGTTGGGCTTGGTTTTCTATTTTAGCTACTACAGTTTGTTGCCATAAATTCTTTTTTAACGGGATGCTGGCATTTAATTGATACCTAAAACGCTCGGTTTGCTCTGTATGCCCAACCAAAGGCTGTAGTAAAGAGCATGGTAAATGCTGCCTGTCGCAAGTAATAACGGCTGCTTTATGTTGCACCAGTTTCATTAACAGGCCGTTTGTGATGGTAATTTGTGGATGCTCTAACACCACATACCCAATATCTTCTATGGGTATGTGGGTGTCTTTTTTAGAACCATCCGGAAAGCTTACCACCAGCTGCTCATTTTTGGTATGCAAGTAAGCCGGATTACCAAAAAAAAGGGTGCGTTTTATCATTGCTTAAAATTTCCAGGCAATACTACCATCTAATTTCATTTCGAAATCTTTATCTTCTATAATAAAGATATTTTTAGTAGGGGTAAATAAAATTTTTGGCGGTGAAAAATCTTCTGATAAGTCATTAATTGAGAAACCATTTCTACCCTTTGTCCCATATACTTTTGATAATTCTTCATTGCTTCTTGACTCAAGGTGATATTCTAACAAAATGTTTCCATTTTCAGGTTGATGAAGTCTTTTTATATGATAAAGACGCTTGGAAAGCTGAGCCTTGTCTAACTCTTTTAGCTCATTTTTGTTTTCAAAAAAGAACAAAACTTTTTGACCAGGCATAAAAATATGTACAAGTTTTCCTTCTTTAGCTTTTTTTCCTCTTCCAATTAAAACGGGTTCCTTTACTTTAAAAATATCTCTAAGAGAGTCTTTATTCTGATTTAAAGAGAATCGTGCCGCTTCTAACGTGTTTATAGAAACTATTTTTCTGCCATTCTCATTTTCATAAAGGCCAAACACATAGTTGTCACCAGAATCTGTGTAGTAATAATTTTTATACTCTTTATTAGACTCATAGGTTTGCTTCTTAACAACAGTAACATTATCGGGATTCATAGATCCTCTACCAGATTTGACTTCACATCGTAAACGTCTAACAATTTTACCCTGAAAATCTTTTAATTCGTTTTGCTTGATCCCTGATTCAAGTTGTTTTTTTAAGTGCTCAGCAAGATACTCATCAATTACATGGTCTTTATTGAAGTTTACATCTTCTATAGGTTTACGCTCAACCATTTTATAAACATCGTTCCCTTTACCGTCTTTAGCATATAGAATTTCACCTTTTTCATTTCTTAATAAAGAACCTTTTTCATCTTTAGCAGCAACCTTAATTTTCCCATAAAATGTTTCTTTGTGTAACTTTCCCCTTACTGAGTCGCCAGTAGATATTTTAGGAACTCTGTTTCCATTTTTATCCCTTATGTAATTACCTTGTTTATCTCTTAAATATTCAATCTTTCCTCTTTTTCTAACTATTTTTTTGGCAGGGGTTAGTGTTCTATCTTGATCTTTAATGTTATTTATTAAAATCTCCTTTTCTATATTCGTAATCATTGAGTAGTTAAAACCATCAAAAGGTTTTTCGTGATATTGTTTTTTGGGGTTTGCTTCTTCATATTTGTACGCTTTTTCTAAAATCTCTTTGCGTTTAGCACTTGTTGGTAATAAGGTTAAAACAGCTGCATCTATGGCATGATGAGAATGTTTATTACGATCTTTTGATTCATATTTTGGTTGAATACCATAAATCTTTCTAAACTCTGAAGTTATACTCCCCTTAATAGTATCTACTTGATTAAACACAGTTTTTAAATAATGATAAGCATATTTTGAAATAAGTTGTGTGTCAATTAATTGGCTATTCTTAAAGCCGGAAGGGGTGTCTTCTCTTGTAAACCTATCTACTTTATTTTTCCAATAATCGTACTCCATTTGTAAAAGATGCCTTTTTCTAATAGCATTGTCCTTTGCATCTTTATCTGTTGCATTTTTTGATTTTTTTATTTGAGTTTGTATTTGGTTGTAGAGGCTCTCTACTTTGCTTTTCCATTCTTTTAAGCGAGGCTCAATTGCGCTATAACCATGAGACTCTTCTTTATAATTGGGAAGTTCTGTTGGAATTCTATTTTTTTTGATATTTCTGTTATAATCTGCATAACATACTGTAAGGTTAGCTAATGAATTATCGAATGATTTGCTTCTGGGGATAGTGTGCTCAAAATCAATAATATTATCGTTGAATAAATCAGTTAATTTGATTATTTTTCCTGTATACAAACACACACATTTTTGTTCTTTCCATAATCTGTATTTTTTTATCGCATCATTAGAAGCTAAAATTTTTTTCAATACTTCATCGTTATTCTCTATTTGTTCTGCCCAAAGCCTAAACTTTTCCTTATCTTTTTTACTTTCAGGATTGGCTGAACCATTAAAATCAGGGTCTTTTATAAGTTCCGAAATTGCAATGCCAAATTCTAAATTTTCACGCTCTCGGATTCTTTGATAATCTTCTATTGCAGCTCTTTTATTTTTATCATTTAATTCTCTTGCAACCTCTAAAACAATTCTTGTTTCTCTATCAATTAGACCTTTTTCTATTAGGTAATTTATCACATGCCTTAACTTGTGCAAAGTCTTGTAGGCCATGGGGTTTTTAAAGGCTCGAGTTTTTGGCGATTTTAAGAATTCTTGGTCTTCAGAATTTGGGTAGATATCAATCATTGATGGATGATATAATTTTTCTACATTCTCTTGTGAGACATTAAATTCTTTTTTCAAATACACTTGAATGTGAGAAACCAATTTTGGTTGTTTAAAATAGTCTCGTTTAGTAGTAGAAAAGAATTCTTGATATTTTTCAGCCACTTGATTAATTATTATGCTTTGTTTTTTGCCATCAAGCTTAAGCCAATTGTTTGTGCCAAAGTGATTTTCACATGCATTTAGGATATCTTTCTTGTCAATATCGTCTAATTTATAACTAACATCTTTATAGCCAAATTTATTCTCGTTATCAAGAGCCTTGTAGTCTGCTATTAGTGCATTGGTTATATTGACAATAGTTTTAGAATGTTTGTTTTTTTCTATTTCATATTGCAACGCTTCTAAAATACCTTCTTTATGGTCTTCATAAAGCTCTTGACCAATTATGTTAGGAATTTTTGCTAATAAAATTGCCTCGCTATAAATTACACCTTCCTCAAGAAATGGCAAAATATTGTTTATAGCCTTTAAGCTTAAATTAGCATAACCTGTTGGTAGAGCGTTCCATAATTTTTTTAATTGGTCAATTTGATAATCTTCAAGAAGTAATTGTTTGATTAAAAACTCCTCATAGTACTCTTCATCTTCAAAAGAAAATGCAATATGCCATATATCTTCAATTGTGTAGGTCACATCATAAGAATTACCCTTTTTGTCAATTCTGGAGGACTTAATACAGACATTTTCCCAATTGCTTCCAAAGGCTGCCTTTAAATGAGCAGATACAGGACAAGTAGAAACGGTCATCTTATCCATTTTTTTGGAATAATTGAGTTCCCAATTTTTTCTTTCCCCCTTATTTATGAAATTTCTAATGGCACTAAAGGTAGTTTTATTGGATTTTATAAAGAGTTTTTCATTCACAATCTCCTGTTTAAGAGACAAGGGAAGAGGTTGAAATTTTCCTTCTTTATTTGTTCTATACTTTATGTTGTTTACAAAAGACCAAGCTCTGTATAGTTCAAATTTAGGATGGCTAATTGGGCAACGTGGTTTGTTTGGTTCCATAGTGCACTTACCAACCAACCCTTTTTGTGAACGTAAGGGGCGTTGAAAGAAAATGGCTTTTACAACCTGCTCTTTTAAATCTGTTTTTACGCCTTGAAAATCAAGTATTTTATTTACTTCGTTTAAATAGTCTGACCGTAATGTGTATCGGTTTCTTATTCTTATGCCATTATCTTCTAAATGTGCAAAGGCAGCCCCGAGACTACCATGTTCTAAAATTAAATTCTCATAATCATTCCTCCTGATGGTACCTGTTTCCTTACTTCCTTTATAAACAGCAGTTTTTTCATTTGCACCAATCTTTCGGCTGCTTTTAAACCCACGGCGTTGAGCTATGTGGTATAAAGCTCTACCTATTTTGTGGCGATCAGATTTGTTACTTAAATTAAAGTTTTCTTTTATTAACTCCCTACGCAACTGATACGGGCTTGAATAATCGGGTTTACCATCACCATTAAAATCAAGTTTTATCCACTGTTGAAAAGCCTCATCATTTACGGGAAAAACTCTACCCAAACCCTTTTGATAATTTTTCCACTTATTTAACTTTTCTATTGGTAAAGGGCAAAAATCATTTTCAATTAAAACTTTTAAGGTTTCCCACTTTCTATATCGTCTCGCATTATATAACCTACGAGAAGATCTATTCTTTGTACGTTCTGCTGCAAGTGAAAACTCACCTGTTTTACCCTCGCCCACTCCTTTTCTAAAAGTATATACGCCATACCACTCAAAGAAATCACCGTTTCTTAGGGTCATTCCAATTGAATTTGTTCCTAAATCTATACCTAATATTTTATTCATAATTTTTTATATATTTGTAATAAGAACTGTGAGACAATTCACAACAAGGCTATAAGCCGAAGATATTTCTTAATCCTGCGTACTCCGTGGGATTTATTTTTAAAAACACAAATCAAAAATTAACTTACGCATAAATTTACTATTATCTTACTTTTTTGCAAAATAACTTTTAAATAAATTGAAAGAAAAAACAACAGTTACCCAAACAAAGCGCGTACTACATCTTCTATTTTAGCAACGGTTTTAATTGTAATTTTTGGGTTTTTTAAGGTAATAGTATTGTGTTTAGATACAATTATAGTGCTAAAGCCTAATTTTTCGGCTTCTAAAATACGTTGGTCTATGCGTTGTACAGGGCGTATTTCTCCGGCTAAGCCTACTTCTGCAGCACAACAAATAGTTTTATCAATAGCTATATCAGCATTACTAGAAAGTATGGCTGCAATAACGGCTAAATCTATAGCAGGGTCATCTACTCTAATACCACCGGTAATATTTAAAAACACATCTTTAGCACCTAATTTAAAACCGGCTCTTTTTTCTAAAACAGCCAAAAGCATATTTAAGCGTTTTACATTGTAGCCGGTAGCACTACGTTGTGGTGTGCCATATACAGCACTGCTAACCAAAGCCTGAATTTCTATAAGCAATGGACGCATACCTTCTATAGTAGCTGCAATAGCAGTACCACTAAGGGGCTCTGCATTTTTAGAAAGTAAAACTTCGCTGGGGTTGGTAACTTCTCGCAGTCCGTTACCTTGCATTTCGTAAATGCCTAATTCTGCAGTAGAACCAAAACGGTTTTTTAAGGCTCTTAAAATTCGGTACACATAGTTTCTATCGCCCTCAAATTGCAGCACAGTATCTACCATGTGCTCTAATATTTTAGGGCCTGCAATGGTACCATCTTTGGTAATATGGCCAATTAGTAGTACAGGAGTATTACTTTCTTTAGCAAATTTTATAAGCTCTGCTGTTGTCTCTCTAATTTGCGATATACTTCCGGGAGACGACTCTATGTAATCTGTATGAAGGGTTTGTATAGAATCTATAATTACAATTTCGGGGTTTATATGTTCTATCTGCTGAAATATATGTTGCGTTTTGGTTTCGGTTAAAATGTAGCAATTAGTATTGTTAGGATTTATTCTGTTAGCCCGCATTTTTATTTGCTTCTGACTCTCTTCACCCGAAACATACAACACTCTATAAGGTAATTGTAATGCTATTTGTAACAATAAGGTACTTTTGCCAATGCCCGGTTCTCCACCAAGCAAGGTAAGCGATCCGGGCACCAAACCACCTCCTAAAACTCTATTAAACTCTTGATTTTTGGTGTCTAACCGGTTTTCGTTTTCGGTTTTTATTTCGGCAAGTGTAAGGGGTTTGGCAACGGTTTTTTTTATGTCCGGACTTGTTTTCCAGGAGCGTTTATCTTCTTTTTGTATTACTTCTTCTACAATGGTATTCCATGATTTGCAAGCACTGCATTGCCCTTGCCATTTAGGATATTGAGAACCGCAATTCTGACAAAAATATGCTGTTTTGGTTTTAGCCATAAAAAAAGCCTTGATTGTTACAAGGCTTAAAAATACAAAGTGTTTTTAGACTTTTTTAAGGTAGATGGGTTTATTTAAAATCCGAAGTCGGCTTTTAAAGCATCTATTCTGTCTAACGCAAGGTCTTTGGTTAAAAAATCTATTTCGCTCATACCAAATGCTTTTTCGTAAGTTCTTAGCGCTTTTTTAGGTTCGCCACGTTGTTCGTGGTATTCGGCTTCAAAGAAAAATCCCATCATGGTATCCGGATATTCTTTTTTGCACAGATCTGATAATTTTTTAAGCGATTCTAAATCTTCTTTTTTCTTACAGGCAGCATAAATGGCCATAATATCATTAATACTAACTCGTTCTTTAAAACCAAAGAGCGTTTCTATGGCGTTATATTTTTCTTCTAAATAATTAAAAACAGGTTCTTCTAACGTTAAAATTTCTTTTTTATACTGTTCTGGTGTTATGGGTTTGTAGATAGTAAATATTTTATCTAATGCTTTTGGGATGGCATACGATGCTACACCAACATCTGATGTTTCTTGAAAATTATCATAATAATAAGCAAGCGATTCGTTATCAACAGATTTTAAGTTATTATTTAAAATACCAATGCGCCCGGCTTGGTCTTTATCTTCTAATTTTCCGTTGGCCAGGTAATAAAACTTTTTGGTTTTAAAGGCTTGCATTCTATCGGCAATTCTGTATTCCATTTCCGGCGCTAAATCCGGTGCTAACACAATATAGGCGCTAAAAAGCGGATTGTCTTTAAACAAATAATAGTTTATAAAATTGGCGGTTATAGAGTGCCCGACAGCCATTCTAAAAGGAGCTAAATTGTATTTGTCTTCTAAGTACGGAATTAGCTCCATCCCAATAAACTCAAAGAAAAGACTTCCTTTATCGTCCGGCAATCCGGTTCGATCGCTATAATTACAATCTTTGCTTCGTAAATTATTGTAGTTTTGGTTTATGCCTACAACAATAGCTTGTGGCATTTGGTTAAAGTAGCTGTAAAATTTAGCATTGGCCATTACAGCATCAAATAAAAATTCGGCATCTAAAACTACTATTAGCGGATAGGTTTTTTCTTCATCGTAATCTTCCGGAACATATAGTTTTATGGTCCTTTTTTCGAGTAATTTATACGATTCAAAAGATTCTGTGGTTACTTGTGCGCTAAGCGTATTTACAGCAAACGCAATGAGTAGGCAAATTATTAATTTTTTCATGGCCAAAATGTTTAAGAGTTTGGGGTTAAACACGCTGTTATATATAACTGATAGTTTTAAAAAAAATTATGCTTTTTTGTTAAAAAACGGAAGTAAAAAGAGCGATAGAGAACCAAAAACTAAAATCATAGCTGTTTGAGACATCCACATAATCCATCCAAAAGCATCACCCGAAGCAATACTAACACCATATAAAGCTAATGTTTTGCTTACGGCAACCGGAAAAACTCCAATACCACCATTAGTAGCAGTTATGGCAAAAGAGCCTGCTAAAAATGCGGTAATGATTGCCCCAAATGATAAGGTTTGTAAACCGGGCACAGCAAGGGTTACCACCCAAAACATTGCAATATAAAGTAGCCATATTAAAAGCGTATGTAAAATAAATTGAAATTTATTTTGCATGTGTAAAATACTGGTTAGTCCTTGCCACAAACCTTTTATAAAATGCTGAATTTTTAATGCGAATGGATGTGAAGACACTCTTATAATTTTCCAGAAAACAACAAAAGCAATTCCCCCGATCACTAAAACAATTACTATGCTTACAGGATTAACCCCTTTTTCTGTAAAGAAACTTAAAATTGTATCTGTCTGAAAAATTAGAGCAATTGCTATAACTAAAATTAGCATAGCCAAATCTATAACTCGCTCTGCCATAATAGTGCCAAAACCTTTCTCAAAAGGCACATTGCTATAAGTGCTGGTTAACGTTGCTCTTAATACTTCGCCAGATCTTGGAATACCTAAATTGGCTAAGTACCCGGCCAGTACCGCCATAAAACTGTTTTTAAACGGTATGGTGTAGCCCATAGGTTTTAGTAAAAAGTTCCATCTGTAAGCTCGCACAGCATGGCTTAATAACCCTAAAAACAAAGAAAGAGAAACCCAACCGTAGTTTGCTTCTTTAATATATTTTAAAATGGCTTTTTGGTGTTCTGGTGTAGTGTTATAGTAAAAGTACCAAATAACAAAAAGCCCAAAAGCTATGGGCAAAGAAATTTTTAAAATCTTAATAAGTTGTTTTTTCAACTTAAGTTAGTGTATTGTCTTTTTCGTTAGGGAAAACTAAAGCAGGTTTAAATGTTTTAGCCTCTTCTAAATCCATCCACGCGTAGGTAATAAGAATAAGGATATCTCCAACAGCTACTTTTCGAGCAGCAGCTCCGTTAAGGGTTATTTCGCCACTATTGCGAGGCCCCGGAATAGCATATGTTTCTAAACGCTCTCCGTTATTATTATTAACTACTTGTACCTTCTCGCCGGGTATAATATTCGCGGCTTCCATTAAAGCTTCATCTATGGTAATGCTGCCAATATAGTTTAAATCGGCACCGGTTACCTTCACTCTGTGAATCTTAGATTTTACTACTTCTACTTGCATGCGGCAAAGATATTAATTTAGCGCTATATTATCTATAAGTCTAACACCATCTGCATATACGGCTATAAATGCTCGGTATGGCACATTTTTGTGTTTTCGTTTTACAGGTTTTAATGTTTTAGCATTAGCAATTTCAAAATACTCTAACGTAAAAACCGGGTGTTTATTAAATTGATTTTTAACCCATTTGGTTACATTGGTAGCACTTTCTGTGCCAAACTTACGTTTAGCTTCTTTAAGAATAGTATAAATAACACCGGCTTGTTTTCTGGTATTGTCAGAAAGGCGTTGATTTCTGGAGCTCATTGCAAGCCCATTAGGCTCACGTTTTATAGGGCAACCTATAACTGTTACAGGAATTCTGTGCTTTCTAACCAGTTTTTTTACAATTAATAATTGCTGATAATCTTTTTCGCCAAAATAAGCTCTATGTGGTTGTACAATTTCAAAAAGGCGCTTTACAATTGTAGCAACACCATTAAAATGACCGGATCTGAATTTACCCTCCATCTCGTGTTCTAAACCTCCAAAATTAAAGGGTTGCGCACTAATTTCTTGCTCATATATATTTTCTGCCGATGGCGCAAAAACAATAATATCCGGACTTAGTTTTTTTAATAAATTTAAATCAGACTCTAAGGTTCTGGGGTATTTTTCTAAGTCTGTTTTATTATCAAATTGAGTAGGGTTTACAAAAATACTAACCACTACAATATTGTTTTCTTGTAAAGCTTTTTCAATAAGTGATAAATGACCTTGGTGGAGTGCTCCCATGGTAGGAACAAACCCAATGGTTTTACCTAATTCTCTTTTTTGGGCAACAAAGGCTAATACTGCCTCTTTGTCATGTAAAACTTGCATAATGTAGATTTTTTTTGAAAAATCTGTTTTTTTGGTGCTATTTGGCCCATAAATAGCCCTAAAGCCCCAAAAATATTTTTATTACTTAACCTTTTTTGGCCATGCAAAGTTTACACTTTTTTAGAAACAAAGCCTTTAAAATAGTTGATTTTCTTTCCGGAAAACCTTTTTCTAAAGCATATAAAGAACTACAACTTGTTTTAGAGCAACAAAATGCTGATGAAGCTTTGCAAATAAGACAGCAAAATCTTGATAGCTTGTTTAATCATGCTACTACTTTTGTGCCATTTTATAAAGAATTTAAAGAAGCAAAAACACTAACCGATTTTCCTGTAATAAGTAAAAATGTTGTTCAAGATAATTTTGAAGCATTTAAATCGGATACTTTTTCTGAAGTAAACAAACATCAAGTTGCAACCAGTGGATCTACCGGTAGACCGTTTTTTTTGTTTCAAGATCAACACAAGAGAAACAGAAATAGAGCAGATGTATGGTATTTTTTAGAGCAAGCAGGTCATAAAATAGGTGAGCGTATTTATGAACTTGAAGTTTGGAGAAACCACAACAGAAAGAATAGGGTAAAGGCAATGCTTCAAAATATAGTGCAGTTTGATGTTTCTAAAATGTCTGATGACCGCATTGAAGAATTGTTAAATCAATTAAAAAAAGATAAACAACCCAAAACATTGCTTGGTTTTGCATCTGCTTTAGATGCTGTTTGTAAGTATTTAGACGTTCATAAAATTCCTGTTAACAATTTAAACATTAAAGCAATTATAGCTAATTCTGAATATTTAACACCTTACACTCGTAATGCATTAGAAAAACATTTTCAGGTTCCGGTGTTCTCAAGATATTCTAACGAAGAGCTGGGAATTATTGCACACCAAACATTACATTCTAACGGCGAATTTGTTGTTAATTGGGGCAGTTATCATGTAGAGGTATTAGAATTTAATTCAGATACCCCTGTTCGGGAAGGAGCTTTGGGCAGAATTGTAGTTACCGATTTGTTTAATTATTGCATGCCCTTAATTAGATATGATACCGGAGATATAGGTTGTTTTACACAACATAAAGACAAGACGTTGCAAAACTTTAAACATATTGAAGGACGAAAAATGGACTTGATTTTTGATACTTCGGGCAATGTGGTTTCGTCTTTTGTGGTGTATACCAAATTTTACAAATATTATCATCTTTTAAAACAATATCAGTTTATACAAAAAGGACCTAAACAGTACTGTATAAAGCTAAATACAAACAATTTTTTCTCGTACGAAGCAGAACTCATACAAAGCATTAAAGACGATTTTGGAACGGATGCTGAAGCGAAAATAGAATATGTAAAAGAGATACCTCCGTTGTCATCTGGAAAACGAAAAAAAGTTGTAAATACATTTCATAAATAAACTGTTGAGATTATGAATCAAGGAAAGCAAATTAGCAGAAGGACACTGTATGGAATAATCTTAACATATTGTTTTAGTGCGTTGCTTTTACTTTTGGTATGGGCAATGGCAACCTCTCAGAAATTGCCGTTAGAGTATTTTTTTGCTGATCCGGCTAAAACACTTAAAACTCATCCGTTTGTAGGGTTAATGTCTAATGTTGGTGTGCTGCTTTGGTGCGCAAGTGCAGCAATGTGTTTTTTAAGCAGTGCAGTATTACAAAAACACAAACAATCAAGGAAAGCCAAGTTTATGTTATTTTCCGGGTTGTTAACAACTGCTTTGTTGTTAGACGATTTTTTTATGGTGCATGATTATTTGTTGTATTCTACCAATATAGTGTTGCCGTTTCAGTTTATTTTATTTACTATTTACGGAATATTTATAATAGCATATTTAACGCTCTTTTACCGCTATTTTTACTCCAAATTAACCATAGTTTTGGTGGTGGGAATTATATTTTTTGGGCTCTCTATGATAATTGATTTGATGGTTGTAAATCAATCTCAAACAATAGCTGTTTTAGAAGATGTTTTTAAATTTTTAGGAATTGTAAACTGGTCTCTATTTTTAGTTATTACAGCATATAAGCTTATACTGCAAACTACTCAAAACAAATAAGTTATTTTATTTTTTGAAGTAAAATATTTTTGGTGCGCCAAAAATATTTGTACAACGTTGGAATAGGATCTAAAACATAAAATTTAAAGGGAGTATTGCGCCAAATAAAAGAAAATGAAAAAGGCGATTTGTGGTAAGTTCTTAACTTTTTTATCAAGCCCTTTAAGTTTATGTATGGTATTTTCTTGTATGATGGTTTTTTAAAACTATACCCTATACTTGCTAAACACAACAGTTTTGCAAAATTTATTCCTGCCATTAAAGAGCCCTCAATAGATGCCCAAAAGCGGGGGTTTATTTCTATAACACTGTAGGTGTTTTTTTTAATATCGTATCGCATATCTAAATGTGCTAAACCAGACCAGTTTAGTGTTTTCATAGTTTCTTTAACTACGCGCAACAGCTTTTTGTTTTTTACAAACTGTATGCCTATTTGCGGAGCATATTCATGTGCGCCTTTTAAAAATCCTTTCTGAATGGTGTATGCAAGTACTTTACCGTTTTTGCAAAGTACACTACAATCTATATCGTAACCATCTATATATTCCTGAAAAAGATATTGAATGTTTTTTGGTGCTTGCCCTGCAAAAGCATTAAACTCTTGTGGGCTGTTAAATACGTAAATTCCATAACCGCCACCGGCACCTGTAATGGGTTTTATAAGCAACGGAAATGTTGCAGGAGTATGGCTTTTTAACCAGCCAACTTCGGTTTTAGGAGTGTTAATGTTATTTGTGGTTAAATGCTTGGCTAATGTAGCTTTGCAAATTGCTGTATCGTAGCTTTTTAAAGAAGGTAGTAAACAGAGTTTTTTAGGGTCTAATAAGTCTTTGTGTTGTAAAATGGTTTTTATTCTGTGCTCAAAAATCGGTACAACTAAAGTTATCTTATAAGTGTTTATGCAAGTGTTTATTTTGTGTATAAAATCTAAATCGTTTTCCGGTTTATAGTAAATAAACTTGGCTACATTTTTAGAAAACCGCATGTTGTTTTTGCTGCTACTTAAAATATAAATGGCAGCATTTTTAAATTGACTCAAACAATTTACTGCGGGCATTAGTAAATGGCTTTCGCCATCGGGAATAAGAATATTAATTTTAGAGGGCATTTACACAAAAGTTGTTAACACTCTAAAAATACTCAATACTGTTTTTTTTAACATAGATGTTCGAGTAAGGGCTTAATATAGTTGATTAAAAGCTTTTTACAGAAAAATTAACAATAACCATGGCATTACAAACTAATGAATACGCATAATTTTTGTAATTTTGCGTGTTTTAGTACACAGCCTATTATTAAAAAATATTTTTATGACTGATAAAAAGGTATTGTTTGTATCTTCAGAATTAGTACCCTACCTCCCAGAAAACGAAGTTTCATTAATGTCTTACGAAACACCTCGAATGGTAAATGACCGAGGCGGACAAATTAGGATATTTATGCCTCGTTTTGGGAATATTAACGAAAGAAGACACCAATTACACGAAGTTATAAGGCTTTCCGGAATGAACTTGGTGATTAATGATATGGATATGCCTTTAATTATTAAGGTGGCTTCTATCCCTAAAGAAAGAATTCAAGTTTATTTTATAGATAACGAAGAATATTTTAAACGCAAAGCAACTTTTACTGATGAAGACGGAAACTTATTTCCTGATAATGATGAGCGAGCAATTTTCTTTGCCAAAGGAGTGGTAGAAACCGTTAAAAAATTAAATTGGAATCCGGATATAATCCATGTTCACGGTTGGATGGCATCGTTACTACCGTTATACCTTAAAAAGTACTATGCTGATGAACCTTTGTTCTCTGAAAGTAAGATTGTTACATCGGTTTACAACAAAGGGTTTGATGGCATATTAAGTAGTGATATTGTAGATAAAATTGCTTTTGATGGTATAGAACCAGATAGTATTTCGGCTTTAAAGAGTCCTGACTACACTAATTTAATAAAAGTGGCAGTAGATCATTCAGATGCAGTGATCATTGCTTCCGAAGAGCTTCCTAAAGAGCTTCAAGAATACATTTCTAACCAAGAAAAACCAGTATTGCCTTACGTACAGATTAATGAATTCGAAGAGGCTTACATGAACTTTTATAACAACCAGGTTTTACATGAAGAACAATAAAATGAAGGTTATTACAAAAAGACTTAACCTGCTTTTTGTAGCAATCATTGCAAGTGTAGCAATATCTTGCGAAGAAGAATTTAGTACAATAGGAGCTAATGTTATAGACGAGGCTAATTTTAACGTAAAGAAAGCAAACTATAACGTATATGCTGCTAACAAAAAAATAAAAGCTGTTAGAACAAACGGGCTTCCGTTATATCAATTAGGTCGATTTACCGACCCTATTTACGGCACAACAGAAGCACAAATTGCTTCGCAAATGTCATTGCCGTCTGCAAATCCTGTATTTGGTAATTTTTCACAAGAAGTTGAAAACAACGCTGATGCAGACTCAGATGACGCTACAATTCAGGAAAATGAAACTGTAACAGAAGTTTACTTACACATTCCGTTTTTTATAGATGAAGATAATGATGCTGATAATGATGGGGTAGATGACACTGTTGATGCTGACCCAACGGATCCGAACAGTGATACAGATGGAGATGGGGTAAGCGATTCTGTAGAGTCGTCTGTAGGAACTAATCCGTTAGATCCAGACACCGACGGAGATGGTATAGATGATGGAGAGGATACTGATACAGAAGCCAATATTTTTCCGAGAACATTTAAAATAGACTCTATTTATGGTAATAAGTTGGCTAACTTTAATGTTAAAGTAAATGAGTTAACGTACTTTTTGCGTGATTTAGATCCGGATGCAAATTTCCAACAAGCACAAGAATACTATTCAAATCAAGATTTCACAGGCTTTTTAGGTGCTACCCTTTTTGATGGTCCTACTACAATAAGCGGTACCGAAGTAATTATTAATAATGTAGATGATCCTGAGACACCTGATGTAGATGAATCTACCTCTGTAAAAGAGCGTATATCTCCGGGATTAAGAGTAGCATTAGACCCTCAGTTTTTTCAAGAGAAAATTATAGACAGGGAAGGAAGTGTTGAGTTAAGTAGTAATAATAATTTTAAAGAATATTTAAGAGGTATATTCATATCAACACATTCTTTTTCAGAGGATGTTTTAATGCTCTTAGATTACCAAAATGCTAGTGTTACCATTACCTATGAATATGATAAAATTTTAGATAATGAGTTAACAAAAGAGACTAAAACATTCGAAATGAGCTTAAGCCAGTCTATCAACAATGTTGTAAATACATTTACGCATACGGCCTACCCGGACATTAGCGGGGCAGAAAAACTGTATCTTAAAGGAGGAGCAGGTAGCTTTATTGAGCTTAAGTTATTTGATGAAGACGACGAGACAACAACAGTTTTAGATGAGATTAAAAGCAACAATTGGCTAATAAACGAAGCAAGCATTACCTTTTTTGTAGATAGGCAAACGCTTGATGCTGCAGGCGTAAATATAGAGCCACAACGTGTGTATTTATATAAACTGAATGAAACAGGAGAGGTAATAGCAGATTACGATGTAGATTTCCAGCAAACAAGAGTTTTACCGGAGCCTTTTATTAATTATGGTGGGAAGCTTGAAGTTAATGAAAATGATGAGGGGGTATACTATAAAATCAGAATCACAGAGCACATATCTAACATCCTAAAAGACAATGAAGAAAACGTTAGGTTAGGGCTGGTAATTACATCAAACATAAACAATGTAAATACGTTTAACGCGTTACTAGAAACAGATCAAGAAGTTAGATTACCAATAGCTGCAACAATAAACCCGTTGGGTACTGTGTTATTTGGTAATGAAGCATCTGGTGATGATGCAAGTAAAAAATTACAATTAGAGATTGTGTACACAGAAACAAATTAATTTATGTGTGGTATTGTTGGTTATATAGGCCATAGAGAGGCTTATCCTATAATTGTTAAAGGATTAGAGCGCTTAGAATATAGAGGATATGACAGTGCAGGGATTGCTCTTTTTGATGGTGCTAACATAAATTTAACCAAAACAAAAGGGAAAGTTTCAGACCTTGTAAAAAAGGCTAATACAGAGATTTCAAAAGAAGGTTCTTTAGGAATTGGCCATACACGTTGGGCTACCCATGGAGTTCCTAACGATGTTAACTCGCATCCGCATTATTCTAATTCAGGAGATTTAGTCATTATTCATAATGGAATAATAGAAAACTACGAGCCCTTAAAAAAAGAGCTTATTAAAAGAGGGTATACTTTTACTTCAGACACCGATACAGAGGTGTTAGTGAATTTAATAGAAGACGTTCAAAAAAACGAAAAGGTAAAACTCGGTAAAGCAGTTCAAATAGCATTAAACCAAGTAGTTGGAGCGTATGCTATTGCTGTTTTTGATAAGAAGAAGCCTAACGAAATAGTAGTTGCTAGATTAGGAAGTCCTTTAGCCATTGGAATTGGTGAAGATGAGTTTTTTATAGCGTCAGATGCATCACCATTTATAGAGTATACCAATAACGCCATCTATCTTGAGGATGAAGAAATGGCAGTGGTTAGAAGAGGTAAGCCTGTTAAAGTTAGAAAAATTAAAGACGACTCTTTAGTAGACCCTTACATACAAGAGCTTCAACTTAATTTAGAACAAATAGAAAAAGGCGGCTATGAGCATTTTATGCTCAAAGAAATTCATGAGCAACCAAAAGCTATAAAAGACACTTACAGAGGGAGATTGCTGGCTAACAAAGGAATTATAAGAATGGCCGGCATAGATGATAATATAGAAAAATTTGTAAATGCCAACAGAATAATAATTGTAGCTTGCGGTACCTCATGGCATGCAGGATTAGTAGCCGAATACATTTTTGAAGACCTTGCAAGAATACCGGTAGAGGTAGAGTATGCATCAGAGTTTAGGTATAGAAATCCGGTAATAACATCAAAAGATGTAGTGATAGCCATATCGCAATCAGGAGAAACAGCCGATACGCTTGCAGCCATTAAGCTTGCTAAAGAGCATGGAGCATTTGTCTTTGGGGTGTGTAATGTAGTAGGTTCATCAATAGCAAGAGAAACTCATGCAGGGGCTTACACACATGCCGGTCCGGAAATTGGCGTTGCTTCAACAAAAGCATTCACTACTCAAATTACAGTTTTAACGTTACTTGCCCTAAGGCTTGCACAAGCTCACGGAACGCTTTCTAAATCTAAAATTCATGAGTTGCTTACAGAATTAGAATCTGTACCTGCAAAAGTAGAGGCTACTTTAAAGTTAGATGACCATATTAAAGAGATTGCTGCTATCTATAAAGATGCTACTAATTGTTTGTATTTAGGAAGAGGTTATAATTTTCCGGTAGCATTAGAAGGAGCCTTGAAGCTAAAAGAGATATCATACATACATGCAGAAGGGTATCCGGCAGCCGAAATGAAACACGGGCCAATTGCTTTAATAGATGAACAAATGCCGGTGGTAGTTATAGCCACTAAAAAAGGACACTACGATAAAGTAGTTAGCAACATTCAAGAAATAAAATCGAGAAAAGGAAAAATTATTGCTGTAGTTACTCAGGGCGATAAGGTGGTAAAAGAATTAGCAGATCATGTTATAGAAATACCGGAATCTGCAGAATCTATTACACCATTGCTAACTACAATCCCATTACAATTACTATCATATCATATAGCTGTAATGAGAGGTTGTAATGTAGATCAGCCTAGAAACTTAGCTAAATCAGTAACGGTAGAGTAAACAATTAAAAATCAAACAAATACAAAAGCCTTCTTGTTGCAGAAGGCTTTTTTTATATAATAATACAGCCTTAAAATTACGCTATGCGCGCATAACTTTTTTGGGGCTTATTTGTTTTCAACTTAAAAAAATCTGTATATTGTTCGGGTTAAATAACTAATTCAAAAAAAGAATGAGAACAGTAATACTTTTTTGCTTTTTGCTGTTGGGTAGCTTTACGTTTGCCCAAACTACCGTTACAGGAAAAGTGGTAGATCAAGATGGTCAACCAATTCCGGGTGCAAATATTGTTGTAACCGGAAAGGCAATTGGTGCCGTATCAGATTTTGATGGTAATTTTACATTAACAACCAGCGAGGTCACTCCACCTTTTCAATTAACAGTAACTAGCGTTGGTTTTTCTAGTGCAACTGTACAAATTACTAGTAATAACCAAAATGTACAGGTACAGCTACAAGAAGAAGCAACACAATTAAGCGAGATAGTTATCTCGGCTTCAAGAACCCCCGAACGTATATTCGAATCGCCGGTTTCGGTAGAGAGATTCGGGTTAAGAGAAATTAAAAACACTGCATCTGCAGACTTCTACGACGGTTTAGAAAACCTTAAAGGAGTAGACATTAACACAAACAGTTTAACATTTAAGTCTATTAACACCAGAGGTTTTGCAACATTTGCAAACACACGTTTTATGCAGTTAGTAGACGGTATGGACAACTCTGCTCCGGCACTTAACTTCCCGTTAGGTAACCTTTTAGGGATGACAGAAACCGATATTCAAAGTGTAGAATTACTTCCCGGAGCTGCATCTGCTTTATATGGAGCAAATGCATTTAACGGAATTTTATTTATGAGAAGTAAAAGTCCTTTTGATGCACAAGGTATCAGTGCATATTTTAAACAAGGAATAACTTCTCAAGAAGCTGCAGGAGATAACTCGTATACAGATTTAGGGATTAGAGCAGCTCATAAATTTAACGATAAACTTGCTGTTAAAGTAAACTTTGGTTACCTAAAAGGAACCGATTGGGCAGCAACAAGCGAAAAAGATAAATTAAATAGAGGCTTAACTCGAGCAGACATAGATTATGATGGTGTAAATGTTTATGGTGATGAGGTAAGCACAAACATTAATGGTGTTGCGCAAACATTAGAAAATTTAGGAATTTTACCTTCAGGAGCTTCAGCGCTTGTGCCATCTGTAAATGTTAGTAGAACCGGATATAACGAAAGAGATTTAACAGATTACAAGGCAGAAAGTGTAAAAGCAGATTGGGGCGTGTACTACCGTCCGTGGGGTAATGATTTTGAAATTGCCTATGTTGGTAAAGTTGGTACAGGATCTACTATTTATCAAGGAGCTAACCGTTATGCAATAGATAATTTCTTCTTACAACAACACAAATTAGAAATTAAAAATGATAATTTCTTTGTAAGAGGATATATCACCGAAGACAAAGCCGGAGACTCATACGATATGGTATTTACCGGTATTAATATAAACCGTCTTTGGAAACCAGACGCAACATGGTTTGGTGAATATGTAGGAGCGTATGTTCAAGCTACACTTGGCGGTGCAAACTCTGCTCAGGCACATGCTGTTGCAAGACAAACTGCAGATACCGGAAGACTACTCCCGGGAACACCACAGTTTCAAAGCGCATTTAATCAAGTAACAAATGATCCGGATTTAACAACGGGATCTAAATTCCAAGACAATTCTAAAATTTATCATGCAGACGCCAATTATAATTTTGGCCACTTAGTAGATTTTGCCGAAATTCAGGTTGGTGGTTCATACAGAACATACGAGCTTAACTCTTCAGGAACTATTTATACCGATCAAGACGGGCCAATTAGATATTCAGAATTTGGTTTATATACACAAGTTCAGAAGAAATTTATGGAAGAAGAAAGAATGAAATTAACAGCATCATTACGTTATGACAAATCTGAGCTGTTTGATGGTTTCTTCTCTCCAAGAGTTTCGTTAGGATATACTGCAGGCGAAAATAAAAATCACAACATTAGAGCATCTTTCCAAACAGGTTTTAGAAATCCAACTACGCAAGACTTATACATTGGTTTAGATGTAGGTAGAGCTATTTTAGTAGGTGGTGCTAAAGACAATCCTGCCAGAGATGTTAGAATGTACGATTTAAGTGGGACAGGAGCTACAATTTTAGGAACATCAACTATAGAGTTTGATGGTCAAGGAGCTTATAATAACTCCTTTACAGCAAGCTCTGTACAGCGTTTTGCGGTTACCCAAAATCCGGCAGATTTAGAAATAGCAAACTCAGAGTTTGTTAAGCCGGAACAAGTAACTTCATATGAGGTTGGGTATAGAGGAAAAATTAACCGCTTCACTGTAGATTTAAGTGCTTACTACAACCAATACAAAGATTTCTTAGTTAACGAAACTGTTGTAGCACCGTTTTATGGAGATGTTGCTTTAAGTCAGACTGTTCCCGGAACTTCTACACCTTTAGCAATTGCGGCAGTTGCAAACGGAGACTACCAAGCATACCAAACTTATACTAATAGCGATGTAGAAGTAGGCTCGTACGGAGCAACAATCGGAATTAACACTAAAATCTTCGGAGATTTTGACTTAGGCGCAAACTACACCTATGCTAAGTTAGATTTTGATAAAGAAGAGAACCCTAATTTCCGTACAAACTTTAACACTCCAGAGCATAAAGTAAAAGCTACATTCGGAAACACAGATTTATTTGAGAACTTTGGATTTAATGTTGCTTGGAGATGGAGCGATACGTATTTCTGGGAAGCTTCGTTTGGTGACGGTACCGTACCATCATTCCACGTATTAGATGCTCAAATAAACTACAGAGTTCCTAGCTTAAAATCTACCTTTAAAGCAGGTGCTACCAACTTGCTTGGTGAAGAATACTTTACAGCATTCGGAACCGGTAGAATAGGATCTCAGTTTTACGTTTCTTGGACAATTAACAACCTATAATATTAATACAACCAAAAGGCAGTGTTTTATGCTAGTAAAGCACTGCCTGCTTTACAATAAAAAGATTAAAAGGCTATGATAAAATTTAAGTATAACAAGTGGATGCTTTTAGCCCTTTTAGGGATTTTTGCATCATGCGAATCAGATGATGATGGCAATACAATGCCAGACACTCAAATGATCGAAGTAACTGCCGGAGACGCAGATTTTTCTAATTATGTGGCAGTAGGAAACTCTTTAACGGCCGGATTATCAGACGGAGCATTATTTATTGCCGGACAGCAAAACTCTTTCCCTAACATATTAGCAGCAAAATTTGCTTTAGCTGGAGGAGGAGAGTTTAAACAGCCGTTAATGAGCGATAATACCGGAGGTATTCTATTACAAGGAAACCAAATTGTATCAAATCGTTTGGTATTTAATGGTTCTGGTCCTGCACCGTTAGAGTCTGTTATTGGACCGGTTACCCCGCAAACAGAATTAATGGTAAATAACCCTACCGGTCCGTTTAACAATATGGGAGTACCCGGAGCTAAAAGTTTTCATTTACTTGCAAATGGCTATGGTAACGTAGCAAACTTACAAGCCGGTTTAGCTAATCCGTTTTTTGTTAGAATGGCTTCTAACCCAGATGCAAGTGTTTTAGAAGATGTAGTAGCACAAAGTCCTACATTTTTTACTTTATGGATTGGTAATAATGATGTGTTAGGATACGCTACCACAGGAGGAGATGGCTCTAACCCCATTACAGATGTAAATACTTTTACCGGAGCATATAATGCAATTGTAGGGGCTTTAACAGCTAACGGAGCAAAAGGGATTGTTGCAAACATACCAGATGTAACAGCCTTACCTTACTTTACTACAGTACCTTACAATCCGCTACCATTAGATGCACAAACTGCAGCAGCTTTAAATCAAGGATATCAAGACTATAACAATGGATTGCTCTTTATGGAAAGTATAGGTCAAATAACCGCTGAGGAAAGAGAAAGAAGAACCATAAATTTTGTTGAAGGGCAAAATGCAGTTGTTATAGAAGATGAAACTTTAACAGATTTATCAGGTTTTGGAATTCCTCCATACAGGCACGTAACTGCAGATGATTTACTAGTGCTGCCAAGTGCATCGTTTATAGGGACAACCGTTGGAGGAGACCCAACCAAAGTAAACGGAGCTTCTGTTCCGTTAGCAGATAAGTGGGTTTTAATTCCTGCAGAAAAAGAAGAAATTATTACTGCAACAGCAACATTTAACGGCATTATAGAGGCTGCAGCTAATCAGGCCGGATTAGGATTGTTTGATGCCAACGCAAGAATGAATGAACTTGCAGCCGGATTATTAAAGTTTGACGAATACAACATTAATGCGAGTTTAGTGTTTGGAGGGGTGTTCTCTTTAGATGGTATACATCCAAATGCCAGAGGTTATGCCTTTATTGCTAATGAGTTTTTAAAAGCTATAGATGCTACTTACGGTTCTAATTTTGAAGAAGCCGGGGTATTGGCAAAAGCCGGAGATTTTCCAACTAACTACTCTCCAACATTGCCGTAAAGCTAACAAAATAATAATCAGAAAATAGCCCTCTTTTTGAGGGCTATTTTTTTAGCTACAAAAAGGCTAAAAACCTCTTTTTATTTAAATTAAAAAATTTATCTTTGCAGCGCGAAAAAATAGGATAATTTTTTTCGCAGTAACATTTAGCAAAACATTAAATAGTAAGGTAATGTCAAAAATTACAGGTAAAGTTGCCCAAATTATTGGACCCGTAGTAGATGTAGTGTTTGAGTCAGGTTCTGAACTTCCAAAAATCTACGATTCATTAGAGATTAAAAGAAAAGACGGTTCTACCTTAGTATTAGAGGTGCAATCACATATTGGAGAAGATACGGTTCGTACAATTTCTATGGACTCAACAGACGGACTCAGCAGAGGAGAGGTTGTTGAGGCTACAGGGGCCCCTATACAAATGCCAATTGGCGATGAGGTTTATGGGCGCTTATTTAATGTTATGGGAGACGCTATAGACGGATTAGGAAATCTTCCTAAAGCTGGAGAAGATGGTCTTCCAATACACAGAGAAGCTCCAAAATTCGAAGATTTATCAACTTCAACCGAAGTATTATATACAGGTATCAAAGTAATCGATCTTATTGAGCCATATGCAAAAGGAGGTAAGATTGGTTTATTTGGTGGTGCCGGTGTAGGTAAAACGGTACTTATTCAGGAATTAATTAACAACATTGCAAAAGGTCACGGTGGTCTTTCTGTATTTGCCGGAGTAGGTGAGCGTACTCGTGAGGGTAACGACCTTCTTCGTGAGATGTTAGAGTCTGGAATTATTAAGTACGGAGACGACTTTATGAAGTCTATGGAAGAAGGTGGTTGGGACCTTTCTAAAGTAGATAAAGATGCTTTAAAAGAGTCTAAAGCTACTTTCGTATTCGGACAAATGAACGAACCTCCGGGAGCACGTGCACGTGTTGCACTTTCTGGATTAACTATCGCAGAGTTTTTCCGTGATGGAGCAGGAGACGGACAAGGAAAAGATGTATTATTCTTCGTAGATAACATCTTCCGTTTTACTCAGGCAGGTTCAGAGGTGTCTGCACTTTTAGGGCGTATGCCTTCTGCAGTAGGTTACCAGCCTACATTAGCAACAGAGATGGGTGCAATGCAAGAGCGTATTACTTCAACTAAAAAAGGATCTATTACTTCTGTACAGGCAGTTTACGTACCTGCAGACGACTTAACAGACCCTGCTCCTGCTACAACTTTCGCACACTTAGATGCTACAACAGTATTATCTCGTAAAATTGCAGAGCTTGGTATTTATCCTGCTGTGGATCCGTTAGATTCTACTTCAAGAATTTTAACACCAGAAATTTTAGGAGATGAGCACTATAACTGTGCACAACGTGTAAAAGAGTTATTACAACGCTACAAAGAGCTTCAAGATATTATTGCTATTCTTGGTATGGAAGAGCTTTCTGAAGAAGATAAGCTTGCAGTTGCCAGAGCAAGACGTGTACAACGTTTCTTATCGCAACCATTCCACGTAGCAGAGCAATTTACAGGTATTCCTGGAGTGTTTGTAGATATTAAAGATACTATTAAAGGCTTTAACATGATTATGGATGGTGAGTTAGATCACCTACCAGAAGCAGCTTTCAACCTTAAGGGTACAATAGAAGAGGTTATAGAGGCTGGTGAGAAAATGTTAGCAGAAGCCTAATACAAACCAAAGCTATAGTTAGTTATGTATTTAGAAATTGTAACGCCAGAGGCTACCTTGTTTAGCGGAGAAGTAGAATCGGTGGCTGTACCGGGAGTTAATGGCGAGTTTCAAATGTTAGATAATCACGCTCCAATTGTATCGCTATTAGGAGAAGGCAATATTAAAATTTATGGTAATGTATCTTTAAAAAAAGAAGTTGCCGATAAGTTTACAAAAGGTGATAAAAACGAAACCCTTTTGGCTATTAATAGCGGAACAATAGAGATGAAAAACAATAAAGTAATTGTACTTGCAGACTAAGTTTGTAAGACAATATAAGCTTAAAAAAGCCAAGCAATATGCTTGGCTTTTTTATTTAAAATACCATGCTATTAAATCCCAATTCTGACCGCCTGAGCTATATTTTTTTAATAGCTTAAAACCTACAGCATAATGGGCGTTTAGTGATCTTGTATTCTCTGTATCTACTTCAGTTATAACCATTTTATAACTATTGCGTAGCTCTTTTTGCATATAAGTATATAACCCTTTAAAAATGCCTTTTTTTCTGAAAGCTTTGTCAATACAAATTTGCCCCATTACAATATAGCTTTGAGTAGTAACTAAACTATCTATTTGCTTAAACATTGGTTTTAAAATAGGGATTTGATCTTTAAAAACAGGACTCATACATAGTGCATATCCAACAACTTTATTGTTGTAACAGGCAATAATATGAGGGCACTCATCATTCATTTTTTTTAAAATGTCAAAAGAATGTTTAACAGTTACAAAACCCTCTTTTTGCTTTTCGGCATCGTTAACTGCAGAATGATGATTTTTTTGTTGCAAATCAAGAATTTCACGCAATTCTTTATCAGTTACGGCTCGTTTATATTCTATGCTTATCATTAAACAATTCTATCATATATTAATCATAAAGTTATTTAAATAATTACATGATTAGTACTTTTGTGTATGCCTAAAATTCCGGAGCATATTGTATTAGCAATAAAAAACAGAGAAAAAACCAATTCGCTCAGGGTTTTACCGATCGCTGTTAATGATATTGTTGATTTTACTTCTAATGATTATTTAGGGTTTGCCTTAAACAATGATATTAAAATTGAAGCTCAAAAAATTTTACAAGAACACAATATAAATTGTAACGGAGCAACAGGTTCAAGATTGCTCACCGGAAATTACAAGCTATATGATTATGCAGAGCGAATAATTGCAAAGACACATAAAATAGAGAGCGCTTTGCTGTTTAATAGTGGCTACGATGCAAATGTGGGTCTTCTTTCTGCAATTCCGCAACGACATCATGTTATTTTATACGATGAGCTTTCTCATGCCTCTATTAGAGACGGTATAGCTTTAAGCAAAGCAAAAGCATACAAGTTTAAACACAATAATATTGAACATTTACAGCAGCTTATTAATAAGTTTAATGATGCTGAAGCAATATATGTAGTTACAGAATCTGTTTTTTCAATGGATGGAGATTCTCCCGACTTAAATAAAATTATATCGCTCTGCGAAAAAAATAATTGCTATTTAATTGTAGATGAAGCCCACGCCGTTGGAATTTATAATACAGGGTTAATTGATGCGCTCAGAGTTCAAGATAAAATTTTTGCAAGAGTAATAACGTTTGGCAAAGCTCTGGGTAGTCATGGTGCAGCAGTTTTAGGCTCTAAACCGTTAAAAACATACTTAGTTAATTTTGCCAGAAGTTTAATTTACACAACGGCATTGCCACCACATAGTATTGCAACCACACTTGCTGCCTATAAACAGTTAGCTCAAACCAGAGAAATAGATAGATTACAAGACAATATTAACTTTTTTAAAACACAAATTTCTACCTATAACTTGGCTCAGCGTTTTATTTTAAGTGATACCGCCATTCAGTGCTGCATTGTTCCCGGCAATAACAATGTAAAACAAGTATCTAATAAATTGTTAGAGCAAGGGTTTTTAGTTAAGCCAATTTTATCTCCAACAGTTCCGGAAGGGAAAGAACGATTACGATTTTGCATTCATAGCTTTAATTCTAAAACACAAATTACAGAAGTATTGCAGCTACTTACTACTTTTGTTGTTTAAATGCCGATTGTGTTATGAAGCAAAAAAAATATTTTATCACAGGGATATCTACAGAAGTTGGCAAAACCGTTGCTGCTGCCATTATAACCGAAGCGCTACAAGCAGATTATTGGAAACCGGTTCAGGCAGGAGATTTGCATTACTCAGATACCGATAAGGTTAAAAATTGGGTTAGCAACAAAAACTCGGTTTTTCACAAAAATAGCTATGCGTTAAAAACACCAATGAGCCCGCATGCAGCAGCAGAAATAGATAATGTAACAATTACGCTAAACAATATACATGAGCCTAAAACTAAAAATCACTTAGTTATAGAAGGAGCCGGAGGTCTTTTAGTTCCTTTAAATGATGAGCATACAATTTTAGATTTAATAAAACCGGATTATCATGTAATTGTTGTTTCCAGACACTATTTAGGGAGCATAAATCATACCCTGCTTACAGTAAACGCACTAAAAGAAAAAGGGTTTACAACATCTATTTTGTTTAACGGAGAAGAGCATCCAACTACAGAAAGCATTATTAAAAAAATGACTCAGGTTCCTGTTATAGGAAGGATAGATAATGAGCCCTATATTGATGCGAATGTGGTTAAAGAATATGCCGATAAGTTTAAAGATAAGTTGTAAATGAATTTGTTAGAACGCGATAAAAAACACATATGGCATCCGCTTACACAGCATAAAACGGCAGCAGATGCTTTACCAATTACAAAGGCCGAAGGAGCGTTATTATTTGATGATAAAGGGAAAAGCTATATTGATGGGATTGCTTCGTGGTACACCTGTATGTATGGGCATTGTAACCCAAAAATTGTGAATGCTGCCTACTCGCAGATGCAGCAATTAGATCATGTTGTTTTTAGCGGTTTTACACACAAACCTGCCATTTCTTTATCAGAGAAGTTGCTTTCGTTGCTGCCCAGTAATCAAAAAAAGGTTTTTTTCTCAGATAATGGTTCTACCAGTGTAGAGGTGGCTATTAAAATGGCGCTTCAATATTATTTTAATAAAGGAGAAAAACGAAATATCATTATAGCTTTAGAAGAAGGATTTCATGGCGACACATTTGGGGCTATGTCTGTTTCTGGTTTATCTGTTTACAATGGTCCGTTTGAAGATTTCTTTATACAAGTAGAGCGCATACCGGTACCAACCGTGAACAATATTAATAGCGTTTTAAAGCAATTGCAAAACATATGCAGCACAAATAAAGTTGCAGCCTTTGTTTTTGAACCCCTAGTACAAGGAGCAGCTGCAATGAAAATGTACGATGCTACATTGTTAGATCAATTACTTGCTTGGTGTAAAGAAAATAATGTTTTAACCATTGCCGATGAAGTAATGACCGGATTTGGAAAAACAGGTAAAAACTTTGCGTGTGAGCACTTAACAGAGCAACCCGATTTAATGTGTTTTTCTAAATCGTTAACTGCCGGGTTGGTGCCAATGGCAATTACTACATGTACGCAAAGTATATTTGATGCATTTTATGATGATGATATAGCAAAAGGATTTTTTCATGCGCATACTTATTCGGCCAATCCGGTTGCATGTAGTGCTGCATTAGCAGGGTTGTCTTTACTTGAATCTGAAGAAATTCAGAAAAAAATTCAAGAAATTAGTAATATGCACGACCGGTTTGAGAAAAAAATTGCCAACCACCCAAAAGTAGAAGCTACCAGAAAATTAGGCGTTATTTTTGCTTTAGATGTTAAAGTTAAAATGGAGCGTTATGGAAACCTCAGAAACAAGCTTTTTAATTTTTACATGAGTAAAGGTGTTTTTTTAAGACCGTTAGGTAATACGGTTTACATTTTGCCACCTTATATAATAAGCCAAAAACAGCTTGAGCAAGTGTATAATGCAATTGAAGAGTCGTTAGAAATCATTTAATTCATCACCCGATAAAAATATGGTATCGGTTGTTTTTTCGGGAATAACATATAATTCTTTAAAAACCCATTGATCGTTAATTTTTTCGGCATCCAAGTAAAGTAATGCTTTATTTTTAGGACCTGAGAGTGTAACGGAAACAGCTGCTTTACTTTCACTATCAGTTACGCTTATTACACCATTAAAAAGCGGTGCAGTTTTTATGGGTGTTCCGAGAGCATTAACCACATCTTTGTTGTTTTGTGCTAAAGACACGGCATAATTATACGGAGTACTATCATTAATTACTTTTTTAATACCAAAAAAAGCAGCGCCTACACCTAAAATTAAAAGCAATGCTAAGGTTAGGCAGCCACCCAAAGGTAGTACCCACATCCAATTTTTACCAAACCAACTTTTTTGTGGTTGTTCTTGCATTGTATTTTACGTATTCTTATTCGTTAAAAAACAACAGATACCTTACTTTTGCCAAAAAACTAATTAGGTGCAAAACCCTGTATATATACACAGTATAGCTTCAGTTTCTCCTTTTGGAAAAACTTTAGAAGAAGCATATCAACAATATACTCAAAAAAAGCATTGTTTTCAACAGATACACACTTTAGATAGTGTTGTTTGGGCAGCTACTTTACCCGAAGACACAAAACAAGAAGTCTTAAAAATAAAAGATAGAGAACGGGTTTACAGGCATTTAGATAATACGGTTTTGTATGCTATGTACGTAGCCGAAAAGGCTGTACAGCAGGCAAATTGGCAAAATCAATTAAACTTTGGGGTTAATATTGGTTCTTCTAGAGGAGCTACACAGCTTTTAGAATCTTACTTTAATGATTTTTATTCGGGGAAAAGAGTTTCTGTGCAGGCATCGCCTTCTACAACTTTAGGTAATGTAGCATCTTGGGTGGCGCATCATGTTCAAACTAAAGGTCCGGAAATTAGTCATTCTATCACTTGCTCTACAGCTTTACATGCTATGTTAAATGGTATAGCTTGGTTAGAAAGTGGTATGAGTGATGCGTTTTTAGTGGGTGGCACAGAAGCAGCAATTACACCGTTTACGTTGGCGCAAATGCAAGCGCTTCAAATTTATTCTAAAATAGAAAATGCTACGTATCCATGTTTGGCTTTAGACTGCACTAAAGCTGAAAACACCATGATTTTAGGTGAAGCTGCTTCGGTTGCTTGTATCTCTAAAAGCTCAGAAAATGCACTTGCAAAAATTGTTGGTATTGGGTATGCTACAGAGCCTCTTAAACATGGGTCTTCTATTTCTACAGATGCTGTTTGCTTTCAACGTTCAATGGCAATGGCAATGCAAAATCACGATACAAAAAGCATAGATGTAATTATTACACATACCCCAGGAACAATTATGGGAGATAAAGCAGAGCTAGAAGCCATTAAAAAAACGTTTAAAAATTATATTCCAGCATTAACTACTAATAAATGGCAATTAGGCCATACTTTTGCAGCCAGCGGAATGTTAAGTATAGAAATGGCTATACTAATGCTGCAAAAGCAAACATTTTTTGAGGTGCCTTATTTACAAGACACCAAAAAACCAGAGAAAATAGAGAAGATATTGGTTAATGCAGTCGGTTTTGGCGGAAATGCAGTTTCTATTTTACTCTCAATCTAATATTAATTGCTATTTTTGAACTTTAAATTCTTGAAACATTAGAGTATGAGCGAGATTAGACACAATTGGACCAAAGAAGAGATTTTAGAAATTTACAACAAACCTTTAATGGAGCTGCTTTACGAAGCAGCCACGGTTCACAGAAAATACCATGATCCCAACACGGTTCAGGTGTCTACTTTACTATCTATAAAAACAGATGGTTGTCCGGAAGATTGTGGTTATTGTCCGCAAGCAGCCAGATATCATACAGATATTGAGGGTAACGATTTAATGACAGTACAGCAAGTAAAAGCGCAAGCCTTACGTGCTAAAGCAGCCGGGAGTTCTAGAGTTTGCATGGGTGCTGCTTGGAGAAATGTAAAAGACGGTCCGGAGTTTGAACAAGTTTTAGAAATGGTTAGAACCATTAATAAACTCGAAATGGAAGTTTGCTGTACCCTTGGGATGCTTACCGAAAACCAAGCTAAGCGCTTGGCAGAAGCAGGGTTATATGCTTATAATCATAACTTAGACACCTCAGAAGAATACTATAAAGAAATCATTTCTACCAGAGGATATGAAGACCGATTAAAAACTATTGAAAACGTTCGTAAAACAAACGTAACGGTTTGTAGTGGTGGTATTATTGGTATGGGAGAAAAACTAGAAGATAGAGCAGGAATGTTAGTAGCATTAGCTACTTTAGACCCTCAACCGGAATCTGTACCAATAAATGCTCTTGTAGCTGTTGATGGGACTCCGTTAGAAGACCAAAAACCGGTAGAAATATGGGATATGATTAGAATGGTAGCTACTACCAGAATAGTAATGCCAAAAACGCAAGTAAGACTCTCTGCCGGAAGAACTCAAATGAGTAGAGAAGGACAAGCAATGTGCTTTTTTGCCGGTGCTAATTCTATTTTTGCAGGTGATAAACTCCTAACTACACCTAACCCGGATGTAAATGAAGACATGAAAATGTTCGAGTTGCTTGGGTTAAAACCACAAAAGCCTTTTGTTAAAAAAGAGCAACCAAAAACAGTTGAAGCATCTGAGTCTCAATATCAGCCCCTCGGCGAAAAACCAAAATGGTCTAGGCCAAACCATACCATAGAACGCAACGAAATGGCTAAAGCTAAAGCCAAAACGGCTAAAAGCTAAACATAAACCGGCAATTTGTAACAAACCTATTGCTAACTTTGTGGTTTTAAAAGGTACGCTTTGAAACTAAATTTACAGCAAATACCTCGCGTTAAAAACATTTCTAAAGAAGCGTTTTTAACGAATTATTTTAAGCCTCAAAAACCGGTTGTAATAGAGCGGTTTATTGAGGATTGGCCCGCTTATACCAAGTGGAGCTTAGATTATATGAAAGAGGTTGCAGGGCATAAAACGGTACCATTATATGATGATAGGCCTGTAGATTACAAGGACGGTTTTAACGAGCCTCATGCTAAAATGAAAATGAGCGAGTATATTGACTTGCTTAAGAAAGAGCCCACTAAATACCGTATTTTTTTGTGGAATATTTTAAAAGAAGTTCCGGAGCTCCAAAATGATTTCTCTTACCCCGATTTTGGTCTAAAACTAATGAAAGGACTGCCAATGTTATTTTTTGGAGGAAGAGATTCATATACTTTTATGCATTACGATATAGATTTGGCTAACATTTTTCATTTTCATTTTGAAGGAAAAAAGCAATGCATATTATTTGATCAATCCCAAAGCGATTACCTTTATAAAATACCACACTCTCTTATTACCAGAGAAGATATAGATTTTACAAACCCTGATTTTTCTAAATGGCCTGCTTTACGTAACGCAAAAGGATATGTTACAGAACTAAATCATGGCGAAGTTTTGTACATGCCCGAAGGGTATTGGCATTATATGCGTTATGTAACTCCAGGGTTTTCAATGAGTTTAAGAGCGTTAGCACGAAACCCAAAAAATTTAGCTAAAGCAATTTATAATGTTCTTGTAATGAGAAATTTAGATAATGTAATGAGAAGGGTAAAAGGACAAAAGTGGATTGACTGGAAAAATGAACAAGCTATAATTAGAACGCACGCAAAAAACAATATAGCTTAACTATTGGCAAAGCTCGTTTACTTTTTGGTAAACCAAATGAGGTTCCCAACCTCTGTATAATAAATAATCTGCTAATTTCTTTTTTCGTTTAAGCTTGTTAGGCTCCCTTAATTGTGCAGCTTTTTTGTTGGCTAGTTCATTAAAAGTTTTTAGGTAAGTTGCTTCTGAAATTAATTTAAAAGCAGCATCTATATTATACTTAGAAATATTACGTTGTTTAAGCTCTCGTGTTAAGCGTAATCTACCCCATTTTTTTGTAGAAAACTTTCCCAAAACAAATTCTTTTGCAAATCGCTCCTCATTTAAATAATTATTATTAATTAAATGTACAACAATATGGTTTATAGCTTCCGGAATCATGTTCATTTGCTGTAGTTTAGCTACAACTTCTTTGTGGCAACGCTCTTGGTATGCGCAATAATACTCTAGCTTAGCAATAGCTTTCTGTACTGTATATGTTTTGCTTTTAGATTGCATAGCAATTAAAAATTCTGGTATAAAAGTAACTAAATAAAAAAAGCCACAAACAACAGTTTGTGGCTTTATATATTAGTTTAGAATTTTACCAGTTTTATCTTTAAAACGGTATTCTAAGTATGTGTAAGCATCGCGTGGTAAAACTTTTACCCATTTTTTATATTCTAAAAACCATTTAGAACGTATAGATGGAAAACCTTTAGTAAGGTAAGCAGCAATAAAAGGATGCGCGTTTAGTACAATTCCTTTTTTGTGCTCATTGTTTTTAATAATTCTGTCTAAATCTGCACTTATTTTTTGGATTAAGACAATCGGAGCTTCAATCTCTCCGTTTCCGCTTGGGTTTTCTTCGCGGGTTTTAATGTTCATCTCTGGTCTAACACGTTGTCTTGTAATCTGAACAAGGCCAAACTTGCTGGGAGGTAATATTTTATGTTTGGCTCTGTCGTCTTTCATTTCTTCTTTTAGGTGGTTGTATAGTGTTTTCCTGTTTTCAGGATTAACCATATCTATAAAATCAACCACAATAATTCCGCCCATATCTCTTAGGCGTAACTGTCTGGCAATTTCTGTAGCGGCCAACAAATTAACCTCTAACGCTGTTTCTTCTTGATTTTTTGCTTTGTTAGATCGGTTTCCGCTATTTACATCTATTACATGAAGGGCTTCGGTATGTTCTATTACCAAATACGCACCCTTACTCATAGATACTGTTTTGCCAAAAGAAGTTTTAATTTGTCTTTCTATACCAAACTTCTCAAAAATAGGGATTGAAGATTCGTATAGTTTAACGATAGATTCTTTCTCGGGTGCAATGTTTTGCAAATAATCTTTTATTTGGTAGTAAAGCGTTTCATCGTCTACATGAATTCCGGTAAAGGTATCGTTAAAAACGTCTCGTAAAATAGAGGAAGCTCTATTTAATTCGCTTAATACTTTAGACGGATGAGGCGCTTTATATAATTTTTTACACATGTTATTCCAGCGAGACAATAAGTGCTGAAGATCTTTGTCTAGTTCTGCAACTTTTTTGCCTTCTGCTACGGTACGAACAATTATACCAAAGCCTTTTGGTTTAATGCTTTTCACCAATCGTTTTAAGCGATCTTTTTCTTCTTTGCTTTCTATTTTTTGCGAAACAGAAACACGTTCAGAAAAAGGTACTAAAACAATGTATCTACCCGGAATAGAAAGCTCTGAGCTTATTCTGGGTCCTTTGGTAGATATAGGCTCTTTTACTATTTGTACCAGTATAGACTGATTGGCTTTTAAAACATCGTTTATATTGCCATTCTTGTCTATGTCTTCCTCAAAAGGGAAGTTTTTTAATGAGTAATCTTTTAGTTTACCTGTGCTTACACGTTTTACGAATTTTAACAAGGTAGATAATTGCGGACCTAAATCATGATAATGTAAAAAGGCATCTTTATCATATCCAACATTAACAAAAGCAGCATTTAAACCGGAAACTGGCTTGCGTACTTTAGCTAATAAGATATCGCCTACATTAAAGTCGCTACTATCTTCTTCCTTGTGTAATTCTATTAGTTTTCCATCTTTTAATAAGGCAAAATCAACGTCAGAGGAACCAGCTCTTACAATTAATTCTTTATTCACTCTGAATCAATTTTTATCCACCCCAAACAAAAGGTGAGGGATAGATGGATTAAACAATATTTTCACAGGTTTTTTACGACCCGGCGAAACTTTTTAAAGTTTCTATTTCAATGAACGTTAAAAAGAAAAAGTAGTTGTACTAACTACTTTTTCTTGTGGCGGTTAGCTCTTCTTCTTTTTTTACGCTTGTGCGTGGCTACCTTATGTCTTTTTCTTTTCTTACCACTTGGCATGAGTGTATATTTTTAAATTAATAATTACTTAGTTTCTTTAACTTCTACATTTGTTTTTACGCTCTCTACAAACACTTTAGCAGGTTTAAAAGCAGGAATGTTGTGAGCAGGTATTTTTATGGTAGTATTTTTAGAAATGTTTCTACCGGTTTTCTCTGCTCTGGTTTTAATAATAAAGCTTCCAAAACCTCTTAAATACACGTTGTCACCACTTTCCAACGAGCTCTTAACTTCTTCCATAAACGATTCAACAGTTGCTTGAACATCTCCTTTCTCCATGCCAAGCTTTTCTGAAATTCTCGCTACGATATCTGCTTTCGTCATTTTTTCTTGTTGTTTTATTTAACTATTATATTTTTAGGGGTTGCAAATATATAAATTAATTACACAAGTTATTCGCTAAAGAACTTAATTTTAACTATATAACTTGTAAAGGTTGGTAATTATTTCATTTAGAATGGTTTTTTCTAAAACACTTATTAATTGGTACCAAAAAAACAAGCGTAATTTACCTTGGAGAGAGACTAAAAACCCCTATAAAATATGGCTTTCAGAGATAATGCTACAACAAACTAGAGTAGCACAAGGATTACCTTATTATTTAAAGTTTATAGAAGCTTTTCCTACTGTTTTTGACCTTGCAAACGCATCAGAAGATACTGTTTTAAAATTGTGGCAAGGGCTTGGGTATTACTCAAGAGCCAGAAACTTACATGCTACTGCAAAAGAAATTGCATTTAATAAAAAAGGTGTTTTCCCAGACACTTATAAAGACCTTATAAAGTTAAAAGGAGTTGGTGATTATACAGCCAGTGCCATAGCTTCAATTTGTTTTAATGAACCTAAAGCAGTTGTAGATGGTAATGTATATCGTGTTTTAGCTAGATACTTTGGAGTTTCCATTCCAATAAACTCAACAGAAGGGCAAAAATATTTTAAAACATTAGCACAAGAGGTTATAGATAGTAAAGACCCTGCAACATATAACCAAGCCATAATGGAGTTTGGAGCACGGCAGTGTACACCTAAAAACCCTAATTGTACAGATTGTGTACTTAAAACCAGCTGTAAAGCACTTGCCGATAAGATGGTGAATAAGCTACCGGTTAAACAAAAAAAAGCAAAAGTTACGCCCAGGTATTTTAATTATTTTGTGCCTGTAGATTCTGCAAACAAAACCATATTACAACAAAGAAAACAAAAAGGAATTTGGTATAAGTTATATGAGTTTCCGTTAGTAGAAACCGTATCAACCATTTCGTTAAAAGAGGCTCAAGAGCATGCGTTACAACTTAATTTAAATTTAAACGGAGCAAAAATTTATCAATTTAATAAAGAGCCCATAGTACATAAATTATCACATCAGCATTTACATACAACTTTTTGGGTTGTACATTTGCAAAAAGAATTAGCCAACGGAATTTCATGGCAAGAAATTAAAAGCTATGCTGTTCCTGTTTTAATAGCAAATTTTATAGAAGATTTTGGTTTTTAGAAGTACTATAATTTTAGTACATTTGATATAATAGAACAAAAGAAAATATGAGTGGAACACTAAATAAAGTAATGTTAATTGGCCATTTAGGAGACGATGTAAAACTACACTATTTTGATGATAGAAATTGTATAGGGAGATTTCCGTTGGCTACTAACGAAACTTATGTAAATAAACAAACACAAGAACGTGTAACCAATACAGAATGGCACAATATTGTTGTTAGAAACAAAGCTGCAGAAATTTGCGAAAAATACCTTAAAAAAGGAGATAGAGTTTACGTTGAAGGAAGAATAAAAACCAGACAATGGCAGGCAGACGATGGTACTACAAGATATTCTACAGAAATTCATGTAACCGATTTTACGTTTTTAACAGATAAACCCAATAAAGAAATGGCTCAGCCAACACAGCCTAAACAAGAAGAGCCAAAACCTAATGTAGAACCACAGGCAAACTCGGCTGTAGAAGAAGATGACGATTTGCCATTTTAATGATGTCTAACCAAAATTAATGCATTGGACCCAGAACCTTCCAGTTTATACATAGCGTGGTTTATGGAACTCGATGGATTAACCATCATCAAGTTTGTTGTGTTTTTCTTGCTACTTATGTGCTCTGCTTTAATTTCTGGAGCAGAAGTAGCTATGTTTTCGCTATCGCAAACAGATATCAATCAAGAGTTAGAATCTAAAACTACTAAAGGCCTAATAATTGCCAATTTATTAGATAAACCTAAAAAGCTGCTTGCCACTATTTTGGTGGCTAACAATTTTATTAATATAGCTATTGTTTTGCTGTTCAGCTCACTTAGCGAAGTGCTTTTTGGAAGTATTCAAGAAGGGTTTTTACGCTTTATTTTAGAAGTTGTTGTAGTAACCTTTTTAATTTTAATGTTCGGAGAAATAATCCCTAAAATATATGCTAACAGAAACAAAGTAACTTTTGCCAGATTTATGGCATATCCGTTAAGAATGTTAGATGTTTTCTTTACCCCGTTAAGCTCTCCCATGAGATCGGTAACACTATTTTTACAAGATAAGTTAGGAAGGCAAAAAACAAATATATCTGTTGATCAGCTTTCGCATGCATTAGAGCTTACATCAGAAGAAGATACCACTAAAGAAGAACAAAAAATTCTTCAAGGAATTGTCTCGTTTGGTAATACAGACACCAGACAAGTAATGCGTCCAAGAATAGACATTTTTGCCTTAAATGAAGACATGAAGTTTCAAGAGGTTATAGATGCTATTATAAAAAACGGATATTCTAGAATTCCGGTGTATAGAGACAATATGGATAATATTACCGGAATATTATATATAAAAGATTTGTTGCCTTACATAGATAGAAAGAGTTTTGATTGGACAAAACTGGTTAGGGAAGCCTATTTTGTACCTGAAAACAAAAAATTAGACGATTTGCTAAAGGAGTTTCAAGAAATGAAAAACCATTTAGCTTTAGTAGTAGATGAATACGGCGGAACCTCTGGGTTGGTTACTTTAGAAGATATTTTAGAAGAAATTGTAGGTGATATTAGCGATGAATTTGATGACGACGATTTAATATTCTCTAAATTAGATGAGTATAATTACGTTTTTGAAGGAAAAACTAATTTAAAAGACTTTTACAGAGTAATTAAAATTGAAAACGAAAGTATTTTTGAAGAGCAAAAAGGTGAATCTGAAACTATTGCCGGTTTAGTACTAGAAATTGCAGGAAGCTTCCCCAAAAAAGGAGAAAAAATTGTTTTTAACAACTACACTTTTACAATAGAAGCCTTAGATAAAAAACGCCTTAAACAAATAAAAGTAACCCTTCCAAAAGAATGAAAATAAACAACCTTATTATACTTGCTTTAGCTTTAGCAACAATAAGCTGCAACACTAACACAGTGCCAAAACCTAAAGCTATGCTTAGGTTGTCTTATCCAAAAGCAAAATATACAGATACAGTATTGCCGTGTTCTTACACTTTTAAAAAAAATACATTGGCTAAACTTTCTTTAGATTCTGCTTGCAATATGCAATTACATTACCCTTTTATGAAGGCTGCTATTTATCTTACTTATAAGCCAGTAAATAATAATTTAGAAACCTTGTTAAGAGATGCCCAAAAATTAACTTTTGAGCATACTATAAAAGCAGATAATATTACCGAACAGCCTTTTATAAACAATACAGATAAGGTTTATGGAATGTTTTACGAAGTAGGAGGAAATGCAGCTTCGCAATCACAGTTTTATGTTACAGATAGCTTGCATCATTTTGTAACAGGATCGTTATACTTTTATGCCAAACCTAATTACGATTCTATTTTACCGGCTGCAGATTACTTAAAAAATGACATTAGAAAAATAATAGAAACAATTTCCTGGAAAGAATAAAAAAAGCCCTCAAACAGAGGGCTTTAATTTTTAAGCTTTTTTGTTACAACAAGGTTTTTTACAATTTTCCTCGCAGTTTTCAGCTGTTTTTTCAGCCTCTTTTTTACAGCAATCTTTTTTACAATCTTCTTTGCTAGCTTCTTTTTTGTTTTTAGCTGTAGAGAAAGCTTCAACGTTTTTTAAATCAGAAACAGTATAGGTGTCTGAAACTTCAACAACAGCAGTAGCAATATCTTCTAAAGAGAGCTTTTGCTCATTGTATTCTACCATTGCTAATTTCTTGTCAAAATCTACTTTAGCAAAAGCAACACCGTCTTTTTTATTTAAGTTTTTCTGAATGGTTGCTGCGCATCCAATGGCACAGGTCATACCATCTATACTAAATTCTGCTTTGGCGTAAGTAGCATTAGGGTCTTTTTTTGTAGCAGTAGTCTCTACAGCAACAGTTTTAACTTCGGCTTGTTGGTTGTCTTTGCAACCAATAAAAAGCAAGCAAGCCAAAACCATAGTAAAAGTAAATTTCATAAGCAAGTATAATTTGTGTTTATATAACTATTGCAAAAATAAGTAATAATAGTCCTAAAAAAATCATAAAAAACAGCACATTTGCAGTCGCAAAGTTAAATTAATGGCTTCTAATAACACTAAATGGTTGTATTTGGCGGTGCTTTCGTTAATTTGGGGAAGCTCTTTTATATTAATAAAAAAAGCACTTATTGGCTTGACAGCTTTTCAGGTAGGGGCACTCCGTATTGTTTTTACTACGGTTTTTTTAGCTTTTGTTGGAGTTAATACACTTAAAGAGATTGAAAAGAATGATTGGAAATGGGTAGCCTTATCTGGTTTTCTCGGTTCATTTTTTCCGGCCTTTTTGTTTGCCTTTGCTCAAACAGAGATAGATAGCGCTATAACTTCAATTTTAAACTCGTTAACACCATTAAATACACTATTGGTAGGAATTTTACTTTTTGGAGTTTTTTTTACAAAAAGACAAATTTTAGGTGTTATTGTTGGTTTAATTGGTACAATTTTATTGATTGTTAAAGGAGCAGAGTTTAATACCGATCAGAATTATTGGTATAGCTCTTTAATTATAGTTTCATCTGTTGGATATGCATTAAATATAAATATTATAAAGCAAAAACTTTCGCACTTAAGCGCACTTAGTGTTGCTTTTGGAAATTTTGTTTTTATTATAGCACCTGCTTTAATAGTACTTTATTTTACCGGGTTTTTTACTGTTGTTTTACAGTCGCCTTCTATGCAAAAGGCAATGCTTTTTGTAATTGTATTATCGTTATTCGGGACGGCAATCGCTAAAGTGCTTTTTAATCAATTAATTAAAGTATCTAGCCCGGTTTTTGCAGCTTCTGTAACCTATACAATGCCCTTAGTTGCAATTTTTTGGGGCATTTTAGATGGAGAAAAACTAAGCATTTATCAATTATTAGGAGGAGTAATTATATTACTTGGAGTGTATTTAGCTAATAGGCGAAAACCATAAAAAAAGCAGCACAGTTAGTGCTGCTTTTTAATTATAGAAATTAAGGATTATTTAAAATCTTCTTCGGTTACCCCTTCGTTAACTTGAATTTCGGTTACGGTAAACTCTATATTTTGAGGCCCCATGCTTTGTATGTATGCAAATGGGAAAAGAATACCCGAAACTTCTTTATAGTTATCGTAACGTAAAGCTTGTTTCATTTCCATTCCTTGCATTTTAACGGTGGTTACTTGTTGCGTTTTTAATCCGCTTTCTACATCAAAATATAAAGTAACCTTATCGGAAATTTTTACAGCATACGATTTTTTACCGTTTACATCTTCAACACCCTCTAAAGAAATGGCATCACTACTCAATAGGTTTAACTCTGGGAAAGGAGCAGCAGATGCTTTAATATCGTTTATTTGCTCTTCTTTAAGCTCTATTTTTTGACCTTGAGCAACCATGTATCCTTTTTCTCCGTCAAAAACTTGTTTGCTAACAGAGTTGCCCATCATTAAAACATTTTGATAAAACTTATTGTCTTTAGTGTTTTTAATTTCAAGGTTTAAGGTCATTCCTTGCATGCTGCCTTCAGCTTTAACAGAAAGAGTATTTACACCTTTAAGTTTTTCTGTGCCTCCAATAGCATCAATATATTTTTGTAAAACATCTTTTGCGGTTACTCCTTCGGGCATAGTAGAAGTATAATCCGGACGCTCTACAGGGTTTCCGTATTTATCAAAATAAAGAACAGGTATTTTTTTACCTTCAAAGGTTATGTTTTCTAACCCTTCAAGAACATCTTTTCCTTTACCTACAACTACTATTCTGGCTTTGTCTAACTTAAAGTATTTGTTAGCTACACGTTGAACGTCTTCTTTTGTAACTGCATTAATTTTTGCAATAAAATTTTTGTAAAAATCTTCCGGAAGATTTTCTGTTTTAATATTTATGGAGTAATCAGCTACGGTTCTGGGGTTTTCTAATGCCATTATAAAGTTGCCTAAAAACTTTGCTTTAGCATTTGCTAAATCTTCATCAGAAACTGGTTCTACACGAATGCGCTTAATTTCTTTTAGCATTTCTACAACAGCACTATCTGTAACTGCATTTCTAACTTTAGTAGTTGCTCTAAAAGTGGTTGTAGAGTTTTTGTTTCTTCCTAATGATGAACGAGCACCATAGGTAAAACCGTGTTTTTCTCTTAAATTCATATTAAGGTAGCTGCCAAAAGCACCTCCTAAAATATAATTAGCCACTAAAGCCGCATGATGATCTTCGTCTGCCATTTTTAAATTAACAGTATTCATCACGGCTAATTCAGACTGTACGGCATTAGGCATATCAACAAAATTAATCTGTCTGTATTGGGCATCTTCTACCTTTGGTAAACTAACTGCCGGAGCTTTACCTGGTAACCAGCTACCAAAATTTTCTTCTATAAGTTTTTTTGCAGCTTCTGTGGTTACATCACCACTTATAACCATATAAGCATTGCTGGGCACAAAGAAATTTGAGTAGTGATTTTTAATATCATCTAAAGTTATGTTGTTTACGGTTTCTTCTGTTATGTATTCTCCATACGGATGATTTGTGCCATATGCTAAAACGTTTCTAACTCTTGAAGCTACTGCTGCAGCACTATTTTCACCGCTTTTAATATTTTCTATAAGTTTCTTTTTCTCTGTTTCTAAATCTTCTTCAGTAAACAACGGATTTAAAGCACCGTCTGCTAAAAGTTCAATAATTCTCGGAGTGTATTTAGATAATCCTTGAGCAAATGCACTTTCCGAACCGAAAAATATAGTAGCTCCCATGTAATCTACCTCTTCGTTAAAGGCTTCTTTGCTCATGTTTTTTGTTCCGTTTCCTAACATGGCAGACACTAAACTCGATAAACCTGCTTTGTCTTTTTCAGGATAGGGAGGGTTATCTATAGAAATACTAACCGATACTCTGGGTAGTTTATGGTCTTCTACAACTAAAACCGTAAGTCCGTTGTCTAATTTAAATGTATAGGGTTTTCCTAAATTAATTGTAGGCGTTGGGCCTGGTTCTGGCATTTTAGAACGATCTACTTGAGCTTGAGCACCAAGTAATGTAACAAATGCTAATATGAATAGAATGAATTTTGATTTCATGATAATTAGTTTAAAATTATTTAGAAGGTTCTGGTAAGTAATCTAACTCTAACCTTTGGTTTTTGTTTAGGTGTTTTTTTGCTACACGCTGGATTTCTTCGCGGGTAATAGAGTGGTAAATCTCTATTTCTTTGTTAATTAAATTAGTGTCGCCATATAGCATGTAATACCTTGCTAATGAGTTTGCAATACCTTGCATGCTGTTGTTAGAGTTAACAAATTGATTTTCAAACTTATTGTGTAGTTTTTGAAGCTCATCTTCAGAAATCAATTCGGTTTGTAGTTTTTCAATTTCTTCGTCCATTTCCTTCATTAAATCATCTAACGACACATCACCTAAAGGTAATGCAGCCATAATGTAAGTGCCGTAATCTTCCATAGCATCATTAAAGGCAATTACTTGTAAAGCCATTTTTTTCTCATCAACCATTTTTTTGTATAAACGAGAACTTTTACCACCCGTTAATATGGTAGAGATATAATCTAACACATAAGAATCACGCTCTTTTAAACTTGGAGTTCTGTAGGCTAAAGCCTTTAACGGAATTTGAATATTGCTATCGTATTCTGTAGCTTTTATAGTTTCGGTTATAGGGTCTTCAAGAATTTTGTTTCTAACAATTTTAGGTCCGTTATTTGGAATAGAACCAAAGTATTTGTTAATCATTTCTTTGGTTTTGGCAATATCAATATCGCCGGCCACTACCAAGACTGCATTGTTAGGATTGTAATATTTTTGATTAAATGCAATAAATTCTTCTAACGAAGCCGCATCTAAATCTTCCATGCTTCCAATAACCGATAGCCCATATGGGTGCTTATTAAATAGATATTTATTTACACCGGTTCTGTATATAATTTTGCCGTAAGGAGCATTATCTATACGTTGTCTTTTTTCTTCTTTTACAACTTCATTCTGTGTTTTAACACCAATTTCGTTAATTACCGGGTGCAACATTCTTTCGCTCTCCATCCATAAACCTAATTCTAGATTGTTAGACGGAAACGTTTCGTAATAGTACGTTCTGTCTTGAGTAGTATTTGCATTGTTACTACCTCCATGAGCAGAAACTATTTCAAACCATTTACCACGCTCAATATTTTTAGTCCCTTCAAATAATAAGTGTTCAAAAAAGTGAGCAAAACCCGTTCTTCCGGGTTCTTCGTCTTTTGCACCAACATGGTACATAACAGAGGTGGTTACTACAGGAGCTGCATTGTCTTGATGTAAAATTACATGCAACCCATTTTCAAGATCGTACTCTTCAAAAGTAACTTGTTGGGCATGCAAACTAAACGAAAGTAGTAAGCCCAAAGAAAACATAATTTTTTTCATAGCAAAGTGTAATTAGTAAATAGCGTTAAGTGATTAATTGTTAAGCTATTTGTTTAAATAGTTTAGCCAAAATTTATAATTCCTGAAAAGTAGTAAAATTCTTAAACAGCACAAAATCTTAAATGTTACAATTTTTTTAAAAATCTTTTTTGTAATTTAAACACACGCAAACCAATACCCTATAATTATGAATCCCTCTAAAATACATTTAAGATATGGCTTAGTTACAGGCATAGTTTTGATTGCTTATTTTTTGATTGTTAAGCTTTTTGGAGCGCACGAAAATGTTTGGTTAAGGCTATTAAACGGGTTAATAGTTGGGTACGGAATTTTTGCAGCTATCAGATTAAGAAAAACCTTAGAAGGCAAAACTTTTGATTATTATAACGGATTTAGAACCGGTGTTTATACAGGAGCTCTTGCCACTGTTATTTTTGTTGGATTTATGGCTGTATATATGTATCATTTAGATCCTTCTTTTGCCGAAGGAATTATGGATAAATGGCTTACAGAATATAAGCAAGGGCCAGGAATCTTGTTGTTTGTTATTACTGTAGAGGGGCTTGCATCTAGTGTAGTTTTAGCACTTACATTTATGCAAAAGTTTAAAAACACTCAAAATCTCTCAAAAAACACTGCGTAGAAACCATAAAAACATTTGTAGTTTAACTAATTAGCAGTATATTTGCACCCGCCTTAAACAGATTTGGCGGATTATAAGTATAACTAATAATTAATTAAACGCGTTACGCTATGTATGCAATTGTAGAGATAGCAGGGCAGCAGTTTAAAGTTGCAAAAGACCAAAAGGTTTTTGTGAACCGTTTGGCTACCGAAGAAGGTAAGAAAGTTACTTTCGATAATGTTTTATTGGTAGACAACGGTGGAGACATTACCATTGGCGCCCCGGCTATAGACGGAGCCACAGTTGAGGCTAAAGTCTTAAAACACCTTAAAGGAGACAAAGTAATTGTTTTCAAGAAAAAAAGACGTAAAGGATACCGAGTAAAAAACGGTCATCGTCAATTGTTAACAGAAATTGTTATTGAGAATATAGCAACTTCTGGAGCAAAAAAAACAACCAAAAAAGCAGCTAAAGAAACGCCTAAAGCAGAAGCTAAAAAAGAAGCTACAGAAGATTTAAGCAAATTAACAGTAGCCGAATTAAAAGAAATGGCTAAAGCTAAAGGTATAGAAGGAATCTCTTCTATGAAAAAAGCAGATTTAATTGCTGCACTTAGTAAATAAGTTTAAAAGATTAAAAACAGAGTACAATGGCACATAAAAAAGGAGTTGGTAGCTCGAAAAACGGTAGAGAATCAGAATCGAAACGCTTAGGTGTTAAGATTTTTGGTGGCCAAGCCGCTATTGCCGGAAACATAATTGTTAGACAGCGTGGTACGGCGCACCACCCAGGTGAAAATGTTTACATGGGTAAAGACCATACTTTACATGCCAAAGTAGATGGTATTGTGAAATTTGAAAGAAAGAAAAACAACAAATCTTACGTTTCTGTAGTTCCTTTCGAAGCGTAATTTTAGTATTTTTTTAACAATATTTTCTAAGCCTTCAGCAACTAAGTTGTTGAGGGTTTTTTTATGTTGTTTTTTATCCTAAAAAACTGATTTTTAGTCTAAATATTTTTTTTTTGAATGAATTATATGCTACTTTTGGTGTATACCATAGCATAAGTAGGTTAAGTTCATGGTAAGATTTGGGGCAAAAAGGGCGGAGATTTTCCGCCCTTTTTATTTGTAAGATAATTTAAATTTTTATTTAGATTTTTATAATCTTTAGTATCTATAATAATCCGGCTTAAATGGGCCTTCTACTTTTACTCCAATATAATCTGCTTGTTCTGGTGTAAGCGTTTCTAATTCAACCCCAATTTTAGCTAAATGTAATCTGGCTACTTTTTCGTCTAAATGCTTTGGAAGCATATAAACTTTATTTTCGTATTTATCGCTATTATTCCAAAGTTCTATCTGAGCCAAAGTTTGGTTAGTAAACGAGTTACTCATAACAAAGCTCGGGTGACCGGTAGCACAACCTAAGTTAACTAATCTACCTTCTGCAAGTAAAATAATGTCTTTCCCGTTAACGGTATACTTATCTACTTGTGGTTTAATTTCAACTTTGGTATCACCATAGTTTTTATTTAACCAAGCAACATCAATTTCATTATCAAAATGACCAATGTTACACACTATGGTTTTATCTTTCATTTTTTCAAAATGACGCCCAACTACAATATCTTTATTTCCTGTTGTAGTTATAACAATATCGGCATTACCAACAACAGTGTCCAGACGTTTAACTTCGTAACCATCCATAGCTGCTTGTAGTGCACAAATAGGATCTATTTCTGTAACTGTAACAATGGCACCGGCACCTCTAAACGATGCTGCAGTACCTTTACCAACATCACCATAACCACAAACAACTACTCTCTTACCGGCTAACATAACATCGGTTGCTCTTCTAATGGCATCTACAGCACTTTCTCTACAACCGTATTTATTGTCAAATTTACTTTTGGTAACCGAGTCATTAACATTAATTGCTGGCATTGGTAGCGTACCGTTTTTCATTCTTTCGTATAAACGGTGAACTCCGGTAGTGGTTTCTTCAGAGATTCCTTTAATTCCGGCAGCCAACTCAGGATATTTGTCTAATACCATATTGGTAAGATCGCCACCATCATCTAATATCATGTTAAGTGGTTTACGCTCTTCTCCAAAAAATAATGTTTGCTCTATACACCAATCAAATTCCTCTTCGGTCATTCCTTTCCATGCATAAACAGGAATCCCGGCTGCTGCAATAGCTGCTGCTGCATGATCTTGTGTAGAGAATATATTGCACGAGCTCCAAGATACTTCTGCGCCTAAGGCAACTAAAGTTTCTATAAGTACAGCAGTCTGAATGGTCATGTGCAAGCATCCTGCAATACGAGCTCCTTTTAAAGGTTGCTGGTCTTTGTATTCTTCACGTAATGCCATTAAGCCCGGCATTTCTGCTTCTGCTAACTCAATTTCTTTTCTTCCCCAGTCTGCCAATGTAATATCTTTTACTTTATAAGGCACATAGGGAATTGTTTTTGTACTCATATGTTTTTTATTTTTACTTTCGTTAAACAAAAAATACAAAATTTTGTAACTTTTGTACAATCAATTTTGTAGCTGCAAAGTTACGTAATAACTTTTACTATTAATGCCTCTTTACAAAACTATAACAGTTAATCCGGACATTACAGTTTACATCTGGAAAATAGAAGAATCAGAAGAAACACTAAAACAAGGTGTAACACTATCTGATGCTTGTTTAAAGCGAATTAACAGCATGAAATCTGAAATTCACAGAAGAGGTTTTATAAGCATCAGACATCTATTAAAAGAGGCAGGTTACCAACCCTCTGATTTGTATTACGATGAGTTAGGGAAACCTCACTTAACAGATAATAAATATATTTCTATAACCCACTCATTTAGTTTTACCGCAATTATTGTTAGTACTAATCCGGTAGGGATAGATATAGAAAAACAGCGTGATAAAATTGTAAAAATTGCTCATAAGTTCACCACATTCAGATCTTACAAATCATTAGCAAATTTTGAAGCATTGGTTAGAAAACTCACTATTATTTGGTGTACTAAAGAGTCGCTCTACAAGCTTTATGCACAACCCGGATTATCTTTTTTACAACACATAGATATTCAGGATTTTGAATTTAACGATGGTAAAACAACCGGGCACATAATTTATAAAGGAAAACTAACCAAGTATAAGCTGCATTTTCTGGAATTTGATGGGTATACTTGTGCTTATGGCTACCCACAATAAAATTTTACCTACAAAGGAGCCCATAACCCATAAAATTTAAGCACCTTTGTAGGTAAAATTTTTCAAGACATGAAAATCTCTGTAGAACTCACCTTATCCCCTCTTCAAGATAATTTTGAGCCACCCATTATTGAATTCATAAAAAAACTTAGAGCTTCCGGGTTAGTTGTAAAAGAAAATCCGTTAAGCACACAAGTTTATGGTGATTACGATAAGGTTATGAATTTGCTCACCAAAGAGATAAAAGATGTGTTTTCTTTGATTGAAAGCGGACTTATTTTTGTGAAAATTGTGAAATCAGACAGAAGTGATTATGAACCAGCTTTTTGATTTCTTTTTTGGGCAATACAGCACCTACCAAACTATAGATATTGTCTTAGAAATTGTAGCTGTAATTTTTGGTTTTTTAAGCGTTTGGTTTGCTAAAAAAAATAATATTTGGGTTTACCCAACCGGAATGATAAGCACAGCAATTTTTGTGTATTTATTACTTAAATGGGAACTGCTGGGTGATATGATGATAAACGGATACTACTTTGTTATGAGTGTTTATGGATGGTATGTTTGGACAAGAAAAGTAGATTTAACAAAGTATACGCCTATTAGTAAAATAACCCTTAAAGAAAAAAATATAGCAATTGCAATTTTTGTGCTCACACTAATTTTTGTATTTGCAGTTTACACTGTTTTTGATAAATGGAACGGGTGGACAGCTTATGTAGACACACTAACAACTGCAATTTTCTTTGTGGGAATGTGGTTAATGGCCAGAAGAAAAATAGAAAACTGGATCTTTTGGATTATTGGCGATATAATCTCGGTACCTTTGTATTTTTACAAGGGGCTAACTTTTACAAGTTTTCAATATTTAATTTTTACGATAATTGCAGTACAAGGATATAAAGAATGGAATCGTCTCTTAAACAACAACCAAGTAACATCATAAAGGTTGTACTTTTTGGTCCGGAATCTACCGGGAAAACTACACTTTCTCAACAATTAGCCAGACATTATAATACAGTTTGGGTACCTGAATACGCTCGAGAATATTTACAAAACAAATGGAATAACGAGCGAAAAACTTGCGAACCTAAAGATTTGTTACCCATTGCCGAAGGTCAAATTAAATTAGAAAACGAACTTACAACAAAAGCAACAGATGTTTTAATTTGCGATACAGATCTTTTAGAAACCAAAGTGTATTCTGAGGCATATTATTTAGGATATTGTGATTCTGAGTTAGAAAAATATGCCTTACAAAACACATACGATTTGTATTTTTTAACCTATATAGATGTACCTTGGGAAAAAGATGATTTACGCGATAAGCCTAATGAGAGAGAACAAATGTTTGCGTGTTTTAAAAACGCTTTAGAGAAGTACAATAGGCCTTATGTGTTATTAAAAGGAGATAAAAAAACAAGATTACAAGAGGCCGTAAAACATATAGATAGTTTGTTAAAAGCCAAAAAGGAACATGTTTTCTAAATCAGACTTAAAACAAATAGAAGAAAAAAATATAACTGTAGAGCAGGTTAAACAGCAAATAGAAGTTTTTAAAAAAGGCATTCCGGCTGTTAAACTAGTGCAATCTGCTACTGTTGGTAATGGTATTAAGCAATTATCAGAACAAGAGAAAGCACATTACATAACCAATTTTAACACTAAAAAAGATAAATTAAAGCTGTTAAAATTTGTACCGGCATCGGGGGCTGCAACCCGAATGTTTAAAGAGCTTTTTTTGTTTTTAAATAATTTTAATCCAGAGTCAGAAACGTTTAATGCGTACGTAAATAAAACTAAAGCTTTATCACTATCATTGTTTTTTACAGCTTTAGATAAGTTGCCTTTTTACAACATCATTATTAACAACCTAAAGCATAAAAATATAGCATTTGATACCTTAGATGACAATCAGCAAAAAGTTGTTTTTGTAAAAGAGATGCTGCTTCCTGAAGGAGCTAATTTTGGGAGTTTTCCTAAAGGACTGTTGCCGTTTCATAATTACAAAACGCATTATGCAACAGCATTAGAAGAGCATTTGTTTGAAGCAGCTTTGTATAGTGAAGCTAACAATAAAGCTAATTTACATTTTACAATCTCAGAAGAACATAAAGATGCTTTTTTGGCAAAACTAAAAGAGATTTTGCCTAAAGTAAAAGAGATTACCGGAGTAGATTTTAATGTTTCGTTTTCTTTTCAGAAGCAAGCTACAGATACTATTGCAGTTAATTTAGATAACACACCGTTTAGAAACCCAGACAACACATTACTTTTTAGACCATCCGGACACGGAGCTTTGATTGAAAATTTAAACGATCAAGATGCCGACATTGTTTTTATAAAAAATATAGATAATGTGGTTGTTAAAAAACAACATGATGCAATTGCAGATGCAAAAAAAATGCTAGCAGGCTTGTTGTTAGCTATACAAGAAAAAGTATTTGCATATGCTAAGCTGTTAGATGCTCAATCCATTACTAATGAGCAAGTTCAAGAGATAAAACTATTTTTAGAGAACGATTTAAATGTAAAATTCTCTGAAGATTTTAATGCTAAAACGTTTAATGAGCAAATAAATATTATAAAAGCAAAATTAAACAGGCCTATTAGAGTTTGTGGGATGGTTAAAAATGAAGGTGAGCCGGGAGGTGGTCCTTTCTGGATAAAAGATAAAAAGGGCAACATTTCACTTCAAATAGTTGAATCTGCTCAAATAGATAAATCAAATCAACAACAAAAAGAGATACTTAGTACAGCAACACATTTTAACCCTGTAGATATTGTTTGTGGAGTAAAAAACTACAAAGGAGAAAAATATAATTTGTTAGATTTTGTTGATGCTTCGCAAGCCTTTATAACTCAAAAAACAAAGGAGGGGAAACCACTTAAAGCATTAGAGCTGCCCGGACTTTGGAATGGCGCTATGGCTAACTGGAACACCATTTTTGTAGAAGTGCCTTTACATACTTTTAATCCGGTTAAAACAGTAACCGATTTATTAAAGCCAGCGCATCAAATCAGTAGTTAGTTGTGTAAATTTTACACAAGAGCTATAACTTTTTACACAACTATACACAATTTAGAGGCTTCTCTTAAATATTATAAACAACTGAAAATCAGCAATTTATGCTGGTATTGTTAATTTTGTAGTATAATGGCACAAACTTTTCAATATAATAATTGACATTAAAAAATATGTGTAACAATTAAAAAACAATTAATTATGAAAAAGTTTGTATTAGCATCTGCATTAGCCTTTGGAACTTTTACCACATTTGCTGTAACACCAATTATTATTCATGACGGCATTATGGATGAAATAATAACTGTTGAGCAATCAGAATTTAAAGAAATCAGTCCAGATCAATTACCTACAGCTGTAACCGACGCTTTGCAAAGAGACTTTCCCAGCGCAAAAGTAGAAAAGGCTTACATAAACGAAAACAACGAATATAAATTAGAGGTGAGTGTTAACGGTGCAACTCAAACTCTTTATGCTGATGAAGAAGGGAACTGGCTTGAGATGTAGTTAGTTAGGTTTTCAATAGCGGTTTTTAGGGATGCTTATTTGGCATCCCTTTTTTATTTTTTAAAACTCTTAACATCTTTATCGGTGATATATATCGTAATTAGTGTATGATATCAATACTCATAGTTGAAGACGACGTAAGCTTTTCTAGAGTTTTGGAGCGTTTTTTAAAGCGCAATAATTATAACGTTCATGTATCACATTCATTAGAAAAAGCTTTAAATAAATTAGAGCAAAATAACTATAATATTGTGTTTACAGACCTAAGATTTCCTAATGGAAGTGGACTTGATTTGCTAAAAATAGTTCAAGAAAGAGCACTGCAATTACCTGTGGTTGTTATGACAAGCTATGCAGAAGTTCCAACAGCCGTAAAGGCAATGAAACTAGGTGCTTTTGATTATATTTCTAAGCCTTTTAACCAAGAAAATGTATTAACGGTTATAAATAATGTGCTTGACTCTAATAAAACTAAAAAAGTATCTAAACAAGTACAACAACAAAATATACAAAAACCCACAAATACAAGAGAAGACAACTATATAGTTGGAATTAGTACAGCTTCGAAAAAGCTTAATGAGTACATAAATTTGGTAGCACCAACAGATCTTTCTGTGCTAATTACAGGAGAAAGTGGTTCGGGCAAAGAAGTTGTTGCTCAAGCAATACACTTTCAGAGCAATAGAAGCAATAAACCCTTTATAGCTGTAGATTGTGGTGCTATTCCTAAAGAAATAGCCGCAAGTGAGTTTTTTGGTCATGTAAAAGGCTCTTTTACCGGAGCTTTTTCAGATAAGATCGGTCACTTTGAAGCAGCAAATGGGGGGACATTATTTTTAGATGAAGTAGGAAATTTATCATACGAAAATCAAATAAAATTACTTAGAGCGCTTCAAGAGCGAAAAATTAAGCGTATTGGGAGTAATAAAGAAATTGATGTAGATGTTAGGCTAATTACGGCTACTAATGAAGATTTGCAAAAAGCTGTTGAGCAAGGAAAGTTTAGAGAAGATTTATACCATAGACTTAACGAGTTTTCTGTTAGAACACCAAGTTTGGCTGAAAGAAAAGAAGATCTTTTAATTTTTGCAGATTATTTTTTAGAAAAATCTAATAAACAGTTAACGAAACAAATAATCGGGTTTTCTGATGAGGTAGTAGATATATTCCAAAAATATAATTGGCCTGGAAATTTAAGAGAATTTTCGAATGTAATTAAAAGAGCTGTTTTATTAACACAAACAGATGTTATTACTCCAGAAGTTTTACCAAACGAAATTTTAACTTCCTTAGAGATTAAACAAAAAGAATTTTCAAAAAAAGAAAACGAAAAAGAATTAATTATTAAGGCATTAAAAGAAACTAATTTTAACAAAACTCAAGCAGCTAGACTGCTTAAAATTACTCGTAAAACATTGTATAATAAACTAAAAGAATACAGTATAAATGAATATTAATTTATAAGGAGTAGGTTTTTTTAAGAGCTACTACAACCTTGTTTATTTCGTTATTTAGAAATTCTATTTTTTGCTTTAATACTGTATTATTAATAGAATTTACACATTCTAATTCTTTTAAAACAGGTGTTATTGTATGAGCATTTATTTGTAAAAACATAGTAAGCATTTTATGGCTTATTTGATTTATACCTTCTACATTATGGTCTGCAACATATTTTTTTAGTAAAAAAATATTTTTGTGAGTGTCGTCAATAAAAACACTAATAATAGATTTTAATGATTGATTGTTACCCACAAATGATTGTAAGTCTTTTAAATCATAAAGAGGAGATTCTTTATTAGGAGAAAATGTATTTATGATTGGTTTTGGGATATTATTTATAAACAAATTGGAAAACAAGTCTGTTAACTCAAAAGGTGTAAAAGGTTTAAATATAACTGCATTAAACCCATTGTCAAGATAATGTGAAGTATCTAAATCTTTGCGTCCTGTTATTGCTATTACTGGTTGCGCTTTGTAGCCAGAATGTTTTTTTAATAATTCAATAAACCTAAAGCCATTCATTTCCGGTAACTGAATGTCTGTTACAATACAATCAAAAGTAAGATTGTTTATTTTTTCTAAAACTTTAGAGGCACTCTTAAATCCCTTAGCTTTAAAACCAATGTTAGTAAGGGTAATTATAATTAACTCTCTAAGAGTATCATCATCATCAATTACAATGGCATGTAATGTTTTAGGGGGCTGTTTTAAAGGAGAGCCTTTAAGCTTAGAATTATTGTTTTCTGCAAGGGTAATAGGCAAAGCAAGTACAAAACAGGTTCCTTTACCTGCTTGACTTTTAAAAGTGAGAGAACCTTCTAAAAAGGCGACAATTTTCTTTGAAATGGCTAATCCTAAACCAAACCCTGATGAAGTGATTTTAGTGTTATTTAGTTGAGTAAACTCTTTAAAAATTAAATGTTGTTTTTCTTTCGCGATTCCAATTCCAGTATCAGAAACAGAGAGAATTAGTTCGTTATTCTTGGAGCTATCATTATTATTTAAACGCGCGCTGATTTTCACAACCCCTTCATCAGTAAATTTAAAGGCATTGCTAACCAAATTAGTTATTAGTTGTCTAATTCTAAACGGGTCACTAACAATGTTTTCTTCTAACTTATCATCAATCTCTAAAACTAACTTAATAGGTTTTTCACTATACTGTTCATGTATGCTTTGAGTTGTGTCTTCCAGGAGGGTTTTAAAATTAAAACTTACCTTATCTACAGTAATATTTCCTGATTCTATTTTTGAATACTCCAAAAGGTCTTCTACTAAACGGTTAATGTAAGCCGAAGCACTTTTAATTTTATTAGCGTAATGAATGCTTTTTGTGTTTGTAAGTGTGTTTTCAAGCAATTCACTATAACCAATCACTGTGCTTAAAGGCGAACGCAAATCGTGACTAACCATATTAATTAAATGCTCTCTGCTTTTAAGTAACATGTTAGCTTTTGTATTGGCACGCTCTAATTGCAATCTAAAACGTTGCGTTTCCCAAAAATCGCTTAATATTATAATAGAGAATATTACAATCATTACAAATCCAGCCAATGCAGCCAATAATATTATTTTTCTGCTTTTATCTATTGCATTTCGATATTGTTGAGATAGCTGCTGAGTATGTTGGGCAGTATCTGATTCTATTTTAGACAATATTTTTCTGATTTGCTGAGAGATTAACAAATCATTTTCAGCAAGCTTTTTCTCCTTTTTTAGTAAAGAGGTTTGCTGTTTATTAGTGTTAGTTTGTAAATCCTCTAATACCTTTGTTGAAGCTTTAAAGATGGAATCTAATGTTTCTTTAGATACGGTACGATTATCTTTAAAGGCATTTTCATTTAAATAATCAACATATTTTTTTAGCACTTTTTTAGTTGATGGGTTTAATTTGGTTGGGTCTTTCACGAAATCTCCTAGTGTTAGCCTGCCTAACGAAGCTTCTAAATTTTGAAGCTTAGCTAATGCAATAGCTGTATATAGCTTATAATGATTTTGAGATTTTAAAGTTTTAAGAGCGTGTATATTTTTCTGTTTTTCTAAAAGTAACGTTTTAACACTATCTAAAAGATGCGGTTGTTTATACGAGCTTAACAGTATTTTTAAAGAATCTATTTTTTGCAATAAACTATCGTTCTTTTTAGAATAATTTACAAACGAATCCCATGATTTAGATTGTATGGCGCTTCTAGCAACCCCGTCATTTTCATACAAAAGACTAAGTAAATGACTAATTTTTAAAATTTTTTGCTGATCTGTTATTTGGTTTTTTTGAAGAGTTGTAAAACTTTCAATTTCTCTAAAAACAATGTACCCTACTCCAAAAGCAAACGCTACAATAATTAAGTAGCTAGCAACAATTTTTGCTGTTATTTTTTGTTTAGAAACACTCATACAATCGTTTTAAAAAAGCATTCAAAACAAACTACGTGCCTAAATTAATTTTTTGTTTTATGATGCTTAAAAAAATTTCATTAAAAGTTATTTTTTAAACAACTAGAATGTAACTTTGTACCATCTCAATAAGGGGTGCTCTAAATTACGAGCTGAGATCATACCCATTGAACCTTGAACAGGTAATGCTGTTTAGGAACATACCAGATGCTGTTGGGAGGCATCTATAATTAAAAAGCTGTTTAACCATAAGAATAATGGCCCCTTTTATTCGTAAAAAAAATTACGAATGAAAACATTATTTGCAAAAGCCATCTTTTTACTGTTGGCAACAAACGTATGTTATGCTCAAGAAAAAGAAACAGATTCTGTATTGAGCAAAACCGTAACGTTAGATGAGGTTTTAGTCTCATCAATCAGAGTTAAAAACAATGTTCCGGTTACTTTTTCTAATGTAAAAAAGCAAGAAATTAGTAAAAGAAACTTAGGACAAGACATTCCTATTTTACTAAACTTTTTGCCGGGCGTAGTTACAACTTCAGATGCCGGTGCCGGAGTAGGATATACCGGTATTAGAGTGCGAGGTAGTGATGCCACACGTGTAAACGTTACCATAAACGGAATTCCTTATAACGATGCAGAATCTCACGGTACATTTTGGGTTAATTTACCTGATTTTGCGTCGTCTACAGAGAGTATACAGTTGCAACGTGGCGTTGGGACATCAACCAACGGTTCGGGTGCTTTTGGCGCAAGTTTAAATATTTTAACAGATGCCATTAGTGAAAATGCATATGCAGAAATTGCTAATTCATTTGGCAGTTATAACACCAGAAAGCATACTTTAAAATTTAGTTCAGGAAAATTAAACAATACAATAGAGTTTTCTGGAAGACTTTCTGCAATAGCTTCAGATGGTTATATAGATAGAGCTTCGTCAGACTTAAAATCGTATTTCTTGCAAGGAGCATATGCTAAAAACAATACCTTAATAAAAGCCTTGGTTTTTGGAGGGCACGAAATAACTTATCAAGCCTGGTTTGGTATAGATGCAGAAACTTTGGCCGTTAACAGAACATTTAATCCTGCAGGAATATACACAGATGAAAATGGGGTTACACAATTTTATGATAACGAAATTGATAATTACAAACAAGACCACGCACAATTACACTGGAACGAGCAATGGAGCACCAATTGGAGCACCAATTTTGCGCTACACTATACCTATGGTAGGGGGTATTTTGAGCAATATAAAGAAGATCAAGCTTTTGCAGACTACGGTTTGGAGCCTGTAACTTTAGGAGGCGAAACCATAAATGAGACAGATTTAATTAGAAGAAGATGGTTAGACAATGATTTTTACGGAACTACGTTTTCTGCTACCTATAAAAAATCAGACTTAGAGGTTGTTTTAGGTGGTGCTTACAATGAGTATCATGGAGATCATTTTGGCGAAATTATTTGGGCTCGTTATGCATCTAACAGCCAAATTAGAGATAGATATTACGATGATTCTTCAGAGAAAACAGATTTCAACTCATATATAAAATCGGTTTTTTCACTTAATAATAAATGGACTCTTTTTGCTGATGCACAGTTTAGAAGGGTAACCTATAAAGCCAACGGAGAAGATACCGGACTGGTAAATGATACCTTTAACTTTTTTAACCCTAAAGCCGGAGTTACCTATCAACTAAACACAAACCACAAACTGTATTTTTCTTATGCCAGAGCCAATAGAGAACCTAACAGAAATGATTATGAAAATGGTAATCCTAAACCCGAACAATTAAATGATTTTGAATTGGGGTGGCGTTATATTTCGCCCAAAATAACGCTAAACACAAATGCTTACTATATGCGTTATCAAAATCAATTAGTACTCACAGGAGAACTTAATGATGTAGGGGCGCCTTTAAGAGAAAATGTAGGAGATAGTTACAGACTTGGGTTAGAAATAGACGCTAATGTAAGAATTAGTAAAAAGTTACAATGGCAGCCCAATATAGCCATTAGTACTAACAAAAATGTAGATTACTATTTTCAACGAGACGGAGTTTTACAAAACTTAGGAAACACAAATATTGCGTATTCACCAAATGTTGTAGCATCTAACATTATTAGTTATTTGCCAAAACAAAACCTACAGTTTTCTGTATTAAGTAAGTATGTTTCTGAACAATACATGGGGAACATAGATGCGGAAAGCTCAAAATTAGATGCTTACTTTATAACCGATTTAAATGTTGTTTACAACATTCCGGTAAACTCTTTTATAAAACAAATAACGCTACAAGCATTGGTAAATAATGTTTTTAACACCAAGTACGTGTCTAACGGATATTTTTATACATATGATGATACTTGGTCTAACCCCGGAAGTGTACAAACTATAGAAGGTGCAGGGTATTACCCTCAAGCTACCAGAAACTTTTTGTTAGGAGCTGTGCTCAATTTTTAATTGCTAATAATTACCGAACTGCCCACAGTGGTGGTTCGGTAATTTAACATACTATATTTGCGCTCTCCATCATCAGACTCACCTAAAAACTCACCCGAAAAGAGACTATATTCGTATTCTTCGCAATCGCATTTACAGCTTGTTCCGTTTATTTTTTTCATGGTAGAGCAGCTATTAGGTGAGTGATTGGGGCAACTGGCTTCAAAAGCAACATATCCGCTACCGGTATTGGTAACAAAAACACCTTTAATACCAACCCCGTCATTGCCTATATAAATAGAGTTGCCGGGAGTAGCTAAACTACTGTATAAAGGAAGGTTTAAATTAATTTCGAACCTAAAATTAGTTTCCTGTAAATAGGGATTTCGTTCTACACCATCATCACTACAAGCAATTATACCCCCAAAAAGCATTATTAAAATGCCAATTTTTTTCATGTTGATAATTTTTGTGCAATATACTATAAAACCAAGTTGATTAAAAATTTGTATATTTGTGTTAAATCCTCTGGTAGTAGGGGATTTTTTCTATTTATAAACCATGAAGTTATGAGCAAAGTATCATATTATACTGCAGAGGGATTAAAAAAGCTTAAAGACGAGCTTAATTATTTAAAAGATGTAGAGCGTCCAAAAGCATCGCAAGCTATTGCAGAAGCCCGCGATAAGGGTGATTTATCTGAAAATGCAGAGTACGATGCAGCAAAAGAGGCACAGGGGCTGCTTGAAATGAAAATATCTAAACTAGAAGAAGTAATTGCTAACGCAAGAATTATAGATGAAAGCCAGTTAGATACCTCTAAAGTGCTGGTGCTTTCTACAGTTAAAATTAAAAATCTTGCCAATGGCATGGAAATGAAATATACGTTAGTAGCAGAAAGTGAAGCCGATTTAAAAAGCGGAAAGATTTCTGTAAGTTCTCCTATTGGTAAAGGATTATTAGGAAAAGAAGTTGGAGATATTGCTGAAATTGAGGTGCCTAACGGAAAATTAAAATTTGAAATATTAGAAATAACAAGAGATTAATTTTATTCAACAACCAAAAAAATCCTTTGCCTATTGGTGAAGGATTTTTTGTTTTTATTGTAATTTTAAAACAGCTCATAATCATTAATTAACAAAGTCATGGCAAGTATTTTTACAAAAATTGTAAACGGAGAAATACCCTGTTATAAAGTTGCAGAAACAGAAGATTTTTTAGCTTTTTTAGATATAAACCCCAACGCCAAAGGACATACACTTTGTATTCCTAAACAAGAAGTAGATAAGATTTTTGATTTAGATGAAACTACATATTTAAACCTTATGGCTTTTTCGCGGAGGGTTGCTAAAGCGTTAGAAAAAACAGTTTCTTGTAGCAGAGTTGGGATGGCTGTTGTAGGGTTAGAGGTTCCGCATGTACACGTTCATTTAATTCCTATAAACCAAATGAAAGACATGACTTTTCAGCATAAAGTATCTTTAACTTCTAATGAATTTGCCGAGCTAGCTCAGGCTATTCAAGAAAATTTTAAATAATTTCTGCGTAGCGTAAATAAGCAAAAACAGCAATTAAAATAGCAATTGCAGTTAAGGTGAGAATGTAAAACATACTGGTAAAAGCTATAGAGCTTCTTTTAGGGGTTACCAGTTTGTTATAATAATCTACAACACGCTCAATATCATCGGTCCATTTAACCGGGTAAATGGTAGAGTTGCATGTATTACAAGTTACTTTATTACTTACTTCTTTGGTTAAACGCTTAACTAAAGCATCTTCTTTTTGTTTTTGGTAAAAAGTGAGTGTTAGACTGTTATTAAAACACTCCGGGCAATTATTGGTAAGCGTAGCTTTTTTTATAGCAATTAAAGTTTCTTTAGACATAGTTTTAGGTTTAGGGCAACAATACTATGAAAGTACTTTTAATGAAATTTGCATTATGGTACCTTCTTCTCTTGATGACGAAAGCACTCTAATTTTTCCGTTATGATAATCTTCTATTATTCTTTTCACGAGCGATAATCCTAAACCCCAACCTCTTTTCTTGGTGGTAAAACCAGGCTCAAAAATCTTGTTTAAGTTGGCTTTAGGAATGCCACTTCCGTTATCTTTTATTAATACATTAACGTAATTATACTCTAAATTAATATCTATACGTACATTCCCTCTTCCTTTCATCGCATCTATAGCATTCTTTACAAGGTTTTCTATACTCCAATTATATAAACTGGGATTTAGCATAACCCAAACTTCTTCTTGCGAAGAAAAAAAGTTAAACTCTACCAATTTAGAACTTCTAGATTTTAAGTAATCAAAAGCCTTTTGTGTTTCTAACACTATATTATGTCGCTCTAAAGTTGGTACAGAACCTATTTTAGAAAAACGTTCTGTTATGGTTTGTAAACGCGAAATATCCTTTTCTATTTCATCTGTAATGCTATGATGCAATTTTTCTGCCTTTAAAAGTTCGTTCCAACCCAATAAAGAAGATAGAGGTGTGCCAATTTGGTGAGCCGTTTCTTTGGCCATACCGGCCCATAGCTTGTTTTGTTCAGAAATTCTTGAAGCACGGTAGAAAAAGAAAATTACAGCGCCAAACAAGAAAATAATAAGCAATAATGCTATTGGATAGTATTTAAGCTTGTTTAAAACTTCAGAGTTACCGTAGTAGAGCGTGGCAAGCTTTTCTCCTCTAAAAGTAATTTCTATAGGATTGTTTTCTGACTTAAATTTTTTAATAAGTTTTTGCACGTAGGCATCATCTGCAATTCGGGGGTCGTCTATATTATTTATACCATTTATAGAGCCATCATTGTTTACAACAATCATGGGGGTAGTTACATTGTTTCTTAATACTGTTAAAGGCAATTCGCCCAAACTTCTGTTTAAATCTTCGGTTTGTATAAGCTCTGCTTGGGCAGTAGCCCAAGTTTCCATTTTACGACGTTCCTCTTCTTTAAAAATGGTAAAAAACTTATAGGTATTCCACAAAATAAGGGCTACAACAATAAAAGATGCCAGTACCAGTAAAAATTTCGATGTATTTCGTTGGGTTGTAAACACCATGCAATGGTAATTTCAAGTTTAAATATACTGCAATTGTTAAAATATACTGCAATTTTGATTTATATATACGTTTTTTATGCCTGTCAATTTATGTACATTTGTAACGTATGAGTACGATGATTTCTTTTAGTCCCGATCAACTTTCTACAGGAAAATTACATTCATATTTGTTAGGCTCAGTAGCACCAAGGCCTATAGCCTTTGCCAGCACTATTGCTAAAGATGGCACACCAAATTTAGCGCCCTTTAGCTTTTTTAACGTTTTTAGTGCCAATCCGCCTATTATGATTTTTTCGCCTGCTCGTCGGGTACGTAACAATACCACTAAACATACCTTAGAGAACGCTTTAGCTACTAAAGAAGTTGTAATTAATGTGGTAAATTATAATATGGTGCAGCAAATGTCTTTAGCCAGCACAGAGTATCCTGAAGGCGTTAATGAGTTTGTTAAGTCCGGATTAACCATGTTACCGTCAGAGAAAGTTGCGCCATTTAGAGTAAAAGAATCACCCGTACAATTTGAGTGTAAAGTAAATAATGTTGTTTCTTTAGGAAAAGAGGGAGGCGCCGGGAATTTAATTATTTGCGAAGTACTTTTGCTACACATAAACAAAGAGGTTTTAACCGATGATGGTAGTATAGACCAGCATAAAATAGACTTGGTTAGCAGAATGGGTGGCAATTGGTACTCTAGAGCAAATCAAGGCATGTTCGAAGTTCCTAAACCACTCTCTACCCTTGGAATTGGTGTAGATGCAATACCGGAGCATATTAGATTAAGCAAAGTGCTTACCGGAAACGATTTAGGAATGCTTGGTAATGTAGAAAAGTTACCAACTCCCGATGAAATTGCAGCGTTTGTAAACAACTCTTTAGAGATTAAAGCAGTGTTAAGCGCAGACGATGTAGAGCAACAACATAAAAAAGCAAAAGAATTTTTAAATAATAATGATGTACTTTCTGCCTGGAAAGTGCTTTTAGCTAAATAAATAATAATTTATGGAGGTACAAGGAATAATTAAAGTAATCGGAGAAACTAAAGCTGTAAACGATAGAGGATTTCAAAAACGAGAGTTAGTAATTACAACGCAAGAACAATATCCGCAACATTTATTAATAGAGTTTGTTCAAGATAAATGTAGTTTGTTAGATGGCTTAACGGTTGGACAACAAGTAAAAGTTAGTATAAACTTAAGAGGAAGAGAGTGGGTAAGCCCGCAAGGAGAAGTAAAATACTTTAATTCTATTCAAGGATGGCGAGTAGAGGTATTAGCTCCTGCACCAGAAGAAACAACCAATGATATACCACCTATAGCTCCGGACGATGCTTTTGAGCCTGCTAACGAGCTAAACGAAGAAGACTACGACGATTTACCATTTTAAAACAAACAATACAAGAGAGAGGCTTTTAAGCCTCTTTTTTTTGCTTTTTTGTAATTTCACCACAAAACTAAGCTCATGAAACTTACAACTGCTATTGAGACGTTGTTTAAAAAATATCTACCATCACCTTTTACTATAGCAGTTTTACTAACTTTTTTAACCATAATAATAGCCTATTTTTTTACAGATTCTGCAACTAATCAAAATCATTTAATATCCATTTTAACGTATTGGGAAAAAGGTGTTTGGGATAATGCGTTGTTGGTTTTTGCTTACCAAATGATGCTTATTTTGGTTTTGGGGCATGTGTTGGTACTTTCGGCCCCTGTTACACAACTTATAGATAAAATACTGAGGTTTGTAACAAATACTGCTAATGCTGCTGCGCTAGTTAGTGCAACAACTATGTTAGTGTCTTTTTTTAATTGGGGTTTAGGGTTAATTTTCGGAGCTATTTTTGCCAGAAAAGTTGCCGAGTACGCGCAAGCAAAAAACACAGCTATAAACTACCCGCTTATTGGTGCCAGCGGATATGTTGGACTTATGGTGTGGCATGGCGGAATTAGTGGGTCTGCTCCGTTAAAAGTTGCAGAAGGCAATCACTTAAAAGCTTTAATGCAAGGGGTTTCTACGCCAGAGGTATTAAATAAACTTCCTGAGAGTATTGCAACAAGTACTACTGTACTTAGTAGTTGGAATTTGCTGCTGTTTGCAGTACTGTTACTGCTTGTTCCAGGCATGTTTTATTGGCTTGGTAAAAAAGTTTCTGTTAAACCCGTAAGGCTAAAAACCTATAAAATAGGTGTTATAAAATCAGATAGGGCTAAAGGAGCAGAGAAGTTAGAAACCTCTAAAATTGCTACTCTTTTATTTGGGGGACTAATTTTGATGGCATTTTTTGCACAATACACCAACTTAATAACTACCTTAACAATTACACCAAACATGTTAAACCTTTTTATGTTTGGAGTAGCAATACTATTACACGGGAGTTTTAAACATTTTTTAAAAGCTTTAGAAGAAGCTATAAAAGGAACTTCGGGCATTTTAATTCAATTTCCGTTATATTTTGGTATAATGGGAGTTATGAGTAGTAGTGGTTTAATACAAGAGATATCTTCGTTTTTTTCTGAAGTAGCTACTGCAACCACACTTCCTATTTTTACATTTTTTAGCGCCGGGTTGGTAAATATTTTTGTGCCCAGCGGAGGTGGGCAATGGGCAGTACAGGGGCCAATAGTAGTTGAAAGTGCTTTACAACTTGGAGTTCCTTTACCTAAAGCTATTATGGCCTTAGCTTATGGAGACCAAATAACCAATATGCTACAACCTTTTTGGGCGCTTCCGCTTTTAGGAATTACAAAACTTAAAGCCAAAGAAATTTTGCCTTATACCTTATTAGCAATGCTGGTAGGAACTATTGTTTTTTTAGTAGGATTGTTATTAATATAAAAAAAGTCCTTTAAAAAAGGACTTTTAATGTTGTGGTTTTAGGTTTCACCTTTATAGCGAACTCAAAAAGCAATGATGAAAAATTTTGCTATAAAGGCATTAACAAAGTTGCAGAAAAATATTAGATTCTCAAAGAAAAAACCGTTTTTTTAACAGATTTATAAGATTAATTGATAATTATATTAACCCATAATGGTTTTTTTAACTAAAGATATTGTTTTTCCTCCCGTAGAAACAGCTTCTCCTGAAGGTATAGTTGCCATTGGAGGAGACTTATCTGTAGAACGCCTAATTTTAGCTTATAAAAGTGGTATTTTCCCTTGGTTTGAAGAAGGTTCTCCCATACTTTGGTGGAGTCCTGATCCGAGAATGGTACTATTTCCCGATAAACTTAAAATTTCTAAGAGTTTAAAATCTTTTTTAAAAAAAGAATACTTTACAGTAACGTTTAATACAAATTTTAAAGAAGTAATAAAAAGCTGTGCAACTATTAAACGCAAAGGGCAAAAAGGCACCTGGATAACACAACAAATGATTGAAGCTTACTGCAAACTAAATGATTTAGGATATGCAAAATCTGTTGAGGTATGGAAAGACAATGAATTGGTTGGTGGACTTTACGGGGTTAATATTGGAAGTGTTTTTTGTGGTGAAAGTATGTTTAGTAAAGTGTCTAATGCCAGTAAAGTTGGTTTTGTTGCTTTAGTAAATAAACTAAAACAAGAAAAATATAAACTTATAGATTGTCAAATTTACACTCAGCATTTAGCTAGCTTTGGAGCAGAAGAAATACCTAGGGAGGTTTTCTTGTCTTATTTGCGCTAACACAATTACTTTTTAGCCAATTGCTGCACTTGTTTATATCTAAAACAACTTATTTCGTGATCATTAACCATTCCTGTAGCTTGCATATGAGCATAAACTACGGTAGAACCTACAAACTTAAAGCCTCGTTTTTTTAAATCGGCACTAATGGTATCAGACAATTTTGTGTTAGCCGGAGCATCTTTATAATTTTTAATAGCATTTTGTATAGGTTGCCCATTTGTAAATTTCCAGATGTAGTTACTAAAACTACCAAATTCTTTTTGCACTTTTATAAATGCCTGAGCATTGGTTACGGTGGCTTTTATTTTAAGCTTATTTCTAATAATACCGGGGTTGCTAAGTAATTCATTTATCTTTTTGTCATTATAATTGGCAATTTTCAAATAATTAAAATCATCTAAAGCTGCTCTAAAATTCTCACGTTTCTTTAAAATAGTTATCCAACTTAATCCAGCCTGGAAAGTTTCTAAAACTAAAAACTCAAAAAGGGTATCATCATCATACACCGGAACGCCCCATTCTGTATCGTGATACGCTTCATAAATAGGATCTCCTTCACACCAACCACATCTTTTTTTACTCATAGTTTAATTTTTAAGGAAGTTAGTAAGTTTTTTGCAAAAACTTGACTAATGTCATTTCTAAAAGAGAATATAGCCACTACTTTTGAAATATGGAAATTACAGTACAGCACATTATAGCTAATAGTATAAAAAAAGCCATGACCTATAATGAGTATAGGTTGTTGGTATCTAAGTTGTTAGAAGAAGGAAAATCTACCGGGCCGGAACAAACACAATCATTATTAGATTACTCTAAATTAAACGATAGACGCATGCACAGGTTAGATAAAACAATTAAAATACCTGAAGATGCGGCAAATAAAATAAAATCGTATTCTAAAAAAGTTACTTGGTTGGTAATTGCAGAAGGTTGGTGTGGTGATGCTGCACAAACGTTACCAGTTATAAATAAAGTAGCGAGTTTAAATGAAAACATCTCTTTAAAAATTGTATTAAGAGACGAACATCCTGATTTAATGGATGCTTTTTTAACCAATGGAAGCCGAGCAATTCCTAAGTTAATAATGATTGATGATGAGTCTCAAGAGATTATAGATACTTGGGGACCAAGACCCAGCGTAGCAACCAAAATGGTAAAAGAATTTAAAGCTCAACACGGGGCCTTAACCCCAGAGTTTAAACAAGATCTTCAAATTTGGTACAATAAAGATAAGGGAGAGAGCACTGTAAATGATTTATTACAACTACTTTCCTTGGAATAAATAGGTAATTGTCCCTAATTGCTGAGGTTTGGAGCCCTTGTTAAATTTTGCTTTAAGTGCGTAAGCTATCGCGTTATCTATTAAACAGCCGTTTGTGGTGTTAGAACTAGCCTCGTTAAATGTTGCTTCTACCACAAAACCATTGGCATCTACAACAATATTTACAACAACCTTTCCGGATACTAAGCATGTATATATAGGGCTTGGAAGCTGTATATGACTTCTGTTCACTAGAGAATAAGATACCGAGGTGTTACTGTTTGCTGTATTATTTTGTAGTAATTCTTGAGTTTTGTTATCTCCTCTCGATGCCTTTAGTTGTTGTAACCGTTCTTTGTATTTATCTAAAGCATAACCCTCTGCAGAAGGATTATTACCACTGTCATCGTTTAAATCTTCAGCCTCATTGCTATCGTTGTTTTGAGCTTCTTGCATAAGCTCATCGAGTGTTTTAAAAGGCTCGTCGTCTGTAAATTTATTTTTAGCAGCTTGGTTAAAAGCCATGTGTGTTTTTATTTTTTGTTGTGCAGCAAGTTCTTGCTCTAAAGCTTCTTTTTCTTGCAAAAGCTCTTCAATATCTTCTTCTTCAAGACTTATTTCGTATAAATATTCGTCTTCAGCACCGGCAGCTAAATGAATGTTAATAAGCAACAACACTACCAGCATCATAAGCATAGTAGTAATTAGTAATGATAATTGCTTGTTATTAAGATTCAAGTTCATACTTTAATAAACGAATTTTTCAGGAAATATTTTTTAAAACTAACTTAAAATTACGTTAGTAAACTTGCAAAATTGTCGGGCGCAATAGCATTATCTACGTTATAATCGCCTATTTTGGTTCTTCTAAGAGCCGATAAATAAGCACCAGAATTTAATGCTTTACCAAAATCATTTGCTAAAGACCTAATATAAGTACCTTTACTGCAAACCACTTTAAAATCTACTTCGGGAAGTGAAACCCGTGTTAATGTAAATTCGTGTATAGTTACTTTTCTGGGCTCTATTGCTGTAGTTTTGCCTTCTCTGGCAAGCTCATACAATCTTTTTCCGTCTTTTTTTATGGCAGAAAATATGGGAGGGTATTGATTAATTTCTCCTAAAAACGCTGTAGCAGTCTTGTTTAGTAGTTCTGGCGTGATATGATTTATCGGATACGTGTTGTTAACCTCTGTTTCTAAATCATATGATGGTGTAGTTGCACCAAGTGTAAAAGTGCCGGTGTACTCTTTTAATTGACCTTGTAATTGAGGAATTTTTTTTGTGAATTTACCTGTACAAATTAAAAGCAATCCGGTTGCTAAGGGATCTAAAGTTCCGGCATGCCCAACTTTAATTTTTTTTAAGTTGTATTTTTTTTTGATTGCCCACTTTATTTTGTTTACTGCTTGAAATGATGACCAAGTTAACGGCTTATCAATCAATAAAATTTGCCCCTCTTGTATGCTTGCTTGTGTATACATTACGATAAAAAGGAAAAAATAATGGCTCCAATCCCTACAATCAAGCAATACACAGCAAAATAAGATAGTTTACTGTTTCTTACCAGTTTAATCATCCATGTGCAAGCAATTAAACCAGATAAGAATGCTGCAACAAAACCAATGGCTAAGGGTGTAATCGCTTCACTCTTAAAAGAGATATTACCTTGTAAAAGGTGCTTAGCAATACTACCAAATATTAAAGGCACTACCATTAAAAACGAGAAACGGGCAGCTTTGGTTTTATCTATACCTAAAAGCACAGAGGCCGATATAGTTGCACCGCTTCTAGAAATACCCGGAACCATTGCTATAGCTTGGGCAATGCCAATAATAAAAGCGTTGTTATAACTTACATGTTTTTGGGTTTTTTTGGCTTTATCTGCCAAAAACAATAAAAGTGCTGTGATAATTAGCATGAAACCTACCAGCTGGATGTTTTCTACAAAAAGAGTCTCTAATTGTGTTTCAAAAAAATGACCAATAAATACAGCCGGAAGCATTGATAGAATTATTTTAACAGAAAAAGCTGTTTCTTCGTTCCAAGAAAACTTTAAAAGTCCGCAAACAATTTCGATTACTTCTTTTCTGAAAACTACCAGAGTACTAACAGCAGTTGCAAAGTGGAGTACAATTGTAAAAAGCAAGCTTTCTTGCGGAACCATTTTATCTCCTAAAATAGCTTTGCCAAGCTCTAAATGCCCACTAGAAGATACAGGCAAGAATTCTGTGAGCCCCTGAATAATACCTAAAACTATTGCATCTATTATATCCATCAGGAATGTTATTTTTTGTTAGGGTTTAACAAAATGGCATACACTTGTATGGCAAAACCTATTAAAACTAATGTAGGTGCTAACCTAATTCTTCTAAAATTGTAGATTTCAGGATTAAAAACCTCAGGATTGTTACTACCACCACCACTCATTAAAATAAATCCGACAGTAATAAAAAGTAAACCAATAAACATAAATTGGTAGTTTTTTTTACCAAAAATAAAATTGGTGTTGTTTTTATTGTTTTGAGGTTCTTTTTGCTTTTTCATGAATTCATTTTTAATAGTACAAATCGTCTGTACGCAAATTTAAAAAACGTTGCGTAGCAAAATAGGTGCTTACAGCAGAAATTACAATTCCGAGTACAAGCACTCCACCAAACACCGCACTTAAAAGTAATGGGTCTTGAATAATATTTAACTCCGGATAAAGCCGGTCTAAATAGTAGAGCATAACACCCATACCTATTATAGCAAGTATAGCACCCACCATACCTAATTTAACATTCTGCCAAATAAAAGGCTTTCTTATAAATTGTTTGGTTGCGCCTACCATTTGCATAGTTTTAATTATAAAACGTTTAGAATAGATAGATAGGCGTATTGAGTTGTTTATAAGCAAAACAGCTATTATGGTGAAAATGCCACTTGCAATAAGCATCCATGCGCTAATACGCTTTACATTTTCAGCTAACAAATCAATTAATACGTTATCATAAGATACTTCATCAACATAATCTCTCGAGGCTATATCAGACGCTATTTTGCTTAAGCTGTCCGGTAACACATAAGGAGCTTTTAGCTGAACATCTATTGAGTTTTGAAGCGGATTGTGCCCTAAGAATGTTAAAAAATCTTCACCAATTTCTTTACTATGCGCTTCGGCTGCATCTTCTTTAGATACAAATTGTGCAGATTTAGTGTACTCTGCTAAAGCCAAGCTTTTTTGAAGCTGATCTATCTCTACCTGCTTGGCATTATCTTTTAAAAATACTGTAATTGTAACTTGTTCTTTAAAATGGTCTGTTAGCTTTTTAGTATTAATTATTAACAAAGCAAGCATTCCCAATAAAAACAATACCAATGCAATACTTAAAGCTACCGAAAAATATGACGAAATTAACCGGCGTTTTTGGTAACGATCAAAAGCTTTGCTCATAAAGTTTTTTAGTTTTTAAAGGGATTTTTGTAACACTGTAAAAGTAATAAAGTAAATTTAATACCCCATTTAAAAAATTTATAATACTTTATTAATTATGAAAACACTTGTTTTTGGTACGGGTGGCGTGGGCGGATATTTTGGTGGTATGCTGGCTAAAGTCGGTTGTAATACAACATTTATTGCCAGAGGGACACATTTAGAGGCTTTAAAAAACAAGGGTCTTACCGTTAAAAGCTATAAGGGAGATTTTACAATAAAACCTGTGCAAGTAACTAATAATATTACCGATGTAAATAAGGTAGATTTAATAATCTTAGCAGTAAAATCATGGCAAGTGCAAGATGTTGCCAAAATGTTATTGCCGGTTATGCATAAAGAAACTGTTATTTTGCCATTGCAAAACGGAGCAGATAATGCAGACAAGTTAGCCCAGGTTGTTGGTAAAGAGCATGTTTTAGGAGGGTTGTGTAAAATAATAAGTTTTGTAGAAGCCCCGGGAGTTATAAACCACAAAGCCTATGAACCCGAAATTGTTTTGGGAGAGCTTAACAATAAAATTACAGATAGAGTAAAACAGATTAAAAACCTTTTTGATACTGCCGGGGTTAAATGTACCATCTCTGATGCTATCCAAGTAGATATCTGGAAAAAATTCTTATTTATTACTACAGTAAGTGGAATGGGAGCACTTACAAGAGTCCCAATTTCTACCTTTAGAAAAGATAACAACATAAGAGAATTATTAAAACAAACGGCACTTGAGATTATTGCTGTTGCTAACGCAAAGCAAATTCCGCTACCGGAGGCTGCTGTAAATATGGTTTTAGAAGTTATAGACAGTTTAGCAGAAGGCGCTACTGCATCTATGCAACGCGATATTATGCAAGGGAAACCTTCTGAACTTGATAATTTTAATGGTTACATTGTTGCTCAAGGAGAAAAACTCGGAGTGAAAACACCCGTTAATGCTTTTATTTATCATTGTTTACGCCCCATGGAACAATTAGCTCGATCAAAAAACAAAGTGTAGTAAAGTATAAAACAACCAAGTTTTAATCTTTCGTTCAATAACCGTATTTTTGCCCCTTCAAGAAAAAAAGAGCAATGAAGTACAATTTCAATGAAATTGAGGCCAAATGGCAAGAATACTGGGCAAAAAATCAAACGTTTAAAGCCAGTAACGCATCTAACAAACCTAAATATTATGTGTTAGACATGTTTCCGTACCCTTCCGGTGCAGGACTGCATGTAGGACATCCGCTAGGATATATTGCCAGCGATATTTATGCACGCTTTAAAAGACATCAAGGATATAATGTGCTACACCCAATGGGATATGATAGCTTTGGGCTTCCGGCAGAACAATATGCAATACAAACAGGTCAGCATCCGGCTATTACAACCCAACAAAACATTAAACGTTATCGTGAGCAATTAGATAAAATTGGGTTTAGTTTTGATTGGTCTCGAGAAGTTCGTACTTCAAATCCGGATTATTACAAATGGACGCAGTGGATTTTTATCCAGCTTTTTAACTCTTGGTACAATAAAAAAACAGACAAGGCAGAAAGTATAGATACGCTTATTGCAGCTTTCGAAGCTAATGGAAACACAGAAATTGAGGCAGCTTGTGATGAAGACACTCCGTTATTCACAGCTCAGCAATGGAAAGCCTTTACGAGCAAAAAGCAACAAGAAATATTACTTAAATACAGGCTTACATATTTAGCAGAGACAGAAGTAAACTGGTGTCCGGCTCTAGGTACTGTTTTGGCAAACGATGAGATTGTAAACGGGGTCTCAGAACGTGGAGGGCATCCGGTGGTTAGAAAAAAAATGTTGCAATGGAGCATGCGTATTTCTGCATATGCAGAGCGTTTACTAAATGATTTAGAAAAAATAGATTGGCCTGAGCCGTTAAAAGAAATTCAACGTAACTGGATAGGAAAATCAAAAGGAGCAACAGTAACTTTTAAAGTAGATGGATTTAATGATTTTATAGAGGTTTTCACTACCAGACCCGACACAATTTTTGGGGTTAGTTTTATGACCTTAGCCCCTGAACATGAGTTGGTTGCTAAAATAACAACCAAAGAGCAAGAAGAAGAAGTAAAAAACTACGTAGAAGCTACAGCCAAACGTAGTGAGCGTGAGCGCATGGCAGATGTAAAAACTATTTCGGGAGTGTTTACGGGTGCATATGCCATACATCCGTTTACTAAAAAGAAAATACCAATCTGGATTGGAGACTATGTGTTGGCAAGCTATGGTACTGGAGCTGTTATGGCTGTACCATGCGGAGACCAACGTGATTATGACTTTGCTAAACATTTTGGATTAGAAATACCTAATATTTTTGAAGGTATAGATATTAGCCAAGAAGCTTTTGCCGATAAAGAAAACACCATAATTGCTAATAGTGATTTTTTAAACGGGCTTAATTATGAGGAGGCCACAAAAAAAGTTATAGAAAAACTCGAAGAAATAGGCCAAGGAACCGGAAAAACAAACTATCGTTTACGCGATGCAGTTTTTAGCAGACAACGCTATTGGGGAGAGCCATTCCCGGTGTATTATGTAGACGGCATGCCACAAATGATTGCACCAGAGCATTTGCCAATAACATTGCCTGAGGTAGAAAAATACCTCCCAACCGAAACCGGAGAGCCTCCACTGGGCAATGCAACAAATTGGGCGTGGGATACTGTAAATAATAAAGTAGTAAGTAACACTAAAATAGACCACAAAACTATTTTCCCGTTAGAACTTAACACTATGCCTGGCTGGGCAGGTAGTTCTTGGTATTTTAATCGTTATATGGATGCAAATAATGCCAATGAATTTGCATCTAAAGAAGCATTAGAATATTGGCGTGATGTAGATTTGTATATAGGTGGTAGCGAGCATGCTACAGGACACTTGCTATATGCCAGATTTTGGCAAAAATTTATGTTTGATAGAGGATGGGTGCCGGTAGATGAGTTTGCAAAAAAACTCATAAATCAAGGAATGATTCTGGGGACAAGTGCTATTGTTTACAGAGTTTCTGGTACCAATAAGATTGTCTCTAAAGGATTAAAAGAAAAACATAGTGTTGAACCACTTCGAGTAGATGTAAATTTATTAAATGCTTCAGATGAGGTTGATGTAGATGAATTAAGAAAATGGCAACCTCAATTTAAAGATGCTGAGTTTCTGCTTGAAGACGGTAAGTTAATTGCCGATAGGGAAGTAGAAAAAATGTCAAAATCTAAGTACAATGTAGTAAATCCAGATGATATTTGTGAGCAATACGGGGCAGATACCTTACGTTTGTACGAGATGTTTTTAGGGCCTTTAGAACAAGCAAAACCTTGGAATACTGCCGGAATAACCGGAGTACACTCATTCTTAAAAAAACTCTGGAAACTGTATTTTGATGATAACGGTTTAAAAGTTACCAATACAGAGCCTACAAAAGAGAATCTTAAAACACTGCACAAAACCATAAAAAAGGTTGTAGAAGACATAGATAATTTTTCATTTAATACATCGGTCTCTACTTTTATGATTTGTGTTAACGAGCTAACAGCTCAAAAATGTACATCAAGAAGCATTTTAGAGCCTTTAGCTATTATTATTTCTCCGTATGCGCCACACATAGCCGAAGAACTCTGGCATCAACTAGGTCATGCAGAGAGTATTGCTTATGCTCCATTCCCTGAGTTTGAAGAGAAGTACTTGGTAGAGAGCAGTAAAGAATATCCGGTTTCTTTTAATGGCAAAGTACGTTTTAAAATGGAGTTGCCGCTTGATATGAGTAAAGAAGATATAGAAAAAGCAGTTATGAGCCACGAGAAAACTCAAGCTCAATTGCAAGGCAGAACTCCTAAAAAGGTAATTATTGTACCCGGAAAAATTATAAACATTGTTGGGTAAATAAATACTACAATCAAGAAAACTGACAAAAATTCATAAATGCAAAAACCTCGTTAAAATGGCGAGGTTTTTGCTTTCTTTTTAATAGCTTTAAGTAAATAAAAAATATAAAAACTATGAACTCATATTTTATTCTTGTAGGTGCCATAATGCTTGTAAGTTGGCTTGTTAGCTCTAGGCTAAAAAGCAAGTTTAACTATTATTCTAGAGTGCATTTGCAAAATGGCATGAGTGGTGCAGAGATTGCTCAAAAAATGTTAGCAGACCATGGGATTACTGATGTTAAAGTAGTTTCTACGCCCGGAATGCTAACAGACCATTATAATCCACAAACTAAAACAGTTAACTTAAGCGAGGGTGTTTATCATCAGCGCAATGCAGCAGCAGCAGCTGTTGCAGCTCACGAATGCGGACATGCCATACAGCATGCTCAAGCTTACGAGTGGTTGCAAATGCGTTCTAAATTAGTGCCTGTTGTTAGTGTTGCATCTGGACTCTCTACTTGGGTTATTATTGGTGGCTTAGCTTTAATGGCAGCTACCCCGTTTGGTGATGTTTTATTTTATGCCGGAATAACCATGTTTGCTTTAACGGTATTATTTAGTTTTATAACACTTCCTGTAGAGTACGATGCAAGTAACAGAGCCTTAGCGTGGTTAAAAAACAAGAATATGGTAACCCCTAAAGAATATGATGCTGCCGAAGATTCTCTTAAATGGGCAGCAAGAACGTACGTGGTAGCTGCAGTAGGAGCACTAGCCACCTTAATTTACTTTATTGGGTTACGCGAATAAAAAACTTTGAAGTAAAAAATAAAAGGCGCAACACTGCGCCTTTTTTTATATGCTTATTTGACGATCTATTTGCTGATTTAGCGATATAAAAGTTTCGGTTCTAGAGACACCTTTTATAGTTTGAATTTTATGGTTTAATAAATTCATTAAGTGCTCATTGTCTTTACATAACAGCTTAATAAAAATACTCCAATTTCCGGTTGTGTAATGACATTCTAACACTTCAGGAATTTGCTTTAATTGTTTAACAGCTTCAGGATTACGCATGGCTTTATCTAAATAAATTCCAATAAAAGCCAAGGTAGTGTAACCCAGAACTTTTGGGTTTATTACAAATTTAGAACCGGTTATTAACCCGGAGCTTTCTAATTTTCGTAAACGTTGGTGTATAGCTGCACCAGAAATCCCAATTTTTCGTGCAATTTCTAAAATAGGTTTTCGGGCATCGGTCATTAAGGCTCTTAAAATTTGTTTGTCTATACCGTCTAAAACTAAAGTATTGTTAGGATTTTTCAATTTTAGGTTTATTTTTTCAATAAAAATACATAAAAAACCTTATATAGTGTTAGCTGGCAATACTGTCAGGATTATAACCTAAATAAGGCACCATACGTTCTTTAAATACTATACCGTGTTCTTTAAGTTCTTTTAATATTGGGGTATAAACTTCTTTTTTTATAGGAATTTGAACGCCCGGTTCTGTAATATGCCCATTTAATATTTGAAGCGTAGCGATGGCTACCGGAAGACCAACAGTTTTTGCCATCGCAGTATGAAGTTGGTTTTCTCCTATAACAACCATACTGCTTTCTATTTGCTCTTTTTTGTTGTTTAGTTTATAACCAAATTTATGGTGCATAATAATCATATCTTTATCATTTTCATTTAAACTCCAACTTTCTTCTAATATTTTTTGAAGAATTTGAGCAGGAGTAGCATTCTTAAGTCCTACTTTTTTGGTTTTACTAAACAAGTTAAGCTCTACTAATTTATCCCAAATAATATCGTCTTGATCTATTTTTAAATAATGACGAAGTTTTAGTTCAACCGAATCTGAAGGTGAATACGGCAAGAAAGAATTTATAAAATCTCTGTACGACATGTTTTCAGAATCTTCAAGCGTATAGCTATCATCTGTCATCCCTAATTGTACAAACATATTCCACGCTCTAGAAAAACCAATTTGTCTGATAGTGCCTCTGTATAGCGTAAGAATATTGTCTAAACCATAGGCACTACGATATTTTAAAGAGTCTCTGTTGGCATAAGCTTCAAATTTACCATACCCTTCAATATCTAAAAATTCAGTTCGTCTAAACAGTTTATGGTAGGGAATGTATTTGTAGGTTCCTTCTTGAATAAATTTTGCTGCTCCTCCTTGCCCGGCTAAAACAACATTTCTCGGATTCCAGGTAAATTTATAGTTCCATAAATTAGTGTCGCTCTCAGGAGCTACCAGACCACCGGTAAACGATTCAAATAAAAGCATTTCTCCTCCGGCACTTCTAATCCTATCAATAACTTGCATGGCGCTCATATGGTCTATGCCCGGGTCTAAACCGATTTCGTTCATAAATACGAGGCCTTTATTTTTTACCTCGTTATCAAGCGCTTTCATTTGATCGCTTACATACGAAGCTGTAATAAGGTGTTTGCCATAAGTTAAACAATCTTTAGCAGCTTCAATATGAAAGCTTGCCGGAAGCATAGAAACTACAATATCGGCCTTTTTTATAGCTGCCTTTCGTTGTTCTTCGTTAAAAATATCGAGTTTAATTACATTGCTATTAGGATGATTTTTTGTGAGTTTTACAACGTTTTCAGGATTTATATCGGCAATGGTAATAAATAAATGCTCTTCTTGAGACTTATTCAAAAAATAATCAACTAAATATGAAGCTGATTTTCCCGCACCAAAAATCAAAATATTTCGCATGAGTCTTGTTGTTGCTTATTTTTGTTTCACAATTTGAGCGAATGTAGCAAAATGTTACATTTTTAAAAAATTAAAGCTTTTAAGTTATGAACAAAACAATTTGTGCCGTTGGGGCACTTTACGGAATGTTAGCTGTAATTTTAGGAGCCTATGGTGCACACGCGTTAAAAACGGTATTAACACCAGAAGCTATCACTACTTTTGAAACCGGTGTAAAATATCAAATGTATCATGCATTATTGTTGTTGTTTTTAGGGGTAAATAAGACCACAATTAAACATATAAAATTAATTTTTGTTTGTGTTGCTTTAGGTGTTTTACTATTCTCAGGTTCAATTTATTTGTTAGCCACAAATTCTTTAACAAGTTTCAATGCAAATAGTATTGCCTTGGTAACACCTATTGGCGGAACGCTACTTATTTTCGGGTGGTTTTTACTGTTTTACGGTTTTATTGTTAAAACCAATAATTAGGCACTTTTTTAAGTGCTGTAAGGCAATTAATTTCTATTTTTGCACTTTAAAACAATACAACTAAGTATAAACAAATGGGCAATAACATGCTTTCTACTAAAACGATTTCGTTAGAAGAATATGGCATTAAAAATGCTAAGGTTCATTACCAGTTAACACCAGATCAACTTCATGACATTACATTGCAAAAGGGAATGGGGAAAGAAGCTTCGTCCGGAGCTTTAGCTATAAATACTGGTGAGTTTACAGGAAGATCTCCAAAAGATCGTTTCATAGTTAAAGATGAAATTACGCAAGACCGAGTATGGTGGGGAGATATAAATATTCCTTTTGATCCTGAAAAATTTGATAAACTCTACAATAAAGTAGTTGCTTACTTATCTGAAAAGGAAGTCTTTGCAAGAGATTGTTTTGCATGTGCAGACGAAAACTACAGATTAAATATTCGTGTAGTTAATGAGTATCCATGGAGCAATTTATTTGCGTACAACATGTTTCTTCGCCCTGAAGAGTCAGAACTCGAAGGTTTTACTCCAGATTGGTTAGTAATAAATGCACCTGGCTTTAAAGCTAACCCGGAAGAAGATGGCACAAGACAACATAACTTTGCTATTTTAAACTTTAGTAAAAAAATAGCATTAATTGGTGGTACAGGATACACCGGAGAAATTAAAAAAGGAATTTTTTCTGCTTTAAACTTTATCTTACCGGTATTTAAAAATACTTTACCAATGCACTGTAGTGCTAATGTTGGTGAAAATGATGAGACTGCTATTTTCTTTGGATTATCGGGTACCGGAAAAACAACACTTTCTGCAGATCCTGAAAGAAGATTGATTGGTGATGATGAGCATGGCTGGACTAGCGAAAACAGTATATTTAACTTTGAAGGAGGATGCTACGCAAAAGCCATTAATCTATCTGAAGAAAACGAACCCGAAATATACAATGCTATTAAAAGGGGTGCAATCTTAGAAAATGTTATTATGGATGATGAAGGAAACGTTGATTTTACGGATACTTCTATCACCCAAAACACAAGAGTTAGTTACCCAATTTATCATATAGAGAATCTTCAAACACCATCAATAGGGTATAATCCTAAAAATATATTCTTTTTAACTGCCGATGCTTTTGGGGTATTACCTCCAATTTCTAAATTAACTCCGGGGCAAGCAGCATACCATTTTATATCTGGTTATACAGCCAAAGTAGCAGGAACAGAAGAAGGCGTTAATGAGCCTCAACCATCATTCTCTGCTTGTTTTGGTGCGCCATTTATGCCATTACACCCAACCGAGTATGCTAAAATGTTAAGCAAAAAAATGCAAGAAGCCGGAGTTAACGTATGGCTTGTAAATACAGGTTGGACCGGCGGACCTTATGGTGTTGGTAACAGAATGAAATTAAAATATACCAGAGCCATGATTAAAGCTGCTATTAATGGTGAGTTTGGTGAGGTAAACGATGAAAACTTTGATTTTCATTCTGTATTTGGATTAAATTTTCCAAGGCACTGTCCAAATGTACCTTCAGGAGTTTTAAATCCTCGTTTAACTTGGAATAATGATGAAGGTTACTACGAGACCGCCTTTAAATTAGCCAATGCATTTAAAGATAACTTTAAAAAGTTTGAGGAATTTGCAGATGATGAAATTAAAAACGGAGGGCCAAAACGTTTTGGGTACTAAAACAATTAATTCTATAAAAAAAAGGGCTGCATTTGCAGCCCTTTAATTTTTTAGCAGTTCTCTACTGTTATTTAGTTTTATTAGTTTCTTGAATATACTTTTCTAAAGCCATTGTCATAGACGGCGTCTCTGGAGTAGGTGCCTTAATATCTATACGCAAACCGGCTTCGGTAGCTGCCTGAATGGTAGAGTTGCCAAAAACAGCAATACGAGTGTTATTTTGTTTAAAATCTGGGAAGTTTTTAAACAACGACTCAATTCCGGAAGGGCTAAAGAAAACTAAAATATCGTAATAAACATCGCGTAAATCAGATAAATCGCTGATTACGGTTTTATAAAAAATACCTCTTTTCCAGTTAAGTTTTAGCTCGTCTAGAGTTTCTGGAATAACAGGTTTTAATACATCAGATGAGGGTAATAAAAACTTCTCGTCTTTATATTTTTTAAATAGCGGAACGAGATCTTGAAAATTGCGCTTACCAACGTAAATTTTGCGCTTTCTGTAAACAACATATTTTTGCAAGTAGTAAGCAACAGCTTCTGATTGGCAAAAATATTTCATGGTGTCTGGCACCTTAAAACGCATCTCTTCAGCAATTCTAAAGAAATGATCTACAGAATTTCTACTGATAAGAATAATTGCAGTGAAGTTGTTTAGGTCAATTTTTTGTTGCCTAACATCTTTAGCACTAACTCCCTCTACATGGATGAAAGGCCTGAAATCAATTTTCACTTTCTGCTTTTCAACCAATTGTGAATAGGGGGAATTCTCAACCTTTGGTTCTGGTTGAGAGACCAAAATTGTTTTTACTTTCATAGACTAACCTTTGCTTTTTAAACCCCGTTAATTACTTAACAACTTATAACCAATTAAATAGGGCGCTATTTCAAGAGCGCAAAGATACAAAATAAAATAGAACAACTTAGAAAATATTAACTCTCGATGGTTTTTTAATAGTAAAAACCAGCCGGTAACATTCAGCATCAAAAATAATAAAAATATTACAATTATAGAAGTTTTCGATGCATCTATAGAGTAGGTAAATAACACAGAGAACACTAATAAAAGTAGGCTGGAGTGGTTTAAATAACTTATTTTTTTAAAAATATATTGGTCTACTAAGGCATCTATATTAAAAAGGTTAGCAATAATTTTTTGTAGTAAAATCTTGCTTCCCAACAACAGCAACAAAACTCCGGCAGCCACAAAGTAAGAGTGCTCTATTTTTTGCCAAAAAGAAAACTCAAATACAGGTATTACAAGAGTTATAAATTTGGCTGTAATTAAAATTTGAACCAAAGACATGAGTAATGTAAAAGGATGCCTTAAGGTTTGCTCTTTACTATACACCATAAGGTATTTGTTGTTTACCGGAAGCCACAAAAAATCTATAAACCTATTGTAATAAGAAGTTTTAATTAATGCTAAGAGTGATAAAATAGCAACAAAAATTAGGGTGCTGCTATTGTTTTGTATAACGTCTCTTACCAATGCTTCCATTATATTTAATTTGTCAGATTAAAAGTAATCAATATCTATAAAAGAACATAAAAAATAAACCAAACTGTTTAGTAGTTTTTAATATGTATTTTTGCTGTAGATTATATAATATATGAGCGATAGCCTTGTAATTATACCTACTTATAATGAGGTTGAAAATATAGCTACAATAGTGCAACAAGTTTTTGCATTAAAGCATCCTTTTCATGTTTTGGTTGTAGATGATAACTCTCCAGATGGTACAGCAACTGTAGTAAAAGAGCTGCAAGAAGAGTATCCGGAAAAACTTCATTTATTAGTAAGAAACGAAAAAAACGGATTAGGACCAGCTTATATTGCAGGATTTAAATGGGCTTTAGCCCGAGAATACAACTATATATTTGAGATGGATGCTGATTTGTCTCATAACCCTAAAGATTTAGTTAGGCTTCATCATACATGCCATAATAAAAATGCCGATGTGGCCATTGGGTCTAGATATATTAAGGGAATTAATGTGGTAAATTGGCCTTTAGGCAGAATATTGCTCTCTTACGGAGCATCTTTTTATGTTAGACTTATAACCGGGATGCGAATTTTTGATCCCACAGCCGGGTTTATTTGTTATAAAAGAACCGTTTTAGAAGCCATAAATTTAGATGCAATACAATTTGTTGGGTATGCTTTTCAGATAGAAATGAAATTTAGGGCCTACTTAAAAAAATTCACTTTGGTTGAAGTGCCAATAGTATTTACAGATAGGGTTAAAGGAACTTCTAAAATGAGTCCTAAAATTATTAACGAAGCAGTTTTCGGAGTTATAAAAATGAAGCTTAGAAGCTTGTTTCAAAAAGATAAATATTAAACATGCGTTACCTTATAAAAAATGCCAAAGTTGTTAACGAAAATCAGATAAAAGAAGCTGATGTACTACTTACAGACACTACAATAACCAAAATTGAGCCTGAAATCTCTGCAAATCATAACGATATTGTAATAGATGCCAAAGGGCAATATTTACTGCCCGGAGTAATAGACGACCAAGTTCATTTTAGAGAACCCGGGTTAACGCATAAAGCAACAATACAGACAGAGAGCAAAGCCGCAATTGCAGGAGGGATTACTACATTTATAGAACAGCCGAACACAAATCCGCAAACAACAACAATAGAGCGTTTAGAAGAAAAATTTTCAATAGCATCTAAGACTTCGTATGCTAACTATTCTTTCATGTTTGGTGGCACAAACGATAATTTAGAAGAATTAAAACGCTTAAATCCAAACGCTTGTGCCGGTGTTAAATTGTTTTTAGGCTCATCTACCGGGAATATGTTAGTAGATGATGAGCAGGTACTTGAGCAAATATTTTTAAACACAAACTTAGTTATATCTGCCCATTGCGAAGATGAGGGTGCTATTAGAGCGAATTTAGAAAAATATAAGGCTAAGTATGGTGATAATATACCTATTGCATATCATCCTGTAATCAGAAGTCATGAGGCATGCTATTTATCATCAAGTAAAGCTATAGCGCTTGCAAAGAAAACTGGAGCGAGGTTGCATGTTTTTCATCTATCAACAGCAAAAGAAACTTCATTATTTACAAACTCAATACCATTAAAAGATAAAAAAATCACGGCAGAGGTTTGTGTACATCATTTATGGTTTACAGATAAAGATTATGTAGAAAAAGGCACTTTAATTAAATGGAATCCGGCTGTAAAAAATCAAGAAGATAAAGATGCACTTTGGAAAGCGTTGTTAGACGACAGAATAGATGTAGTTGCTACAGATCATGCACCTCACACATTATCAGAAAAGCAACAAGTATATACTAAAGCTCCATCTGGCGGACCGTTAGTACAGCACGCGCTTCCGGCAATGTTAGAGGCAGTAAAAAACAATAAAATAAGTATAGAGAAAATGGTAGAAAAAATGTGTCATAATCCTGCCATTTTATTTGATATAGAGAAAAGAGGCTTTGTTAGAGAAGGGTATTTTGCTGATTTAGTTCTGGTAGATTTAAACAGTCCATGGACTGTTACCCAAAATAATATTTTGTACAAATGTGGGTGGTCTCCATTTAACAATCAGGTGTTTAATGCCAAAATTACACATACCTTTGTAAATGGTCATTTAGCATACCAAAATGGAGAGTTTAGTTCTGAAAAAGCTGCTAAGCGATTAACTTTTAATAGATAGTATGAAGCATAAGATTTTTAGTTTTTTACTAGGGATTGTTTTTTTAGTTGCCTGTGCAGAAGAGGTAGTAAAAAAGCCTGATAAGCTTATATCTAAAAAGCAAATGGAGAACATAATTTTTGATATGGCAGTTTTAAATGCTACCAGAAATGTAACGCCTAAAGCGTTAGAAGAGCAGTACATAATTCCAGATAAGTTTATATTTAAAAAGTACAATATAGATAGTGTGCAATTTGCGCAAAGCTCTGCTTATTATACTACAAAGACCAGTGATTTTATAGAGATATACAGTAACGTTCACAAACGATTAGAAAAGTTAAAAGACAGTATAGATGATGTTGTAAAAGCAGAAGCGCAATCCCGAAAAGAGAGAGCAGCCAAACAAAAAGATTCACTTTCTAAATTAAAAGAACCTAAGCCATTAAAAAATATAACTAATTAAAATCGTCAATGTAATTTTTTGCTACTCTGGCTACCGACTGTTTAACAGGAATAAACGAATAATTTAGTGCGTCTTTTACTTTTTTATTACTGTACTTTTCTGGCGTAAGCAGTGATTGTGCAGTTTGTTTAGTTAGTTTTCTTTTTTTACCGGTTAGTAAACTTCTAAGCCAATCTAATCTCCAGGCTAATTCTAATTGCCATTTGGCAACTTTTTTTGTGGGAGGCTTAGCGTTTATTTTGTTAGCAATTTCGGTAAAAAGAGCACCAAAAGTGTAGTTTTCGCTTATTAAAATATAGCGCTCATTTTTTAGGTTGCTTTCTGTTAGTTTAATCATACAATTAACTACATCTACCACATCTACAAATCCTGTGCTTCCGGTTGTGTAGTAAGGAACACCTTTTTGTGCTAATCTAAATAGAGAACCGCTTCCTTGATACCAAAAACCTTCCCCTAAAATCACCCCCGGATTTACTATAATTGCAGGCACTCCCTCTTGTGTACCACGCCATACCTCCATTTCGGCACCATATTTAGTAATAGCATATACGCTATTATCAGCAGCAGGATTCCAAGGAGTCTCTTCTGTAATGGGTTCATTAGCTACTGCTTTACCAATAGCTGCAATTGAGCTCACATAGCATAATTTAGAAACCTTATGGGTTATACAAAGGTTTACAACGTTATGAGTACCTTCTATATTAATTTTTCTGAGTTTTTGATAATCTTTCGGATCAAAAGATATTAAAGCAGCACAATGATAAACGGTAGCAACACCCTTAAAGGCCTCATCTAAGTCCGGGATGTTAGTAATATCTGCTTCAACCCAATCAATTAAACTAAAAAGCTTCTCAGGAGTATTTGTGTAATAGCTAAAAACCTTTTTTACAGCATTTAAATTACTGTTAGGTCTGTATGTTGCTCTTACCTTTTCTCTCTTTTCAAGTAATTTATAGAGCAAGTGAGCGCCCACTAATCCGGTTCCTCCTGTAACTAATATCATGGCATAAAAGTAATAAAAATAAGTGCTTTTAAAATCAGGAATTAGTTGTTTTCTGCTATAAGCCAATTAACCATTTATACTATCTTTGCCGGAAGGAAAAAATTAGATTATTATGCCAAAAAATTTCGTTGAAGAACTACGTTGGAGAGGTTTGTTACACGATATAATGCCAGATACAGAAGAGGTTTTAAATAAAGAAACTACTGCCGGTTATATTGGTTTTGACCCCACGGCAGATTCATTGCATGTGGGAAGTTTACTCCCTATAATTGTGCTTATGCATTTTCAACGATGCGGGCATAAACCAATAGCATTGGTTGGAGGCGCAACCGGGATGATTGGTGATCCGTCGGGAAAATCAAAAGAACGAAATTTATTAGACGAAGAAACATTAAATAAAAATGTTGCCGGTATAAAAGCCCAGTTATCCAAGTTCCTTGATTTTGATAGTGATGCTCCTAATGCTGCCATCTTAGTTAACAACTACGACTGGATGAAAGAGTTTAGCTTACTCGAATTTGTTAGAGACATAGGCAAACACATTACGGTTAACTACATGATGGCTAAAGACTCTGTAAAAAAGCGTCTTAGTGCAGACGCAAAAGAAGGAATGAGTTTTACAGAGTTTACCTATCAACTATTTCAAGGATATGATTTTCTGCACCTTTACCAAAATCATAATTGTAGATTACAAATGGGAGGTAGTGACCAATGGGGTAACATTACTACCGGAACAGAATTAATTAGGCGTAAGGCAGGAGGCAAGGCATATGCCCTAACATGTCCGCTTGTTACAAAAGCCGATGGGTCTAAATTTGGTAAATCTGAAGGAGGAAATATTTGGTTAGACGCTTCTAAAACGTCACCGTATAAATTTTACCAATACTGGTTAAATTCAAGTGATGAAGATGCAGAAAACTATATAAAAAAGTTTACGTTTTTAAGCAAAGAAGAAATAGAGGATTTAATAGCACAACACAAAGAGGCGCCGCACTTAAGGTTATTACAAAAAAAATTAGCAGAAGAGGTTACAATATTAGTGCACTCTAAAGAAGATTTTGAAAATGCAGTAAAAGCCTCAAATATTCTTTTTGGTAAATCTACAGCCGACGATTTAAAGCAACTAAATGAGCAAACATTTTTAGATGTTTTTGAAGGAGTACCACAGGCTGAGGTTTCTTTGGCAGAAATAGAAGAAGGGCTAGATATGATTGCTGCACTTTCTGCTAAAACTAATTTCTTAGCTTCTAACGGAGAGGCTAGAAGGGCTTTAAAAGAGAACTCTATTGCTGTTAATAAAACCAAAGTAAAAGACAATTATGTTATAACTACTAAAGATTTAATAAATAACAAATTTGTGCTTTTACAACGTGGTAAGAAAAACTATTTTGTTCTCAGAGTTGTATAAAATAATATCCCCCAAAACAACTTAGGTTTTGGGGGATATAACCTAACCAAACGGCTTTTTTATGAAAAAACTACCATTGGTTTAGTAGTGGTTTTTTGGGTTTCATTACAAGCTTAACAAAACTTTAGCGTTTATAAAACCATTAAATTACACCCTCTAATATCTGCATTGTCAAAACGTCCTAAAACTTCAAAGGTTTCATCTTCATATACTTTCCCTAAATCTTGTGTGGCAATAAAAGAGCATGAATGTAAATTGGCTAAATCTATCACATTAATACCTCCGGTTTTACCAAAACCCGTTTGTGAAAGTGGGTCTTCTGGATCTCTGGTTAAAATTTTCATCCATGGCGGACAAGAAAATATGCCATTGCCTTTAGAATAGGCTTGAGACAAAAGTTCGGTCATACCATATTCAGAATGTATTATGTTTACACCAAACCCTTTGCGTAAAATTTGGTGCAGTTCTTCTCTAATAAGCTCTTTTCTTCTGCCTTTCATTCCGCCGGTTTCCATAACAATTGTATTATTTAAGTTAAATTGGTACTGCTCTACCAAATCTAACAAGGCAAAAGAGACACCTATTAGTAATATTTTTTGTCCGGATTTATCTAAATGTTTTAGGGTATTGGCAAGCTCTTTAAAATTATGCAGGTAAAAGCCGCTATCAGGATGCTTACTTTTTTTAATTAAGCAATCTACCATATATACTAATGATGAACCTGTTCTTTCTAGATAAGATGGTAGTAAAGCCAGAATAACATAATTGCCCGGGGCTCCATAAAACTGTTTGAAAGCTTTTATAAAACTAGTTTCGTAAAGGTGTTTGTTGGCTACAAAATGTTTGCTGGTAATGCTTCCGGTGGTACCGCTACTGGTAAATAATATCTCTTCTTTACGGTTTTTATCAATAATTCTTAATTGCTTAAAGAATGATATTGGTAAAAAAGGGATTTCGGTTATACTAGTTACATTTTCAGGGGTTTTGCGTAAATAATCACAAAAAGATTTGTAAACGGTAACATTTTGGTATTGGTAGTTAAATACCTTTAATGCTGCTTCGGCAAATTGCTCTTTTGAGGTAATATTAAAAACAAAATCAGCATTCATAGTTAGTTTGCAAAGGTATATAAAATAAAAACGCACCTAAAAATAAGGTGCGTGGCTTTTTGAGTATATTCCTAAAACTATTTAATAACTAATTTTCTGGTTACTGTTTTATTGCTTTCTGTAACTTTTAAAATGTAAACCCCAGACGATAAATCAGAAACATTTACATAGGTTGCAGACACTTGTTTTTGCATCACTATTTTACCTAACACATCATAAATGGCAATATCTTTTATTGCATTTTGTTTTGTAACAATAAAAACTGTTCCATCTGTAACGGGGTTAGGAAATAGTCTGAAACCTTCTATTTGAGGATCGTTGTTTGAAAACGAAATACTAGAAGAAGACCTCTTTAGGTGTTCTTTGTTTTTGGTTCCACTAGCTTGATTTGAGGTCGAGTGCGTTTGGGCGAAGGCAATCGACCCTATCAAGACTAACATAAGTAAATAATGCTTAGTCATGATTTATGGGGCTGATTTCTCTATCAAATGTACTAAAAAAGTAATGTGTTCGTTAGGTAATGTTGTGAACTCTCAATTTTTGTAGGTAAAAGCCTTTTTTAGCGTTATGAACAAAAAAAATAGGGAGTAAAGATCCCTATTTATTTAAGTTTTTTTAGTGCTATCTGTGTAAATTATTGAATTACAAGCTTTCTTGTAGAAATTCTTTGATCTTCTGCCACACGCAAAATGTAAACACCACTAGACAAATCAGAAATATCAAGTTGCGTGTTAACCAACATTTTTCTGTACACTTGTTTACCCAACAAGTCGTAAATGGCAACCTCTTTAATTAAATTTTTTTGAGTGTAAATGTTAAGCTTGCCTGTAGTAACCGGATTTGGAAACATTCTAAACCCGTTAATTTCTTCGCTTGCCTGAACAGAAATTTCATTATTTGGGGCAGCTTGCAACTCTTTTTGCTCTTGGGCAGAGAGCGAAAAAGAAAGCAATAAAAAGAAAAAGAAGTAAAAATTTTTCATAAGCCTTTAATAATAAGTAGGTTAATTAGTATTCAAATATAATAAAAATAAAATTTTTTCGTTTCAATTTTTTTTAACAAAACCAGATTTTTTTCAGTTGCTTTTTTGCGTAAAATGTTTTGCTTATAGCTTGTTATTTTAGTGTTACCTGTACATTAAATCAATGTTAAGTCCATATTAATTAGATATATTATCTTTACTTTTGAGGGAAGAAATTCATTGATTACCCAAATGAAAAAAAGCGATATAAAAATTCTTTTAGTAGATGACGAACCCGATATTCTTGAGATTGTTGGCTACAATTTAACTTCTGAAGGCTATACAGTTATAACTGCAAACAATGGTATCAAAGCCGTGTCTAAGGCAAAAAAAGAACTCCCTCATTTAATTATTTTAGATGTAATGATGCCAGAAATGGATGGTATTGAAGCTTGCGAACAAATTAGAAAAATACCGGAGCTTTCAAACACTCTAATTGCTTTTTTAACTGCCAGAGGTGAAGATTATTCTCAAGTAGCCGGTTTTGAGGCCGGTGCAGACGATTACATTACAAAACCCATAAAGCCTAAAGTTTTAGTTAGTAAAGTAAAAGCTTTATTAAGGCGTTTTAAAGATGATACTACTACCACCACCGAAGAGGTTTTTAAAGTAGGAGATATTGTAATTAACAGAGAAGAGTATAAAGTAATTAGAAAAAAAGAAGAGATTATTTTACCCAGAAAAGAGTTTGAGCTCTTAGCCTTATTGGCATCTAAACCGGGTAAAGTTTTTAAAAGAGACGAGATTTTAGATAAGGTTTGGGGAAATGAAGTTGTAGTGGGTGGTCGGACCATAGATGTGCATATTAGAAAACTTCGCGAAAAAATAGGAGACGATCACTTTAAAACTGTAAAAGGGGTAGGATATAAGTTTAAGTTGTAATGCCAACCAAAATAAAAAAGTCGTACAAATTTGCGTTCAGATCGTCGTTATATGTAACCCTTTCTGCCGTTGCAATATTAACCGGTTTACTGTACTTTTTTCATGAAATAAATTATGTTTTTATACTCTCATTTGGAGGATTGCTCTATATAATTTCATTTTTTTTACTTCAATATAGAGTTGAGCGTTTTATTTATAAACGTGTAAAAAAAATATACGATGATGTGTCTTTGTTAGAATCAAGCTCCTTCCATAAGCAGCCTATCACAACCGATATGAAAACGCTTACCGAAGAGATTCAAAAATTTGCTCAAAACAAAAAACTCGAAATAGAAACCTTAAAGGTTAGAGAGGCCTACCGTAAAGAATTTTTAGGGAATGTTTCGCACGAATTAAAAACACCACTATTTACTGTGCAAGGATATATTTTAACACTTTTAGATGGAGCGGTAGAAAATAAAGGCATCAGAAAAAAATATTTGCAAAGAGCGGCTAAAGGAGTAGAGCGGCTTATATATATTATTAAAGATCTCGATATGATTACCAAGTTAGAGAGTGGTACATTAAATATAAAACGAGAGAATTTTGATATTGTAGAGTTGTTAAAAAATGTGTTTGAGCTTTTAGAAATGAAAGCATCAAAAAAAAATATCAGCTTAGTTTTTGATACCGATTATAAAAAGCCAATTTATGTAAATGCAGATAGAGAGCGTATTCAACAAGTGCTCACAAATTTAATAGTGAACTCAATAAAATATGGTAATGAAGGAGGCACAACAGAGGTTAGTATAGAGAATCTCATTCAAAATAAAGTTATTGTTAGAGTTACAGACAATGGAGAGGGTATTGAGGCGCATCATATTCCCAGATTGTTTGAGCGTTTTTATAGGGTAGATAAAACTGGTAGTCGAAAAGAAGGAGGTTCCGGATTAGGCTTATCAATTGTTAAGCATATAATAGAGGCGCATAACGAGAAAATTTATGTAGAGAGCTCCCCCGGAATTGGCTCAGAATTCTCGTTTACCTTAGAAAAAGCCAAAAAATAATCCAGTCAATTACAGTAGGTTTTCTAAATTTGCTTCGTTTATAAAAAATAAGTCTTCCAGAAAAAAATAAACCATTGGGAAGTAAAAATAAACTTAAGAGATTTAAAGAAAACGAGACGTTTTCAAATGTTATTCAGCCTAAAAGAGAGCAGGTTCTCAATAAAGAATTCTCTTTTAAAGGTAATTGGGCTACTTTTTTTAAGAATAACAACCCAATTGTGTTAGAGCTTGGATGTGGTAAAGGCGAGTATTCTGTTAATTTAGCCAGAAAATATCCTGAAAAAAACTTTATTGGCATAGATATTAAGGGAGCTCGTTTCTGGAGAGGTGCCAAAACAGCATTAGAAGAAAACCTTCCTAACGTAGCATTTTTAAGAAGCCAAATAGAGTTGATTGATTTGCTTTTTGATGAAAATGAGGTAGACGAAATCTGGATTACATTCCCAGATCCGCAAATTAAATACAAACGCACAAAACATAGGCTTACAAATCAAGAGTTTTTAAATAAGTATAAAAAAATAGTTAAGCCAGGAGGGTTAATACATTTAAAAACTGATAGTGAGTTTATGCATGGTTATACGCTTGGGTTGCTTCATGGCTTAGGATACGAAATACTATACGCTCATCATGATATTTACAGCAATCTACATGCCCCTGAAGAACTAACAAAAATTCAAACTTTTTACGAAAAACAGTATCTTGAGCAAGGTAAACCTATAACATATATTAAGTTCAGATTAGAAAAATGACCCACTTAATTATTCTTTTCTTTGCAACTTTTTCTGCCGCATTTATGGCTACAGTGCCTCCGGGATTACTAAATATTAATGCAGCAAAAATTAGTGTAAGAAAAGGAAAAAACAATGGGTTAATGTTTGCCTTAGGAGTAAGTCTTGTAGTTATGTTACAGGCTTACGTTGGGGTACTAATTTCAAGATACTTATACAATAATCCGGTTGTAATAGATTTACTGCTAAAAATTGCACTTATTGTATTTGCAGTTTTTGCCATTTACTTTTTTATACTGGCTAAAAAAAACAAAGACAAAAAAATAAAGATTGTTAACGTAAGCAAAAAAAACAGCTTTTTTAAGGGCATGCTTTTAGCAATGCTTAACTTGCTTACCATACCCTATTATAGTGCACTAAATGCTGCCTGGAAAGTTTCAGGGTGGATTAAATTTTTATGGCAAGATGTGCTAACATTCATGTTAGCAGCTGCATTGGGTACTTTTAGTGTGCTGTATCTTTACATAGTTTACTTTAATAAATTAGAAACAAAAACCGATAGGTTTTCTAAATACTCAGACTATATTTTAAGTGTGTTAATGCTTATTTTATTAGTTATAACACTTATTAGAATTTTCTACAAAGACATAGTATGAGTTCTTCCGATAGTTTTTTTGAAAAAGTATACAATGTTGCAAGGCAAATACCTTATGGCAGAGTTACCTCGTATGGTAGTATAGCCAAATATTTAGGTGCTGCCAGAAGTGCCAGAATGGTTGGTTGGGCAATGAACAATGCTGCCGGTAAAGACGTTCCGGCACATAGAGTTGTTAACAGAAATGGAGTCCTAACAGGAAAACACCACTTTCAAGGAACCAACCTTATGCAACAACTGCTGGAAAGTGAAGGTGTGATTATAAAAAATAACCAAGTGCAAAATTTTAAGGAAGTTTTCTGGGACCCCGGCAAAGAATTAAAATAAGCTGATTTTTATCATTTTATTGCAATATAAACCAAGGTTATCTTAGCATCATTCTTTTCAATACCATTACTTTAGAATATAAATTGTAAGCTGTATCTTTGCAATTTAGAATGATTTTAAGTTAAGCTAAACCACTGTAATGAAGCTACATAAGAACGATATTTTAAAAGCATTAGAAACTATTACAGCACCCGGAGAAGGTAAAAACCTGGTAGAAAGCAATGCTGTAACCAATGTGGTAATTTTTGGCGATGAGGTTGTAGTAGATGTAACCATTTCTAACCCAAGCTTGCAAGCCAAGAAAAAAACAGAGGTTTCTATAATGAAAGCCATTCATGACCATGTTTATGAAAAGGCTAAAGTAAAAGTGAATATAAAAGTACAAGCGCCAGAAAAGCCTCAAATAAAAGGGAAAGCCATTCCCGGAATTCATAATATTGTTGCCATAGCATCTGGAAAAGGCGGAGTAGGTAAATCTACCATTACTGCCAACGTGGCCGTTACACTTGCTAAAATGGGCTTTAAAGTAGGATTGTTAGATGCAGATATTTATGGGCCTTCTGCTCCAATTATGTTTGATGTTGAACACGAGAAGCCTTTGGCAGTAACCGTAGATGGCAAATCTAAAATGAAACCAATAGAAAACTATGGAGTAAAAATTTTATCTATAGGATTCTTTACTCAGCCCAACCAAGCAGTAATTTGGCGTGGGCCAATGGCTGCTAAAGCATTAAATCAAATGATTTTTGATGCTGCATGGGGTGAGTTAGATTTTTTACTGTTAGATCTCCCACCTGGTACCGGAGATATTCATTTAAGTATTATGCAATCGCTTCCGGTTACCGGGGCAGTTGTAGTAAGTACGCCACAACCGGTAGCACTTGCCGATGCCAGAAAAGGAGTAGCAATGTTTCAGCAAGAGGCCATTAATGTTCCGGTTTTAGGAATTGTAGAAAACATGGCGTATTTTACTCCAGAAGAATTACCGGATAACAAATACTATATTTTTGGAAAAGAAGGAGCTAAAAACCTTTCTGAAGATTTAAAAGTTCCTTTTTTAGGAGAAATACCATTAGTTCAAAGTATTAGAGAGGCAGGAGACGTTGGCAGACCGGCTGCATTGCAAACTGCAACACCTTTAGAAAAAGCTTTTGAAAACTTAACCAGAAATATAGTAGAGCAAGTTGTTAAACGCAACGACAGCTTACCACCAACACAAGCCATAAAAATAACCACTATGGCAGGGTGTTCGGCTGTAAATAAACAAAAATAGTCGGCATATAATTTTTTTGAAGTTATTAAATGAGTATGACAATAGAACAAACCAAAGCAAACGTTGAAAAAGCACTCGCAGAAATCAGGCCTTTTTTAGAAAGTGATGGCGGTAACATATCGTTAGTTTCAATAGAAAATGATCTTGTAAAGGTAAGGCTAGAGGGTGCTTGTGTGGGGTGTAGTGTTAATCAAATGACGCTTAAAAGCGGAGTAGAGATGACCATAAAAAAATATGCACCACACATAAAAGAGGTAATCAACGTTGAATAAAAAAATGCCAAAAGATTATCATGATTAAAACCGATATATTAATTATTGGAGCTGGCCCTACGGGCCTTTTTGCAGTATTTGAAGCAGGATTACTAAAGTTAAAATGCCACTTAATAGACGCCTTACCCCAGCCCGGAGGACAGTGTGCAGAAATATATCCTAAAAAACCAATTTATGATATTCCCGGATTCCCGGAGGTTTTAGCCGGTGATTTAATAAAGAATTTATTAGAACAAATTAAACCGTTTAACCCTGGGTTTACACTCGGTGAACGCGCTGAAACTATAGAAAAGTTAGACGATGGAACTTTTATTGTAACAACTAATAAAGGTACTAAGCATCATGCTCCAGTGGTGGCAATTGCCGGAGGGTTAGGAAGTTTTGAACCCAGAAAACCACTTATAGATAACATTAGCGATTATGAAGATAAAGGAGTAGCCTACTTTATTAAAAACCCTGAAATTTATAAAAACAAACGTGTTATTATAGCCGGAGGAGGAGACTCGGCATTAGACTGGACTATTTACCTGGCCGAAGTTGCTTCGCAAGTAACACTAATTCACAGACGAAACGAATTTAGAGGCGCATTAGATTCTGTAGAGAAAGTACAGCAGTTAAAACGCGAAAATAAAATTAACTTAATCACCCCTGCAGAAGTTGTGGCACTACATGGTAAAAACCATTTAGAAGCTGTAACTGTAGAGAAAGAGGGAGAAAAACAACAGATAGAAACCGATTATTTTATACCGTTATTCGGACTTTCGCCTAAGCTTGGTCCTATTGCAAATTGGGGACTTGAAATAGAGAAGAATGCCATTAAAGTAAATAATGCTTTAGATTACCAAACAAATATTCCGGGTATTTACGCCATTGGCGATGTTAATACCTATCCTGGAAAACTTAAATTAATATTGTGTGGTTTTCATGAAGCAACACTTATGTGCCAGAGCGCATACCAACGCATTCATCCGGGTAAAAGATATGTTTTAAAATATACTACGGTGAGCGGTATAGATGGTTTTGACGGCTCTAGAAAAGAAGCAGAAAAAGCAGTAATTAAATCAATAGAGTAATTGTTTTTACCCAAATTTTATGTCAGATATAAAAGTTACTATAATAGATAGAGAAGGAGTAAAACACGAAGTAGATGCTCCTACAGATATGGCAATGAATGTAATGGAGTTATGTAGATCGTATGAGTTGGCTCCAGAAGGTACAATAGGTGTTTGTGGTGGTATGGCTATGTGTGCTTCTTGCCAGTGTTATGTGTTATCTGATCATAATTTACCGGAGCGCTCACCAGACGAAGAAGCTATGCTTGCCGAAGCATTTTATGTGAAAGATAATAGTAGGCTGGGTTGCCAAATTCAGTTAGATAATACGTTAGATGGATTAGTAATAGAACTTGCGCCAGAGAGCTAAAATGTTACTACAACTCCTATAACGTAATTATTTTTATTAGAGCTGAAGTTAATTTTTACTTCGGATTTTTGTTTGGGTTTGGTAAATATATAAGTGCTTCCAATTGCTATGGCAGCACCACCAACTACATCCCAGATATCATGAAACCCATTCGGTCCTTCCATTCTGCTCACACCAACTACTGCAGCCAGTAAATAAGCCCACTTTCCGTATTTCCAACCATATCTTCGTTGAATAAATGAAGCTCCTGAAAATGCCGAAGAGGTATGCCCTGAAGGGAAAGCATCAAATAAATGTCTGCCCTCTGGACGTTGCTTATGAATAAGCTTTTTTAAACTATAAGTTGTAACCATTGTAGTAGCATAAGAAAGTAAAAACTGTTTGGTTCCTTGCCAATCTTTACTAATTACAGTTGTTAATCCGGCAGTTAAAGGCAATGCAATTTGTAATACATCTCCGCTATACTCTAAGGCAAACTCCCAGTCTTCATGACCAGTTGCATCTACCATATCTTGAGCCGGTAAAACAGCAACATTAAAAATTAAAAAAAGAAGTAAGTAAAGCGTTCTCTTTTTCATGAAAACAAAACGCTATTTGTTTGTTGTATAGTGTTTTAAGTTGTTGCTTTTAGCTTAAAGGTTTAAAATAATCGCTTAACTTCTTGGGAGGTTCTAAAACGCGTCTAACAATTTGTAAAAACCCTTCGGGTGTAATGTCTATATGCCACTTAATTAAAGAAATTTTGCCGTTCTCTATCTCTATACCGGTAATGCTTCTGGGATGTACACAGCTACCCGTATTAAAAAAAGCTATTTCACCGGGGTTAGGAAAACGCGGTCTGTGAGTGTGCCCGGTAATAGTTAGTTGGTTGTTATTTTGAATAATCCACTTTTTTATTCGGCGCTCTACTTTTATGAGTTCTTTGTAGTTTTTTGCCGGACTGGTAGGATCTGCAATGCCAACAACTTGTAGTGGTTTCCAAAGCACTCTAACCATAAACCTGCTAAAACGCCAAAAAAGATAATTCCAAGTATCTGCCTGATGCCCATGAGTTAAAAATAATTCTTGTTGTGTTTGTGAGTGTTTTAACAATAGTGCTTCATGAAAAGTGATACCTTTAAATAAGGGCTCATTTTTTCCGGTAATAGGCTCAAAATAAGTGCTTAAATGTTTATCAACATAATTAGGGTCTTTGTAAACCATGTCATGATTACCATACAATAAATACAACCTTTTTTCATCATAAAAACGTTTCATTAAAAGGTATACATTCTTATGGGCATGAAAAAGTTGCTCAAACGACAGGTTTTCCCACAGCTCATCGCCATCACCTAACTCAATATAAGTAAAACCTTCATTATAATAATATTTTAAGGCGTGGTAATATACGTTTTTGTTGTTGGCAAAATCATCTGCAAAACTATTATCACCTCTATGGCAATCACTAAACAAAATAAATTTAGACTCATTGTTAAATAAAACAATTTGTGCTTTTTTAAAGGCTCGTGTGAGGCGGGTTTTAGATGACATTAAGAAAGTTTTAATAAATATCCATAAAAAAATCGAGTAATGAAACTCTCTTTCTTACTACTAAGCTTATCTAAAAAAGCAAACACTTTGCAGACGCAATGAAAAGCATTGTAGCTTATTTCGTATTTTTGCAACTTGTACAGGAGTTATGAAGATTATACACTCAAATAAAGAAGAGAAGTTAGAGCTGCCTTTTAAGCTGTTATTAAGCTTTGAGGATGTGTTAGATTATTATAAAAAATATGCCGAAGATAGTAAACATCCTTACCATAAATCGGCTAAGTATTTGGTAGATGAAATCAACAAACATCCTGAGCTTATTAATGGGTTTTCTGATTTTTCATTACTTGATACTTACAGTGAAACTATTGACTTATTATTAGATCCGCTTTTTCCTGAACCTTTAACACAGAACGAGATAAAGGCGGTAAGTATTCCTTTTGATTTTACTTCGTTTAAGTTTACAAAACGATTTGAAAATATAATTAACAATGCCGGACCGGATTTTAATTTAACTCTTAGAAACTTAGACGAAGATAAAATATATATTCACGCCTGTACAATGATTTTGACGTTTTACCACAAACGTCCGATAGATTTAAGAAGACCTTTTTTCTTTGATATTCCTGATAAAAACACCGGTATTACACATCATTACAGAGTAGCGTTTAATGCCGATTTTTCTAAAATAACTCCAACAGAAAATGCGCCTAAAATTACAGACGAAGATTTTAAAATGCTGTTAGACAACTTTGAAAATGTAGCTATTTGGAAAGAAAAATTTCCACCCGGGAGTTATATTTTTAAAGGGTTTGGTATAATGAATTTGTTTGATGTAACGATTGAAGAAACCCTATCTTCTTTAAAAGCCAATATGCTTAGAAAAGATGATAATTTAATTGAAGATGTTGCATTAAACCTTCAGGAGTTTTTTAGAATTAACGATTTAAAAGTTGGATTCTCTGCATTTGATTTAAACCGAAAAGAAAAAACAACAACGCTGGTAAAGCGTTCAGATAGTTTAATTATAAGTAACACACAAGAAATTAAATGCGATAATTTTTTCTGCAAGAGTGTTTTAGATACCCTTTTTAACAAACAAAAAGTATTAACCATATCTGATGTAGAGGCATATGGTAAGGCATCTAACCAAAATGAGTTTTATAAAAACTTAAAAAATAATAACATAGGAAGCATTATTTTAATTCCGCTTAAAGGAGAAGACAACTTTTTTGCTTTGTTAGAAATTGCTTCACCAAGACCGTATGAGTTAAACTCTGTAAATCAAAATAAATTAAGTGATGTCATTCCGGTGTTTGAGGCTGCCGTTCAACGTGCATCAGAAGAACATAAAAATATTCTTGAAGCCTTTATTCAAGAGCACTATACAGCTATTCATCCATCTGTAAAATGGTGTTTTTACAGAGCTGCCGAAAACTATTTTAGAAAACTTCAAGACGGAGTAGAGTCGCCTCCAATAGAAGAAATTGTATTTAAAAATGTGTATGCGCTATATGGGCAAACAGATATTAAAGAGTCTTCTTTAAAACGAAATGAAGCCATTAAAAAAGACCTCAGAACTCAACTTAATTTATTGAGTAAAATTTTTGTTGAAGCCTCTAAAGTTGAGTCGTTGCCAATTTACGACGAGATGAATTTTAGAATTAAAGGATATTTAGATGAGGTAAAACAAGATTTAAAAACAGATGCCGAACAGAAGATTTTAGACTTAGTAAACGAAGAAATTCATCCGGTTATAGTACATATAGGGCAAAAAAATGACAAGCTCAAAGAAATGGTAGAAAACTACTTTGATTGCTTGCATGATAACGGGTTTATTTATCATTATCGCAGAGATTATGATGAATCTGTAACCAAAATAAATGCTTGTTTAACTAAAGTTTTAGATGCAAAACAGGTAGAAGCCCAAAAAATGTATCCGCACTTTTTTGAGCGCTATAAAACAGATGGAGTAGAGCATAATATGTACATAGGCTCATCTATAGCTAATACAAATGATTTTAATGAGATTTACTTAAAAAATCTACGTTTGTGGCAGCTGCAAACTATGTGCGAAATGGAAAATGAGTTTTACAATTTAAAACCTAATTTACCTTTAGATTTAGATGTAGCCTCTATGATACTGGCATTTAGCACGCCAATTTCTATTAAATATAGATTAGATGAGCACCATTTTGATGTAGATGGTACGTATAACGCCAGATATGAGATAATAAAAAAGCGTTTAGATAAAGCATTTATTAAGGGCACTAAAGAGCGAGTAACTCAAAAAGGAAAAATTGCTATTATATATTCTCAGAAAAAAGACGAACGTGAATACATGCGCTATATAAATCTGCTACAAGCCAAAAACTTTATTTCTGAGAAAGTAGAAATTGTTGATTTAGAAACCCTTCAAGGTGTAAGTGGGCTAAAAGCTATACGAGTAGAGGTTCTTTATAGAAAAAAAGGAGACCCCGAAGAGTATTATACCTACAAAGAGTTAGCAAAAGCACTTAAACTTCAATAGGAATTCTGGTTTTAAAAGCTATTATAAAGGCTATTACAGATATTATTACTCCGGTTAAAAATATGGTGTAGGTTACCCTTAAAATTTTGTACTTTCTGTGTAACACTACGCCTAAATAATACAGGTCTTTTGTTAACGAGTTATACAAGTAGTCTTTGTCTTTAATTACTTCTCCTAACGCCCATTCATATTCTTCGAGCTTCATTTTATGAAAGTTCCCAAAAAACAATAAATTAACTTTTCGTTCTTCTACATCTTTTTTAGTAAACTCACCTCGTGTAACATTAGGTCTTGTTGCCAAAATAGACAACGCCATAGAGACTAAGCTAAAAACTATAAAAATTACAGTTGGCACAAAAAGATAACTATTAGAAGGGTTATCTAATTTAGGGATTAAATTAGCCAGTACTAACGATATTATAATGGCATTTACAGAGAGTAAAATATTAGCTTTAGTATCTGCAATATCACTAAGTTTAATATGGTTTCTAAGGGTTACTCTGTAAAGTGTTTGTACACCTCTATCGGGGTTTTCGTTTTTGGCTTGAGCTTTTAGCTTGGCTTTAATTTTTTCTTTCTTGATCTTTTGCTTTTCTTTTTTCTGTTTTTTTAAAAGTTTGGCAAGATTTTCTTCTTTTTTTGCTTTCCAATTTTTTAAAGCATAATCTGTATAAAAAGTGTGTTTGTTTACAAAAAAATCTATGTTCTTGTTTAGCCACTCTTTAGGAGTGTAATTTTGTATTTTTAATAAAGCCAGCTCTTGTCTTAAATACTCTGAAGTTTCAAAAAAAGAATTTTTTGCAAAGTGAGAGCTATCGGCATCACGAATTATTTTTTCTAACTCATTTTGTGGTATGGCAATATCTCGTGTAGCTAAAATTAAATCACAAACATCATTAATCGTTTTTTTGTCGGCTTTTTCTTGTTGTAAAAACTCTTTTGCAATCTCAACGCTGTGCTCTTCATGATTTTTGTAGTCTTTTACATAACCAACATCATGAAGCCAAGCAGCTAGTAAAAGTACCTCTTCCTCATCTTTTTTTAGTTTAGTATTCTCTATTATTTCTTTTGTACTTTTAACAACTCGTTCGGTATGTGTAAGATTATGGTATAAATAAGCATTACTAAGCTCTGTAGTTAATAAATTTTTTACGTATTCTGCAGCTTTATCAACAAGAGATTTTGCCATTTTTCTTTTTTTTTATATTATATACAACAAATAAAATTGTATGATAAGAATGTGCAAATTACAAAATAGATTACTTTTTATTATACTCTTATTTATTTTTGGATGTGCTACATACAAACCACAGTATAAAGATAGTAGTAACCTTACCGCATACCCATCTTATAAAACTGTAGAAAAAACATTTTATTTAATTGGTGATGCCGGTTATGCAAAAGCAAACCAGAGTACTCCGGCATTATTGGGGTTAAAAAAAGTTTTAGACACGGCATCTAAGCAAGACTACGTGATTTTTTTAGGAGATAATATTTATCCTAACGGAATGCCTAAAAAGGGTAATAAACACAGAACCATTGCAGAACACAGACTTAATGTGCAATTAGATGCGGTTAAAGATTTTAAAGGAGAGATTATTTTTATTCCGGGAAATCATGATTGGTACGATGAAGGAATAAAGGGGTTAGACCGACAGGAAGATTATTTTGAAGAGCGTTTAAAAGATAAAAAAGTTTTTTTGCCCAGTGATGGTTGCGGACTTACAGATGTAGATGTTTCAGAAAATATTCAATTAATAATTATAGATTCACAATGGTTTTTAGAAGATTGGGATAACCATCCGGGAATTAACGATGACTGCCCTGAAATTAAAACCAGAGAAGCATTTTTTTTAGAAATAGAAAGCCTGCTTAAAAAGCATCAAAATAAAACTATTGTATTTGCGCTACATCATCCGCTACTTACCTACGGGCCTCATGGCGGGAAATTTGCAGCAGAAAAGCATTTATATCCTACTCAACATAAAATCCCAATGCCCGGCTTAGCATCTTTAATAACATTAATCAGAAAATCGGGCGGAGTTTCTATACAAGATCGTATAAATGAGCGCTACAATAAATTAGCAAACCGATTAATGACTTTGGCAAAAGACGCTCAGAAAATAATTTTTGTTTCTGGCCATGAACATTCTTTACAATACAACAAAGAAGACAACATACCACAAATAGTTTCGGGTTCAGGAGCCAAAATATCGGCAACTAAACTTACCGAGTATGCTCAATTTACGTATGGCGGATACGGTTTTGCTGTGTTAGATGTATTTACAGATGGCTCATCGTGGGTAAGATATTATGCAACAAAACTAACGGGAACAACACTTATTTATCAAACTCAAATTCACGAGCCAAACCCTAAACCTGTATTAGATACGCTCCCATCAAAATTTCCAAGTCATGTAAAAGCATCAGTTTATAAACCAGAACGCACTCAAAGATCTAAATTTTACAAAAGTATTCTCGGTAAACATTACAGATCTGTTTACGGAACACTAATTAACGCTAAAACGGTTAATTTAGATACGCTTTATGGTGGCTTAAAGCCAGTAAGAATGGGAGGAGGACATCAATCTAAAACACTCAGGTTGGTAGATAAAAACGGTAAAGAATATAACATGAGAGCACTAAAGAAAAGTGCAGTTAAGTTTTTACAATCGGTTGTTTTTAAAGACACTCACATAGAAAATAAACTAGAAAACACATTACCTGAAGATTTAATATTAGACTTTTATACAGCAGCACATCCATACACTCCGTTTATAATAGATGAGCTTTCTGCTGCCGTGAGTGTATATCATACCAATCCAAAACTATTTTATGTTCCTAAACAAAAAGCACTCGGTAAATACAACAATCTTTACGGAGATGAACTCTACATGATAGAAGAAAGGCCAATGGAAGCTTTTTCTGATTTAGAAAGTTTTGGTAAGCCCGATGATGTTGAAAGTACTGCAGATTTGTATAAAAAATTAAGAGAAGACGAAAAGTATAAGTTAGATGAACGAGCGTACATTCGTGCCAGACTTTTTGATATGCTTATTGGCGATTGGGATAGGCATGAAGACCAATGGAGATGGGCAGAGTTTGAAAAAGAAAACGGTGACCATATTTTTAAACCCATTCCCAGAGATAGAGATCAGGCTTTCTCTAATTTTGATGGGCTTTTTCTGGGGACAATAAGAGCCTTAATATCATCTTCAAGATTAATGCAAGTGTACAATGAAAAACTAAAAGATTTACAGTGGTTTAATATAGAGGCTTTACCGTTAGACAGAACTTTAATAAAAAATGCTACCACTCAAGATTGGGTAGAAGAAGCTAAATTTATTCAGGAGCATTTAACAGATCAGGTAATTGATAAAGCCTTTAGCAAGTTACCAAAAGAGGTTCAAGATCAAAACATACCAGTAATTAAACAAAAGCTAAAAGGCAGAAGAAGCAATTTAGTAAGCATTGCTAAAAAATACAGTAAGATTGTTAATAGGCTTGCAATTTTAACGGCAACAGATAAAGATGATTATATAGAAGTTTTACGATCTGGAGATAACGAAACAACCGTTAAAATATTCAGAATTAAAGACGGTAAAAAAGCCGATACAATTGTAAATAAAACATTTAACAGAGCTACTACAAAAGAAATTTGGATTTATGGTTTAGATGATGACGATGTGTTTGAAGTGTCCGGAAAAGCTAACAACCCAATTTTTGTAAGACTAATTGGCGGACAAAACAATGATGTTTACAAAATAAAAAACGGCCGAAGAGTTAATATTTACGATCACAAATCTAAAAAGAATACAATACAAGAAAACAATGGCGCAAAAATAAAACTAACAGACCTCTATAATGTTAATTTGTTTAATTATAAAAAGGATGAGAAGAAAACCACCAACTTTTTTCCGGCATTTGGGTATAACCCGGACGATGGGTTTAAAATTGGCGTAAAAGCACAACGAACAAAATTTGGATTTGAGCGAAATCCGTTTACAAAACAGTTTACAGTTCAGGCAAATTACTTTTTTGCAACAAGCGGTTTTGAGTTTTTATTTGATGGAGAAATAGCCAACATCTTTAACAAAGCAAACTTCACCTATGGAGTAAAAGCAACAAGCGAAAACTTTACACAAAACTTTTTTGGCTACGGAAGCAATACTCCCAATTTTGATGATGATTTGGGCTTAGATTATAATAGGGTTAAAATTAGTTATTTATCGGGCTACATTGGTTTTGTTAGGCGTTCTAACTATGGCAGTGATTTTAGCGGTAAATTGCGTTTAGATGGAGTAGAGGTAGAAGATACCGAAAACCGATTTGTAAATACCTTTTTTACATCTCAAGAAGACTTTAAACGTAAATATTTTTTAACTGCACAAGCAACTTACACGTTTAAAAGCTTTGACAATACACTAAACCCAAAAAGAGGAATGCTTTTTACGTTAACACCGTCTTACACAATTAATGCAAAAGAAGCCAGACGTAATTTTGGGTATGTAAAATCTGCCTTAATGTTGTACAACAGTTTAACTAACAACAAAAAATTAGTGCTTAAAAGTAAAGTAGCAGGTAGAGTTACATTTGGAGATGAGTTTGAGTTTTATCAGGCTGCTACATTGGGCGGAAGAGAAACATTAAGAGGATTTAGGGATGAACGCTTTACGGGTAAAAACAGTCTAGTTTTAAGTACAGATTTGCGCTATAGTTTTGAAAGTTTTAAAACACCGTTTTTACCTTTACAAATAGGAGTTTATGGAGGTTTTGATTATGGTAGAGTTTGGGTGCCTAACGATGTTAATGATGCTTGGCAAAAATCGTATGGAGGCGGATTGTGGATTTTAATGGCCGATTCTTTAAATACAGATTTAACCCTGTTTAATTCTACAGATGGTTTACGATTTACCTTTGGGTTTGGCTTTAGGTTTTAACGAAATTTTGTAAAGATTTCTACCGGTTGGGCCTTGCTGTTCATCAGAGATTAAGAGTGTATGATTATCTAAAAAACAAATACTCTCTTTTTGCGAAAAATGTTCAAGCGGAATTCTTTTTAGAGGCTTTTTGCTTAAGGTTTCTTCGCTAAAATTATCTAACAACCACACGCTATTTGATGTTAAAAGTGCCAATGTTTTACCATTTGGGTTTATGGCAGCCCCGGTAACTTGGCAACTAATTTTTTGGTTACATATATAAACAGTGGCTATTAACTTAGCTACGTGCTCTCCAGGCTTTGCAGGCAGCTTATAACATTTAGTTAATCCGTTAAAAGGAGTAGTATTGTTTTTAGTAAAAATGTACAAAAAGCCGTTATGGTATATAATGGCTTCTGCATTGTAATTAAAGTTTTCTTTTGCCGGAGGAAATGAATCTTGATCTGAATACGAAAATTTTATTTTTTGAGCTTCTAAATCTGAGCTATCTGTTAATTCGGGGTTAGTAATTTTATATATAACGAGGTCTTTTCTGTTGTTTGCATTATTTCCTATATCTGCAATGTAAATGTTACCTTCAGCATCTTTAGTTAAGTCTTCCCAATCATGATTTTTAGCATTTTTAATATTAATATCTCTAATTAAGTTTCCGTTAAAATCAACTCCATAGATATGATCTTTATTCCCGGAATCATTAATAAACCAACATAAATCACCAGAAAGCGTAACAATACCGGAATTTTCTTTTAATTTTTTAGGAAGCTTTGTAACATAGGTTAATGCACCATAATCATTACAGCCAAAAATCAATAAAAAATATAAGTATAACAACACTCTCATAGCTCACAAAATAATAACATGAGCCAAAAGCTCCAAAACTATTTTACCAATCTTACTTTTTTAGTAGAGTAACAGATTTCTTAACGGTTGGACCATTAATGGTAACAATAAACTGAGAACCAATTAACTGCTGTGTTGGTATTTGTAATAAACGATTTGCCGGTACATTCTTGTTTTTAGAATAAATAAGTTTACCGGTAATAGTATAAATGGTCACAGTTACTTGCGAATCGTTTCCGGCCAGATAAATATTTAAGTTGTCTGAAACCGGATTCGGAAATACTTCAACTGAATTTGAAACAAAAATAGTTTCATTATAAACACCTTGGCACAATTTGTCTGTGCTAACTTCTAAGGTGTTTAATCCTGGTTTTAAAGTAAGTGTTAGTTGGCTATTATTAGTTTGTTGTACCTTTCCATTTAAGTTTATGTAATAGGTTTTACTACCATTTAAAGTTAGCGAAACACTTTTACTAGTTTCACTAAATTTAGTGTAAACCGATAAATCTTCAGGTTCGGTTACAGATACGGTAAAACATTGCTCGTAGCCAGCTTCTCCGGAAACAGTAAAACAAAGGGTGTAAGTACCGGCATTTAAATTTTCTACAGACCAATTAGTTGTAAAACTACCTGAATCAGAAAATCCATTAGGGCCGGTAACAGAAACGTTATAATTTAAAGCTGTTTGTGTAGTTATATTTATTTGACCATTATTGGCATTACGGCAAGTTTCACTAATTGTAGAAATTTGGTAATTATTTGCCGGGAGGCTAAAAACTTCACATCCATCTACATTAACTGTTGCGCCAAAAGGTGTATTGTTACAAAGATCGTTAGCGTTTTCAACGCCATCGCTATCGGTATCATTAGGGTCTATTACCGGCTTATCGGCTAATACCATAAATTCTCCGGGCTGTAATGTAATGGGATCGTTTACATTTGTTATTTCAATAGGAGTATTCCTCTCTAAAATATTATACCAAGTTCCGGTTATTTGAAAATTCGGATCAATATTTTGTGTAGTAACTCCAAAATTACCAATTATGGTAACGTATTGTAATTCTTGCCCAGTTGCAGCATTATAAGTAAGCTGAATTTTTTTTAATCCGGAAGCATCGTTAGCATCAATACTAACATCAGTGGTTTTAAAAATAGGTTCGGTAAGTTTTAAGTTAATTAGCTTAGCCCAAGTATCGTATATAGCTTTTCTGTTAGGGTTATCAGCATATTCCCATAAAATTGGTTTGTTGCCGGTTCTACCATTCTCATCTATAGAAATGTCATATCCCAGCTCTCCAAATTGCCAAATCATTTTTGGTCCGGGAATAGTAAAAAAGAATACACCGGCTGTTTGCATTCTGTAAAGCGCTGTATTTAAATCTTTTACCGAATAGCCATTAGCAGCATTACCAAATTCTAAATTTTTATACATAAGCCGTTCTTCGTCGTGGCTTTCCATATACGATATAGCTGATGGACCATTAAATCCTTTTACGGCATAATGTGCCCAAGCAAAATTAGATTTTCCATTGTCATGGTAGCCCATGGTAGCTTCATTGTATGGGTCTGTAACTTTATTCCATAATAAAATACCTTTCCCTTCTGCAGCTCTATACTCTGCCCACTCACTTTCTTCGGTAATACCTCCTAAATGTTCAAAAATCACATAAAAATCAGGATTTATTTCCCACTGATAATCTGCATAAAGTTTTAAAACATCAACCCTATCTTGTTGATAGTTATTTGTACACGATTGGTCGTTTGCAGTACAATTTTGTGTAAATCCTTTTGTTAAATCCCACCTAAAACCATCTATTTTAAACTCTTCAATCCAGTACTGTGCCGTACGTTTCACATAATCTCGGGTTGCCTGCGAACTATGATTAAAATCATTAAATACACTATATGAATGAGTTGCTTGTTGGTTAAAGAAAGGGTTGTCTGGTGTTGCGCTTCCGCCTAAACCACCGTTAGAATCGTTCCACAATCTAAAGTATGGATTCTGGCCGGTTGCATGGTTGTAAACCACATCTAAAATAACGGCAATTCCTCTGGCATGACATTCATCTATTAACGCTTTAAAAGCATTTTTTGTACCGTAATATTTATCTAAAGCCATATGAAATGAAGGGTTGTACCCCCAGCTTTCGTTCCCGTCAAATTCACTAACCGGCATAAGCTCAATTGCATTTATGCCTAACTCTTGTAGGTAGTCTAATCGGTTTTTAAGAGCATTAAAACTATGAAGCTCATCAAAATCTCTTAACAATATTTCGTAAACAACAAGGTCTTCTTTATTTGGTGCTTGAAAATTTGTGGTTTGCCAAACATAATCCGGATCACCGGTACGTAAAACAGTAACAGCTTCGGTTGTTTTACCTGTTGGATAGGATGGTAAATCAGGATAGGTAACTGCATCAATAAATTGGTCTGTATAAGGATCTGCAATCAAGGTAGAATAAGGATCTGCTATATTAATTTCATAATCTACTAAGTATTGATACATATGATTAAATTGAGGAGTAAGCCCTGTTAGCTCTATCCAGAACCTATCAGATGCAGAGTCTTTATTCATCACATAATTGTTGTCTATTTTCCAATCGTTAAAATCACCAATTACATGAACAAATTGTTTTAAAGGGGCATATAACACAAGTGTAGCTTTGGTTGGGTCTGCAGTATCTAAATTTATACCGTCTTTCATGCCTGCTGGAACCGGAGCTTCTGTTACGGTAGGTGGTATTAATGCTTGAAATGTTACACTATCTGTGTCTGACCCGTTAGTAGCCGATAAAACAAAGTCTGTATTTTCTGTTACAGAATAGGAGTAAGAGTAATTAGTAATATTATTTTGCGTATCTACAACATTACCGTTGGCTGTTAGGGTAAAAGTGGCTGTTAAAGTTGTTGTAGCGGTTATAGTAAAGTTTTCTCCCGAAGTAACAATGCTAACATTTTCTGATGGATTACTAAGTATAAGCTGAAAAGCACCTACATCAAAAAAGAAATCGTTACACCCATTATCTTTTAGCTCTTGGCTTCCATTTTCGTTTCTAAAAACCATACCAATTTTAGTTGCATTGGCAGCTTGTGTATCTGTTAGGTTAAAATAAGTTTTCGGGTTTATAGTTATACTCCAAGTTCCGTCTCCGTTGTTGGTCATTTCTCCAACACCATCATCTTCCCCCCAATTTCCAACTACACTAAAACCCCAAGGGTTAGAGTCGTCTCCAATACCCGCATGCATATACACTTTAGTAGGATTGTTAAATCCGTTACAATCTGTAAGTGTACTATTAGCATCTACAGTAATTGTAATAGTATCATCTACCTCGAAAGCAGACGGAGAGATAGTTACTTGAGCAAGTGTTAATAAAGGAAAAAAGAAAAGGAGTATAATTTTTTTCATGTAATGTTTGTTTAGTTGAAAAAAAGGGCTTCTCAAAAAACAACTTGAGAAGCCCTTTAAAGTTATGGAATTAAATAATAAGCATTACAATACTTTGTTTAGGGCATAGGTGTTGTTGTTTAAATCTAATACAACACGGTAGCTTCCGGCTTCATCTACTACAATATTAGCGCCACCGGCATCTAAAGTACCATCACCACCATCATCACCAAAATCGGTAGTCCATTGGTTGTTTACTCTAAACTTCATTTCTCCTGCACTTAGGGTAACAATATCTCCGTACCATAAACCTGGGTTTACTTGGGTTAATGAGAAATCGTCTGTAGCACCCCAATCATTGTATGCAGAACCTACAACACCCCAGATTTCTGCTGGTTCCATAGTGTAGGTGTTATTATTTAAATCTAATGTAATGCTGTAATGGCCTGCAGTAACCGGAATATTAGCTCCCCCGGCATCTAAGGTGCCATCAGCGCCATCATCACCAAAGTCTGAGTTCCAAGCATTGTTAAATCTAAATTTAATTTCTCCATCTACTAATTTAACACCTACTTTAAAGGTATCTGTAGTATAATCATAGTAGAATTTAGCATCTGGACCGGCATTACCCCAATCATTATAACCAGAACCTACAACACCCCAAGAGAATTCTTCTATTGTATAAGTATTGTTGTTAAGGTCTAAGGTGATTTTATAGTTACCTGCAGTTACCGGAATGTTAGCTCCTCCAGAATCTAATGTACCATCGTTACCATCATCTCCAAAGTCATTATCCCAGGCGTTATCTTCTCTAAATTTAATTTCACCATCTACAAGTGTTACATAGGCTACTAATACATTAGCTTGATCTGTGGTGTAGAACGGAGCATCTTCAAATGCACCCCAGTTGTTATAACCGGAACCTACAACACCCCAAGATGAAATTTGTACACCGCTACCAGAACCGGTATCTTCCGGTAAAACAACGGTTAGTGCTTGAGGCTGTGAAATGTTTTCGGTTGCATTGCTACCACCGTCTCCGGCATACGCACGAACTCTAAAATATAACATTCCTGTGTTTGGCTTGTCGTCTGTACTTGGGTCGTTATCTAAGCCTGCAGCTTCTGCAAATGCTAACATCTGACCAATGGTAACAGCCATTTCTGTACTGGTTGTAGTTCCTACAACTTCGAATGAGCTAAAATCTTCGCTTGCAGATTGCTGTAAATCGTAAGAGATATTGGTTTGAACACCAAAATCTACAGGATTCCAAATAAAGCGCTCTGCAATATTGCTAGATGCGTTAGAAACTAAAATGTATTCGTCTATAAAAGTGTTTAAAAAGCTAACACCTTCTGGGTCAGGTTGTGTAACAAACACAACATCGTCGTCATAATTACATGCATTAAATGATACTAATGCGATGAGCGACAGGATTAATATTGATAACTTTTTCATTGTCTTTAATTTATAATTAGTAACCTGGGTTTTGTTTTAAGTTGGTATTTACACCTAAATCTGTTGCCGGTAAAGGCATAATGTTTCTGAAAGCTTCAGTAGTTGTACCCTGAGGTACATTACCTTTAAATGCCCATATACCATTTTCGGTAAATTGTCCGAACCTTATTAAATCGGTTCTTCTGTGAGCTTCCCAATAGAGCTCTCTTGCGCGTTCTTCTAAGATAAAATCTAATGTTAAATCAGATTGTGTGATGTTTCCGCTTGTATCTCCATAAGCACGAACTCTAAGCTCGTTTATGTAATTTACGGCAGTAGCTAAGCTTCCGCCACCACCTCTTAATACAGCCTCTGCATACATCAGGTAAACATCTGCAAGACGAAACATTGGGAAGTCGGTATCCGGATGGTTGTCTGGGTCAGACCCGGGGTTACCGTTTACATCTACATTTTTATATTTTACAATCGCATAACCGTCTGTAAATCTCGAGATATTTTCTATTTCTTTAGTTTGGCCATCAGTATGGAAAGAAGCTCTAGAATCTGGAGAATTTGCTTCGCCAGGGAATAACTCTACAAATTCCGGAGTTGTTCTAATTCCGGCCCATCCACCATTAATGCCAAACTCTGCAGGATCCATACTACCACCTACCGGAGCATGAACAAAGAATGTCATTCCTCCAAATGATTGCGTGTTTAAACCATCAAAAGGAATGGTAAATATAAACTCGTTTTGAGCTCCGTTACTATCATTATCAGCTAAGAATAAATGCTGATATGGTACATTTGCAATACTGTACCCTGCATTAATTATTTGGTTACAGTATGTAATACAATCTGCATAGCGCGGAGTACCGGTGTACACTTCTGCATTTAAGTAAAGTTTAGCTAAAAGCGCCCAAACAGCTCCACGGTCTGCTCTACCATATTCGTTTTGTCTGGCAGCAACAATTTCATCTTCTATATCTAAAAGCTCAGACTCTATAAAGCTGAATAATTCTGCTCGCTCAATTTGAGGAGGTAAGAATGCACCAATCGGGTCATCCTCGGTAACAAATGGAGGGTTTCCATATAAATCCATTAAGTGCCAGTAGCTAAGTGCTCTCATAAAACGAGCTTCTGCTCTGTACTCTTGTATGGAGTTTCTTAAATCGCCAGATACACCTCTTTCATCTAATTTAGCATCTGTTGTTTGACGAAGAAACTCGTTGGTTAATGATACCTGATAAAGTAAACGAGTGTACATAGTACGAATAAACTCGTTACCTGATGTCCAAACTTGACCGTGAAGGTCTTTTATAGTACCATCATTCCAACCAATTAGGGCTTCGTCTGTTGTTAACTCTTGCATTTTCCAGTACAGGCGCAAGTAGTTAGAAAATCCTTCGTCTAACCCGGCTAAATCTGGGTCTCCGGCAGGCCCCTCTTGTCCGCTTAACGAAATTCCGGCGTAAATTTTTGCCAAGAATGCTCGGTAAGCGCTTGGGTCATCAAAAGCAGAAGCCGATGTTAGCCTATCGTCTTCCGGCTCAAGGTCTAATTCTTTCTCACATGAAACAAAAACTGCTGCAGAGAGAAACAGGATTAGATATGTTTTTAGTTTGCTAAACATAATATTGTGTTTTAAACTTTTCATAATTAATAGGTAAGATTAATGCCAAGCACAAATGTTCTAGGTCTTGGATAAAAATTATTGTCTATACCACTTGGAATTTCCGGGTCTAAACCTTCGTAATCTGAAATGGTAAATATGTTTGTTGCTGTAAGCGATAAACGAAGATCTATTTTTTCTCCAGGAACCAAGTAACCTAAAGAAGCGTTATCTAATCTAACAAAATCTGCTCTTCTAATATAATAATCTGAGAACAATTGATTAGACTGGAATCCGCTATCTAGTAAGTTAGTGCTTGCATTGGCATAATAATTACCCGGTGTATTGGTAACCGCTTCTACGTAGCCGGTGTTAGATTGTACGTTGTTGTAGTTATAATTGCCAAAGCTACCTCTAAATGTAAAGCTAAAATCTAAGTTTTTATAGCTTAAGTTAGATGTTAACCCAATAAAAGCATCTGGAGTTGCTTTTTTGTATGGCACTCTATCTGCTTCTGTAATCTGGTTGTCTCCGTTAACATCTGCATAAGCACCTTCTATTGGGTTTCCTGCTTGGTCATAAACTTGTCTGAACACAAAGAAAGTAGAAGGGTCGTAACCTTCTTTCCAGATTTGAATGGTGTTACCTACACCACCAGATATCCCTCCTTGCGGAATAAAGAAATCCGGGTCGTTACCAAGAGAAATTTTAGTAATTTCTCTGTCTTGGAAAGTAACATTAAAACCTAAATCCCAAGAAAAATCATCGGTATCAAATAGTACACCGTTTAAATCTATTTCTAAACCTTTACTGGTTGTTTGTCCTACGTTTGTAGTTAATAAATCTGAAAGGTTAGAACCTGCCGGTGTTGGGATAGTAGCTAAAAGGTCTTGGGTCTCTCTGTAATAAGCATCTATTGTACCGCTTATACGATTGTTAAATAAACCAAAGTCTATACCGGCATTGTATTGTGTTGTTTCTTCCCATTTTAAATTTTCATCAAATTCTTCAGGACGTAATGTATTTACGAATTCGTTGCCAAATTGAACTCTTGCAGAGTTTTCACTTGGGCTGTAAATTCCTAAATAACCATAATTAGCTCCAATTTCTTGTTGCCCCGTAATACCCCAACCTGCACGTAGTTTAAGGTTAGATATAGTTTTAGAGTCTCTTAAGAAATTTTCATTACTAACTTTCCATCCGATTGATGCTGCAGGGAAACTACCCCAACGGTTATCTTCAGAAAAACGAGAAGAGCCATCACGTCTGTAACTTGCAGAAATCAGGTATTTGTCTGCAATGTCAAAGCTTACTCTTGCAAAGTAAGACTCTAACGCGTTACGGTTTACGGTTCTTGGGATGATAATTTGATTGCCGTTTACCGTAACTTCTCTATCAGATAGCACAAAGAACTCTTGGAAAGAGTGTCCGGCTGTTATATCGTAAGAGATATCTACGCTCTCAATTTCGTTTTTATAGTTAAAATAAAAGTCTAATAGCTTGTTTCTGTTAAGCCCTGAATAAAAGTTTCTAGTTTCTGTTGTACTAGTAACTACAGCAGATTTTAAATCAATATATTGTTTACCTCTTAATTCAGAGTAGTCTATACCGGCATTTAAGTTAAAACGTAATTCCGGTAAAAAGTGAAATCTGTAATCTATATTTAAGTTTGTAATATTTCGCTTGTTACGCGCTCTATTATCAAATTGTTCTAATAATGCTACAGGGTTTCTGGGTGCATTAACTTCAATTTGGTCACCGTTTCTAAACTCAAAATAACCTCCAAATGGGCTATCAGGATCATAAACAGGTTGAGTAGGGTCAAAACTAACGGCAGCACCAATAGCACCTTGGTTAGCATAAACATTATCATCCATTATGCCCTTGGTAGATAGTGTAAGTTTTAACTTATTATCAAAAAGTTTTTGAATTAAGTTAATGTTTACGGCATTACGTTCGTAAAGATCTGTTTTTAAAATACCTGTTTGTGATGTATGATTTAAGTTTACTCTGTAGTTAAAGTTCTCAAATCCTTGAGAGAAGGTAACATTGTGTATTGCTCCAACGGCATGTTGGTAAATTTTATTTTGCCAGTTGGTACGGGCAGTACCCAATAAACTTGGATCGGTTCCCGGAGTGCTTTCTACAACATTTCTAAACTGATCAGGATTTAAAACAGATACAGTTTCTGTAACTTCACCAATAGAAGCTTTTAAATCGTATTCTACTTGAAAAGGAGCACCGTCTTTACCTTTTTTGGTTGTAATTAAAATTACACCGTTAGAGGCTCTCGATCCGTATATTGCAGTTGCAGATGCATCTTTTAAAACAACAAAATCTTCAATTTCGTTAGGGTTAATAGCATTAAGCTGGTTTCTAACACCTTGAACACCTCGTTGATCTAACGGAATACCATCTACTACAATAAGCGGGTCATTACTGGCAGAAATAGAGGCTCCACCTCTAATTCTAATTTCTGCACCACCACCGGGTTGACCACCGCCAGAGGTTATTCTGACACCGGCAGATTTACCGGAAAGTAATGCTTCCGGAGAAACAATAGCTCCTTTGTTAAACTCTTCAGAATCAATTTTTTGCACCGCTCCTGTTGCGTCTTGCTTGGTAGTACTACCATATCCAATAACAACAACCTCATCTAGTTTAGCTCTATCTTCTTGCATACTTACATTAAGTGTAGAGCCGGTAACGGTAACTTCTAGAGTTTTAAAACCTATGTAAGAGAACACTAATACATCTCCTTGATTGGCTTCAATTTGATAATTACCGTCAAAATCAGAAGTTGTACCAGTTGTGGTTCCCTTAACAACAATATTTACTCCGGGCAAAGGGGTATTTGTGCCTTGCTCGGTTACTACACCACTAACAGTTTGAGCTACCATTCCTAACGGAATACATAGCGTCAAAATTAGGATGTACTTTCGTAATTTTTCCATACGTTACAATTAATTTTGTTAGCTAATTTTTGCGTTATATTTTTACTTCTCACAGTTAAATGTAGGTAAATTTAATGTTAAAATTAGGCCTACCTTAATAACTATAGTTATGAAAACGTTTTCGAAAACCTATGAAAACGTTTTCGTGTTAATAACTTTTTAAACCTGATAAATTTGTAATTTAGAACCCGAAAGATTACCATATTGTTAGTAAATGCTATGGTTTATTGATAGATTATCAATTATATATTAATGAGAAAGAAAATTACCTTTAAGCAAATAGCTAAAGAATTAGATGTTTCTGTTTCTACCGTTTCAAAAGCGTTACGAAACAGTAAAGAAATCAGTAAAGATACCAGAGAAAAGATACAAGCTTTTGCAAAACTCTACAACTACAAGCCTAATAATATTGCCATTAGTTTAAAGAATAAACGAACCAAAAACATTGGCGTTATTATTCCTGAAATTGTACACCACTTTTTCACTACCGTAATTACCGGAATAGAGCGTGAAGCTAATGCCAGAGGATACAATGTAATTGTTTGCCTATCTGATGAATCTTTTGATAAAGAGGTGGTAAACATGGAGATGTTAGCCAATGGTAGTATAGACGGATTTATTATATCGCTCTCTAAAGAAACCCAAGCCAAAAAAGACTTCCATCATCTAACCGAAGTTATAGACCAAGGAATGCCGTTGGTAATGTTTGATAGAGTTTCTGATGATATTTATTGTGATAAAGTTATAATAGATGACGCGCAAGGAGCTTACGAAGCCGTAAACCATTTAATTAAAACCGGATGTAAAAAAATAGCACTCATTACAACGGTAGATTATGTGAGTGTAGGAATGCTTAGAACCTTAGGTTATATGAAAGCACTACAAGATGCCGGAATAGAAGTAAACGAAGATTTGATTTTAAAAATAGAAGATATAGAAAACTGCGAGAAAGCTATAGCCGAACTATTTAATAATCAAAAATTCGATGCTGTTTTTGCAGTAAATGAGCTTTTTGCTGTTACAGGGATGAAAATTGCTCAAAAAAGAGGCTTCTCTATACCGGAAGATATTTCGTTTATAGGATTTACAGACGGGATACTCTCTAAACATGCTACACCAACGTTAACCACAGTAGCACAGCATGGTATAGAAATGGGTGAAATTGCAGCTAAAATGTTAATAGATAAACTAGAAGAACGTGTAGATGAAGACGCTTGTTTTGTAGAGATTATTAAGACCTCGTTAATAGAACGAGAGTCTACAAAAAAACTTTGATTTTGTTGTTCAAATAAAAAAAATACTATCTTTACCCCAATCAAAACTTATATTTTTACTTCTCACCCGTGTAAGTTTTGATAAGTACAGCGCTTATCAAAATAGTATTAATCTAAACATACTATTATGAAAAAGCGAACACTGGGTTTCTGGGAAATTTGGAACATGAGTTTCGGTTTCTTAGGAATTCAAATGGGTTTTGCTCTCCAAAATGCCAACGTTAGTAGAATTTTTCAAACCTTAGGAGCAGAAATAGACGATATTCCTATTCTGTGGGTTGCTGCACCACTAACAGGGTTAATTGTTCAACCTATTGTAGGGTATTTTAGTGATAGAACCTGGCACAAAACCTTAGGACGTCGTAGACCTTATTTTTTAGTAGGGGCAATTTTAGCCTCTGCAGCCTTGTTTGTAATGCCAAACTCTCCAACACTTTGGTTTGCTGCCGGAATGTTATGGATAATGGATGCCTCTATAAACATCTCTATGGAGCCTTTTAGAGCTTTTGTGGGAGATAATTTGCCAGACCACCAGCGAACCAAAGGTTTTGCAATGCAAAGTTTTTTTATAGGTATTGGGGCATATGTAGCTTCTAAATTACCATTAATTTTAACATATTTTGGAGTAGCCAATACAGCTCCTGAAGGCGTAATCCCAGACTCTGTTAAATACTCATTTTATATTGGAGGTATAGCTTTTTTTACAGCTGTACTCTGGACAGTTATCAGGTCTAAAGAATATTCTCCGGAAGAAATGAAGGTTTTTGAAGCCGAAGAAGGAGATGAATTTAAAAAAGAAAAAAAGCCTATAGAATGGTATGTTTCTAATGGAAAAAATCACATTAAAAAAGGCGTAATCACATTACTCATTTCTGCAATTTCTACGTATTTGGTTTACCACTTTAACCTAAAAAAAGATTTATATGTATTAACTGTTGGGTTAGTTGGTTTAGGAGGACTTGCAATGCTTATATCTGGGCTATTGCAACGTAAAGAAAACATAAAAAATGGTTTTGTAATCATTGTTAACGATTTTCAGTCTATGCCAAAAGTGATGAAACAGCTGGCATGGGTACAATTTTTCTCTTGGTTTGCACTATTCTCTATGTGGATATATACCACCGGAGCTGTAACAGAACATATTTATAACACAACCGATACAACTTCTGTTGCTTATAATACCGGAGCAAATCAAGTTGGAGAAATGTTTGCAAACTATAACATTATAGCTGCTTTAGTTGCTTTTTTATTACCGGTTTTAGCAAAAAAAACCAGCAGAAAGTTTACCCACTTTTTAGCCTTAGTAGCCGGAGGCTTCGGATTGCTCTCTATTTACTTTATAAAAACACCGGGTGTTTTAACATTAGAGTGGTTACCAATGATTGGTGTAGGTATTGCTTGGGCAAGTATTCTATCCATTCCGTATGCAATGCTATCAGGCTCTTTACCGGCTTCAAAAATGGGATATTATATGGGTGTATTTAATTTCTTTATTGTAATTCCGCAATTAGTAGCAGCATCTATACTAGGCTTTTTAGTAGCAAAGTTTTTTAACAACCAACCGGTATATGCTTTAGTAATAGGAGGAGTTTCGATGATTCTTGCCGGAGTATTATCGTTAACAGTAGATGATAAAGCCACAATAGAAATAAATGAATAGTAAAGGATTTATATTTGATTTAGATGGTGTAATTGTAGATACTGCCAAGTATCATTTTCTAGCCTGGAAAAAATTGGCTAACAGCATTGGAATTGATTTTACCGAAGCACAAAACGAACAATTAAAAGGAGTAAGCAGGGTAGCATCTTTAAAAAAAATACTTGCCTGGGGAAACAAAGAAGTATCAGAAGATAAGTTTATGGAACTCATGGCACTTAAAAACAACGATTACCTGAGTTTTATAGACAAAATGACTCAAAAAGAGGTGTTGCCAAATGTTATACAAACACTTACGTATTTAAAAAAACAAAAACAACCTATTGCTTTAGGCTCTGCGAGTAAGAATGCTAAAACTATTTTAAGAAAAGTAGATTTGTTAGTTTTTTTTGAAGCAATAGTTGATGGAAATGAAGTAGAGAAAGCAAAACCAAATCCTGAAGTATTTTTAAAAGCTGCTAAATTATTACAATTACCTCCGGAGCAATGCGTAGTTTTTGAAGATTCTGTTGCCGGAATTCAGGCAGCCAATACTGCTAACATGATTTCTATTGGTATTGGCAATAAAGAAATTTTAAAACAAGCAGATTACGTTTTTGAAAACTTTACAGAGATAACACCAGAATTTTTAGACCAAATCATAAAACATCCCCCAAAAAAACAACTAATAAAATAAGTATTGTAGAAGCAGATTAATGTAAACTGATTAGTAAAAAGATGAATCAAGATTATATCATACCAAACGAGTGGTCTATTATAGAAGAAGGTTTCGATGCGTCTAAAGTTAAAGCCTCAGAGAGTTTGTTTAGCTTAGGAAACGGAGCAATGGGGCAGAGAGCTAATTTTGAGGAGCACTATTCCGGACCAACTTTTCAAGGAAGTTATATTGCAGGAGTTTACTACCCCGATAAAACACGTGTAGGTTGGTGGAAAAACGGATACCCAGAATACTTTGCTAAAGTGTTAAATGCACCAAATTGGATTGGGATTAACGTATATGTGAACAACGTTCAATTAGACTTGCATACTTGCAAAGAGATAAAAAACTTTAAAAGAGAACTAAACATGAAAGAAGGATGGTTGTTACGTACTTTTACGGCAACCCTTCCTAACGATGTTACCGTAGCAGTTAGCGCCAAACGCTTTCTGAGTTTAGATATAGATGAGGTTGGTGCAATACAGTACCAGATTACACCTTTAAATACTGCTGCCCAAATTACCTTTAAACCTTATTTAGACGGAGGTATTAAAAATGAAGATAGTAATTGGGATGATAAGTTTTGGGAAACACTAAAAATTTCTCAGCAAGACAACATGGCATTTATAATTTCTCGAACCATGAAAACAGATTTTCATGTGTGTACGGGAATGCTAACAAATGTTTATATAGATGGGGTACAACAACCCCAAGTAAAACAACATGAAACAGTAGATGAGCGTATAGTTTTTGAGTACAACTACAATATTAAAGCTAACCAAACTGTTAGCTTAGTTAAGTTTGGAGGATACACAGTATCACTAAACCACCCAAAAGATAAGTTGCTGCAAGCTTCAACCAAAGTGCTACAAAAAGCTGCTGCAATTGGCTTTAATAAACTGTTGCAAATGCAAAAAGAAGCTTGGTGCAAGATTTGGGATATGGCAGATATTACTATTTCCGGCGATGTAAAAGCACAACAAGGTATTAGGTTTAATATATATCAGCTTAATCAAACCTACTTAGGTAAAGATGCAAGATTAAACATTGGTCCAAAAGGATTTACCGGCGAAAAATATGGCGGTAGCACCTACTGGGATACAGAAGCATATTGCCTACCATTTTATATGGCAACAAAAGACCAACAAGTTGCCAGAAATCTATTAACGTATAGGTATAATCATTTAGAAAAAGCCATAGAAAATGCAGAGAAACTGGGCTTTTCTAACGGTGCAGCATTATACCCAATGGTAACCATGAATGGAGAAGAATGCCATAATGAATGGGAGATTACTTTCGAAGAAATTCACAGAAACGGAGCTATTGCATATGCAATTTACAATTACCATAGGTATACAGGAGACTACAGTTATATACCCGAAAAAGGGCTTGAAGTATTAATAGGTATAGCTCGTTTTTGGCATCAACGCGTTAATTTTTCTGAAGAAAAACAACAGTATGTAATTTTAGGAGTTACCGGCCCTAATGAGTATGAAAACAATGTAAATAATAATTGGTATACAAATTACATAGCACGCTGGTGCATAGAATATGCTTTAGAGAACATACAAAAAGTTAAAGAAGAATATCCAACAGATTACGCCCGAGTAATTAATAAAGTAAAACTCTCTGAAACAGAAATGCAAAACTGGAAAGAGGTAGCCAATAACATCTATTTTCCGTATTCAGAGAAGCATCAGGTTTTCTTGCAGCAAGATGGTTTTTTAGATAAAGAAATGACAACCGTTGCCGATTTACCTCAATCAGAAAGACCTATTAACCAAAAATGGAGTTGGGACAGAATTTTGCGCTCACCATACATTAAACAAGCTGATGTTTTACAAGGATTTTACTTCTTTGAAGATCATTTTACAACTCCGGAGATAGAACGTCATTTTGATTTTTACGAACCTTTTACAGTTCACGAAAGCTCACTTTCACCATGTGTTCATAGCATATTGGCAGCCAAACTTAGAAGAAAGGACCAAGCCTATACATTTTATTTAAGAACATCTAGGTTAGATTTAGACGACTATAATAAAGAAGTTCACGAAGGCTTACACATTACCTCTATGGCAGGAACTTGGATGAGTATTGTAGAAGGGTTTGGAGGCATGAGAGTTAAAAATAACACATTAAGTTTTACGCCACAAATACCGGATCAATGGGAGGCATATTCGTTTAAAGTAAACTTTAGAAACCAGATTTTAAAAGTAAAAGTTTGTAAAAACGACACTAAGTTTGAGTTAGAAGGAACCACACCGTTACAACTTGAAGTAAACGGAAAGTTAATTACAATAGAACCTAACAATTTGGTTACGGTATAAAACACAAAATACTTAGGTAATGAAAAGGATAGTTTTAGTATTACTAATTATTAATAGCTTTTTTTTAGAAGCTCAAATAAGTAAGGTAGAGCCCCCATTTTGGTGGAGCAACATGAAAAACCCCGAACTTCAATTACTATTTTACGGAGATAATATTGCTCAATACGAGCTAGAGTTTCCATCAGAAATTAAAGTAGTTAATGTTCGTAAAACCGAGAATCCAAACTACCTTTTCGTTACTATAAATATTCAAAATGTTTCGCCAAAAAACGTTGCCATAAAGGTTAAAGATAATGGTAAAACAATACAGAATCTGTCCTACGAACTCAAAAAAAGAAGAGAAGGCTCTGCACTCAGAAAAGGGTTTGATTCTAGTGATGTAATCTATTTACTAATGCCCGATAGGTTTGCCAATGGCAATCCGGATAATGACAGTACAGATGATACAGTTGAAAAAGCAAATAGAGAATTTAATGGAGGAAGACACGGAGGAGACATTCAAGGTATAATTAATCACTTAGATTACATTAAAGAACTTGGTGCAACAGCCATTTGGAGCACTCCAATGTTAGAAGATAACGAACCTACATATTCATATCATACCTATGCACAAAGCGATTTATATAAAATAGATCCTCGTTATGGTACTAATGAAGATTATAAGCGCTTGGCAGCAGAGATGCATAAACGTGATATGAAACTTATAATGGACTATGTTACCAATCATTGGGGGAGTAAACACTGGATAATTAAAGATTTGCCTACCAAAGATTGGATTCATTATTGGGAAAATGGCGAAAACGGTTTTCAGCGTAGTAATTACAGAATGACAACCCAGTTTGATGCTAATGCCTCTAAACATGATTCAGAAGCATGTATGAATGGTTGGTTTGATACCACCATGCCAGACATGAACCAAAGCAATCCTTTACTACTTAAATACATTACACAAAACGCTATTTGGTGGATTGAATATGCCAATTTAGACGGGTTTAGAGTAGACACCTATTCGTATAACGATAAAGAAGCAATTGCAAAATGGACTAAAGCAATTATGGACGAGTATCCAAACTTTAACATAGTAGGTGAAGTTTGGATGCACAACCAAGCCCAAATTGCGTATTGGCAAAAAGACAGTAAAATTGGTGCTATAGACAGCTATAACTCATATCTGCCAAGTGTTATGGATTTTACCTTGCATGATGCTATAATGGTAATGTTTAATGAAGATGAGCAAGGATGGGATAAAGGTATGGTTAGAGCCTATGAAAACTTTGTAAACGATTTTCTTTATCCGGATATTAATAACATTTTAGTTTTTGCCGGAAATCACGATACCAACAGAATTAATGAAATTTACAAGGGCGACTTTAACAAGTACAAAATGGTAATTACATTAATTACAACTGTTAGAGGAATACCCCAATTTTATTATGGAGATGAGATTGGTATGATGGGAAACAGAGACAAAAAAGGAGATGGAGATATACGACGTGATTTCCCTGGAGGCTGGCCTGGCGATACTAATAATGCTTTTACAGAAACCGGTCGTACCGCATTACAAAACCAATATTTTAATTTCACAAAAAAACTGTTTAACTGGCGAAAAAACAAAAAAGTAATACATACGGGTAAAACCATGCAATTTGTACCACACAATAACGTGTATGTTTACTTTAGGTACAATGATTCAGATAGGGTTATGGTAATTATTAATAACAACCCAAAAGACCAAGAAATTAAATTAGATAGGTTTACCGAAATGCTGAAAGATGCTAAAAGTGGCTACGAGGTTATTACAGATAAAACAATAAGCTTGCAGCAAAAACTAAAAATACCCGGAAAATCATCTATGATAATAGAAATTAACTAAACCAAAACACATCAGCCATCATGAAAAAAATAGCCTCCCTTATTTTCATTTTTTTACTAATTGGATGTCAGTCTAAAAAAAGCAATTGGCAGCCATCTGTAATAAAAGGGATGGCAACCCCCATTTACCTTAAGCAGCAACAAGACACCATTTTCTTGTCTGATTATTTTTTAGATACATCTGTTATAGATTCTGTAAAAACACATAAATCAAGTTCTGTTAAACTTATAAACGAAAATAAAAAAGCAGTAATTAAGGTTTCTAAAACTACACCGGATGTAACCAATTTAAGAGTTTATACTAATGGTGTTGCAAACGATATTCCTGTTTTTAAAAGCAATAAAAAACAAGTAACCATTGCTATTCCGGATAGCAACAAACAATATAAAACCGTTAAGGTTAAAGGAGAGTTTAGCAATTGGCAATTACTACCGCTAACCTTTAAAGATAGTTTATGGGAATATACTACATATGTATACCCCGGAAACCACCAATATGTGCTTGAGATAGATGGTGTAGAGCAGCCAGATCCAACAAACACCAATCAGGTTAGTAATGGTATGGGAGGTATAAATTCTGTATTGGCTATAGAAACATACCAAGATAGTGTTCCTTTTGTTAGCACAAGTACTTTTACAGAGAAAGCATTTACACTTACAAGTGCCAACCCTATTAACACAGCATTAGTATATTCAGATAATGTTTTAGTTGATTCTTTTTTTGATGAAAACGGAACAACGTCTATAACTATTAACATACCCAATAACACTGCTAAACGTTCCCATATACGAGTTTATACAGCCAATAAATTTGGTAGAGGGAACGATGTTTTAATTCCTCTGGAAGAAGGGAAAATAATTACCGATGCTACCAAGCTTACACGTACAGATTTTCATACCCAAGTAATGTACTTTTTAATGGTAGATAGGTTTAAAGACGGGAACCCTTCAAACACAAAAAAAGTGCAAAATGATAGCATTCATCCCAAAGCTAATTATTATGGTGGTGATTTAGAGGGAGTGCTATTAAAAATTAAAGAAGGATACTTCACAGAACTCGGTATAAATACCATTTGGCTATCTCCTATTACTCAGAACCCTGAAGGAGCTTACGGCTTATGGCCGGATCCGTTAACAAAATTTTCGGGGTATCATGGTTATTGGCCCATTAGCAATACTAAAATAGACTACAGATTTGGTAATGAGGATGTGTTTAGAGAGTTAATACAAGAAGCACATAAGCGTAATATTAATGTAATTTTAGATTATGTAGCTAACCATGTTCATGAAGAGCATCCTTTATACAAAAAACATCCTGAATGGGCTACCAATTTATACCTTCCGGATGGTACATTAAATACAGAAAAGTGGGATGAACATAGGCTAACCACTTGGTTTGATACCTTTATGCCAACGTTAGATTTTAGTAAACCCGAAGTGGTTGAGAAAATGACAGACTCTGCAGCTTATTGGGTTACTAATTACAATTTAGATGGGTTTAGGCATGATGCTACAAAACACATTCAACTTGAATTTTGGAGAACGCTCACCAAAAAAATTAAACAACGCACCAATAGGCCTATTTTTCAAATAGGAGAAACCTACGGAAGTCCGGACCTGATTAGAAGTTATGTAAACACCGGTATGCTCGATGCTCAGTTTGATTTTAATTTATATGATGCAGCTGTACAGGCCTTTGCAAAAAACGAAACAGGGTTTCAGCACTTGGCTGCCACCTTACAAAAATCATTACAATATTATGGCTATCATCATTTAATGGGCAATATATCGGGTAATCAAGACAGAGCAAGATTTATAAGTTACGCCTCGGGGGATGTTAGGTTTGATGAAGACGCAAAAAAAGCAGGCTGGACACGTAAGATTGGTATGAGCGACACCACTGCCTACAATAAATTAGCAATGTTGCAAGCCTTTAATATGGCTATTCCGGGAATTCCATGTATTTATTACGGAGATGAGTATGGTAGTATTGGTGGGAACGACCCCGACAACAGAAAAATGATGCGCTTTACAGGGCTTAATAAGCACGAGCAACAATTAAAGCAGAAAGTTGCAAACCTTGTAAAAACACGACGTAATTCGATGGCGCTGCAGTATGGTTCAACTAAAATAGTAGAAGCTTCAGATAATGCATTAATTATAAAAAGAACCTATTTTAATGAACAAGCAACGCTTATTATTAACACATCTGACAAGGAGTTAATTTTTGAAGGCGTTACTGTAAAACCAAATGACTTTGAACTTGTTATAAAAAAATAAACTAAGCACAACCAAAAACAACACACTATGAAAAAACTATGCGTACTATTGGCTGTTTTACTATCGTTTTCATGTAAAGAGCAAGAAAAAAAAGTTGCTAAGGAAACCGCACAAGCCATAGAGCCTGTTTCTAATAGTATGATGGAAACAGCAGTAATTTACGAAGCAAATATTAGGCAGTACTCCCCCGAAGGTACTTTTGATGCTTTCACAAAAGATATCCCTCAACTTAAAGAGTTAGGAGTAAAGGTAATATGGCTTATGCCAATTTTTCCAATTTCAGAAACTAACAGAAAAGCCAAAGGCGATTTAATGGTAGAAGATATAGAAGATCCGGAAGAAAGAAAAAAATACCTTGGCAGTTATTATGCTGTATCAGATTTTACTAAAATAAACCCCGAATTTGGCACAATAGAAGATTTTAGAGAGCTTATTAAAACCGCTCACGAAAATGGCATATATGTAATCTTAGATTGGGTGCCAAACCATACTGGATGGGACCACAAATGGATAACTACCAATCCGGAATTTTATACTAAAAACGAAGAAGGAGAAATTATACACCCGGAAGGAACGGATTGGACAGACGTAGCCGATTTAAATTACGATAATAAAGAGCTTAGAAAGGCTATGATTGCAGATATGATGTACTGGATTACAGAAGAAAATGTAGATGGTTTTAGATGTGATGTGGCAGGTTCAGTACCGTTAGATTTCTGGGAAGAAGCAATTCCGCAACTACGCGAAAAAAAGTCGTTATTTATGCTAGCAGAAGCATGGGAGCCAGAATTACTAAAAGATAATTTATTTGATATGGCTTATGCTTGGGAAGGACACCATATAATGAACGAAATAGCACAAGGAAAGAAAACAGTAGCTGAGTGGGATACTTATATGCAAAAAATGAGTGAGCAATATGAAGCCGATGATATTTTAATGAATTTTATAACCAACCACGATGAAAATTCATGGAACGGTACAGTTTATGAGCGCATGGGAGAAGCAGCTCAAGCCATGCAAGCCTTAACATATTTAGCTCCAGGAATGCCTTTAATTTATTCCGGACAGGAATATGATATGCAGCACAGGCTTAAATTTTTTGAAAAAGACAGTATTCCAAAAACCAAAGGTAAAATGTGGCCGCTATTAGTTAAACTGGGAGCTTTAAAAAATAACAATCCGGCTTTAAATGGTGGTAAAAATAAGGCTTCTTACAACAGAATTGAAACTAATAACGACGAAGCTATTTTAGCTTTCACAAGAAGTAAAAACAACCATACAGTAATGTATCTTGCCAATTTTTCTAAAGATACTGTGTTAGTAAAAGTAAATACCTCGGGAGTTTTTACAGACTACTTATCGGATGAAAAAATAGAATTAAATCCTGATTTTCAAATAAAACTTTCACCGTGGGACTATAAAATCTTAATAAAACAATAAACACAAAAAAAGGCTTCAAGTTCACGCTTGAAGCCTTTTTTAAGTTATGGTATATGCTACATTATTCAGACTTCACTTTGCCGTAAACCATGCTGGCTAATATACCCATCACTAAAAAGTAAATAATATAAATTACTGCATTTAAAAGAGTACCGGTTAAGGTTAAAATATTTGCTGTAGCAAAATCTATTAAACCTTCTCCTACACCAGACAGAAGACCGAGCCAAAGACCAAATTGAGCACCTTGTGAAGCACTGTGCATTCCTCTGGCCCATTTAGAATAAATAATGCAAAAAATAAAAGCTAAAATTAAGCAGCCCAGTGTTAAGTGAACAAAATCTGGCGTTTCTTTCATTACACCAGAAGCAGAACCCAGATGATCCATCATTAGGGATTCACCTAAAATACCCCAAAGCAAATAACCTCCAAAAAACGCCCATAACCCTGTTACAAGCGTTGCAATAATGTTAGTTTTAGAAAACATTTGTAAAGTTTTAATTGGTTAATAGTTTTACTAATATAATGAAATAGAGCATATTAACATGTATAATATTACAAGCAGAATCAATTTAAATTTAAAATGTAGCCTTAATTAACATTACATAAAACACTATTTTTGAGCCTTAAAAAGTAAAAAGGTTATGAGTAAGTTTAAACTTTACTGCTTGGCTTTTTTATTATTAATTAGTTGCAACAAAATGAAAAATAAAACCATTAGTATTGGTCACCGTGGAGCAAAAGGGCATGTTGCAGAAAACACTATACAATCTATAGAGAAAGCAATAGAACTTGGAGCACAAATGGTAGAATTTGATGTCCATAAATGTAGTAGTGGAGAAATTGTACTTATGCACGACACCACATTAAATAGAACCACTAATGGTAAAGGAAAAATATCTGACTATACGTATAAACAGCTCACTCAATATAAAGTAGCAGGGGAATATGCTATTCCAACCCTCCAAGATGTATTAAACACAGTTAAAAAGAAAGTTGCGTTAAATATTGAGCTAAAAGGAAAAAGTACGGCGAGCAATGTTTCGTTTATTTTAAACAGATATATACAAAAAACCCCCTATGCTCCCGATGATTTTTTGGTTTCGAGTTTTAATTGGGAAGAGTTAAAGAAATTTAAACTTTTAAGTCCGCAAATACCTGTTGCTGTTTTAACAGAAAGCAATCCGGAAGAAGCTATTTTATTTGCAAAAGAAATTAACGCTGTTGCAATTCATGTAGACTATAATTTACTTTCAGAACCAATATTAAAAAAAATGCACCAGGAAGGATTTAAAGTGCATGTTTTTACAGTAAACAAGCCCAAAGATATTGCAAGATTTAAAGAGTGGGGAGTAGATGGAATAATAACAGACTATCCGGAACGTGTTCATGAAAACTAATGTTTTAATAGTAGGTGGTGGTGCTGCCGGTTTTTTTGCAGCAATCAATATTGCAGAGTTAAATCCAAATCTTACTGTAACCATTGTAGAAAAAAGTAAAAATGTACTACAAAAGGTAAAAGTTTCAGGTGGGGGCAGATGTAACGTTACCCATGCAGAATTCAACCCTAAAGAGCTGGCAAAAAATTATCCGAGAGGAGAAAAAGAACTCATTGGTCCGTTTTATCAGTTTTGTAGCGGAGACACTATGGCTTGGTTTCAAGATAGAGGAGTGCCTTTAAAAATTGAGGAAGATGGGCGAGTTTTTCCTAAGTCAAATAATTCGCAGAGTATTATAGATTGTTTTATTGATTTGGTTAATAAACACAAAATAACATTACTAACTAAAGAAGGTGTAACAGCATTACAGCAAAATCCGGAAGGTATTTGGGAAGTTACAACAACAACTAAAACCATATATGCAGATTCTGTTGTAATTGCAACAGGGAGTAGTGATAAAATCTGGAATATGTTGGCTAAATTAGGTCATACGATAGTAAATCCGGTCCCATCGCTTTTTACATTCAATATAAAAGACAATCGTATAAAAAACTTAGCAGGAATAGCAGTTAATGCAACAGCACAAATAAAACAAAGTAAATTATTTGCCCAAGGAGCAGTTTTAATAACGCACTGGGGGTTAAGTGGTCCGGCAATACTAAAACTATCTGCATGGGGAGCAAGAGAGTTAAATACCAAAAAGTACAACTTTACTTTGGTAGTTAATTGGTTAAACGATACTGGTACGTATGAAGCCGAAGAAATTTTAATTTCATTAAAACAAAAAACACCCGGTAAAACAATTTATGCTAACAATGCTTTTTCAATTCCAAAACGTTTGTGGCAATCTTTAGTTAATGCAGCAGCTATACCGGAAACACTAACATGGGCAGAAATAAGTAAACAACAAATAAGAATCTTAGCCAATCAATTAACTCAATGCGAATTTAACGTTACCGGGAAAAGTACATTTAAAGAAGAGTTTGTAACTGCCGGAGGTGTTAGCTTAAAAGAAGTTGACTTTAAAACATTTAAAAGTAAGCTTTTTGATTCGTTGTACTTTGCCGGAGAAGTGTTAGATATAGATGCAATTACCGGCGGATTTAACTTTCAAAACGCATGGACAGGTGCTTACTTAGCAGCTAAAGCTATTGCTGTTAATTCAGTTTCCAAATCATAAAATTTAAAGCTGTTGCAAATAGCACCCAAGCTAAATAAGGATACAATAAATAAGCAGCAACTTTACTAACCACTTTAAACCATTTAATGGTTAATACAATTAGCAATACGAGAGCTACTATTATAATTAGTGCCCAAAACGGTGCTTTAAAGCCAAAAAACACTATGCTCCACATTGCATTAAAAAGCAACTGAAACCCAAAATGATATAATGCTGTTTTAACCCAAATATGGTAAAACCCTTTACTCCACACCAATCCGGCTGCAACTCCCATTAAAATATAAAGTACTGTCCAAACCGGACCAAAAATCCAATTAGGCGGATTAAAAGAGGGTTTATTTAAAGCAACATACCAATCAGAAACTGAGCTTTGTGTTGCATAGCCAGACATATAGCCAACAGCTAAACAAACTAAAACGGCGATACCTATATGCCTTACTTTTTTGGTCAAGAAAGATTATTTAGGTTTACCACTAAAGTAATAATTTATTTAATTGTAAGGTTTACTGCCTGATATAGAAGTATATTTGCAAAAAAAGTTTTTTATGCAGGAAAACGATTTTTTATTTGATAACATGCCCAAAGTCTTGCCTGAAGGAAAAATTACATGGCAAGCACCCAGTAACATAGCACTGGTAAAATATTGGGGAAAAAAAGAAAATCAAATACCGGCTAACCCATCAGTTAGTTTTACATTAAGCAAGAGTACAACCACTACTACAGTTAATTATAAACCTTTAGAAAAGGCTACAGATAATTTTAGTTTTGATTTATTTTTTGAAGGAGAAGAAAAACCGTCTTTTAGGCCTAAAATAGCGCAGTTTTTCACAAGGATTTCACCCTATATACCTTTTATAAAAAACTACCATTTTACAATTCAAACCTCAAACTCTTTCCCGCATAGCAGTGGCATAGCATCATCTGCAAGTAGTATGAGTGCATTGGCACTGTGTTTAATGAGTATAGAAAAAGAGATAAATCCTGCTATAACCAATAGCTACTTTAATAAAAAAGCATCTTTTTTAGCTCGTTTAGGATCTGGCAGTGCTTGCAGAAGCGTAACAGGGCCACTTGTTGTTTGGGGCAAACACAAAGCTGTAAATAATAGTACAAATTTATATGGAGAGCCTTTGCAAAATAAAATAGATCCTATTTTTAACACTTTTCATGATACTATTTTATTGGTAGATAAAGGACAAAAAAAAGTAAGTAGTAGTGCCGGGCATAATTTAATGCATAACCATCCTTTTGCAGAGCAAAGATTTAACCAAGCACATCATAATTTAAGTAAATTATTAACTGCTTTAGAAGAAGGAGATCTACAAACATTTATTAATGTGGTAGAGTTAGAGGCACTTACCTTACACGCTATGATGATGACATCCTCTCCGTATTACATTTTAATGCATCCTAACACACTAAGTATAATTAATGCAATTTGGCAGTTTAGAGAGGCAACCCAAAGCAATATTTGCTTTACGTTAGATGCCGGAGCAAATGTTCATGTTTTATATCCTGATAATGAAAAAGATAAAATTTACCATTTCATTAAGAATGAATTAGTTGCATATTGTGAAGGGGGGCAATATATTTGCGATAAAATTGGATTGGGAGCAAAAAAATTGTAGTTTTAATAACGTTATTAGTCCCAAAAAAAAATATGAAAGGACCGCTTTTTTATTCAAAAATTCTTCTATTCGGGGAGTACGGTATTATAAAAGACTCTAAAGGGCTTTCTATACCGTATAATTTTTACAATGGAGCGCTTAAAGTAGATAATAATTTATCTGCCAAGGCAAAAGCATCTAATGAGAACTTAAAAAAGTTTGCTGATTATTTAGAAGCACTTACCAATAAACAACCCGATTTAGTTCAGTTTGATTTAAAAAAGCTAAGAGAAGATATTGCGGCCGGGATGTATTTTGATAGCTCTATACCTCAAGGATATGGAGTTGGTAGTAGTGGGGCTTTGGTTGCTGCAGTTTACGATAAGTATGCGTTTAATAAAATAACAGTTTTAGAAAATTTAACCCGTGAAAAACTCCTAAAACTTAAAAACATTTTTGGAGAAATGGAGTCGTTTTTTCACGGAAAATCTTCCGGATTAGACCCGCTAAACAGTTATTTAAGCATACCAATTTTAATTAATTCTAAAGATAATATTGAGCCTACCGGAATTCCGTCTCAAAAGCAAGGCAAAGGAGCAGTGTTTTTATTAGATAGTGGTACTACAGGAGAGACCGCTCCTATGGTTCAGATATTTATGGAAAACATGAAGCACGAAGGCTTCAGACAAATGCTCAAAGATCAATTTATTAAACATACAGATGCTTGTGTCGACGATTTTTTAAAAGGCGATGTAAAATCGTTGTTTTCTAATTTAAGACAACTGTCTAATGTAGTGTTTGATAATTTTAAGCCAATGATTCCGAAGCAGTTTCATGATCTATGGAAAAGAGGCATTGAAACCGGAGAATACTACCTCAAATTATGTGGTTCTGGTGGTGGAGGGTACATTTTAGGATTTACCCAAGATATTGAAAAAACAAAAAAAGCTTTAAAAGGACATAAATTAGAGGTGGTGTACAACTTCTAAAACACCACATGTTTACCCAAAAAAATAAACAACTACTCATTAAGCTATTTAGCTTGTTTTCTGTTGTTAGGGGTTATAATATTTTAATTATAACCTTGGCTCAATATTTAGCTTCAGTTTATATATTGGCACATAACAGACCGTTACGACAAGTGGTGTTAGACCCCAATTTATTTGTGCTGGTAACCGCATCTGCTTTAGCAATTGCTGCAGGCTATATTATTAATAACTTTTACGACTCTGAAAAAGATTTAATAAACAGACCCAGAAAGTCTATGTTAGACCGCATGGTTAGCCAGCGAACAAAATTAAGTGGGTACTTTATTTTAAATATGCTTTCTGTTTTGTTTGCCAGTTACGTATCGTTCAGAGCAGTACTGTTTTTTTCGGCATATATTTTTGGTATTTGGCTTTACTCGCACAAATTAAAAAGGATTGCTTTTGTTGGTAATATAGTATCTGCAATCTTGGCAATTACACCATTTTTCGTGGTGTTTATTTATTACAAGAATTTTGATTTGGTAATTTTTGTACATGCCACCTATCTTTTTCTTTTAATTTTAATAAGAGAATTTGTAAAAGACTTAGAGAACATTAAAGGAGATTTATTGCTAGATTATAAAACCATACCCATACTTTACGGCGAAAAAACATCAAAAAAAATTATCACCTTTTTTGTTTTAATAACCTTGCTACCTATTTTTTTACTTATAAAATACTTTAACGTGGGTTATATGTACTTATATTTTTATGTGAGTACAGTGCTTTTAATTTTATTTTTAGGATTACTCTGGAAATCTACCAGTAAAAAACAATACGTTTGGCTGCATAACATTTTAAAAAGCATTATTGTTTTAGGTGTTTTTAGTATTTTGTTGATAGATATTAATTTGGTTTTAAATAAAGTGTTATGAGTTTAAGTACTCTCACAGTGGGGTTAGCGCAGATGGCACCGGTTTGGCTTAACAAACAAGAGACCCTTCAGAAAATAAAAAAATATATAATAGAAGCCGGGAAGCAAGGGGTAGAGTTGGTTGTGTTTGGAGAAGCTTTATTGCCCGGGTATCCTTTTTGGTTAGCACTTACCGATGGTGCAGCTTGGAATACGCAAGTAAATAAAGAGCTACATGCACATTATGTAATGAATGCTGTTCAGATAGAAAAAGGAGATTTAAACGAGATATGTTTTTTAGCCAAGCAATACAAAATAGCCGTTTATTTAGGAATTATAGAACGCCCTTTAGATAGAGGAGGGCATAGTATTTATGCATCATTAGTTTATATAGATCAATACGGAGAGATTAAATCTGTTCACAGAAAACTGCAACCTACTTATGATGAACGATTAACATGGTCTCCCGGAGACGGCCACGGACTTAAAGTGCATGCATTAAAACAGTTTTCTGTTGGAGGGCTAAACTGTTGGGAAAATTGGATGCCTTTACCCAGAGCAGCCCTATATGCGCAAGGAGAAAATTTACATATAGCAGTGTGGCCCGGAAGTAAACACAATACACAAGATATAACACGTTTTATTGCTAGAGAATCAAGGTCGTATGTGATTTCTGTATCAGGATTAATGAGAAAAGAAGATTTCCCCGAAAACACACCACATTTAGATAAAATTTTGCATAAAGCACCAGATATACTTGCTAATGGAGGAAGCTGTATAGCCGGACCGGATGGCGAGTGGATTATTGAGCCTGTGTGTAATAAAGAAACATTAATTGTAAAAACACTTACATACAGCAGAGTCCTGGAAGAACGTCAGAATTTTGATCCTGTTGGTCATTATTCAAGACCTGACGTTACAAAACTTATAATAAATACAGATAGACAAAGCACGTTACAAATTAACGATAATTAATTACGTACCTTTGCACGAAAATTTAGCATAAAATTTATGAGCAGATCAGATAGAAGCAGAGGAAAATTCTCTGGAAGACAAGGAGGAGGTGCAAAAAAGAGAAGTTTTGCAAGAGGGAACGCTCCAATTAAAAAAAATACCCAAAGAGGAAACAATTCTCAAGAAAGTAAATTAATCAGACTAAACAAATACATTGCTAACTCTGGAATTTGCTCAAGACGTGATGCAGATATTTATATAGCTGCCGGAAGTGTAACGGTTAACGATAAGCCTGTTACAGAAATGGGTTATAAAGTTAAACCAACCGATGTAGTGAAGTTTGACGGTAAAGTGATTACACCCGAGAAAAAAGAATATATTCTTTTAAATAAACCTAAAGGGTTTATTACAACTACAAAAGATGAGAAAGGAAGGCGTACAGTTATGGAACTAGTGTCTAAAGCCTCTAAAACCAGACTTGTACCTGTTGGTAGATTAGACAGAAACACTACCGGATTGCTATTATTTACTAATGATGGTGATTTGGCAAAAAAATTAACACATCCAAAGCATGGAGTTCGTAAAATTTACCATGTTGTATTAGATAAAAATTTAAAATCAGACGATTTTAAGAAAATAGAAGAAGGCTTGATTTTAGAAGACGGGCCAATACATGTTGATGAAATTTCGTATATTGAGAATGCTTCCAAAAAAGAAGTAGGAGTAAAACTACATAGCGGCAGAAACCGAATTGTTAGGCGAATTTTTGAACATTTAGGATATCAAGTTATTAAATTAGATAGAGTAGTTTTTGCCGGACTTACTAAGAAAGACTTACCACGAGGGCATTGGAGATTTTTAACAGAACAAGAGATTATTAACTTAAGAATGCTATAATGAAACTCAAAGAAATCATATTACGAAAACCTCATTTCGTGGTATGGTTTTACGTATTACTTGTTTTGAGTTTCTGTATGCTTGTAAAAGATACCACAGCAGATTTCTCTGTTAGTGATTGGTATTTAGTAATTAGTGTATTTACACTTACTATTCCAATCGGATTTTGGTTACTACTTTGCGGGCTAGGATATTTTATAGTAATAACATTAAAAAAAGAGTTGTCGTTTTTACTAACAGCTATACACTTGTTTTTTACATTGTTAGCTTTACTGGGCATTTATTTCCCAAAACTTTTTGTTATAAATACTTATGATGCACGTAACAAACATGTTTATGAAACTATTCTGGTAGAAGACCAAGTATTGCTTTTATCGTGTTTTGTGTTTTTTGCTGTCCAAATTCTATATTTTGTAAATCTGTTTTTTGCTGCAGTTAACAAAAAAGCTTAGTGCGCAATAGTTTCACTTTTTTTAAAAACAAGCTCATAAATAAACAAACTGTAAACAAGAGTGTATTGTAATGTTACCATCCATAAATTTTCTTCGTATAGTGGGTTGCTGTATGTTATGTAGCTTAAAATTATTAGCAAACTCCATAAATAAGGGTATTTATAATTACAAAAAACACATAGTAGTAAAAGCGTGCTTAAATACCATGGGTGTACAGTTGTAGCAAAAAATAAATACACAGTAATAGCTAAGGTGCTTACTTTAAAAAGTTGCTGTACAGAGAGTACGGGTTTCTTTAATGTAATTGCCAATATTATTAAAAGTGTTATTACAGATAATATAGGTCCGGCAGTTTTAATAATATTATAGCCGGTAATATGCATCCCGATTTCTCTAACTAAATAGTAAATGCTTGCATTAAACTCAAAGTTTATAAACCAAAGAGACAATGTTTGGGCATAATTGTCTAGTAGTTGTAAAGGTGTAAAAAGCATAAACGTACTAATGCTAATTACTATTACCCCTAAGCAATAAATAAATCCCTTTTTTAACCCTAAATAACGCCATATAATTGGTAAGAGAACTAAAGGCAGTAGTTTAACCAAAACAGCCCCGGAAAATGCAACTACAGAAAGGTAATTATTTTTTATTGCTAAATAGTAAATGGCAATGCTTAACAATAATAGCATTAGGGCTTCAAAGTGAAGGTTGCCTGTAATTTCTATAATAATTAAAGGATTTAAAAAATACCAAAATAACGTTTGCTTGGGGAGGTTAAACTTTTCAAGTATTTTTTTCGCATATATTAAAATTCCAATGTCAGCTAAAATTAGCAGTAATCTCATAACAATTACACTTCCTGTAATAGTTTTAAGCCCCATTAAAACGGAGAGTGCAAAATATAGTTGTGCTAAAGGAGGATAGTTTGAATAATGAGATGCGCTGAGCCATCCCATTTTTTCATGAAGCAAGTAAGCATCATTAAAGTTAGCGGTTGTAATTAAAAAATCTGGAGTGTATTGATAAGGATTAATTCCTTGTAAAAGGAGCTTTCCATCCCAAATAAATCTATAAAAATCTTGAGATAAGTTTGGGGTTGCAGCAATAAATACTAACCTAAAAACTATTCCGGCAATTAATAAAAAAGTAAAATTATTACCGGTTATTTTTATGAGCTTAAAAGCAAAGTAAAAAAGTGCAACATAAAGGCTGCAAAGTTTTATAAAATCGGCTCGATCTAAATAATAGGCAAAGCTTACATAAAATACTATACTTAAAAAAACTGTTAAAAGAGGTGTTTTATTTAGCTTTAAATACGTAAGCATTACGCTTTAGCTGTAAGCGATTTCATGAAAACATAACCAAACCCTACAAAAAGCATAAAATGAAAAGGAAATAAACCAAAATCATTTAAAGGTATAGCACTATACATACCAAATAAAAAATAAATAGCTAAAATACCTTCAAGTATAGTGTTTGGTGATAGGTTGTTAGTTATATATTTGTTGCCTTTCCAGGAGTCTTTTAAACTTTGAATGTTAAATTTAGGTGTTCTAACAAATTCGCTTCGTTTACCCATATGCCCTTCAAGTACGGCAACTGTGTTGTGTAATGAGAAACCAAGCGCCACAGAAAAGAAGCTAAAAAACAGCTTAATATAATCTATAAAATTATCGAATCCGCTTCCTTGAATACTTTTATAGGTAAACCAGTAGCAAATAAACAAGATTATGGTACTTACAATAAAGAAGCTTGTAAGCTCAAAAACCCAGTCTAAATGCCCATATGTGTTTTTAATGTACAGCATAGGAATACTTAGTATGGCAACTGTAAAAACACATAAAAACATAGTGCTGTTTAATAAATGCATAACACCATGAAACTTAGTTTTAAACGGAATGTTTTTAGCGGTAATAACACTCCAAACGGTTTTTCTGAAGTTTTCTGCACCTCCTTTGTTCCATCTAAATTGTTGTGAGCGCGCAGCACTAATAACAACAGGAAGCTCGGCAGGAGTTTCTACATCTTCTAAATACTTAAATTTCCAGTTTTTAAGCTGAGCTCGATAGCTTAAATCTAAGTCTTCGGTAAGAGTATCGCCTTCCCAGTTTCCAGCATCTTCTATACATTGTTTTCTCCAAATACCTGCTGTGCCATTAAAATTAATAAAATGCCCTTTAGCATTACGTCCTACTTGCTCTAACGTAAAATGCGCATCTAAGGCAAAGGCTTGTATTTTAGTAAGTAAAGAGTAGTCTCTGTTTAGGTGTCCCCAACGGGTTTGAACTACGCCAATTTGAGGATCTTTAAAATAAGGAACGGTTTTCTTTAACCAATCCGGTTCCGGCAAGAAATCGGCATCAAAAATGGCAATAAACTCGCCTTTGGCAACTTTAAGCCCCTCTTTTAATGCACCTGCTTTAAAGCCAACTCTATTTTCTCTTCTAATGTGCTTTATATCTAACCCTGTTTCTTGCAGCTCTTTAATTAATCGGGCTGTTTCTTTAACAGAGTCGTCTGTAGAATCGTCAAGAACCTGAATTTCTAGTTTGTTTTTTGGGTACTCTAATTTTGAAATATTTTCTAATAGCCTACCAACAACATACTCTTCGTTATAAATAGGCAATTGTACCGTAACGTAAGGAATTTGGGTTGGGTCTAACAAATTAAACTTTGGCGCTTCTTGTTCTTTACGTTTGTAGCTTAAGTAATTAATTAACAGATTAAGCTGAGCCAAACTGTAAAAAAAGATAAGCAACAGCGCGGTGCTGTAAATAGCAATGATGATGTACGAAATAATTAAATTCATTTATTTAAAACTATATTTAAAGATCCAACCTAATATCTTTACGGCTGCAAAGATAGTACCTTTTATGGTTCCTGAAACTTTTGAGACTCCAATTCTTTTTTTGTAACGTACTGGTACTTCGGTATATGCATATTTTTGGCGCAATGCTTTTAGCTGCATCTCTACTGTCCAGCCGTAAGTTTTATCGGTCATATTCAGAGCTAAAAGCTTATTATATTTAATGGCTCTAAACGGACCCAAATCGGTAAATTTAGCATTAAAAATAATACGCATTAAAAAAGTAGCCAACCAATTACCAAAAACCTGTTGCGGAGTCATTGCATTTTTTTCTCTAAGTTGTTTTGTTCTAGCCCCTATAACCAGGTCTATGTCTTGCTCAATAATTGGTGCTACCACTTTTGTTAATTCTTCCGGGTAATCAGAATAATCCCCATCTATAAATACGATTATATCGGGCTTTTTGGATTGCGAGTTTATGTAATTTATTCCTTTAAGGCAAGCATAACCATAACCTCTTTTGTTTTCGGTAAGAACAGTGGCTCCGGCTTTTTGTGCTTCTGCAACTGTTTGATCTGTAGAGTTGTTGTTTACAACAATAATTTCATCTACAATTTCCGGAATTTCTGCAATTACTTTACCTATTGAGTTGGCTTCGTTATAAGCAGGAATAATAACTTTTATTACTGGCATTGGTTGGGTAAGCAATTAGCTTTAGTTTAAAAAAGTATGTTAGGTTTATTGGAGTGTAAAGAAACAACAAATCTGGAGAATAATACAACTACTTAATAAGCATGTTTTTTAAAATTACCAATAATAAAACTTATACAAGCCTCTATTACTTTAATGAGATTGGTAATTATTTTTAAACTAAGTACTTATTTTAAGTTATTTCCTAAAGGATACTTTACTTGTGTAATTCTATCAGTCAACGGTCCGTTTTCTAATTTTAAAACTCCTCTAGGGCAAACAGCACTACAAATACCGCATCCTACACAACTGGCACGAATAATATTTTCGCCTTTTTGGGCATACGCTCTAACATCTATACCCATTTCGCAATAAACAGAGCAATTACCGCAAGAAATACATTGACCGCCATTGGTTGTTATTCTAAATCGTGAAAATAACCGTTGTTGTATTCCCAAAATAGCAGCCATTGGGCAACCAAATCTGCACCAAACTCTACTTCCAAAAATTGGGTAAAACCCAACACCAATTACTCCCGAGAAAGCTGCACCTATTAAAAAACCATATGTTTTTCTGAGTGTAAGTGTATCAATAAAGAAAATTGAACGAGCATCAGAAAAATGACCAATTAATAGTGTGCCTATTACTATTGCAAATATTGATATAGCGGCATACTGTGCATCTTTATTTAACTCTTTACGTTTGTAATAAAAAATAGCTGTAATTAATGCAGTTAAAAAAATTACAACACCCCAAATAAATTGAGATTGTGTTATAATACTTTGTTTTGGGTTTTTGCCTAAAAAAGAGTACACAACGGCAATGGTCATTACAACAGCAAAAACTAATACTAAGTGTATAAGCCATCGCTCTAGTTTCCAGGCGCTAAGTTTTTTACTGGAAAGATGCCTAAATGGGTCTCCTGCAGTTTCTGCCAATCCGCCACAACCGCAAACCCAACTGCAATACCAACGTTTACCATAAAAATAAGTAAGAATAGGTGATATTATAAAAATAGAGGCTATTCCGAAAATTAACATGGCTAAGCCAACGGTACCGCTATTTAAAAAGCCTTTAATATTCCAATCAAAAAAGAAATAATAATTAAGTGGCCACATATTTTTTAAATCGTAATACGGGTAGTTAAGTTTGGCCATAAATTCCGGAATTAAAAAGGCAAAAGCTAACTGAAAAAACATAACCGATATGGTTCTGTTTATTTGATATTTATTATGCCGATATTTTAAAATAAACTTATATCCAAAAAATAAAATAGCTACTGTGTATAATGTGCCATACACAAACCATTGGCTGGCAGGGTTACCACTTAAAATTCTGCTTAAAGGGTCAAATAATGCAATAATACCGGTATGATTACCATTAGCTTGCAAGCCTAAATACTCAGGAAACCAATAAAGTGCTACATAAAAAAGTGTAAGTGCAACAGCAGTAATCCATCCTATAAGCCCTTTAGATGAGATAGACTTAAACCAAACACCATTATTTTTTATTCCTTCTGGTTTGTTTAGGTAAGCATTGTTAGAAAAAATCATGATGCCTAAACCAATACAAAAAATAGATAACCACAAAAAAAAGCTTTTGTTAGGAAACTGCACATTGGTTAAAGACAAGGTTAAAATACCCACGCCCAACATTCCTAAAACAACCGCTAATTTTTGCACTATAGTTAAGGCTTTAGGTGTAGTACTTATAATTATATTTTTAGCCGAATTATTCATAAACAGTTATTTACTTTGAGCAAAGAATGCTGATTTAAAACTTTTTTCGAATGCATTAAAAAACTCAGGGTCAAAATTTGCTTTTTCTAAATTAGATAAAACATACGATACAGATTTTTCTTCACGCAAAACACGATCAAAGAAATCGTGCTTTAATCGTATTCCCATGGCAATAATGCCAAGAAATTTTTGCGAGTGTTTATCAAAAGCAATTCTAATACTTTTTTTACCACTTTTATGTTCCCAATAAAATTGTTCTTCGTAAGGTTTTTTTGTTGCCCAAACCCAACCGTAAGTTTGATATTCTATATCAAAAAATTTAGCCGAATTAAACCAAGGTCCCGGATTGTAAGGAGTTCTGTTTCCACAAATGGTATGCGCAACAGTTTCGCCCATCATTCTACCTGTGTACCAAACGGCTTCAACAGGTTTTCTATACTCTATGGGTTCTCTTTGTTGTGCACAGTCACCAATGGCATAAATGTTCGGGATGTTGGTTTCTAGATACCTATTTACCAAAATACCTTTATCGGTTTCTATAGGCGTTTGTTTTAAAAAGTCAATATTAGGAGACACACCTGCTGTGAGCCCAACAAAATTACATGGTATTTCTTCTCCGGTTTCTTTTATAACTACCGATTTTGCATACCCGGATTCATCAGCTTTAATCTCTTGCAAATTTACCCCCAAGCGCAAATCTATATGATGTTCTAGAATATGCCTGTTTACCATTTCAGATTCTTCTTTGGGGAGCACTCCATTCCAAAAACTACGTTCTCTAACCAAAAACGTAACAGGTATGTTTCTGGTAGAAAGCATCTCTGCAAGCTCAATGCCTATTAAACCACCACCAACTATTACGGCTCTTTTGCATATCTGGTTATTGGGAGCATATTTCTCTAAACTATCTAAATCTTGTTTACTGTATAGACCTTGTACACCTTTTAAATCTTCACCGGGCCACCCAAATTTATTGGGCTTACTTCCGGTTGCTAAAATAAGTTTACTATATGTTAACGTTTGGTTATTATCTAATTTTAAGGTATTCTTTTCAGTGTCTATATGGGTTACAAAGGCTTTTATTAAATTAATATTGTTTTTTTTCCAGAACCAATTTTCGTAGGGTTGCGTGTGTTCAAATTTCATATGTCCCATGTACACATACATTAGGGCAGTTCTCGAAAAAAAATAATCAGTTTCTGCAGAGATAACAGTAATTTTTTTGTTAGATAATTTTCTAATATGTCTGGCTGCAGTAATACCAGATATACCATTACCAATTATTACAACATGCTCCATATAGGCTTAGTTTACTTGAAAAGTTGGTCGGAAAAAAATAAAAAACTTAATCTTAATTTTTAGTTTCACTAAATTTAGAGATATTTTTTAAGATGAAAACATTAAAGCCACTTATTATAGTGCTGCTTTTTACGGCATGCGGATTAGAGTATCCTACCGAGAAAATTAACGGAATTAGTTTTGTGGGAGGTCCTAAACCCATTAACAAAAATCACATAACACCTGTAGAAAAAGTTAATGCTAATTGGGTGGCTATAATGCCATTTGCTTTTATGCAAAAAAAAGATACATCGGCTTTAGTTTTTAATGTAGATAGACAATGGTGGGGAGAACGAAAAGAAGGGGTTAGCAAAACAATAGAACTCTTTAACAATAGAGGGTTTAAAATTATGTTAAAGCCACAAATTTGGATATGGAGAGGTGTGTTTACCGGAACAATATCTATGCCTTCTGATAAAGAATGGATAACATTCAAAAAAAACTACGAGAACTATATTTTAGAGTTTGCTAAACTGGCAGAAGAGCATAAAGTTGCTCTTTTTTGTATTGGTACAGAACTAGAAATTTTTGTAAAAGAACGACCAGAGTTTTGGAATTCATTAATTAATAAAATTAAAAAGGTTTACTCAGGAAAACTTACCTATGCAGAGAACTGGGATTGTTTTAACCAAGTGCCTTTTTTACACAAGTTAGATTATATAGGAATCGATGCCTATTTTCCGCTAAGTAGTAGTAAAACACCAACCAAGCAAGAGCTTATTACTGCTTGGCAGCCCTATAAAAAACTAATAAAAGCGGTTTCAGACAGTTTAAAAAAACCAATTTTATTTACAGAGTATGGTTACAGAAGTGTAGATTATACTGCAAAAAAACCTTGGGATTTTAGCAGAGAAAACAATCAAGTAAACGCTACAGCACAAGTAAATGCGCTTTCTGCTTTGTATGATGTTTTTTGGAGTGAAACATGGTTTGCCGGCGGGTTTTTATGGAAATGGTTTGATGGTTACAGAACCATTAACCCAACAAAAGACAGCCGATTTACTCCACAGAATAAACCGGCTGAAGATCTTATTAAACAAGTTTACAGAAGGTATTAATTACAGTATACCATCTACAATACCATACTCAAGAGATTCTTTGGCATCCATCCAATAATCTCTATCAAAATCTTTCATTACTTTTTCTACTGTTTGACCGCAATTTTCGGCTAAAATTTTAGCACCAAGCTCTTTAGTTTTTAAAATTTCGCGAGCTTGAATTTCTATGTTAGAAGCTTGACCTCTTGCTCCGCCACTAGGCTGATGAATCATTACCTTAGCATGTGGGTAAATAAAACGTCTGCCTTTTTCTCCGGCAGAAAGCAAAATAGAGCCCATAGAAGCTGCAAGCCCTGTACAAATGGTAGATACCGGGCTTTTTAGAGCTTTAATAGTATCGTAAATAGCAAATCCGGAAGTTACATAACCTCCCGGGCTGTTAATTATTAACTGAATTTCTTTGTTTTCTAGTAAATCTAAATACAATAAACGATCTATTACATGCTTGGCAGAATCATCGTCTACCTGCCCCCATAAAAACACTTTTCGTTCGCTAAGTAGCTTATTGTCTATAATATCTTGAGTTTTCTTTGGCTTATAATCCATAGTACACATTAAATATGATTAATCTGAGCTAAAAGTAAGGATTAAAACCCTATTAGGCAACGATATTTTTTTTGTAGTAATTATATAGGTTTTTAGGTGAAGCACCTAACCAATACAACAAATGAATTACAGCAAAATGAAATTGCAATTTTACCGTACCATTTTTACTGTATTTGCGGGCAGAGGTAGTTACATAATCAGGAATAACTTTAAATGTACTGGCTTTATAAAGTCTGTTTATAAACTCGCAATCTTCGTATATAACATAAGCCGGGTTAAAACCATTTAAAGATTTAAAAATGCCTTGCGTAACAAACAAAGATTGGTCGCCACCCCTGCAAATTCTCAGGTTAAATCTGGTAAACCATTGTGATAGCCTTAAAACCCAATGTTTGCTGTTAAATTTTAACCTAAAACATCCGGCAGTAAACCCTTTATTTACGTAGTTAACAATACGAGCATCAAACCCCTCTGGCGGAAAGGTATCTGCATGCAAAAAGTATAGTATATTTGATTTAGCTGCAATTGCACCTGCATTCATTTGGTTAGCCCTTCCTTTTTTAGAGCTTAATACAGTAACGTGCTTATAAGATTTTGCAATAGTAACGGTATTATCTGTACTGCCTCCATCTACAATAATAATTTCGTTAATAAAGTTGGTGCTATTTGCAGCTAAATAAGGCAGTAATTGTTTTAAATTCTCTGCTTCGTTTAAAACCGGAATAATAACAGAAATCTTATTCATTTAACTGCCAATCGTAAGGTAGATAACTAATTTTAACAGCATCAGAAATCTCAATATCAGAATACTTTTGTATAAAGGTAACAACACCACCGGCTACATCAAAATCATTCTTATACCATTTAAAAATTTTAGATAGTTTTAATTGTGTAGCTGTTATCTTGTTTTTCGATGTGTCTGTTATAAATGCTTTAGTGGCAAAATCTAATTGTTGGTATATTTTTTCAGGCAAATAAGCTGTTGTGAGTAGCTTAGGGCAAGAGGCCGATGCACAATTGATGGCAAAATGAATTCTGGGCTCGTTTAGGTTACGTAAAACGGTATGTTCTATATAATGTAAAGAAATAAGATTGCCATTTATTGGAATAAATTTTTTGTGCCACACATTGTCTATATCCTTAATGCTTTTTATTGGGTAATTATCTATTACAACTTTTAAGGTAAAAGCATTGTAAGCATTAATCCAGTAGGCTAACTTTTCTTCTTTAGCCCAAGTAGTTTTCGGGCTGTTTTTTACAAGTTCATTTAAATATGCATGAAGCTGTTTTTTGTTTTCTGATAGCTTAGCATAGTTAACCGATCCGTTTTCAGAAACATACTCACTTAAAACAACATCAAACAGTGCGTGATTAACTTTTTGGGAAGTTGCTGTAAATCCAAAAAATAAAACAATACCAAATATTACAATGTTTCTAATCACTCTTTTTTTTAGATAAAGGGTATAGCTCTTGGTTTATAAAATCTTCCGGAAAAGTTTCGTCTCCTTCAAACCCAAGCTCAATATCTCTGCCGGAATGTGGTATGTAATCTGTTTTAAAAATGTAATCCCAAATACTTAATGTTAGTCCGAAGTTAACTCCATACCTTGCATGTTGAGGTAAGTGTTTAGCATGATGCCAAATATGCATTATAGGATTGTTAAAAATGTATTTTAAAAACCCGTAATCCCACCCCAAATTGGCGTGGTTTAAATGGCCAATTGCTAAAGCAAAAAAGTGTACAATTGCTACATCTTGTGCATTAAAACCACCTATTATTGCAATAGGAATATACAGTAAAGATTTATATACAACGGGCTCCATCCAGTGATAACGTAAATGGGCAGCAAACCCCATTTGTTTTACAGAATGGTGTACCTTATGAAAGTTCCAAAGTGCCGGCACACGGTGCAATAGCCTGTGGGTGTTCCACTGAACAAAATCACTTACCAAGAAAAAAATAGTTAGCCCTAACCACTTTGGCAGTTGCCCAATATTTACAATTTGAAAATCTGATAGTTGTACGCCAAAAACACTCAGCAAATCATTAAACAGTTGCGCTGCAGTATTAGAAAGTGCAATTAAAACTATTAAGTTTAACAGAAAAAAATTAAAGAACATGTAAAAGGTGTCCAGCCAAAAATCTTTCCTAAAAACAGGCTGATTTTTACGCCACGGGAACAAAAGTTCTAAAAGCCAAACAACAACAGAGATAATTATGAGACCATAAAAATAGTTGTCCCAATCTAAAGTGGTTATTTCGTGTTTTAAATAATTAAAATACCCTTTGTATGAGTTTTCTATTATGTTTAGGTATTTTTCCATGCCTTAATTTAGGCTAAATTTTAATGTGGTTTGTATTACGTTATTGTCTCTAAATAAATCATCACCAATTTTACCATAGTCATTCATGTAACCAATGCTTAAAGATGTTTTGTTAAGTATTGGATACGATACCCCAACATAAAACCAATTTTGATTAAAATCTCTTGGGACAACTTTTTTTCCTGTTAAAAACCAAATTTCATCAAAAACAGTAAACGATAGTTTTTTGTTTTTTATGGAAAAAAGAGGTAAGCTCCATGTTATACGATAGCGCCATCGCATAGAAAAATCAGTATCTACCTTTTCATAAACACCCAAGGCAGTTTCTGCAAACTGTTCTATAAAACGTTGCTCAAACCTAAAGCGATGCTTAAATTTAGATTGTCCTGAGCTGTGTTGTAATTGTACTTCTTCCCAAACGTTATTTTCTTGAGCATCAAATGCGTCAGAATAGTTTTTTATATACGAATATCCGGCTGTAAAAGTTACGGTTTCGTTGGCTCTGTAGTTAATTGATGGTCTTACAATAAACTGTTGCCAATCGGTCATAAAATTGGTGCGTCTAATCTGAAATTCATTAAATAAAAACCATTTTTCGTTTAGGTTATAGTTGGTTAATATGGTGTTCCAGGTGCCATACATTTTTTCTGATTGAGCTTGTGCAAAAAATAACGTAGGACTAACAAGTATAAATAACAAAAAAAGTTTTTTCATAATACTGTTAAGTTTATAGCTGTTTGAGTAAGTATTAGGTTTTTTTAAGTTTTTTTAGCAGCATCCGCCACCATCGTAATGCCAAGTAGATTTACTTATAAAAATATCATCACGGTTTAATGCAGCCAATGCTGAAGCTGTTTTATCACAAATGGCAAGAGGCTGATTTTTTAGTAAAACATGACCTTTTCCGTCATCAAAATAATCATCTTCACCAAAATAAATAGCCGCTTTACCTGTAAACACACATGGGCCATCTTCGGGCATTGGGTCTTTAATAGCTGCTACCTCTATAGACTCAATGTAAATTAATTCATCTGTTGGGTAATTTTTAGGATCAAGAATCCTATAGGGTTTTCTGGCTCTAATTTCTATGGTGCCAAAACCGGCATCGGTAAGCATTTTTACATACTCTGCAATGGGTAAACTACCACTTAAACAAAGTGCGCGTAAACGTTCATCGTTTCTAAGGGTTTCATTCATGGGCTGCTCGCAAGTTGGATCGCTCATAACTAAGCGCCCGTGCGGTTTTAAAACCCTATACATTTCAGCAATGGCTTTTTTTAAATCATCTTCTTTAAAAATATTAAATAAACAGTTTTGGGCAGCAACATCAATGCTATTGTCTTCTACGGGGAGGTTTAGCGCATCGCCCTTTCTTAAATCTACAAACTCGCTTTTAAACCATGGGTTTAATGCTTCGGCTTCTTTAAAGTTTTTGCGTGAGGCTTCCAGCATTTCATCAACAACATCTACACCAATTACACCTCCTTTTTGACGAGAAAAATACGCAAACTGCAATAGCTCCATTCCGCCACCAACACCTACGTACAGGATTTTAGGATTTCTTACCAAATCTCTAGCATGAACGGTGCTCCCGCAACCATAGTTCATGTCTTGCATAATTTTTGGAATTTTTAATCCGGGTAATTCCCAAACAGGATTGGTGGTGCAGCAAAGTCCAACATCTGGTGTTAACGCTGCTTCTTTATATACATTTTTAGTGGTTTCTAAGTAGCTCATTTTTTTTGATTTACTAAAGTGATTGTAAAAGCCCTCTAAAGAGTTTAATCATTTTGGGTTGGGTGCGTTCTGCAATTTCTATAATTTCTGCAACGCTTATTGGTTTTAAATTATCTGGGTCGCACTCATCTGTTAAAACTGACACTGCCACTACGGGTAATTTTAAATGATTAGCAACAATTACCTCGGGTACAGTACTCATGCCTACGGCATCTGCGCCAATAGTTTTTAAAAATCGGTACTCTGCTCTGGTTTCTAATTGCGGACCAACAACCGATGCATAAACACCTTTATGAAGGGTAATACCTTCTTTTTTTGCAGTCTCTTGTAAAATGTTGCGCATGTTAGTATCGTAAGGATTACTCATATCTACAAAACGCTCACCAAACTCGGCAACATCTTTGAATGCTAACGGAGAGCCACCTTGAAGGTTTATGTGATCTTCTATAAGCATCATATCTCCTTTTTTGTATTCTAAATTTATAGCACCGGCAGCATTAGAAATAATTAAATGCTTAATCCCTAACTTGTGCATAACTCTAATTGGGTAAGTAACATCTATTAAATTGTAGCCCTCATACAGGTGAAAACGCCCTTGCATCACTACAACTTTTTTGTTTTCTAATGTTCCGTAAATTAGTTTTCCGGAGTGAAACTCTACTGTTGCCAGTGGAAAAAACGGAATGTGGTTGTAGTGCGCTTCAATAGGGTTTTCTATTTGTTCTACCAATTGCCCCAAACCACTTCCTAAAACTACGCCAATCTCCGGGTTTAAAAATCCTTTGCCTTGTAAATATTCTGTAGTTTTTTCTAATTGTTCTAATGTCATAAGTTTATTTTTTTATAAAAGATTGTAAAATATCTATATCCTTTATATCATCGTAAGTATCTATATCATTTTTAACATCAAGCAAATATACATTATGGTTTTTTAAGTCGTTGAGTGTATCTTTTAATACGGTTTCTGTGCTCCATTGTTTGTTGTTAAAAATATCTTTTGGAATTTGGTTTTTAAGTCCTAACAAATAATAACCACCATCTAAAGCCGGACCAATTACAGCATGGTTGGTTTCTAAAACATTAAATGCATTTTCAATATCTTCTTGACGTAAAGCGAACATGTCTGTACCTATTATAATAACTTTATTATAGCTATTTAATACATCTTTAAATGCGTTATGCATGCGCTCTCCTAAAGTAGCACCAGACTGTATTTTTTTTTGATATATGTTAGCATCCCACACATCTGTTTTGTCAATAAAATTAGTGTAGTAAACAAATTTTTGGCACGGTATATTTTTAGTGATATTAACCGTGTGCTGTACTAAAAACTTATAAATGTTTAAGGCTGCAGTATCACCAATTGTTTTTGCAAGGCGTGTTTTTACTTTCCCCAACTCGGGGTTTCTGGTAAAAATTATAATAGCGCTATCTGTCATAAATTTTATATCCGTTTTTTAAATACAATCCCCAAAACCAAGAATAAGTATGTACTGAATCTGTAGGTTTATTTTGGTTGTTATAAATGGGGTAGGATTGATTTTTCCATTCTATTATACCTCCGTATAAATTATAAACATTGCTAAATCCTATTTTAACCAACTTTTCAGCTACATCTTCAGAGCGTACTCCTAAAGTACAATAAACTACTACCGGAGTATCCGGATTAGGAATTATGGTTTTAATTTTTTTAGAAGAAATACCTTTGCTACCTATAAAATGTGCATTTTTTAGCCTGCTTACCTCAAACTCTTTTATAGTTCTGGCATCAAGAATAACATAATTTTCAAGGTTGGCAGCTAATTCTTTAGCTTTAATGTAGGGAACACTTTCGGTATTGAGCGTTTTCAATAACAAATTCATAGACTCTTGCGCCCATCCAAACGTAGTAAGCCACATACTTAAAACAATAAAACAGGTTCTCATAATTAAGCAACAGTTCCTTGGCAGCTACTACCTGAACCGGCAGTACAACCATAACAATGTTGAGAGATTACAATGTTTCTATTTTGTAATTCTGTTTCGTTATAATTAGATATATGGTTTATTTTATTAGCTACTTTTAACCCTAACATTTGGTTAAAATCGCAATCGTACAGCCAACCGTCCCAACTAACCGATAACGTATTGGTACACATAACATTGGCTACAGCAGCCGGATTAAAAGCATCTACTAATGCATACATGTAATCTTCATAGTTTTCTGAAGCAATTAAATATTCTAAAAACCTGCTAATAGGAAGGTTGGTTATCGCAAACAGGTTGTTAAACTCTATATTAAAATCTTCTTTTAGTGCTTTTTTAAAATCACGCTCCATAGCTTCTTGGTTGGTAGGCAAAAAAGCTCCGGCAGGGTTGTACACTAAATCTAACTTTAAACCCGAACCTTCTTTACCATAACCTACGGCATTTAGCATTTTTAGAGCTTGTATGGATTTATCAAAAACGCCATCACCACGTTGACGGTCTGTTTTTTCTCGTTTATAAAAAGGTAACGAAGAAACCACATGAACGTTATGTTTTTTAAAAAACTCCGGTAAATCGTGGTATTTTTTATTGGCAACAATAATGGTAAGGTTAGAGCGAACAATAAAATCTTTAATACCGGCTTTAGAAGCCTCTTCTACAAACCACCTAAAATTAGGGTTCATCTCTGGGGCGCCTCCGGTTAAATCTAAGGTATGAGCACCTGTATTTTTTATAACTTCCAGGCATTGCTGCATGGTTTCTTTGGTCATTATTTCTTTTCTATCGGGGCCGGCATCTACATGGCAATGAGAGCATACTTGGTTACACATGTAGCCCACATTAATTTGCAGTATTTCTAATTTTTTAGGTTTAAGCGGAAAATGGTTATGCTGCTTTAATTTCTCGCTAAAGGTAGGGAGCTCACCATTTTTAAAAATACCGTTAGATAATATTTCTAGTTGTTTCTCTGTGTTTGCAAGTTCGTTATGCCTGGCAGTAAGTGATTTAGTGGCCATGTTTACATTGGGTTGTGTTAAAATTACATTGAAAGCTTATTGTACTTATTCATCATCTGTACACCGTGCACTAATGATGCACCTCCTCTAATAGCACCGGCTACATGTAGGGCTTCCATCATTTCTTCTTTAGTAATACCGCGCTGTAAGCCGTCTCCGGTATAGGCATCTATACAATATGGGCACTGTATGGTATGTGCTACTGCCAAGGCTATTAACGATTTCTCTCTGGCAGACAACGTTCCCTCCTCAAAAACCTTGTTGTAGTACTCAAAAAACTTTTCTCCTAATTCTTGATTCCAATCGGTTATTTTTCCGAATTTTTTTAAATCGGCCGGATCATAATATGTTTTTTGCATGATGCTATTTTATTTTTTTGATTAATTAAGACGAAAAGATATAAATTACTTTACAAATAAAATGTAAAAGGTTTGCTGTAGTAATTTAGTAAGCTGAAAACTAACAAATTAAAATAATGAAAAGATAAAGGGTGAAGATGTTAGGTTATTACAACAAAAAAACCCGAACATTTGTTCGGGTTTTTTAACGTGGTGCCTCCAGGAATCGAACCAGGGACACAAGGATTTTCAGTCCTTTGCTCTACCAACTGAGCTAAGGCACCAGTTGCATTTGCGGGTGCAAATATAAATTTAAAAAATAATATTCGCCAAAAAAAATTTATAAAAAATTACGTTTTTTACCTTTGATAATTAATTTTGAATGCGTTATGAATTTAGTTATAGATGCCGGAAATACGTTTATTAAGCTTGGGGTATTTAAAAATAACGATTTAGTTTTAAAAAAAACGTTTAATAAGCAAGGTTTTTTAACACAAATAGAATCGGTTTTTAAACAAAATCCCAACATAAATGCAGCCATTGTAAGCTCGGTTACCAATCTTTCTGAGCGTTATTATAAGGCGTTGGCTGTATTTTGTAAAGTGTATAAGGTTTCTGCTAAAACCAATATTCCTTTTATTAACAAGTACAACACTAAAACTACGCTAGGAACAGACAGAATGTGTTTGGTAACGGCAGCTTACTACAAATATTCGCAAACAAATGTGTTAATTATAAGTGCCGGAACTTGTGTTACCTACGATTTTTTATCGGAAAATGGGGCGTATTTAGGCGGAGCAATTTCTCCCGGATTAACAATGCGATATAAAGCATTAAACCAATTTACAGCAAACCTGCCATTGCTTGAACCGGAGCAAATTTCTTTTTTAATTGGAGATAGCACACAAAACAGCATTCACAGTGGTGTAGTTAATGGTATAACTAACGAAATAGATGCAACAATTTCTCAGTATAAAGCTCGCTACAAAGATTTAACAGTTATTTTAACAGGTGGAGACACTGATTTTTTGTCAAAACGATTAAAAAATACCATATTTGCCCATTCTAATTTTCTTTTAGAAGGTCTGAATTACATTTTAGAATACAATAAACGCTAAATGATAAAAAGGGTTTTAACTGTTGTGGCGCTTATAGCCGGTGGGTTAATTTATGCGCAAGACGGAACATCATCGCCATATTCATACTACGGAATAGGTGAATTAAAATTTAAAGGAACCATAGAAAACCAGTCTATGGGAGGGTTAAGCATTTTTACGGATAGTATTCACTTAAATTTGCAAAACCCTGCTGCTTATGCAGATTTAAAATTAACAACGTATACCGGAGGGCTTACACACAATGTAACCAGGTTTAATACCACAGAAACCAAAGAAACTAAAGAAACTACTTCTTTTGATTATTTAGCGATTGGAATTCCGGTAAGCCAAAAATCTGCAATTGGTTTTGGGGTGCTGCCCTACACAGCAGTAGGCTACGGTTTAGAAACTCTTCAAAATGAAGCAGCCGGTTTAACAGCCACCAGATATAGCGGTGAAGGAGGTATTAATAGGGTGTTTTTCTCTATGGGATATGCCTTAAACAAATCGTTTTCTGTAGGTGTAACCGGTAATTACGATTTTGGTAATGTGCTAAACGAAACTATTAAGAGTGTAGAAAACGTACAGTTAGCAACACAAGAAATAAACAGGTCTGATTTAAGCGGTTTTGATTTTAATTTTGCGTTAAACTTTAAACAGCCAATAAATAATAAATTAACGTTGCGTTCTACGGTAACGTTTTCTCCCGAAGCTAAATTAAACTCAGAAAACAGACGTACATTTTCTACTGTACAGCTTTTAGATAACGGTGCAATTTTCCCGCGCGATATACAAGAGGTAGATTTAGAAGCTCTGGGGCTAAAAGAAACCGAATTAACATTACCAATGAACACCTCTTTTGGTTTAGGAGTAGGCCAAGAACGCAAATGGTTTTTTGGAGCAGAGTATAAGTTTAAAGAAATCAGTAAATTTGACAATCCTTTTATTCAAGTAGAGAATATTAATTATAAAGACGGCTATACTTTTTCTGCCGGAGGTTATTTTATACCAAAGTACAACTCATTTAATAGTTACTGGAGTAGAGTTGTTTACAGGGCAGGAGTTAGGTTAGATAATACCGGCTTAGAGATAGAAGGAGAGCCAATAAACAACTTTGGCATATCTTTTGGAGTAGGTTTACCGGTTGCCGGTTTTTCTAATGCAAATTTAGGTTTTGAAATTGGAAGAAGAGGTACCACAGAAAAAAACTTAATTAGAGAAGATTATTTTAATGTTAGAATCAGTTTATCGTTTAACGATAAGTGGTTCTTAAAACGAAAGTTTGATTAACCAAAAATTTAAAGAGATGAAAAAGAAATTTTACGTATTGGCGGTTAGCGTATTAATGGCTGTTGGTTATGCGAGTGCTCAACAAGCACAAAACCCGGAGTGTATGCAAAATTTATCAATATTCCATCAGCATGTAAAAGTTAAAAATTACGATGCAGCATACACCCCATGGAAAATGGTATACGATAACTGTCCGGATCTTCATGCGGCAACCTATGTAGATGGAAAAAAAATCTTAAAAGACCGTATTAAAAAAGGTGTAGATAAACAAGCTAGTATTACTTTATTAATGGAGATTTATGACAAGTCTCACCAATATTTTAAAGATAAATTTACTTTAGCTAGCGTACTATCTGATAAAGCTATTTTAATGTACGATGAAAAATTAGGTTCTGACGAAGAGCTTTTTAACGTACTTGATAAAGCATTTAACGAAGATCGTAAGAACTTTAAAAACCCTAAAGCTTTATACTTATACTTCTCTACACTAGTAGATTTATATAAAGCAGGTAAAAAAGATTTACAAGCTGTTTTTGATACTTACGATGATGTTACAGAGCGTATAGACGAAGAAAACAAGAAGCTTTCTAAAGTATTAAATGAGTTTGCAGACTTAGACGAAGCTAATTTAAACTCTAAGCAAAAAAGAAAGCTTAGATATGCAACTGTAAACTCAGAAGCATTTGGTAAAATATCAGAAAGTATAGATGGTAAATTGGGTGAATTAGCAAACTGCGAAAACTTAATACCGCTATACCAAAAGAATTTTGATGCTAAAAAAGGTGATTTAAAATGGGTTAAGCGTGCCGTAGGTAGAATGTTTGCTAAAGAATGTACAGACGACCCATTGTTTGTTAAATTAGTAGAGGCGCAGAATGCATTAGAGCCATCGGCTAATTCAGAGTTTTACTTAGGAATTCTTAAAGAAAAAGCCGGAGACTCTAAAGGTGCTCTAGGACATTACAACAGAGCGGTAGAGTTAGAAACAGATAACTACGAGAAATCTCAAATTCTTTACAGAATTGCAGTTTCTCAAAAGCGTAGAGGAGCAAAATCTTCTGCCAGAAATTATGCTCAAAAAGCAATTAACCTTAACCCGTCTATGGGTAAAGCATATTTGTTAATTGCTAACCTTTATGCAAGCAGTGCAAACGAGTGTGGCTCAACTCCTTTTGAGAAGAGAGCTATTTACTGGAAAGCAGCAGAAATGGCTAGAAAAGCAGCTCGTGTAGACCCATCTATTGCCGGTACTGCAAAAGCAACAGCTAATAGCTACGAGCAAAGAGCACCTAGTAGAGCCGATATTTTCCAGGCTGGTATGGCCGGAAAAACCATTACGTTTAACTGTTGGGTAGGCGGTAGCGTAAAGGTTCCTAACCTCTAATATGAATCATCTCTTTAAAAACATAAGAGCAGGCGTTGTCACTATTGCTATAGTGACAACGCTTTTTTCTTGTCAAAATAATTATAAAGAGCTGCAACAGTTATCGCAAACTAAAAAGTTTCCGGCAGGGGTGGCTCAAAACTTTACCTTAACATATACAGATTCCGGTAAGGTAAAAGCAATACTTAAAAGTCCGTTAAACAAAGATTTTTCAAATCAGAGTTTTCCATATCAAGAATTTCCCGAGGGTTTGCAAGTAGACTTTTTTGATGACCAAAACAATAAAAGTACCGTTACGGCCGACTACGGAATTATATATAACGCTACAAATTTGGTGAATCTAGAAGGGAATGTAATTTTAAAGACTCACGACGGTAAAGAACTTCATGCAAACCAATTGTATTGGGATCAAAAAAACGAGTGGATTTTCACCGAAAAAAACTATATTTATACAAGTCCGGATTTAAATATGTCTGGAGTAGGAATAGATTTTAATAAAGAGTTTACACGCGTAAATTCGCACAGAAATTCTGGTACTGCAATAATAGAAGAGCAATAACTATGAAATATTTTAAAACATTTAGTGTTGCGTATATAGTAATCGCAATTTTATCGGTAGTAGAAGTTTTCAGACTCTGGAACGCTGATCGCCAACGCGCATACATTTTCATTTTTTTGGCCGTAGGCTCTCTGTTTCTTTTCTTCTTTAAAAGACATTACTACAAAAAGTTTCAAGAGCGAGAAAAAAATAAATAATGGACTACTCCGTCGTTATTATCATTATAAGCCTATTGTTATCGGCTTTTTTCTCGGGCATGGAGATTGCTTATGTCTCTGCTAATAAAATTCACATAGAAATAGAAAAAAAGCAAGATGGTTTTTGGGCCAATATTCTTAGGCGTTTAACCAAAAAGCCTTCAAAATTTATTGCTACCATGCTAATAGGTAACAACATAGCTTTGGTAGTCTATGGGTTTTACATGGGCGATTTGCTTATTAATTGGTTTAACACACTTACACCGCAATATGAGTTTGTAAGTTTGCTTTTAACAGAGTTTAGGCTGCTTAGCCAAACAGTTATATCTACACTAATAATTTTAGTAACAGCAGAGTTTTTGCCAAAGGTTTTTTTTCAGATTTATGCCAATACACTTTTAAAGTTTTTTGCCTTACCGGCCTATTTATTTTACCTGTTGTTTAGTGTAATATCTGAGTTTGTAATCTGGGTGTCTGATGTGGTTTTAAAAAAGCTCTTTAAAACAAACGGAGACCAAGTTCAGTTAGCATTTACAAAAGTAGAGTTGGGCGATTATATCTCAGAACAGATGGAGGCAGTAGATGAAGACGATGATGTAGATTCAGAAATTCAGATATTTCAGAACGCATTAGAATTCTCTGAAGTTAAGGCCAGAGAAGTAATGATTCCGAGAACAGAAATAGAAGCTGTAGAACTTCACGAAACCCCCAAAAATTTAACAAAACGCTTTTCTGATACAGGCTATTCTAAAATAATGGTCTACAAGGATACCGTAGATGATATAATTGGGTACGTACATTCTTTTGATATGTTTAAAAAACCCAAAACCATAAAAAGCGTACTAAAACCGGTAGAATTTGTTCCGGAAACAATGTTAATAAGCGATGTACTTAATGCGCTAACAAAAAAACGAAAAAGCATTGCTATTGTGTTAGATGAGTACGGAGGTACATCGGGGATGATTACAGTAGAAGATATTATAGAAGAGCTTTTTGGAGAAATAGAAGACGAGCACGATTACACAGAGTTGTTAGAAGAACAAATAAGCGAAACAGAATACAATTTTTCGGCCAGATTAGAGGTAGATTACTTAAACGAAGAATACAAATTAGAAATTCCGGAAAGTGAAAACTACGAAACGTTAGGCGGATTTATAATGAGCCATACTGCGCAAATTCCCGAAAAAGACGATGTAATTGACATAGATAACTATCAGTTTAAAATTTTAGAGGTATCTAACACTAAAATAGATACTGTACAGCTTAAAATTATAGAGCGAGACTAAACCACGCTATTTTATCTTTTAAACCACTTTTATTATTGGGTAGAAAATGGTATTTTCGCCCACTGAATTTTATAAAAAACGTACAGATGGCAGTTCTTGAAAGCATCAGAAAACGATCATTATTTTTAATCCTTATTATCGGATTAGCATTATTTGCTTTTGTTATTGGAGACGTAATTAACAAAAACAGCTTTAGCGGACCTAAAGCAGGCACTACTGTTGGAGAGATTAACGGAGTTAAAATTTCTCGTGATGAGTTTGTGCAAAAGGTAGAAAACAGTGCCAGACGTTTTGGTACAAACGTATCTACAACCCAAATTGTAAACACCGTTTGGAACCAAGAAGTTAGACAAGTTTTATTATCACAACAAATAGAAGATCTTGGTATAAACGTTGGAAAAGATCAAATAGTTAGCATCATAAAAAATAATCCGGCATTTACACAAGATCCTACTTTTCAAAATGAAGCAGGATTATTTGATGAGCAAAAATTTATAGAGTTTATTGCCGATTTAAAAGCAAACAATCCTGTTGCATATCAAGGCTGGACATTGCAAGAAGAAGCGCTTATACAAAACGCAAAAGAGCAAATGTATTTTAACCTTATAAGAGCAGGGGTGGGAGCAACGTTAAAAGATGGAGAGCTAGCCTATAAAATGGAAAATGATAAGGTAGATATTAAATTTGCGAGAGTACCTTACACTAGCATCCCTGATAGTACAATTACAGTAAGCAAATCAGAGATAGAGAAATATATAAAAGAGCATAAAGACGAGTTTAAAGAAGAAGCTTCAAGAAACATTCAATACGTTTATTTTGAAGAGAAGCCATCTTTAGAAGATGAAAACGAAGCTAAAAACAGTATTGTATCCCTTTTAGAAAACTCAGTAGAGTACAACAGTACAACCGGTACAACCGATACGCTTGCCGGATTTAAAACGGTAACAGATGTTGAGGCTTTCTTGTCTAAACATTCAGACATAAAATATAACTCGGCATATATAACTCGTCAGAACTTACCAAACGAGCACGCCGACTCTATTTTTAACCTTAACAAAGGAGAAATTTACGGTCCTTACAAAGATGCAGGCTTCTTTAAAATCACCAGAATGTTAGATAAAAAAGAGCGTGCTGCAGTTAAGGCCAGTCATATTTTATTGGCTTATAAAGGAGCAGAACGTGCCAGCGCAGAGACTGAGCGCACTAAAGAAGAAGCTCGTGCTAAAGCACAAGAATTAGCAAAAGAACTTAAGAGCAATCCGGATAAATTTGCAGCGTTAGCTAATGAGTTTTCAGACGATCCGGGCTCTAAAAACAGAGGGGGAACGTACGATTTTATTCCGGAAGGGCAAATGGTAAAGCCTTTTAATGATTTTATTTTTAGTAAGCCGGTTGGAGCAATTGATGTTGTTGAAACAGATTTTGGTTTCCACGTAATAAAAGTAGATGCAACATACCCTGGTGTACAAATTGCTACATTGGCCAGAAGAATTGAACCATCTGAAGAAACTATAAACAGTTTGTTTACCGAAGCAACTAAATTTGAAATGGAAGCTGCAGAAAAGAACTTCTCTGAGCTTGCTAAAGAAAACAATTATGTGGTACGCCCGGTAAATAAAGTTAGACCTTTAGATGAAAACTTACCAGGACTGCCAAACCAAAGAGGTATTGTACAATGGGCTTTTGATGAAAACACAGAAGTTGGTGAGGTAAAGCGTTTTAATGTAAACAACGGCTACGCAATTGTACAATTAGTATCTAAAACCAAGGAAGGTTTAGCAAGTGTAGAAGATGCATCTGCACGTGTATTACCAATATTACGCAAGCAAAAGAAAGCTGCTTTAATAATAGAGAAAAACAAAGGAAAATCTTTAGAAAACTTTGCTAAAGATAATAATGTAGCAGTAAGTACAGCATCTGCTTTAACCATGAAAACGCCAACAATTCCTGGAGCCGGTAGAGAGCCTAAAGTAGTTGGTACTGCATTCGGTTTAGCAGAAGGAGCAACGTCTGATTTAATAGAAGGAGAAAACGGGGTATATATTATTCAGGTTACTAAAAAAACTCCGGCACCAGAATTAGATAACTACTTAACTTATGCTAAATCAGTAGAAATTCAAAACCAAGGAAGAGTTAATACTGCCGTTTACAATGCATTACGTGAAGCTGCAGAGATAGAAGATAATAGAGCAGATTTTTACTAATAAAATAGACTAACCCAAACCGAAAAAGCCTCTGTTTTAGCAGGGGCTTTTTTTATAGTATTAATTCGTTAAAAGGGATAACAACATCAAACCCTTTTTTGGCAAAATACATTGGAGTAAACTCGTTACCGGTAGCCAGCACAAAATCGCCTCCCCAGGCACCTAAACTTTTTATGCTTCCGGGGTAATCACTAAAAAAAAGGTCTTTAACTTTTTCTAGTTTCAAGTAACTGGCAAGTAAGTTTTCGTGCTCATTTATAGCCTCTTTAAAGGTGTTTATAGATGATGTAGTAGCAATGGTATTTGTTAGTGCAGAAATTTGCTTAATAAGCTCTTTTTTATCGTCAGACTGAATGGTTTTGTAATGTGCTATAGCGTCTTTGCTACTTTGCTTTTTGTTTAGATATACAAAGAAAAGCTGATTGGAAAATTGTGGTTTAAAATTTATGGGTGTTATGGTAGGATTACCATTTTGTAGTGAATACAATATTGGGGTATTGTGCTTGGCACAAGCAATATCATAACCACTGCCTTTAAAGGTTTCTCGCAATAATTTATACGGATTTACATTTGCCCATAAAGAAACATTGTGTATAAGAGTAGAAGAGGTGCCAAGCCCCCAAAGTCTTGGGAAGGTAAGCTTTGTAGTAACTTTAACACCATTACAATTAGTTAAAAACTCAGGGTTAAGCTTTTTGGCTGCTTTTAAAATACAAATTAACCTAAATGTAATGCTGTTAGTTGTATTTATTCCGTCATCAAAAACAGCGCTTAAAGTAAAAGCTTCTGAAAACCAAGGGTTGTTGTTTTCGTCTAAGCTTTCCCAGATAAGTTTACCCGAATCATTATACTGCACAGTTAGGCTTTGCCCCGGTTTTGTGGGTAGTGCCAATGCTTTAGCTCCATCTAACACAACATACTCTCCAGTAAGTAAAAGTTTTCCGTTGCTATAAAATTGCTGTGCCATTATACCTTAGCTCTAAGTTTTTGTAAAGTAGCAACAACTTCGCTGTGGGTAACAGTTTTATCTTTAAAATAATTAATTACCTGCTCTTTTTCGTCTTGTGTTGCCTGAAGCTGGTTTAAAATATTAAGCAAGTGCATTTTCATGTGCCCTTGTTGTATTCCGGTTGTAATTAACGATCTAACAGCAGCAAAGTTTTGAGCCAATCCGGCAACAGCAACAATTTGCATTAAATCTTTGGCTGATGGATTTTGTAAAATGTCTAATGCAATTTTTACTAAAGGATGTAAACTTGTAAGTCCGCCAACAGTACCCAAAGCCAGAGGTACTTCAATCCAGAATTTAAACGTGTTATTTACTATTTCTGCATGTGTTAAACTAGAGTACTTGCCGGATTTAGCAGCATATGCATGAACACCGGCTTCTACAGCTCTAAAATCGTTACCGGTAGCTAAAATTACGGCATCTATGCCGTTCATTATTCCTTTGTTGTGGGTAACGGCTCTGTAGGGTTCTGCTTTTGCAATATTTACAGCTTGTACAAATTTTTCGGCAAAAGCTTCCGGAGTAATATTTTTATCTTCGTTTAACTCAGGTATTTCACAAGAAACTTCTGCTCTAACCAAACAGTTAGGCACATAGTTAGAGAGAATACTCATAACAATTTGCAACTCTTTTTCATCTGCCGTAAAATCTTCAAACTTTTGTGCTTGTTCTTTAAACGTTTTGGCAAATTGCTCTAAACAAGAGTTAATAAAATTAGCTCCCATTGCATCTAAAGTTTCAAAAGTGCAATGTAGCTGGTAGTAATTTTCTAACTCAGTAGTTTTATCTACAAGTTCAATATCTAAAATACCTCCACCGCGCTTATTCATATTTGCAGTAATGGCTTTGGTATTTGCTATTAAAGCAGGTTTACATATCTTAAAAAATGTTTGCAAAGCCTCTTTTCGTCCTTTATATATAAAATGTACTTGACCAATTTTTTCTGTACCGATTACTTTAGTTTTAAATCCGCCACGAGTAAGCCAAAATTTAGCAGCTTTACTGGCTGCAGCCACAACAGAGCTTTCTTCTATTACCATAGGAATGGTGTAAAGCTTGTTGTTTATTAAAAAATTTGGAGCTACCCCAAAAGGCAAATAGAAATTGGTTAGGGTGTTTTCTATAAACTCATCGTGTAATTTTTGCAATTGTAAATCGCTATTCCAATATTTTTTTAAAATAGCAATACCATGCTCCGGATTAGAAAAATAGTGATTGGCTAACCAATTAATTTTCTCTTTTTTAGTAAGTTTAGAAAAACCAGAAACGGGTTTCATGAGCTTATAATTATTAATACAGGCGCAAAGATACTAATTAACATAACCAATATTACTTTGGCTAAATATTTGATGACAAAAAAACATTGTGATGGGGTTTAACTAAAAAAGTTTAATTTTTTGTGAATTATTTAGTAAACTTGACGGTTTTAAAATTCAATTGTAAGTAATATGAAACAATTTGTACGCACTCTTTTGGTATTGTTTTTAGTTACCTATACTTCGTACGCACAAGAAAAAATAATCAATTTAGAAGAAATTTGGGGAGGCGCATTCAGAACAGAAGGAATGGATGTGCTCCGATCGTTAAAAAATGGAAAACAGTATGCTGTTTTAAATTTTGATAGAGAAACAAGATCATCTTCTGTAGATAAGTACGATTACAGTACTCTGCAAAAAGTTGGTACCATTGTTTCATCGCAAGATTTAGAAGAAATACAATATTTTACATCATACACTTTCAGTAAAGACGAGTCTAAATTAATTTTAGCAACTAACGTAACACCTATCTACAGAAGATCTAGATTAGGAACTTACTATGTTTATGATACAGCTACAAAACAGCTTCAGTTAATTTCAGAAAATAAAATTCAAGAGCCAACATTTTCTCCGGATGCTAAATATGTAGCTTACGGGTTTGAAAACAACCTTTATGTAAAAGATTTAACTACTGGAGTTACTACTCAAATTACGTCGGATGGCGAAAAAAATAAAATCATAAACGGAATTACCGATTGGGTTTATGAAGAAGAATTTGGCTTTGTTAGAGCTTTTGATTGGAATAAAGAAGGTTCTAAAATAGCGTTTATTAGGTTTGATGAAACTGATGTTCCGGAGTTTTCTATGGATGTTTACGGGGATGGCTTGTACCCAACACAACAAACTTTTAAATACCCTAAAGCCGGCGAAAAAAATGCAGAGGTGTCGCTTCATATCTATGATATTATAACCGGTAAAACTACCAACATTGATTTAGGAGAGGTATACTATATTCCAAGAATAAAATGGACCAACGATGCCAACACCCTTAGCGTTCAGGTTATGAACAGGCATCAAAACCATTTGCGTTTGCTTTTTGTTAACGCATTAAATGGTGAAGTTAAAACCGTAATGGAAGAAAAAGACGACGCATACATAGATGTTACAGATAACTTAACATTTTTAAATGATAATAGCTTTTTATGGACAAGCGAGAAAGATGGGTTTAACCATATTTACCATTTTAGTAAAACGGGAGAGTTAATTAGACAAGTAACCAAAGGACCTTGGGAAGTAACCAGTTTTTATGGTTTTAATCCCAAAAATGGTAGAGTATACTACCAATCTACAGAACAAGGTTCTATTAACAGAGCTGTTTATACTATTGGTATTAACGGAAAAGGCAAAAAACTATTAACACCATCTGTAGGAACTAACCACGCAACATTTAGTGCAGATTATACTTATTTTATTAATTCTTTCTCTAATGCAACCACGCCATATACTTACTCTTTACACAGTGGTAAAGATGGTGAAAAGCTCAAAGAAATTGTAAATAATAATGCGTTGTTAGAGAAGCTTTCTGAATACAAAATTTCACCTAAAGAGTTCTCTACCATAACCGTTAATGGTAATGAACTTAATATGTGGATGATTAAGCCTGCAGATTTTGATCCTAATAAAAAGTATCCGTTATTTATGTACCAATATAGTGGTCCGGGCTCTCAGCAAGTTAGCAATCGTTGGATGGGAACAAACGATTATTGGTATCAAATGCTGGCACAACAAGGCTACATTGTTGTTTGTGTAGATGGTAGAGGAACCGGCTATAAAGGAGCAGAATTTAAAAAAGTAACCTATAAACAATTAGGAAAATACGAAGTAGAAGATCAAATTGCTGCTGCAAAACAATTAGGAGCATTACCTTATATAGATGAAAGCAGAATCGGAATTTGGGGCTGGAGCTACGGAGGATTCATGTCTTCTAATTGTATTTTAAAAGGGAATGATGTATTTAGTATGGCCATAGCAGTAGCACCGGTTACTAACTGGCGTTTTTACGATACTATTTATACAGAGCGCTATATGCAAACTCCACAAGAAAATCCGGAAGGATATGATGATAACTCGCCAATTAACCATGTTGATAAGTTAAAAGGAGCATATTTGTTAATTCATGGTACAGCCGATGACAATGTGCATGTACAAAATACCATGCAAATGATAGAGGCACTTGTGCAAGCAAATAAACAATTTGATATGGCTATTTATCCCGACAAGAATCATGGTATTTACGGAGGTAATACACGTTTGCAGTTATATACCAAGATGACAAATTTTATTCATGAGCATCTGGGTAAAAAAGAAGAAGTTAAAGAGCCAGAAACAACAGAAAAAATTAAAGGATAAACCATCAAACTATACTAACTAAACACGAAACTTATGGAATTTAAGTACGGAGGATCTGAAATTAATCAAAGAACAGTATTAGGACATCCATCTGGATTATTTGTGTTGTTCTTTACAGAAATGTGGGAGCGTTTTAGCTACTACGGTATGCGTGCGCTTCTAGTTTTATTTTTAACTACTGCTTTATTAGGAGATAATCCCGGATGGGGATGGGAACGAAGCGAAGCACTTGTTTTATACGGCTGGTACACCGGATTAGTATACTTAACCCCGATTTTTGGAGGATTAATTGCCGATAAAATTCTTGGGTACAGAAAAGCTGTAATTGTTGGTGCTTTTTTAATGACACTTGGGCACGCATCTATGGCGTTAGAAGTTTTTGTAGATGCTTTCTTTTACCTTGGGTTGTTATTACTAATTCTTGGTAACGGATTGTTTAAGCCAAATATCTCATCAATCGTTGGAAAACTTTATAAAACAGAAGATAAAGATAAAGATGCCGGGTACACAATATTTTATATGGGAATTAATGCCGGCGCTTTCTTAGGAATTTTATTATGCGGTTACATTGGCGAAAAAGTTGGGTGGCATTACGGTTTTGGATTGGCTGGTATTTTTATGTTGTTAGGAATGCTTCAGTTTCACTTTGCACAAGATATTTTTGGCGCAATTGGTCTTAAACCAAAAAAGAAAGGTGATTTAGATGATGTTGTAGAAGATCAATTAGATAAAATAGAAGATAATATAGAAGATGTAAAAGACGAAGCAAAAAAATCTAAAGTTGTAAGAGATAGAATTTTTGTAATATCAATATTCGCTTTATTTACTATTTTCTTCTGGTGGGCATTTGAGCAGGCCGGAGGTTCTATGACTATTTTTGCAAGAGATTATACAGATAGAGCTTTAGAAGGCACAGCAGCCGACACGTTTAAAATAATTAATACCATAATAACCATTGTTCCGATGGTAATTATAACATGGGTATTATGGCTTTTATTTAGAAAAACTTTTAGTGCATTTGCGCTTTCAAATGCCGTTTTAGCCACAAGCTTTGTAATTATTTGGGGAATTGTTATTTGGATGATTGTAAGAGAGTTTTCTGTAGAAAACACAGAAGTTCCTGCTTCATGGTTCTCTGTACTAAATTCACTCTTTATAATTACCCTTGCGCCATTATTCTCTAAACTATGGCAAACTAAATTTAACCCTTCAGGGCCAATGAAATTTGCTTTAGGGTTACTACTTGTAGGGATTGGTTTTGCAGCATTATCATACGGAGCATGGAATATTCCTAAAGGAGCACAAGTAGCATCGGTTAGTATGATATGGCTGGTTCTGGCATATTTATTTCATACTATGGGAGAGCTATGTGTTTCTCCGGTCGGATTATCGTATGTTAGTAAGTTAGCACCAGCTAAATTAGTTGGATTAATGTTTGGAATCTGGTTCTTAGCCAATTTCTTTGCTAATTTATTAGGAGGTTTAACAGGAAGCTTTATAGACGATATTACTAAAGAATACTCTATAGCTACCTTCTTCTTAATATTTACGTTAGTACCAATTTTCGCTGCAATTGTAATGGCTGCTATGAATAAAATGCTTATTAAAAAGATGCACGGAATTCACTAAAAAAGTTTAGCGTATTATATAAGCTCCCTTTTTACCCGTATAGTAAAAAGGGAGTTTTTGTTTTATACACGTTTCTTCCCAACGCTTTACAAAACTTTTATAATTACTGCCATCTGCTATAATAAGCTCTGGTTGGAGTTTTTGTATTAGCCTATCAAGATGAATTTTAGGTGAAAACGTTAAAACAACAATGTTGGGCTTTACGTTTTTAAGATTATAAATACCAAGACTATCTATCACTAAAATAGTTTTATTGTCTTTAAAGTAAGCTAACTTGGGGTTATTAAAGCTCACCTCTTTTATGTTTTTGGCTGTAGTAAAATTTACAATAGGATTATGGTTGTAATTTGGGTTTTCAGGATTAGTAAATACTGTTAATTTTTGTCCGATTTGTTGTGCTATAACACTAGTTTTATTTTCATGAAAAACTATAATACTGTTTTCTTGAGAGGTATAATAGTTTGTATAAATATAAGTAGCTTGTAATAAAATAATTGAAACAAAAAATAATATACCGTAACGCCACTTTTTAGTAGAAACCCAAGTAAAGAACATTAACAATACTAAAAACAGTAAAAACATTAAAACCTCGTTAAAGAAAATATGTTTTACAACAAAATCTTCTTTATCGCCAATCCAAGCAACAATGTTATTCATTACCTTAATAATTTGTAAATAAGTATTGGCTAAAAAGGCGGGCAGTAAATTAATTGCTCCTAAAAAGATAATTATGATACCAAATCCTAATATGATTCCTAAAAAAGGGACAAGCATTAAATTACTCAAGAAAAATAATCCAGGAAATTGATGAAAGTAGTATAAACTTATGGGTAATACACCAATTTGAGCCGCAATAGAAACTCCCATTACATCCCAAAAGCGTTTTAAAAACCAATTAGACGGATACCAAAGTTTAAGCAAAAAGGGATGAATTGTTATAATGGCAAATACTGCTGCATAGCTTAATTGAAACCCGACATTAAAAAGAAGCATAGGTTTTCCTAATAATAAAAAGAACATAGAAAGCGCCAACACATTATACATGTTTGTTTGTCTTTTTAAATAAAAGGCGTAAGCAATAAAAGAAAACATGGTTACGGCCCTAATCACCGAGGCAGACAATCCTGCAATAAATGCAAAAGCCCAAAGTAGGAGCACTACAATTATTAATCGTAAAACCCTTCCGTTTTTAAAACGTAAAAGAAAACTAAAACAATAATTAAGCAGCAACAAAATAACACCAATATGTAATCCCGAAACTGCCAAAATATGTAGTGCTCCTGCATTTTTATAGTTGTTATAGGTTTCTTTAGATATGTCTTCTCTTTGCCCAAGTAAAAGCGCTTTAATAATGGCTAATTCTTGTTTTTTAAAACCATTTTTTTGTAAAGATTTTATAATGTTTTCCCTAAAGCTATGTGCCAAACCAAAAATGGTTGTTTTAGAATTTTTTAATAAGAATATTGATTTAGGGTGTGCATAAAGCTGATGATAAATGTGCTGCTTTGCTAAATAGTTTTTGTAGTTAAATTGATGCGGATTTAAAGGACTGTTAATTGTATGTAGCCTATTAAGTGTTACAATTTCTTGGTCTACACTAAAGTTTTTTAAAGTACTATCTTTTTCTACAAGCAATAAAACAGTGCCTGAGGTAAGAGCGTTGTTTACTTTTAATACAGATGCTAAGTATTTGTGATGATAAATGGTAGGTTTTTCAATTTTTTTAATTTTTAAATAAAGTGTATTTGGTTGTTGGGTTATATATTTAGAATAATGATTTTCTGAATTTTTAGGGTTGTTTATACTTTGCGATAGAATACCTGCAGAGAAGCAAAGCAACAGAATAAGTGTAGTGCCTAAAACACGATTAGCACTCTTAAAAACAAAAATTGTAACAACAATACAGACAATAAAAACTAAGAGTAATAAAAAAGCAGTTGTTAACGCTATATTTAAATAATACCCAAGTAGAATACCAATTATAAGCGATATCAGGAGTTTAAATAACGGGAAGTTAAGTGTTTTCACACTTAAAATATAGTAAAAATATTATTCTAAAATACGTCTTGCTGCTACAAAAGCATAATTCCAGTAGCCTTCAGAGAGTGAAGATACAAGCACACCCCTAGAGGTTGTTGCATGAATAAACTGCACATTGCCATTTGTGACTTTTACAACCAAACCAACATGATTAATACGATTTCTTTTTTTATTGGTTTTAAAAAAAAGTAAATCGCCAACCCTAATTTCATTTTTATTAATTAAAGTTCCTTGTGTAGCCATAGCTCCAGAGGTTCGGGGTAGCTGGTGGTTGTGTTCTTTGAAAGCAACATAAATTAATCCGGAGCAGTCCATGCCTTTTCTGGTTGTACCTCCAAATTTATAGCGTGTTCCGGCATAAGATAAAGCGGTAGAAACAATAGCTTCAATTGTATCAGATGGAGCACTTGTAGTATAATTTTCGGGATTATCTGTTATTACATTTGTAGTATCTTTTTCTGTAGCGCTTACTGTAACGGTATGCTTTTTTTTATGTGTTTTCTTCTTTTTTGAAGCTCCGCAAGAAACTAAAATACTAAGAGTTAAAGCATAGGCTAAAAATAGTAATACGGTATTTATGTTTGGGTAATAACGTTTATTTAGATATTGCTTCATAAACTAGTTTAGCAACTTTATTACTGGCTCCTTTTCCTCCTAATTTATTTTCTAATTCAAAATAGTTAATAAACACATTTTCTCTGTGAGAAGGATCTAATATTTTACTTAACTCTCTTTTTAAGTTTTTAGTGTTTAACTCGTGCTGAATTAGTTCTGTTACTACCTCTTTATCCATTATTAAATTCACTAAAGAGATGTATTTAAGTGTAATTACGTGTTTTGCTATCTGGTACGAAATCCAATTACCTTTATAACAAACAACTTCCGGTACTTTAAATAAGGCAGTTTCTAAAGTTGCTGTTCCGCTAGTAACCAGCGCTGCAGTAGCAATGCTAAGTAAATCGTATGTTTTGTTAGATAATAATTTTACGTTTTTGTTAGTTAAAAACGGATTGTAAAACTCTTCATCTATACCGGGTGCTCCTGCAATAACAAACTGGTAATCAGGAAAAAATTGTACAACCGAAAGCATAACAGAAAGCATTTTCTTTATTTCTTGTTTTCTGCTTCCCGGTAATAAAGCAATTACAGGTTTGTTTGGTATTAAACCATGTTTTTTTGAAAAGTCTTCAGGATTAACCTGAGCTCTATTGGCAATAGCATCTAATAACGGATGTCCAACAAAATGAACAGGAAAATTATGTTTTTGCTCGTAATATGTTTTCTCAAACGGAAGAATAACATACATTGCATCTATACTTTTTCTAATATCTTTTATTCTTCCTTCTTTCCAGGCCCAAATTTGTGGAGAAATATAATAATGTGTTTTAAAGCCTTTTGCATGCGCCCATTTTGCTATGCGTAAGTTAAACCCCGGATAATCAATAAAAATAATTACATCAGGATTAAAAGTTGTAATATCTTCTTTGCAAAACCGAATGTTAGACAGAATGGTTTTTATATTTAGTAGCACTTCTACAAACCCCATAAAGGCTAAATCTTTGTAGTGTTTAACGAGAGTGCCACCAACAGCGTGCATTAAATTACCCCCCCAAAACCTAAATTCTGCGTTAGGATCTTGCTTTAAAAGAGCTTTCATTAAGTTTGCCCCGTGGAGATCTCCCGAAGCCTCTCCGGCAATAATATAGTACTTCATGCTATATTAATTTAAACACTACAATAGTTAAAGCTGCTAAAAAAGTTGCAATTAAAACACCTCTTGCTCTATATTCTCTGTTAATTTTTAAAAACAAGAAAAAAGCAGCTAAATTTAATAAGGCCCCAAGAGCAATAATGCTGCCTAAATGCCCATCTTCTTTGGCTAATAGTAAAGTGGTTTTAATACTAAGTTTAGAAAATAGTAATATGTATAATAGCATACCTAAAGTATTGCAAATAATACCTACTAAAAAACCAATAACAATTTCTTTTTTAATCATTTATATATCCCAAGTGTTTATATCTTGAATTGCATGATGAGCAGTTAAATCAAACTGAACAGGAACTACAGAAACATACCCGTTAGCCAAAGCCCACTCATCTGTATCTTGCCCTCTGTCTTCGTTTACAAATGTTCCGGTAAGCCAGTAATACTCACGGCCCATGGGGCTTACCCTTTTATCAAACTCTTCTTCCCAATGCGCTTTTGCTTGCCGGCATACTTTTATCCCTTTTATTTTCTCTTTAGGTAAGTTCGGGAAATTTACATTTAGCACAACATCTTTGGGCATACCATGTTTTAATGCTTCTAGAGTAATTTTCTTTACATGGTCTTTAACAGCATTAAAATCTGCATTCCAATTATAGTTACATAACGAGAACCCAATGGCAGGAATACCTTCTACACCGGCTTCTACAGCAGCACTCATAGTGCCCGAATAAATAACATTTATAGAAGAATTAGAGCCGTGATTAATGCCACTAACACACAAATCGGGTTTTCTGTGTAAAATTTCATTCACTGCCAACTTAACACAATCTGCAGGAGTTCCGCTACAACTATATTCTTGATGTGTAGCATTTTTTTCTACACTAACCCTACTTAAATAAAGAGTGTCGTTTACTGTAATGGCGTGCCCCATGCCGGATTGCGGGCTATCTGGAGCAACCACAACAATATCACCAATTTCTTTCATTACTTGAATTAAAGTGCGTAACCCGGGAGCGGTTATACCATCATCATTTGTAACAAGTATTAGGGGCTTAGATTCCATTTTTTTAAATTTTGTATGCTAAAATACGTATTTTGAGCGTTAGTACTCATGTTGTCGTTTAACAAAAAATTAGTAGCACCATGTAAGTAATGGCATGGTTTTTTCACTAAATTAGAGCGATTTAAAAAACACGTACCATGGTAAAGAGAAACATAGCCTATTTGTTAATAGCATTTATTGTCTCTGCAGCTTCATGCAGCTTTACAAACAAAACGTTTGAGAATCCTGATAAAGACAAGCTATTAATAGATTTAATTTCTTATGTGCTTGAAAAAGGGCACTACAACCCCAAAGATTTTGATGACAAATTCTCTGAAAATGTTTTCGAAGATTTTATAAATAGTATAGATCCATTTAAGCGTTATTTTTTAGCGTCAGATATTAAAGAGTTTGAAAAATACAAACACAAAATAGACGACCAGCTAAAAGAAACAGACATTACCTTTTTTAACATAGTTTACAATAGGCTAATGCAAAGAATGGATGAGGCTAAAAGCATGTATAAAAAAGTGCTTGAAGAGCCTTTTGATTTTACAAAGGATGAAACCATTAATGTAGACTACGAAAATCAACCTTTTGCCGAAACAAAAAGAGAACTTTTAGACAAGTGGCGTAAACAATTAAAATACGCTACGCTGAACGACTTTTATATAAGGTTAAAAGATGAAGAAAAGAAAAAAGAAAAAGACCCTTCATACACTATGAAGGCAGTTGCCGAAATAGAAAAGGAAGCTCGCGAGACTACTCGTGCTACAATGGATGAGTTTTTTGAGTTTATGGATGAGTTAGAACGCAAAGATTGGTTTGTACAGTATATTAATAACATTGTAGATGAGTTTGATCCGCATACCTTTTACTTTGCTCCAGAAGATAAAGACCGTTTTGATGTAAGCATGTCTGGTAAATACCAAGGTATTGGTGCCAGATTACAAAAAAAGCAAGGTAGGATAATGGTTATTGAGGTAATCTCCGGAGGACCGGTTTGGAGAGATAAATCTATAGAGGTTGGTGATGAAATTTTAAAAGCGGCAGAAGGAGACGGAAAACCAAAAGACCTAACCGGAATGCGTCTGGACGATGCTATAAAATATATTAAAGGTCCTGAAGGCACAGAGGTTAGATTAACAGTAAGACGTGTAGATGGTACTATAGAAGAAGTTAGTGTAACCAGAGGCGTGGTAGAGTTAGAAGAATCATACTCTAAAACTGTTTTAGTTGAAAAAAATCAACGTAAGTTTGGTGTAATTAACTTACCCAAATTTTATGTAGATTTTAATGATTACAATAGTCGTAATGCAGCTTCTGATGTAGCAAAAGAGATTGAGCGTTTAAAAGAGCAAGGCATGCAAGGACTTGTTTTAGACTTAAGAAATAACGGAGGAGGATCATTAAGAACTGTTGTAGATATGGCCGGTTTATTTATTAAAGAAGGGCCAATTGTTCAGGTTAAATCTACCGGAAAAAGAAAAGAAATTTTAAAAGATAGAGATAAGCGTGTACAATGGGACGGACCTCTTGTAATTTTAGTTAACGAACTTTCTGCATCTGCTTCAGAAATTTTAGCAGCTGCAATGCAAGATTATAAAAGAGCCGTTATTATAGGCAGTAAACAAACCTTTGGTAAAGGAACCGTTCAGAATGTATTAGACCTGAATCAATTTATAAAAGGAAGTGAATTTGGTGATGTTGGCGCTTTAAAACTTACAACCCAAAAATTTTACAGAATTAACGGAGGGTCAACTCAATTAGAAGGAGTAAAAAGTGATGTAGTTGTTCCGGATCGTTACAGCTACATAGATATAGGAGAGCGTGATGAAGAAAACCCACTTCCTTGGGATAAAATAGAACCTGCACCATATAAGCCTTGGGATGGGTATATAGATTACGAAGAAACTATAGAGAAAAGTGCAGCCAGAATGGCTCAAAACCCATATATTAAAATAATAGATGAAAACGCAAGATGGGTTAAAGAGCAACGTGAAGTAAAAGAGTATTCGCTTAATTTTGAAGAATATTCTAAAGAATTAAGAAGAGATGAGCGTAAGGCAGATTACTTTAAAAAGCAGGCGAACTATCAAAATAATTTAAAATTTTCTCCGCTTCCGTATGAAATTGAGTTGATGGAAAAAGACGAAACGTTAAAAGAAAAGCGTGAGCGTTGGTACGAAAGTTTGTCTAAAGATGTTTATATAGAAGAAGCTATAAATGTTCTGGAAGACCTACAGTTAAATAACATACGACGCAAAAATGCATTAAGCGTAAAAAACTAAACAAATTAATTTACAAGATTATAAGCTCTGGGTTTTCTCAGAGCTTTTTTTATATCCATTGGTGAATTCTATTGGCGTCTAATTTTAAGAAAATAAAAAGTAAAATGGTAAAGCCCCATAAGCCGGAGCCACCATAACTAAAAAACGGAAGTGGGATACCAATTGTTGGCAAAAGCCCTATTACCATTCCAATATTGATAGCAAAATGAAAAAATAAAACCGAAACAACCCCATAACCGTAAATTCGGCTGAAATTAGACTTTTGGCGTTCTGCCAAAACAATAAGTCTTAGTAGCAAGACAACAAATAAAATTACTACTATAGTGCTGCCAACAAATCCCCATTCTTCTCCTACGGTGCTAAAAATATAATCGGTGTGTTGTTCAGGCACAAAATCTCCTTTGGTTCTGGTGCCTTGTAAAAAACCTTTCCCCCAAAAGCCTCCAGACCCGATAGCTTCTTCAGATTGATAGGTGTTGTATCCAATGGTTTTTTTAATCTGCTCTAATTTTTCGGGATCTTTTTCAAGTCTTAACCAAAGATTAAACCTGTCTCTGTGGCGTTGTTCAAAAACATGATCAAAAATAAACTGAACAGAAAAAGCAAAACTAATAGCTATAATTAGAGATCCTATAATAGGTAGAACACCAATTTTTAATTGATTTTTTTTAAAAAAAGCAAAGGCAAAAATGGTTAGAAGGAAACAAACTATAGATACAGCAATAGGACCGAAAATTAGGGTGCAAGCAAACAATAAAACAGCTATAAATCCTATTAATAAATAAAATAAAGGTAAGCCTTCTCTATACAGTACAAAAAAGAATGCTGTATATACTAAGGCGCTCCCAGGATCGGGTTGTGGTATAATTAACAGGGCAGGAGCTAATATTATTAAAAAAGCGTATAGCTGGTGCCTTACTATTTTTATATTGGTCTGAATATCACTTAAATATTTAGCAACAGCTAATGCAGTTGCAGCTTTAGCAAATTCAGAAGGCTGTAATGTCATGTTGCCAATTGCATACCAAGAGGTAGCTCCGTTAACATTTTTTCCTAGAACAAATAAACCAAGCAGTGAGACTAAAGAGAGTAAGTAAATCACGCTAGAAAAACGTTCAAAAAATTTTGCTTCTATTGCTAAAATAAACACTATAAGCACCAAGCTTGTGCCTATAAAAAACAATTGCTTTCCGTATAGTGTAGTTAAGTTTAATAAAGGTAGGTTATCGTTTGTAAGGGTACTTGAGTAAATATTTATCCAGCCTATACCTACTAATAAGAGATAAAGTAAAACTGTTAACCAATCTATACGTTGTACAATGCTATTACTCATTTATAGTAAAAGGTTTACCACTGTATGGTTTTGCATATTCTTCTTCAAGACTTCCGTTAAGCAAAAAATCTTCTAAATCGGTTCTAGTAATAGAGCCTTTCAAATATTTTTCAATCATTAATCCTGCAATTTTACCGGCCCAACGGCTTCCCCAGTAACCATTTTCTACAAATACTGCTATGGCAATCTTAGGGTCTTCTATGGGGGCAAAAGCCACAAAGATAGAATGGTCTGTTAGTTGCACTCTTTTACCGTCTATTTTAGTAAAGTTTTCTGCAGTTCCGGTTTTTCCGGCAATGTTAATGCCGGGAATCTGTATCCATTGTGCTGTACCATAATTATACACATCAAACATTCCTTGAATTACCGGATTAAAATGCTCAGAACTAATAGAGGTATAATTAGGACGAGTAAATTTTTCAGGGATTTTTTCGCCTTTAATATTTTTTATTATATGTGGAGTGTAATAGTAACCTCTGTTAGCAATAGCAGCTGTCATGTTAGCCAATTGTATAGGGGTTGTTAATACTTCACCTTGCCCTATAGAATTTGATATTGTTGTAGAGGCAAACCACCTGTTTTTTCCGTAACTTCTGTTATAATAGTCAGCGTCTGGAATTCTGCCTTTTTGCCCGGTAGATAAATCGTTTCCTAAAAAATTTCCTAACCCAAAACTTTTCATGTGTTTTTCCCAAACAGTTAAACCCTCATAAGATGATGGATATTTTTCTATAATGCGTTTGTAAGTGTTTGCAAAATAAGTATTACATGATTTGTAAAGCCCATTGTTTAGACGTCTTACTCCACCACCACAATGGCATCCCATAAACGCATTAGGGCCTCTACCATACCGAAATCCGTTATAACAGGTAAATGCAGTTTTTGGGGTAATAACACCTTCTTCCAGTCCTGCTAAAGCTACAAGGGCTTTAAACGGAGAACCCGGAGGATACATAGCAAGCAAGCCTCTATCAAATGTTGGTTTTGCTATAGAATCGTAGTATAATTTGGTGTAATTTTTAGAACGTTGTCTTCCAACAAGTAAAGAGGGATCATAACTTGGGGCTGTTACTAAGGCTAAAATTTCTCCGGATTTTGGTTCTATAGCAACAATTCCACCTCGTTTATTAACCATTAACTTTTCGCCATAAGCTTGCAAATCGGCATCAATAGTAATGTAAATGTCTTTTCCTTGCTCAGGAAGCGTATCGTAAATTCCGTTTTTGTACGGACCAATATCTCTGTTAAAACGATCTTTTTGAATAAATTTTACGCCTTTTCTTCCTCTTAATATTTCTTCGTAAGTAAGCTCAACTCCATATCGTCCTTTTAGTTCTCCTAAAGAGTAGTAGCTGTCTTCTTTTAAATCTCTTTCATTTACTTCGCTAATATAACCCAACACATTAGCTCCGTGTTTTGTTAGGTAGTGTCTTAAGGAACGCTTTTGTATATAAAAACCTTTATACTTGCGCATTTTTTCTTGTAAAGCAGCATATTCTTCTTTAGATAATTGGGCAACAAAAACAGAAGGCAATCTGGGAGAATATGTAAATGCTTTATTTAATTTCTCTATAAAATCTTGTTTGGTAATATTCAGTAAATTACAAAACTCTAAAGTGTCTAACGGTTTTACTTCTCTGGGAATAACCATTACATCATATGCAGGTTGGTTGGCTACTAATAACTTACCATTTCGGTCGTAAATATATCCTCTATCCGGGTAATCGTAAACAGCTTTAATAGCGGTATCTGAAGTAATGTTTTTAGGCGAAAAGTTAAACAGTTGTAAATACGATAAACGCCCTATATACACTATCCCAATTATAATAATTATAGAAGTGAGCAGTAATTTTCTCATTATTTTCTTGGGCTAAATAGCGGAATTACAATTAAACACAATACCAAGGTAAACCCTCCGGAGAACAAGGTTCTCTTAACAATAGAAAGTATGTGTGTAAAGCTAAAAAAATCTAATGAGAAAAGAATAAAATGATGTGCTAAAATTAGTAATGATAAGTATGTAAAACGCTGAATTGGAGATACATTTTGAAGTTTCACGCCTTGCAATTCATAACTTATACCAAAAGCAAAGCGTAAAATAACAGGTCTTATGTAGGCAGCAGTAACCGATGCAGCTGCATTTATACCACCGCTATCTGTAAAAAAATCTATAGTTAATCCTAATAAAAAAGCAGCTAATAAAAATAAACCTCGATTGGGTTTTAACGGGTAGAAAAATATAAACAGAATGTATAAATATGGGTTAATGTAGCCTAAAAAATTTATATTGTTTAGAACCACCACCTGAAGCAGAACTAAAGCCACAAACCGAACACTATTTTTAATTAATGTACTATTCATCAGGTAAAAGCTGTTGTAAAGAATCGGCTTCTTTTTTCTGGGTGTTTTTTATAATATATATATTGTCCAAGCGAGTCATATCGTTAAACAACTTGACATTTATAGTGTAATAATTTTTAGCTTCTGTAAGCGCATAGTTTTCTATTACACCAATAGGAATTCCTTCTGGAAATATAAACGACATACCCCCGGTTGTAATCGTATCTCCAATTTTAAGTTCTGCTAATCTTGGAATATCTATTAACTGTACCGTGTAAGGATTTTTAGTGTCCCAAATTAACGTACCAAAATGGTTGGTGTTTTTAATTTTAGCATTAATTTTTGACCGTGTATTTAAAATGGTTTGTGCTGTGGCAAAATTAACCGAAGTATTTTCTATTATCCCCACAATCCCGTTAGGACTAATAACTCCCATGTCTTGTTTAATGCCATGTTTACTACCCTTGTTTATGGTAATGTAGTTGTTGGGTTTAGAAAAACTGTTTTTTAAAACTTTACCGGAAACAATCACAAAGGGTTTAGCGTAAAAAGCACTATCTATATCTTGGTAAGGAACTACAGAGTCTGTTTTATTAAAAAGCAAAAACCTAAGACGTTGGTTTTCTTTAACCAGTTTTTGATTTTCTTGCTTTAAATTAAAATACGACTTTATATTGGCAACTGTACTATAAATACCACCCGAAAGCCAATTGGCAGAGTTTATAAATTTAGATTGATGGTACGAACGGGATTGTATGGTAAATAGCAACGAAATAAACAGCAAAAACAGATAAAGAAGTAGGTTCTTATTCCGTATTAAAAAGTTTATTATTTGTTGCATTCACCTTTTTTTACTTTATCAAGATGCTTTTATAGCGCTCTAAATTTTTTAACGAAATTCCTGTGCCTCGTACAACAGATCTAAGCGGATCTTCGGCAATGTAAACCGGTAAATCTGTTTTTTGAGATAAACGCTTATCTAATCCTCTAAGCATAGAGCCTCCACCGGCTAAATAAATACCGGTATTATAAATATCTGCAGCTAACTCCGGAGGAGTTTGTGAAAGCGTTTCCATTACAGCATCTTCAACTCTTAAAATAGACTTGTCTAATGCCTTTGCTATTTCTCTATACGAAATTTGTACTTGTTTTGGTTTACCGGTAAGTAAGTCTCTACCTTGAACCGACATGTCATCTGGCGGAGACTCTAAATCTTCGGTGGCAGCTCCTATGGTAATTTTTATGTTTTCTGCAGTGCTTTCACCAACATATAGGTTGTGTTGTGTGCGCATGTAATAAATAATATCGTTCGTGAAAACATCTCCTGCAATTTTAACCGATTTATCGCAAACTATACCACCTAATGCTATTACTGCAATTTCTGTGGTTCCACCACCAATATCAACAATCATATTTCCTTTGGGTTGCATAATATCTAACCCAATTCCAATTGCAGCAGCCATGGGTTCATGTATTAAGTAAACTTCTTTACCATTAACACGCTCTGCAGATTCTCTAACGGCGCGCATTTCAACCTCTGTAATACCTGAAGGAATACACACTACCATTCGTAACGATGGCGGAAACCATTTTTTCTTTAATGCCGGAATGTTTTTAATAAACATGTTTATCATTTTCTCCGATGCATCAAAGTCTGCAATAACACCATCTTTAAGCGGTCTGATGGTTTTAATGTTTTCGTGTGTTTTACCCTGCATCATGGCAGCATCTCTACCTACAGCAATAACTTTACCGGTAGTACGATCTCTTGCTACAATAGAAGGGCTATCTACCACAACCTTGTCGTTATGAATAATAAGTGTGTTTGCCGTACCAAGGTCTATAGCAATCTCTTCGGTTAAGAAGTCAAAAAATCCCATGCGCAATTAGGTGTTAAAGTTTTAGTAATTTAACGAATTCAACAAATGTAACAAAATTAATGTTTAAAATGACGCGTACCAGTAAACACCATACTTAAGTTATTGTTATCGCAATAATCTATACTTAGTTGATCTTTAATAGAACCTCCCGGCTGTATTACAGCTTTAATGCCTGCTTTATGTGCAATTTCAACACAATCCGGAAACGGAAAAAATGCATCGCTTGCCATTACAGCACCATCTAAATTAAAATCAAAACTTTTAGCTTTTTCAATGGCTTGTTTAAGCGCATCTACTCTGCTGGTCTGGCCTGTACCACTTGCGCAAAGTTGCTTGTTTTTTGCCAGTACTATGGTGTTAGATTTTGTGTGCTTACATATTTTAGATGCAAATAATAAATCGGCTATCTCATTACTGTTAGGTTTTTGTTTTGTTACAAATTGTAAATCTGCTTCGCCGTCTGTTTTAGTGTCTTTATCTTGAACTAAAACTCCATTTAAACAAGTTCTAACAGTAGTTTTTGGTAGTGCTATATTTTTTTGTTTTAAAATAATTCTGTTTTTTTTCTGCTGAAGCGTTGCAAGTGCTTCTTCACTAAAATCGGGGGCAATTACAACTTCGCAAAATAACTTATGTATTTCATTGGCCGTTTCGGCATCAATACTTTTGTTAGCAATTAAAATTCCGCCAAAAGCAGAAACAGGATCGCCTGCAAGTGCAGCTAAATAAGCTTCTTTTATTGTTTTTCTGGTAGCAACACCACAGGCATTGTTATGCTTTAAAATGGCAAATGTAGGTTCATCGTCTTTAAATTCTAACATTAAATTTACGGCTGCATCTACGTCTAATAGGTTATTGTATGATAACTCTTTGCCGTGTAGCTTAGTAAACATGGCGTCTAAATCTCCAAAAAAGAAACCTTTTTGATGCGGATTCTCTCCGTATCTAAGAGCTTTGCCATTAGGTTCACTAATTTTTAATACAGGTTGATTGTGTTGGTTAAAGTAGTTAAAAATAGCCGTGTCGTAATGCGATGAAATATTAAATGCATTGGTAGCAAAATGCTTGCGCTGCTCTAAGGTTGTTGAAGCTCCTGATGTATTTAAAATTGATAAAAAATCACTGTAATCATTAACCGAAGCAATGCATACAACGTCCTTAAAATTTTTAGCTGCAGCTCTTATTAATGATATTCCTCCAATATCAATTTTCTCTATTATTTCTGCTTCAGATGCGCCACTTTCAACAGTCTTCTCAAAAGGGTAGAGGTCTACAATAACAATGTCTATAGACGGAATCTGATACGATTCGATTTCGGTTTTATCTTGCTCAAAATCACGCCTGTTTAAAATTCCACCAAAAACTTTTGGGTGTAAAGTTTTTACTCTGCCTCCTAAAATAGAAGGGTAGCCGGTTAAATCTTCTACGGCAATAACCGGGATTCCTAAATCTCGAATAAATTTTTCGGTTCCTCCGGTAGAATAAATTGTAACGTTTAACTCGTGAAGTTTCTGTACGATTGGTTCTAAGCCATCTTTATTAAAAACAGAAATTAAAGCGGCTTGGGCTTTTTTTGTAGTGCTCATTTAGTGTGTTGTTTATTATGCTGCAAAAGTAATTTTTTTGCCTAAAAGCAACTCTAAATAAGCTATTAAAAATTAATTTTTTTACAGAATTTTAGCCACTTCGCTGTTAACAAATTCAAGAAAATATTCGTCTTCTTTTGTAAACGGATCTGGTGTGTGAGAATCTATATCTATCTGACCAATGTTTTCTCCGTTCACAAAAAGCGGGATTACAATTTCTGCCTTTACATGAATGCTACATGCTATATAATTATCTTGAGCAGAAACATCCGGAACAACAAAATTTTTATTAGATACTGCTACCTGACCACAAATGCCTTTGCCAAAAGGTATAATTGTATGCTCTGTAGGCTCACCGGCAAATGCTCTGAGTTTGAGTTCGTTTTTAGTGCCGTTTTTAAAATAAAAACCAACCCAATCATAATACGATACATTTTCCTGAAGTAGTTGGCATACCTTAGTTAAACGCTCATTTATGGTTAGCGTTTTATCATTTAATATTTCTACAACTTTTGGTTTTAATTCTCTTAAATTCACAGCTAAAAAGTTTGCCTCAAAAATACTAACTTAAAGTTTAGCTAAAACCTTTATGCTTAGTTAAATTTGTTATAAATAAGTATTACAAATAAATAATGTGGTATAAATGAAACAGACATATACAATAACCGGAATGACTTGCAACGGTTGCGTTGAAACCGTTACAGATGCATTAGAACGCTTAGAAGAGATAGCACAAGTAAATGTAGATTTAGATGCAAGCCAAGCAACAATTACATTTAATAAAAAAGTTGATTTGCAAACACTCCAAAAAGCTTTACCTAAAAAGTATTCTATTACTAAAAAAGAAACCAATGTTTTTAATACGGTACAAGAACCGGAAAAATCTATCTGGAAACAGCTTTACCCACTATTTTTAATTTTCTTTTACCTTACGGTAAGTTCTGTTTTACTAAATATAAAACCATGGGATATTCAGGGTTTTATGTTAGATTTTATGGGGCTGTTTTATATAGTATTTAGTTTTTTTAAGTTTTTAGACTTAAAAGGTTTTCCGCCCACTTTTTCTATGTACGATCCGTTGGCAAAAATGCTACCTGTTTACGGCTGGATTTATCCGTTTATAGAGCTTGCCTTAGGACTAATGTTTTTAATGCGTTTTAATATTGATATTGCACTGTGGGTAACCATTGTTATTTTAGGATTAACAACTATTGGTGTTACCAGAGTGTTATTAAACAAGCAGTCTATACAGTGCGCTTGCCTTGGTACAGCTTTAAAGCTACCCATGACTAAAGCAACTTTTATAGAAAATACTGTTATGCTTGTTATGGCGATAGTAATGTTATTAAGTTAACTTTATTATTTAATAAAAAAGTCCGCAACATTGTTGCGGACTTTTTTCGTTTTATAAGGAATGCATATTACATCATACCAGGCATTCCTCCGCCACCCATTGGAGGCATTGGGTTTTCTTCTTTAATATCTACTAAAGCACACTCGGTTGTTAAGATCATTCCGGCAACAGAAGCAGCATTTTCTAATGCAACTCTTGTTACTTTCTTAGGATCTATAATACCAGCTTTAAGCATATTTACATACTCGTCTGCTTTAGCATCATAACCAAAGTCGTCTTTTCCTTCCATAACTTTAGCTACTACTACGCTTCCTTCGCCTCCGGCATTTTCTACAATTGTTCTTAATGGAGACTCAATAGCTCTAGCTACTATGTTAATTCCGGTAGCTTCGTCTTGGTTTGTAGCTTTTAAGCCATCTAATGCTTTTTTAGCTCTAACTAAAGCAACACCACCACCAGCTACAATACCTTCTTCTACAGCTGCACGAGTTGCGTGTAATGCATCATCTACACGATCTTTTTTCTCTTTCATTTCTACTTCAGATGCAGCACCAACATAAAGTACAGCTACACCACCTGCTAGTTTAGCTAAGCGCTCTTGTAGTTTTTCTTTATCGTAGTCTGATGTGGTAGTCTCTATTTGAGCTTTTATTTGGTTTACACGAGCTTTAATATTTTCAGGATCGCCTTTACCGTTAACAATAGTGGTGTTGTCTTTGTCTATTGTAACAGTCTCTGCAGTACCAAGCATATCTAAAGTTACATTTTCTAAAGAGAATCCTCTTTCTTCAGAAATTACAGTACCACCTGTTAAAATAGCGATGTCTTCTAACATTGCTTTACGTCTGTCTCCAAATCCTGGAGCTTTAACAGCAGCAATTTTTAAACCACCTCTTAATTTGTTAACTACTAGTGTAGCAAGCGCTTGGCCTTCTACATCTTCAGCAACAATTAAAAGAGGTCTTCCAGATTGTGCAACAGGCTCTAAAACCGGAAGAATTTCTTGTAAGTTAGATATTTTCTTATCGAATAATAAGATGTAAGGGTTATCTAACTCTGCCGTCATTTTATCGGCATCTGTTACAAAGTAAGGAGAAAGGTATCCTCTGTCAAATTGCATACCTTCTACAACATCTACATAGGTGTCTGTACCTTTAGCCTCTTCAACAGTAATAACTCCTTCTTTGCCAACTTTTTCAAACGCCTGAGCAATAAGCTCACCAATAGTATCATCATTGTTAGCAGAAATAGATGCAACTTGTTTTATTTTCTCTGTAGAGTCTCCTACCTGAGTTGCTTGTTTATCTAGGTTAGCAACAATAGCTTCTACAGCTTTGTCTATACCTCTTTTAAGGTCCATTGGGTTTGCTCCGGCAGCAACGTTTTTTAAACCTTCTTTAACGATTGCTTGCGCTAAAACAGTAGCTGTAGTTGTACCGTCTCCAGCAAGATCATTAGTTTTAGAAGCTACTTCTTTTACCATTTGAGCTCCCATGTTCTCTAGTGCATCTTCTAGTTCTATTTCTTTAGCTACAGATACACCGTCTTTAGTAACTTGAGGCGCTCCAAATGATTTGCTTATAGTAACGTTTCTACCTTTTGGACCTAAGGTAACTTTTACAGCATTTGCTAACGCGTCTACTCCTCTTTTAAGGCCATCGCGAGCTTCAATATCAAATTTTATGTCTTTTGCCATTGTTTTAAATTTTTGGTTTTTAGTTTCCGATGTAACGGAAGTGTTTTGTTAGTGAGTTTTATTTTTTAAAGAAAAGATTAAATGATTGCTAGAATATCGCTTTCACGCATCATTAAATAATCTTTGCCATCTAATTTTAATTCGGTTCCGGCATACTTACCATATAAAACAGTATCACCTACTTTTACGGTAATAGGCTCATCTTTTTTACCGGGACCAACGGCAACAACTTTTCCTTTTTGTGGTTTTTCTTTTGCAGTGTCAGGAATAATAATTCCAGAAGCGGTAGTAGTCTCAGCTTCCATTGGCTCTACAAGCACTCGATCTGCTAAGGGTTTAATATTCACGTTTGCCATTTGTATTGTGTTTTTTAATTTTAGGTTACTTTTAATTACTATTAAAAACAGTTGCTTTTAGGCAGAAACTATGCCAATGCGGTTTAACTGCCATTTTTTAAAACAAAAATGCCAGCTTGTCATTTTCAAGCTGGCATTTTGTGTGTGTTGCATTCCTATTTGGTTTACTGTACACTATCTTTTTCTGTAGTAGTGCCGGTTTGAATAGGAGCAGTATCTTGTGTAGTTTCTATTGCGTCTCCTTCTAAAAGTCTTGAATCTGATCCTTCCGAACCACCTTTAATAGCAATATTAGAAAGTAATATTAATGCTATTAAAATGGTAGCAAGAGTCCAAGTACTTTTATCTAAGAAGTCGCCGGTTTTTTGCACTCCACCAATCATTTGGTTTCCTCCACCTCCGAACGAAGAAGATAAACCTCCACCTTTAGGGTTTTGTACCATAATTACCAGTATTAAAAGTACTGATACAAAAAGTATTAAACCTAAAAAAACATAAAATGTAGTAGTCATTTTTGTATTAATTATTTTGTTGTAATTTTTTTATCGCTCTAATTTGGTCTGCAAAGAAACCACTTTTTTCCGGATATTTCAAACTTAAAATTTTATAGACCTGAATTGCCTCATCGTACTTTTTTTGCTCTAAATAAACCCTTGCCAAAGTCTCTGTCATTATCTCTTTTTTTGGCTTTGTAGCTTGCTCGGCTAAATTTACAGATGATAGTTTAGATTTTGACGGTACTATTTTGGGGTTTTGTGCAATAAATTTATCTATTAACTCAAACTTTCGTTCTTTATCTGAGTTTGTTGGTTTTGATTCTTTCTCAACAGTTTTAGAAGCTGTTTTATTATTTTCTCGCTCTATAGGTTTTATGCTGGTTAGTTTTAACCATTCTGAAAACGAGTGAAGTTCTGCTTTGTTAAAAGAAAGAGGCTTACCTAACTCTAATTGTTTTTCGGCTTCTTTTCTGTTGGCAAGAAAGTCTGCCATTCGGGGATCTTTAGGTGTAAAGAGCTCGGGATCTAAAATATGCTCTGCCTCATCTGGGGCAGTAGGTAAGGGTTCTTTATTTTCTACAATGGTTGGTTTTTTTACTACAATTTCTTCGGCTACAACATCTATATTGTTTACATCTAACCATTTACTGTTTATGGTTTTGGCAATTTCATGTTGCTCAAAAGTTTTAGAGGTAATAAACTCAAATAGAATATGCCTGTCTGTAGTGTAAGCAGCTGTTTTTTTTAAGGTGTCGTTGTATTTAAAACTATCAAGATTTTTTAGTCCTTTTAAATAGACTGCTTTTGGCGCCTGAAAAAAAGGATATTCTGCAATTATATCTTGCAGTTGTTTAACCTGTTCTAAGGTTATTTTCTCAGGTTGTTCTAACAAATATGTAAAAGCAGTAACATTCATTTACCAATTGGCTAACGATTCGTTAAAAATATCTTGTGTTAAGCGTTCAAAAATTTCTTGATAGGCAGCCGATTTAACTTGTTGTATTTGTTGGGTAGCCGGATAATCGTAAAAGAAAGAAAATCTTTTTTCAAAGTCGTTTTCCGGTTTGGTTTTATTATAAAATCTAACATTAACGGTAATGGTTAACCTGTTTTGTGCAGCTGTTTGCTGTGCGGTTGCACTCATAGGCGCAATACGGTAGTCTGTTATTTCTCCTTCGTAAAGTAAATCTCCGTTAGCACTTACCAAATCTAAATTAGTTTGATTTAAAATTAAATCTTGTAGTGCAATGGTAAAATCTCTGTCTAAACCGGGCTCTATAATAGATGCATTGTTCTGAAAAAAGTTTACCTGAAATGTTTTTGCATTACCTACATCGCCACCGGTAAAATTGTAAACTCCGCAACCGGTAACAATTACAAGTAAAAAGATTGCACAAAATTTGGTTAAGCTTATATTTTTCATGTAAAGCAGAAAATTACAAAATTTAATTATAGGTCGTATTGTTTTATTTTACGGTAAAGAGTACGCTCAGAAATGCCCAGCTCTTTTGCTGCAGCTTTGCGCTTACCATTGTTACGTTGCAATGCTTTTTTTATTAGCTCAAGCTCTTTGTCTTGTAAAGATAAGGTTTCTTCTTCCTCTATTTCTTCGGCAAAATGGTATTTGTCTTCTGTAGGTTCCGGTTTTTTTTGTGGAGGTATAACCGGAAGCGCTTCATATGATTCTTCTACGGGAGCACTATCAAAACTTACAGAATCTTTACCGTAAATTTTTTGAATTAGTCCTTGGTTTTCTTCTCGTACTTGCTGGCTATTTCCGCTTTGAATGAGCTCGAGGGTTAGTTTTTTCAAATCGTTTAAATCGCTTTTCATGTCAAAAAGCACTTTGTATAGAATCTCTCGCTCGTTACTAAAATCACTTTCTCTTTTTTCTTTGTTTATTACAGCCGGTAAATTAGTTGTTGCATTGGGTAAATAACTGGCTAAAGTAGCAGCCGAAATGCTTCGGTTTTGCTCTAAAACAGATATTTGTTCGGCTACATTTCGTAACTGACGGATATTACCGCTCCATCTGTATTTAAGTAATAGTTCTACCGCATCGTCTTCTAACCTAATGGTTGGCATCTTGTATTTTTGAGCAAAGTCTGAAGCAAATTTTCTAAACAATAAATGTATATCGTCTTTGCGTTCGCGAAGTGGTGGAAGATGAATTTCTACTGTGCTTAATCTATAATAAAGGTCTTCTCTAAATTTTCCTTTTTCTATTGCTTCAAACATATTAACATTGGTAGCAGCAACAATTCTAACATTGGTTTTTTGAACCTTAGAAGACCCTACTTTTATAAACTCTCCATTTTCTAACACACGCAATAAACGTACTTGCGTTGTGAGTGGAAGTTCTCCAACTTCGTCTAAAAAAATAGTACCGCCATCTGCTTCTTCAAAATATCCGCTTCGGGTTTGGGTTGCTCCAGTAAAAGCACCTTTTTCGTGCCCGAATAGTTCAGAGTCAATTGTTCCTTCAGGAATTGCACCACAGTTTACAGCAATAAATTTACCGTGCTTTCTGTGTGATAATGCATGTATAATTTTTGGGATAGCCTCTTTACCAACACCGCTTTCTCCGGTAACTAAAACCGAAATATCTGTAGGGGCCACTTGCATGGCTTTTTCTATGGCACGATTAAGTTTTATGTCGTTACCAATTATACCAAATCGTTGTTTTATGGCTTGTACAGATTCCATTGTATAGTTACGGTTTTTTTTAATTGTTATCGCTTAAGCCAACGGCTTCTCCTAAGAGAGTTGCCGAGGTACAATCGTTAATTTTTACATTAACAAACTGACCAACCTTGTAGTTTTCTTTAGGGAAAACTACTACGGTGTTTTGGCTGTTACGACCCATCCAGTGGGCATCAGATTTTTTAGAAGTTCCTTCTATTAACACTTCTTCTATTTTGCCAACGTGCTGCTGGTTTCTGTATAAGCTGTGTTTTTGTTGTAGATTTATAATTTCTGTGAGTCTTCTTTTCTTAACTTCGTTTGGTACATCGTCTTCCATTTTTCTGGCTGCCAGTGTACCTGGGCGCTCAGAATAAGCAAACATAAAACCAAAATCGTACTTAACGTACTCCATTAATGATAGGGTATCTTGATGGTCTTGCTCAGTTTCTGTTGGGAATCCGGCAATCATATCTTGCGAAATGGCGCAGTCCGGCATAATGGTTTTAATGTTGTCTATAAGCTCCATGTATTCTTCGCGGGTATGAAGACGGTTCATGGCTTTAAGTATTCTGTTGCTACCACTTTGCACCGGTAGGTGAATATATTTGCAAATATTTGGGTATTTAGCCATGGTTTTAATCACATCTAACGTCATGTCTTGAGGGTTAGATGTAGAGAATCTAATTCTCATTTTTGGTTGTGCTTCTGCTACCATTGCTAAAAGCTGAGCAAAATTTACAGCAGTAGCTTTTTGTATTTCTGAAGCTTTATCAAAATCTTTTTTTAGGCCACCACCATACCATAAATAGCTATCTACATTTTGTCCTAAAAGAGTTACTTCTTTATAGCCTTGTTCCCAAAGTTGATTAACTTCTTCTATTATAGATTGCGGGTCTCTGCTTCGTTCTCTACCTCTTGTAAAGGGTACAACGCAAAATGTACACATATTATCGCACCCTCTGGTTATAGATACAAATGCAGTTACACCGTTACTATTAAGCCTTACAGGAGCAATATCTCCGTAAGTTTCTTCTTTAGATAAAATTACGTTTACAGCGTTTCTGCCTTCGTCTACTTCTTTAACCAAATTAGGAAGATCTTTGTAGGCATCGGGGCCTACAACCATATCTACAATTTTCTCTTCTTCTAAAAACTTACTTTTTAAACGCTCTGCCATACAACCTAAAACCCCCACTTTCATGCCCGGGTTTATTTTCTTTACAGCATTAAATTGCTCTAAGCGTTTTCTAACAGTTTGCTCTGCCTTATCTCTAATAGAGCAAGTGTTTACAAGCACTAAATCTGCCTCTTCAATATTTTGGGTAGTATTAAAACCTTCTTTTGCTAAGATTGATGCTACAATCTCGCTATCAGAAAAATTCATTTGGCAACCATAGCTTTCTAAATACAGTTTTCGGGTGTTTTTAGCATTTTGCTCTAAAACTACCGATTGCCCTTGCTTGTTTTCATCAATAATCTTCTCCATTGTTGTTGTTTGAGAACCCGTAGGTTAAAATAGACTGCAAAGATAATATTTTATACAGAGTTATGACAAAGTGTCAGCATTATTTTAACAGCATATTTAGATGTTTTAACTTTAGTTCTTATTTTTAACAAAAAAAGTATGAATTATACCAGCCTTCTTGAACGAATTAATGAAAACAAACATGTAGATTTTGGCGAAACGTTTAATAATGCTTTCGAGCTTTTTAAAAAGGTTTTTGCCTACGGTTTGTTACTGGTGGTTTTACAAGTTTTATTTGTATTACCCCTAATAGCAGTTTTATATTTTCCGTTGTTATCTATGGGTATATTAGAGAGCTACGGAGATAGTGTTTATGATAGTAGCTTTGATTTTAAGGCTGTTAGTGCCGGAGTTTTAATTTTATTTTTTATTTGGGCTTTAGCTGTAATTTTTGTTATTCAGGCTATAGCAATGGCGCTTAATGCAGGGTTTTTAAAAATTTGTAAAGCAGCCGATAATGGAGAAATTATAGATATAAAACTATTCTTCACCTATTTTAAATCTACCTATTTAAGCAAACTTTTTGTGTTGTCTATTGCATCGGCAGGGATCTCTATATTAGCTTTACTGTTATGTGTGCTTCCTATATTTTATGTAATGGTGCCTATTTATTTGTTTGCTGTAATTTTTGCCTTCAATCCGGAGTTAAGTGTATCTGAGATTATTAAATCTAGCTTTAAACTTGGCAACAAAAAATGGTTAGTAATATTTGGTCTTATAATGGTTATAGCCGTATGTGTTCAAATATTAGCCTATGTAACATGCGGATTAGGAAGTTTGCTATCTTTCTTTACTATGCTTGCGTTATACAACGTTTACAAAAAAGCTATAGGTTTTAATTAATTATAACATAAAGAAACTTCAATACATAGTTAGCCAACCTTTTTTATAGAGGGTATAAATTTTTTTACCATACTTTTGCACCAACAAAAAGAGTTAGATGGCAAAGAATTTAGTAATAGTAGAGTCGCCTGCAAAGGCAAAAACAATAGAAAAGTTCTTAGGGAAAGATTACAAAGTGGCTTCTAGTTTTGGGCACATTGCCGATTTGCCTGCCAAAGAGCTTGGTGTAGATGTGGAAAAAGACTTTAAGCCTAAATATATTGTTGATAAAGACAAAAAAGCAGTTGTAAAAAAGCTTAAGGACCTTGCAAAAGAAGCCGATACGGTTTGGTTGGCAAGTGATGAAGATAGAGAAGGAGAGGCGATTGCCTGGCATTTAGCAGAAACCTTAAAATTAGATCCGAACAAAACCAAGCGAATTGTTTTTAACTCTATTACTAAAAATGCCATACAGAAAGCTATAGAAAACCCTAGAGGCATAGATTATAATTTGGTTAATGCCCAACAAGCCAGAAGGGTTTTAGACAGGTTGGTGGGGTACGAGCTGTCTCCGGTACTTTGGAGAAAAATTAAAACCGGTTTGTCTGCCGGTAGAGTTCAATCGGTTGCCGTACGATTAATTGTAGAAAGAGAACGCGAAATTCAAGAATTTGTACCGGAAGCTTCGTATAGAGTTGTTGCAGAATTTAGTACAGAGAACGGTAAATCGTTTAAAGCAAAACTTAATAAAACATTTGCTTCTAAAGAGGAAGCTAAAGCGTTTTTAGAGCAAAACATATCAGCTGTTTTTTCTGTTGAAGCGTTAGACACAAAACCTGCAAAAAAATCACCTGCAGCACCTTTTACTACATCAACATTACAACAAGAAGCATCCAGAAAATTATATTTTTCGGTAAGCAAAACCATGTCGTTAGCCCAGCGCTTGTATGAAGCCGGATTAATAACATACATGCGTACCGATAGCGTAAACCTATCGCAAGAAGCAATTAATGCTGCTAAAACCGAAATAGAAAAAGAGTTTGGTAAAGAATACAGCAAGCCTCGAAATTTTGCAACTAAAAATAAAAGTGCTCAAGAAGCACACGAAGCCATCAGGCCAACAGATATTTCTAAACATAGTATTGCAGCAGATAGAGACCAGGCAAGACTTTACGAGTTAATCTGGAAACGTACCATTGCATCGCAAATGACCGATGCTAAATTAGAGCGTACGCAAGTAACTATTGGGGCAAACACGCACAACCAGAAGTTTACGGCCAATGGCGAAGTTTTAAAGTTTGACGGGTTTTTAAAGGTTTATATAGAAGGAACCGATGAAGAAACAGAAGAAGAAGAAGGAATGCTTCCGGCTTTATCTGTAGGAGAACAGGTTGTTAAAAATTACATTACAGCAACAGAACGTTTTACCAGACCACCTTACAGGTACACAGAAGCCTCTTTAGTTAAAAAGTTAGAAGAGTTAGGTATTGGCCGTCCATCAACCTATGCGCCAACAATATCTACTATTCAAAATAGAGGGTATGTACAACGAGGAACAGTAGAAGGAACCGAAAGAGAATACACTCAACTTATACTAACTAACAGTGATGTAAAACAAAAAACGCTTACAGAGACAGTTGGCTCAGATAAAGGTAAACTGGTTCCTACCGATATAGGTATGATTGTAAATGATTTCTTAGTGAATCATTTTTCAAATATTTTAGACTATAATTTTACAGCTAAAGTAGAGCAGAGTTTTGATGATATTGCTTCGGGTGATCAAGATTGGACAGAAATGATGAAGCAGTTTTATAATGATTTTCATCCGCAAGTTCAAGACGTTCAAGAAAATGCCGAAAGAGAATCCGGAGAGCGTATATTAGGAACAGACCCGGAAACAGGAAGACAAGTAAGTGTTCGTTTAGGAAGGTTTGGCCCTATGGTACAATTAGGTACAGCCGAAGATGAGGAAAAGCCTGTTTTTGCCAGCCTTCTACCAAATCAATCCATAGACACACTAACTTTTGAGGAGGCTTTAGATTTATTTAAACTACCAAGAATTTTAGGAGAATACGAAGGGCAAGAAGTTGCCGTAAATGTTGGTAGATATGGCCCATACGTAAGGTTTGGCAAACAATTTATTTCGCTGGCTAAGGGAGAGGGCGTTTTTGATGTTACCTTAGAAAGGGCTATAGAACTTATAAAGCAAAAACAAAAAGCCGATGCGCCTATAGCCAATTATAAAGGTAAAGAAGTAACCAAAGGAAAAGGTAGGTTCGGGCCCTTTATAAAATGGGACGGCATGTTTATTAATGTTGGAAAAAAGTATGACTTTGATAACCTTTCTGAAGACGATATAAAAGAACTGATAGAAGATAAATTAAAAAAAGAAGCCGAAAAACTTATTAAAGAGTGGCCCGAAGAAGGCATTGTTATAGAAAAGGCAAGATGGGGCAGATCTGTTATAAAAAAAGGAAGAAGTAAGGTAGAACTTAACAAAGATGTAGATGCCTCTAAACTAACTTTAGATGAGGTAAAAGCACTTTTAGAAAACAAAAAATCTAACACCAAAAGCAAAAAGAAATAATGGGTTTTGAGTTTTTATCGCCAGTAGAAGATGTAGTTTTAGCACACACGGCGCTTCTGCCAAAACAATCTATAGGCAAATCCATTAGTAAACATACTCAAAACAGTTTTCCCGATTTAGAGCAAGTTAACATAGCTTTAATTGGTATTCCGGAGATTAGAGGCTCATACCAAAAAGAACATGAGCCGTTAAATTTGGCTCAAGTTAGACTAGAATTTTACAAACTTTTTTTAGGTAATTGGGATGCCTCTATTGCAGATTTAGGAAATCTTATTCCCGGAGCTACAGTAGAAGACACTTATTTTGCGGTTAAAGAGTTAGTAGCATCTTTAGTAAAACAAAAAGTTGTGCCTCTTTTAATAGGAGGCGGTCAAGATATTACCTATGCTGCTTATCGTGCGTTCGATACGCTTGAGCAAATGGTTAATTTGGTAGCAGTAGATTACAAGTTTGATTTTGGTGAAGCCGATGAGCTCATATCGTCTAACTCTTATATGAGTAAAATTATAACCAACCCCCCAAACAACTTATTTAATTTTAGCAACCTTGGTTACCAAACCTACTATAATGCACAAGAAGAAATAGACCTCATGGAGCGTTTATTTTTTGAGGCGTACAGGTTAGGAGAACTCATAGACGATATTACCCTGGCAGAACCCGTTTTACGCGATGCAGATATTGTTAGTATAGATATCAGATCGGTTAAAGGGGCAGACCTGGGCAACCCTCTTCAATCACAGCCTAACGGTTTTGATAGCAGAGAAATTTGTGCAATTGCCAGGTACGCCGGTATAAGCGATAAAGTTTCTGTTTTTGGAATTTTCGAGTTGTTAAATGCTTTACCTACATCGCAATTAACAGCTCAAATACTTTGGTATTTTATAGAAGGATATAACTTTAGAGCTAATGAATACCCTTTTGCTACAAAAGAAAATCTCACAAAATATATTGTTCCGGTAGAAGAAGAAGAACTACATTTTTACAAGAGCAATAAAACAGAACGTTGGTGGATAGAAATACCATCAATGCTTACTTCACATAATAAAATAAATTCCCTTGCGTTATTACCTTGCAGCCATAAGGATTATTTGGATGCGTGCAACCAAATTATTCCTAACAGATGGTGGAAAGCTTATAAAAAAAGCTTGAACTAAAAGTTCATTAAAATAAATAACACAATTTTTTAAAAAATTAAAGCTGCCCTACACAATAATTTGTGCTAAATGTAGTTTTTCACAAACACAAATTATGATAGTAAGCTTTAAAGCTATAACCTAAATTTAACCTAACGTATGAGAAAGCTGTTGTTTTCATCTGTAGCCCTCGTAATACTTTTAACAAGCTGTGGTTCTAAAGACAAAGGAGAACTTGTTGGTGTAAGAGGAAAAAAATGGTTCCCCGAAAAACCTTATGGTATGACTTTAATACCCGGAGGTGCATTTATTATGGGGAAATCAGAACAAGATATGGCCCAAGTGCTAAATGCCCCCACAAAAACAGTTACGGTACGATCGTTTTATATGGACGAGACAGAAATCACAAATAGTGAGTACCGTCAATTTGTAGAGTGGGTAAAAGATTCTGTAGTTAGAACACGCCTGGCAATTTTAGCCGATGAGCTTGGAATGACTCCAGACGATGGCGGTATTGGTGAATTTGCATTTAAAGATGCAGATACAGCAAACCTTTCTGTTTACGAAAAGTATATGTTAGAAAACTACACCGGATTTGGCGAAACCGGTTATGAGGGGAGAGCTTTAAATAAAGATGTAGATTTAATTTGGGACACTAGAGATTACCCGGATGAATATTACGCAGAGGTAATGGACTCTATGTACATACCATTAGAAGAATCATATAATGGGCAACGTACCATAGATGTAGATAAATTAATTTTTAAATACACCTGGATGGATATTCAGGCAGCAGCCAGAGCAAAAAAAGGAAAAAGAAGAGACTTCATTAAAACTGAAGAAATAAAAATTTATCCGGACACTACCGTTTGGATAAAAGATTTTGCATACTCATACAATGAGCCTATGCATAATGATTATTTCTGGCATGATGCTTATAGTGATTATCCTGTTGTAGGAGTATCTTGGAAACAAGCTAAAGCATTTTGTGCTTGGAGAACCAAGTATAAAAATGACTATCAAAGAAGCAGAGGTAAACAACACGTTAACCAATTTAGATTGCCAACAGAGGCAGAATGGGAATATGCTGCGCGTGGTGGTATCGAGTCTGGAACATACCCATGGGGTGGTCCGTATGTGTTAAGCGATAGAGGATGCTTCTTGGCAAACTTTAAACCACAACGTGGTGATTATGCTGCAGACCAAGCACTCTACACAGTAGAAGCAAAATCATACGAGCCTAACGATTATAACTTGTACAATATGGCAGGAAACGTATCTGAGTGGACAAACTCTTCATACGATCCGGGATCATACGAATACGTATCAACAATGAACCCTAATGCTAATGACGATAATAACAAGCGTAAGGTTATTAGAGGAGGTTCGTGGAAAGATGTTGCTTACTTCTTACAAGTAAGTACGAGAGATTATGAATATCAAGATTCAGCGAGAAGCTATATAGGATTTAGAACTGTACAAGATTATATGGGTACAGATGTTACACAAAACTAATTATTACATAAAAAACTTACTATTTACTTAACTTAAATTTATTATTATGGCACAATCAAAATCATCAAAGAAGCTATTTAACATGGCTTACGGACTGGGAGCTTCGATTGTAATTATTGGAGCGCTTTTTAAAATTCTTCACTGGGAGTGGGGACCACTAACCGGAGGTTTACTCCTTGCAATTGGTCTTATTACAGAAGCAGTAATTTTTGCTATTAGTGCTTTTGAACCGGTAGAAGATGATTTAGACTGGACAAAAGTTTACCCTGAATTAGCAGGAGGAGAAAGTAAAGGAAGAAAGAATGATGCTCAACAAGCTAAAGAAGCAGAAGGATTACTTTCTAAAAAATTAGACGAGTTACTTAAAGAAGCTAAAATAGATTCAGAGTTAATGGCAAGCTTAGGAAACAGCATTCGCAATTTTGAAGGTGCTGCCAAAAGCATTACCCCAACTGCCGAAGCCCTGACATCTACCAAAAAATATTCAGAAGAATTAGCATTAGCTGCTGCTCAAATGGAGTCGCTTAACAGCTTGTACAAAGTACAATTAGAAAGCGCAAGCCGTCAAGCAACCATTAACGAAGAAGTTGCAAATAATGCCGGTAAACTTAAAGAGCAAATGGAGTCTTTGGCTTCTAACCTATCTTCATTAAATGGAGTTTACGGTGGAATGTTATCTGCTATGAATGTGAAGTAATTTATTTAACTAAAACTTACCTTAACAAAAAACCTCACAAGATAATGGCAAGCGGAAAACTTTCACCACGTCAGAAAATGATTAACCTAATGTACCTGGTTTTCATTGCAATGCTGGCGTTAAATATGAGTAAAGAGGTGCTTACGGCTTTTGGTTTAATGAACGAGAAGTTAGAAGAGTCTAACAAAAAAACTACGGCTAATAACCAAGCGTTTTTTAAAGGCTTAGAAACCAAAGCATCAGAGCAACCTGAAAAATTTGGACCTCTATTTGAGGATGCCAAAAAGATAAAAGAACTATCGGCAGATTACTATGCTTATCTAGAAAATCTTAAAAATAAGATGACAGAAAAACTAGATGCCGATAAACGTACCGACTACGAAACCATGGATAAGTCTGATTATTTAGACAATATTTTCTTCCAAGGAGATAATTACTCCAAAGAAGGACAAGAATTCATGGATAGAATGACCCAGTATAGAGATCAAGTTGCTGCAATTTTAGGAGACGATTTTAAAGAAACTAAAGAGGCGGTACTCAACAGATTTAATACTGGAGAAGACGGTAAAGTTAAAAACAGAGATGGTAAAAAAATAGATTACTTAAACTACCATTTTGAAGGATTCCCGTTGGTAGCATCGCTTACTAAAATTACCCAAATGCAAGCAGATATTAAAGCAACCGAAGAAGATGCTTTATCTGCAATGCTACAAGGGCAGCTTACCAGCGAGATTTCTATGACCAACTATACTACCTTGTTACAACAACCTAAGTCTGCATATTATGCCGGCGAAACTTTTGACGGGGCTATAGTATTAGGTCGTACAGACGAAACCACAAAGCCAAACGAAGTACACCTTACTTTAGATGGTAGAAAACTAGAGCAAGGTAAAGACTTTGAGCTAGATGGTGGGCAGGTAAAACTTAAAGTAAATGCCGGTAGACCGGGCGATCATAAATTAGAAGGTAAATTAGTGTTCTTACAAGACGGAGAACCAATAGAAGTACCTGTATCGCAAACATTTGCTACAATTACAAAACCTAATGCTGCAGTAATTTCTGCAGATAAAATGAATGTAGTTTATAGAGGAGTTGCCAACCCAATGACAATTTCTATTCCTGGAGTTCCGGACAACAAAGTAAGTGCATCTGCTCCTGGTTTAAAAAGAGTTTCGGGGAGCAAGTTTGTAATGAACCCAGGAAAAGGTAGAACCGTAAATATCACAGCAAGTGGTACGTTACCAGATGGGCAAACCATTAAAACTACATCGCAATTCAGAATTAAAGATATACCAAGACCTTCAGGAACTATTCGTGGAGAATTTGGTGAGGTTAAAATGCCACGTTCTAACTTAGAGATATCTACAGTTGGTGCATTACTGGAAGATTTTGATTTTGACTTGAACCTTGCTATAAGCGGATTTAAGTTTAAAGTTCCCGGACAACCAACCGTACAAGTTAGAGGTAACAAATTAGATGCTCGTGCAAAAGCTGCACTAAAAAGAGCTAAGCGTGGTGATGCCGTTCAAATATTCGATATAGAAGCTTATATTACCAATAACAGAAGCTACAAGTTAAAGAAAGTGTCTCCTGTTGTTATAGAGCTTACAAACTAAAACATAGATAAAGTTACTTGTGTTATGAATTGGAAAAACAAAATACTAACCGGTCTAGCCTTAGTGGTAACCCTTAGTGGGTTTTCGCAGGCCAATATCTTAAATGCTAAAAGACCAGAAGAAATTGGAGTTAAAACAGAGGCTCAAAAAATAGCTGATAATGATGCTCCGCTTCCGTATGGCTATGTAGACGACAGAGATATTTTATGGGCTAAGACTGTTTGGGAAAAAATAGATTTAGACGAACGCGTTAACTTTCCGTTTTATTATCCAATAGATACTGTAGATATTGGAGCTAACAGACGCTCATTATTTGATGTGCTGATGAAAAACATCAAAAACGGTAAAATAAAAGACATCTATGCAGATTCTTACTTTACCGAGAAAAGAAAGTTAAGCGATCTTGAAGCTACTTTGGTTAGAGTAGATACTACAGACCTTGGTTATGAGCAGCTTAATGCAGGCGAGCAAGTTTCTCCGGAATATATAAACAGAAGAGAGCTTACTGCTGCAGATATAGAAGCTTGGCACATTAAAGGAATCTGGTATTTTGACAAGCGTCAAGGTGAGTTAAAATACAGACTCTTAGGTTTGGCACCGGTGGCTCCAGACGTTAACTTTATAGACAGTGAGCAGTCTGATATGGTTGAGCTTTTTTGGATATGGTTTCCGGGAGTTCGAGACATTTTGCACGAAGCCAAAGTGTTTAACCCCAGAAATACAGCCCAACCACTATCGTTTGACCATATGTTGAACTCCAGACGTTTCAATGCAGTAATCTACAAAGAAGATAATGTTCACGGAGATCGTGCCATAAAAGATTACATTACAGATAACGCCTTGTTCCAATTGTTAGAAGCTCAAAAAATAAAAGAGCGTATTCGAAACAGAGAGCAAGATATGTGGAGCTATTAACCCAACTGGTTTAGTTAGATTTCCAATTCAAAATAATAATTTAAAAAACGCCCAAGCTGGGCGTTTTTTTATTTTTGTGCTATGAAAGTAAACACAATTGTTGTGGGATTTGGGTTGGCCGGTATGGCCATAACGCATAAATTATTGGCAGCAGGTAAAACAGTTTTGGTTTTTGATGAGGATAGTGAACGAGGGTCATCGGTTGTTGCCGGAGGGTTGTATAATCCTGTCATTTTAAAACGATTTACGTTAGCTTGGAAAGCAACAGAGCAATTACATGAAGCATTACCCTTTTACAGAGAAATAGAGAATAAATTCAAAAAAAACTATATTCAACCATTAGGGGTATGTAGAAAATTTGCATCGATAGAAGAACAGAATATGTGGTTTGAAGCAGCCGATAAGCCTTCTATACAACCTTATTTAAATACAACATTGGTTAAAAACAATAACCCTTATATTAATGCACCTCTTGGCTTTGGCAGTCTGTTTAATACAGGAAGATTAAAAACTTTAGAGTTACTATCAGACTACAAAGAGTATTTAACAGAGATAGGAGCTTTTAAAAAAGAAGCTTTTAACTATGCTAAACTTAAGATAACATCTAATACTGTTTTGTATGATGAGGTTAAAGCCGATTCTATTGTTTTTTCTGAAGGCTTTGGGCTGAAAAAAAATCCTTTTTTTAAACAACTGCCATTAATGGGTACTAAAGGAGAGCTTTTAACTATTAAAGCACCCGATCTTAACTTAGATTTTGTATTAAAATCTACGGTGTTTTTAATACCACTTGGTGATGGTTTATATAAAGTTGGGGCAACGTACAATTGGGATGATAAAACTACCAAGCCAACAATACAAGCAAGGGAGTTTTTAGAAAATAATCTTAAAAAACTAATTACGTGTAATTACCAAATTGTTAATCAAGAAGCAGGAATAAGACCTACTGTAAAAGATAGAAGACCATTAATTGGCCAACATAAAAACTATAAAAATATGTATGTTTTAAACGGGCTTGGTACGCGTGGTGTAATGTTGGCTCCTTACACAGCTTCTATTTTATTTAATTGTATAACAGCACAAAAACCAATACCTAAAGAAGTAAATATAACCCGTTTTGTTACATAGCTTTTTTTAGAGAATCTTTTTTATGCGGCTCGTACTTTATAAAAAAGTTAATCCAAATATTTCTGCTTAATCGCATTATAACCGGCATAAAAGCTATTAGCGTTCCCACAATAGCAAAAAAAGAAGTTTTAAGAGTAGCGCCAATAAAAACATACGATATTATAAAAGCAGCTACTGCAAAGGCAACTCCAACAGCATAGCTAACATACATTGCGCCATAAAAAAATGAAGGTTCAAAATTGTATTTAAGTCCACAATTAGAGCACTGCTCATTCATTTTTAAGGTGTTAGAAGGAGCATATAAATTTTTACTGGTGTACATATGCTCTTGGTGGCAACGAGGGCAAGTTCCTGTTAAAATGCTGTAAATTTTGGTTCCTTTTTTTAACATTTGCATTTAGTTTGTACAAATATACTACAAACCATACAGTAACTTTGTAACTCAAGTAACATTTATGTTAAGTGTAAATAATGTATCGGTAGTATTTGGAGGTGAGACCCTTTTTGAAGATTTTTCATTTAGATTAAACCCGGGAGATAAGGTTGGATTAATAGGTAAAAACGGTGCAGGAAAATCTACTTTACTAAAAATATTAGCCGGAGAACAACAACCAGATTCGGGAGAAGTCTCTACAGATAAAGAGGTGTCAGTAGGTTTTTTAAAGCAAGATATAGATTTTAGCTACGGAAAGACCGTATTAGAAGAAACATACCGAGCATTTTCTAACATAAAAAAAATTGAGCAAGAAATAGAGGCTATAAACAACCAATTAGCTAACCGAACAGATTACGAAACAGAAAACTATAATAATCTCATTATAAAACTCAATGAGCTTAATCATCAATACGAGGTATTAGGAGGTTATAATTATGTAGGTGAAACCGAAAAAGTTTTACAAGGACTCGGGTTTTCTCGTGATGATTTTAATAAACTAACCGATACTTTTTCTGGTGGTTGGAGAATGCGCATAGAGCTTGCCAAGTTGCTATTGCAAGACAATCAAGTGTTGTTGTTAGATGAACCTACAAACCATTTAGATATAGATTCTATAATTTGGTTAGAGCAATTTTTAAAAGCTTACACAGGCGCAGTAGTTATAGTTTCTCACGATAAGAGGTTTTTAGATACTGTAACCAACAGAACCATAGAGATATCTTTAGGGAAACTATATGATTTTAATAAGCCTTATTCTAAATACATTACTATTAGGGAAGAGATGCGTGAACAGCAACGTAACGCACAAAAAAATCAGCAAAAACAAATACAGCAAACAGAGAGATTAATAGAGCGCTTTAGAGCCAAGGCATCTAAAGCTACAATGGCGCAATCATTAATAAAAAAGCTCGAAAAAATTGATAGGATTGAAGTAGATGATGAAGATGCTGCCGTAATGAATTTACAATTTCCGGTAGCCGTACAGCCCGGAAAAGTTGTTATTGAAGCAAAAAACGTAAGTAAAAGCTATAGTAGTAAGCAGGTGCTTAAAAACATTAACTTGCTTATAGAAAGAGGTAGTAAAACAGCATTTGTTGGACAAAACGGACAAGGGAAAACAACTTTAGCTAAAATTATTGTTGGAGAAATAGATTTTGAAGGTGAATTAAAATTAGGGCATAATGTTAAAATAGGATATTTTGCTCAAAACCAAGCCGAATATTTAGATGGTAACAAAACCTTGCTCGAAATAATGGAAGAAGCTGCTAACGACTCTAACAGGGCAAAAGTTAGAGATATGTTAGGAAGTTTTTTGTTTAGCGGAGACGATGTAACTAAAAAAGTAAAAGTGCTTTCGGGAGGAGAACGTAATAGGTTGGCACTGTGCAAAATGCTATTAGAGCCTTTTAATGTTTTAGTAATGGATGAGCCTACAAACCATTTAGATATAAAGTCTAAACAAGTGCTTAAACAGGCTTTGCAAAACTTTGAAGGAACTTTACTTGTGGTGTCTCACGATCGTGATTTTTTGCAAGGACTAACCAATAAAGTGTACGAGTTTAAAAATAAAGGTATTAAAGAATATTTAGGCGATGTAAATTATTACCTTGAAACCAGAAATGTTGAGAGTTTTAGAGAGATAGAAAAACAAATACAACCAAAAGAACAAGCCAGTACAAAACAAGTTGCAAGTGGTAAATTATCTTATGAAGCTCAACGAGAAAAAAAGGCTATAAAAAATAAAATCAACAAAACAGAAAATAAAATAGCCCATTTAGAAACAGTTATTGCAGAGTTAGATGCAAAATTAGCGGCCAATTATGATGAGGTTTCTGCCAATCCGGATTTTTTTAAATCGTATGAACTCAAAAAACAAGAGTTAGAGAATTTAATGTTAGAGTGGGAGCAATTACAAGAGCAGTTAGAAAGTATTTAATTTTATGTTACTACATGAATACATTTGCCCATATTGTTGGCAAATAAATACCATAAATATAGATACATCTGTAAACAACCAGACGTTTATAGAAGATTGCCAAGTATGTTGTAACCCAATAGAATTTAGCTTTACGCTACATAAAAACGAGCTTAAAACAGCCTATGTAAAAAAAGCGCAATAACTACTACTCGTTAATTAAATATTCTAATTTTTTAATATCTAAGAGCTTAATTTTTTTGCCTTCAAAAGCAATTAACCCTTCTTTCTTAAAACTAGAGAGTAGCCTGATGGCAGATTCGGTTGCGGTACCAACCATATTAGCCATTTCTTCTCTAGAGAGTTGTATGTTTAACACGCCATCATCATTAATCCCAAAGGTATCGTATAAATAAAGTAGTGCTTCTGCTAAACGTTGCTTTACATTGTGTTGTGCCATATTTACAACGGCATCGTTAGCTTCTTTTAAATCGTCACAAACATCTTTTATCATCTCTTTAGAAAACCTAACATTTTTAGCTAAAGCATTTACAATCTCTGCTTTAGGAATAAAACAAACCTCCATATCGTTTACGGCAGTAGCAGTTAGGTTAACGGCTTCGTTACTTAAAACACTACGTTGCCCAAGTAAATCGCCTCGAGAGATAAATTTTAAAATTTGCTCTTTTCCGTTAGGACTTAATTTTGTGAGTTTGCAGGCACCTTGTTTTATACAATAGACACCGTGTAAATATTCTCCTTCTTTAAAAATAACAGTTCCTTTTTTTACTGTTTGTGAAGTTTTGCATTCAGACATCGCAACCAGTTCGTCTTTAGTTAATGCTTTTAAAGAACTTAACTGCCTGACAATGCACTGTTCACATTTGCTCATGGTAAAATAATTTGCTCTGCCTAAAATACAAAACGTATGATAAATATCATATTTTTTTAAACTAAGTATTATAACCTTTGCTGCAGGTAATTGAGCAAATATGAATTCTACTTGTTTTCACTGTGGTAATCTCTGTGAAGCCGAAGCATTGGTATATGATAGTAAAGACTTTTGCTGTAATGGCTGTAAAACGGTTTACCAGATTTTATCTGAACACGATTTAACCTCGTATTATGATTTAGAAAAAAGCCCAGGGGCAAGACCCAAATTAAGTGAGGGTAAATTTGATTTTTTAGACAACCAAAAAGTAGTAGAGCAGCTTTTGGAGTTTAATGATGCCGATGTTCAGATTATTAATTTATACATTCCGCACATTCACTGTAGCTCGTGTATTTGGGTTTTAGAAAACTTAAATAAAATAAGTAAAGCCATAACAAGTGCTCAAGTAAATTTCCCTAAAAAAACAGTCAGAATTTGTTATAGCCCTTCTAAAATAACATTAAAAGAGGTTGTTATTTTATTAGCCAATATTGGTTATGAACCCTATATAAGTTTAGAAGATTATACTAAGCCTAAAAGAAAGCAAAACTCAAGCATGTTGTACAAATTAGGCGTTGCCGGTTTTGCTTTTGGCAATGTCATGCTGTTGTCTTTTCCGGAGTATTTTGAGGTAAATGAGTATTGGTTAAACCAGTACAAGCCTTTTTTTAGGTGGATTATGTTTGCCATGTCTGTACCGGTTGTTTTTTATGCAGCACAAGATTATTTTATATCGGCTTATAAAGGATTACAATCTAAATTATTAAATATAGATGTTCCTATAGCGTTAGGGATATTGGTATTGTTTTTTAGAAGCGTTTTTGAAATTACTACAAACACCGGCCAAGGTTTTTTTGATAGTTTAACCGGACTTGTATTTTTCTTATTACTAGGGAAGTTTTTTCAGCAGAAAACATATAATTTCTTATCGTTTGAGCGAGATTATAAAAGTTATTTTCCTATCGGAGTTACTAAAATTAGCAGTGATGAATCAGAAACTAATATTCCGGTTTACGATATTAAAAAGGGCGATAGGCTTTTAATTAGAAACCAGGAGCTATTGCCGGTAGATGCTATTTTAATTTCTGAAAAAGCAAAAATAGATTACAGTTTTGTAACAGGCGAATCGCAACCGGTAACAAAACAAAGTGGCGACAAATTGTTTGCCGGAGGAAAGCAATGCGAAGGAGCCATAGAAGTAGAAGCCATAGCTACGGTATCGCAGAGTTACTTAACACAACTATGGAGCAATAAGACATTTTCTAAAGACAAAACGCAAGGTTTTAAAACACTTACAGATGCAGTTAGCAAATATTTTACAATTGCATTGTTGTTGATAGCTTTTGTAGCAACAACCTACTGGATTTTTACAGATTCCTCTAAGGCTATAGGCGTGTTAACGGCTATTTTAATAGTTGCGTGCCCATGCGCATTGGCATTATCTGCTCCGTTTACGTTAGGAAACATGCTACGAATATACGGTCAGAAAAAATTCTATTTAAAAAATGCCCAAGTTATAGAGCGTTTGGCGCAAATAAATACAGTAATATTTGATAAAACAGGAACAATAACAAAATCACAAGAAAGTGCAATAACCTACCACGGAGAGCCTTTAACTAAACAAGAAGAAGCGCTTTTGCGTTCCTCTTTACGAAACTCTAACCACCCGTTAAGCAGGCAATTGTATAGTTTGTTAAAAGAACATAACATTGTTAGCTTAAATCATTTTAATGAATATACCGGTAAAGGAATTGAAGCAGCCAAGGACGGAGCTTCTGTAAAAATAGGTTCAGAGCAGTTTGTTACCGGTAAAACCTCATCGCAAACAGCACTGCAAACGGCAGTACATATAAGTGCCAACAACAATTACAAAGGAAAATATACTTTTTATAATAAATACAGACCCGGAATAGCCAAGCTTTTCAAAGCATTAAAAAAACAGTATGATTTAGCAATACTCTCCGGAGATAATGAAAGCGAAAGAGAAAACCTAAAAAAAATACTGCCGACTAAAGCTAAAATTTTATTTAACCAAAAACCCGACGATAAGTTAAACTACATAGCATACCACCAAAAAGAAGGAGCTAATATAATGATGGTGGGAGATGGGTTAAATGATGCCGGTGCCTTGCAACAAAGCAATGTTGGAGTTGCTGTGAGTGAGAATGTAAACGTGTTTTCTCCGGCATGCGATGCTATTTTAGATGCTAATAAACTTACCTCTTTAGCTTCGTATTTATGGGCTTCTAAAAAGGCAGTACAGGTTATTAAAGCCAGCTTTGTGTTATCGTTTTTATACAACATAGTAGGGCTTTATTTTGCTGTTACGGGAAAATTATCACCTGTAATTGCTGCTATTTTAATGCCCTTAAGTTCTATTACAATAGTTGTTTTTACTACTGTGATGACCAATTTAATAGGAAGAAAATTAAAATAATTACAAAGCATGATAAATGTCATTTTTTACAGGACTGTGTCAAACTACATTTGTGTAAACATTCAATAGGTATGAGTGTCATCTACATGTTAATTACTATAAGTATTGTTGTAGCAGTTGGGTTCTTTATTGCTTTCGTATCGGCTGTAAAAAGTGGCCAGTACGAAGATAGCTATACCCCATCTGTTAGAATGCTTTTTGAAGATGAGTTAATAAACCAAACGGATTCAGAACAAACTAAAGACAAACAATCATAATTATGGAAGTGCAACAATTTTACTACGACAACAAAATTGTTAAAAAGTTTCTGTACGCCACATTACTTTGGGGTGTTGTAGGAATGCTTGTAGGCTTACTGTTAGCCTTTATGTTTTTGTACCCTAATTTAACCGATGGTATTCCGTGGTTAAGCTTTGGGCGCATTAGACCCTTACACACCAATGCAGTAATTTTTGCATTTGTGGGGAATGCCATTTTTGCCGGTGTATATTACTCATTACAGCGCTTGCTTAAAGCAAGAATGTATAGTGATTGGCTTAGTAATTTTAATTTTTGGGGGTGGCAAGCAATCATTGTAGCTGCAGCAATTACGTTACCTCTAGGATATACCACATCTAAAGAATACGCAGAGTTAGAGTGGCCTATAGACATTGCCATTGCTTTGGTATGGGTTGCTTTTGGGGTAAACATGATTGGTACTATCTTAAAAAGAAGACAGCGCCACTTGTATGTTGCCGTTTGGTTTTACATTGCCACTTTTGTAACAGTAGCTGTACTACACATATTTAACAGTTTAGAGCTTCCGGTTAGTGCTTTAAAAAGCTACTCTGTTTATGCCGGTGTGCAAGATGCATTAGTACAATGGTGGTACGGGCATAATGCGGTAGCATTCTTTTTAACCACACCGTTTTTAGGATTAATGTACTACTTTGTACCGAAGGCAGCCAATAGACCGGTGTATTCATACAGGTTGTCTATTGTTCACTTCTGGTCATTAATATTTATATATATATGGGCTGGTCCGCATCACTTATTATATACAGCATTGCCGGATTGGGCTCAAAATTTAGGTGTAGTATTTTCTGTTATGCTTATTGCTCCGTCTTGGGGAGGTATGATAAACGGATTATTAACACTAAGAGGAGCATGGGATAAAGTTAGAACCGATCCGGTTTTAAAATTCATGGTTGTAGCCATTACAGGATATGGTATGGCAACTTTTGAAGGCCCTATGCTATCATTAAAAAACGTAAATGCTATTGGGCACTTTACAGATTGGATTATTGCACACGTTCATGTGGGAGCGTTAGCTTGGAACGGGTTTTTAACATTTGGTATGTTGTATTACTTAGTGCCAAGAATGTTTAAAACCAAATTACACTCTGTATCCCTTGCTAATTTTCATTTTTGGATTGGTACGTTAGGTATTATTCTTTACGCACTACCAATGTATGTAGCGGGCTTTACACAAGCTTCTATGTGGAAGCAGTTTAACCCAGACGGGACACTTGTTTATGGTAACTTCTTAGAAACAGTTACGCAAATTGTACCAATGTACTGGATGCGTGCTATTGGAGGTACACTTTATGTAATAGGTGTTTTAGTGGGTGTTTACAATACCATTAAAACCATTAGAAGCGGTAGTAAAGTAACGGATGAGCTTGCCGAAGCGCCTGCATTAACAAGAGTAAGTAAAGGGCGTTTAGCCGGAGAAAAGTTTCATACTTGGTTAGAGCGTAAGCCGGTTCAGTTAACCATATTAGCAACCATAGCAATTTTAATAGGAGGTATAGTGCAAATAGTACCAACTATTTTGGTGAAATCTAATATACCAACTATTAGCAGTGTTAAACCATATACACCTTTAGAGTTAGAAGGTAGAGATTTATACATTAGAGAAGGTTGTGTGTCTTGTCACTCTCAAATGATTAGACCTTTTAGGAGCGAGGTAGAACGCTACGGAGAGTATTCTAAAGCAGGAGAGTTTGTATATGATCACCCCTTTTTGTGGGGAAGCAAACGTACAGGACCTGATTTAATGAGAGTTGGAGGTAAATATTCAGATAACTGGCATTTAAATCATATGTATGATCCGCAAAGTACATCACCGGGAAGTATAATGCCTGCTTACCAATGGTTAATACATAATGAGTTAGATAAGTCTGATATTGAGGCTAAAATGAGAGCCATGGTTAAACTTGGTGTTCCTTATACAGAAGAAGATATTGCAAATGCACGTGCTCATATAGAAGAGCAAGCAAAGCAAATAGAACAAAATCTTTACAACGATCCTGATTTTGCAAAAAATTACGAAGCGCAAAAGAAAGCTGCCCTAGAAAAAGGAGAAGCGTTTGTAGAGATGAAAGATAGAGAAATTGTAGCCCTAATAGCTTATTTACAGCGTTTAGGTACAGATATAAAAGTTAAAGATGAAACCGCATTAAAGTAGTAAGCTATGTTAAAATTTGTAAAAGATCATATGGCAACAATAGATGGCGTAGAAATCTACCCAATTATATCACTAAGTATATTCTTCCTGTTTTTTGTTGGTCTTTTTTGGTGGGTTTTAACAGCTAAAAAAGATTACATACAGCAGGTAAGTGAACTCCCATTAGATAACCAACAAAACAATTCTGAATCATGAAAAGTTTTTCATCATATTTACGAGTAGTAGCTATTGTTGCCATTGTATTTATGGCAGCAGAGTACTTTATAGATTCCGGGAATAAGCCAGCATTTATGGTGTATCCGGAGGTATTAATTTTCTTAGTACTCTTCACCATTACTTTGGCAGCAATAGAGATCATGGTAGGTGCTATGCAAGGGTTAGCAGATAAAATGATGACTCCCGAGCAAAAAGCAGCTTACGAAGCAAAAAAAGCCAAGCGTTTACAAAATGCTTGGTACAAAAAGCTGTATAAAAAACTTACCAAGTCTAAACCAATTGAAGAAGAAGGAGAAATTATTTTAGACCATAATTACGACGGTATTAAAGAACTTGATAATGCATTACCGCCATGGTGGTTGTATGGGTTTTATATAACCATAGTTTTTGCTGCTGTATATTTAGTTAGATACCATGTTCTTGGAGCAGACGATCAGGCAACAGAATACGAAAAAGAAGTAGCAAGAGCTAAAATAGAAATAGAAGAGTATAAACGCACAGCTAAAGATTTAGTAGATGTAAACACAGTAACGCTGCTAACAGAGGCTTCAGATTTGGCAAAAGGAAAAACTATCTTTAACACTAATTGTGTGGCTTGCCATCAAGCAGATGGAGGCGGAGGTATTGGTCCTAATTTAACAGATGAGTACTGGATTTTAGGCGGAGGAATTAAAAATGTATTTAAAACTATTTCTGAAGGAGGTAGAGACGGTAAAGGTATGGTTGCCTGGAAAACTATCTTAAAACCTTCAGAGATACAACAAGTAGCAAGTTATGTACTCTCTATGCAAGGCACAACACCTGCAAATCCTAAAGATCCCGAAGGAGATATTTGGGTTGATGAAGAGAGTAATTAATAAAAATAAGTAGCATTAACCCCAAATGACAACAAACAACGAACAATTTAGAGACTCAATAAGCACGGTTAATAAACAGGGTAAACGCGCATGGGTTTACCCTAAAAAACCGAGCGGTAAATTTTACACTTACAGAAAATGGGTTAGCTATATTTTGTTGTTGTTTTTGTTTGCATCGCCCTTTATTAAGGTAAACGGAAATCAGTTTTTACTGTTTAATGTAATAGAAAGACGTTTTAATATTTTCGGATTTCCGTTTTGGCCGCAAGATTTTCACCTATTTGTGATTTCTATGATTATAGGGGTGGTGTTTATAACACTTTTTACAGTTGCATTTGGAAGAATTTTTTGTGGATGGATTTGCCCTCAAACCATTTTCATGGAAATGGTTTTTAGACGAATTGAGTATTGGATTGAAGGAGATAGAGGGGCACAAATGCGTTTAAGTAAACAACCCTGGAATGCTCAAAAAATAAAAAAACGATTAACTAAGTGGACCATCTTCTTTATCATATCGTTTTTAATAGCCAATGTTTTTTTGGCCTATTTAATTGGTAGCGATACCTTAATAAAATACATTGTAGAGGGCCCGGAAAAACATTTAAGTACATTAGTATCATTACTGATTTTTACAGGTGTTTTTTACTTTATTTTTGCCTGGTTTAGAGAACAAGTATGTGTAATAGCTTGTCCGTATGGCCGTTTGCAAGGCGTGCTGCTAGACACAAAATCTATAGTTGTTGCTTACGATCATAAACGTGGAGAAAGAGAAAAAGGCAGAAAAAAGTTTAGAAAAGGAGAAGATAGAGCTAAACTTGGTTATGGTGATTGTATAGATTGTTTTCAGTGCGTACACGTTTGCCCAACAGGAATAGATATTAGAAACGGCACGCAATTAGAATGTGTAAACTGCACAGCTTGTATAGATGAGTGTAATCATATAATGCAAAAAGTAGGGCTGCCAAAAGGATTAATACGGTATGCCAGCGAAGAGAACATAGAGAAAAAGGTTCCGTTTAAGTTTACAGCCAGAATGAAAGGCTATGTGGCGGTACTAGCAATTTTAATAGGAGTTTTAGTTGGAATGCTCTTTTTGCGTAATGGTGTAGAAGCAACTATTTTACGATTACCGGGACAACTCTATCAACACAAAGGAGAAACATTACTAAGCAATGTTTATACCTACAAGGTGGTTAATAAAACAACCAAAGAAATAGATGATGTGTCTTTTAAATTACTGTCTCATACAGGAGAAATAAAACTGGTAACTCATACAAACTTTGTAGTGCCAAGACAAGGTTTGGCAGAAGGCACACTGTTTATAGAAATAGACCAAACAGATTTAGATGATGAAAAAACGAAACTAAAAATTGGAGTTTTTAGTGGAGACGAACTAATAGAAACAACTACAACAACCTTTTTAGGGCCACGTAGTTACAGATAAATTAAAGTAAAAAAAACATGAAAATTAATTGGGGTACAGGTATAGTAATAGCATTTGTGGCATTTATAAGCTTCATCATGTATTTTGTAATAACCATGAATGTTAACAAAAAATATGACCACGATTTAGTTACAGAAGAGTACTATAAAAAAGAACTATTGTTTCAAAATGAGATAGATGCACAGCAGAGAGCGAATACGCTAAAGGTAAACCCTGAGATAGAGAAAACAGATCTTGGTTTATTAGTTAGTTTTCCCGATACGTTAGTGCCAACTAACATATCTGGTACAGTGTTCCTATATCGGCCGTCAAACAAACAATTGGATTTTGAAATCCCGATTTCGCTTTCCAATTCACATTTGCTCATACCTAACAAACGTTTGCTAGACGGCCGTTGGAACATTGTTATAGAGTGGCAATATAACAATCAAGAGTTTCTAACCAAAAAACAATTAACACTTTAATGCTCTGGAGTGCGGTAATATTAGGGTTTTTAGGGAGCTTACACTGTATAGGAATGTGTGGCCCTATTGCCTTTGTATTACCACTATCACATAATAATCCGCTACAAAAAACAGCACAAATATTTTTATATCATACCGGTAGAATTTTTAGTTATAGCTTACTAGGGCTTATGTTTGGTGTTTTAGGCAAAGCACTTTACGTTAGTGGTTTACAACAACGACTTTCTATTGTAATTGGATTACTTATAATTATAGCTGTACTACTCCCAAAAAAAGTTACTGCAAAATTTAATAGTACTAAGCCTGTTTATAAGGTTATATTTAAGATAAAAAACAGATTAGGATTGTTGTTAAAGCAAAAAAACAAAAAAGCACTGCTTACCATTGGGGTGCTAAATGGTTTTTTGCCATGCGGATTGGTTTATATGGCTTTGTTTGGTGCAGTAGCCATGGGGCAACCGGTTAAAAGTGCTTTTTATATGGCTTTATTTGGGTTAGGCACTATACCATTAATGACCGGAGCAGCCTATTTAGGCAACTTTCTATCAGTTACAACACGACAAAAAATTAGGCAATTAGTTCCGGTTTTTGTAGTTGTTTTAGGAATGTTATTTATACTTAGAGGAATGGGATTAGGTATCCCATTTATATCTCCGGCAGATGTGCAGTTAATTGTAAAAGCAAACCCCGATTGTGTAGTTCCTTAAACCGTCATGCTAAAAACTTGTGTGTTTGGCTTTTTACGTTTCAGCCTTAAATCAAAAGCCATGCAAATGTTTCTAATAAAAGGTTTCCCTTTTTTGGTTACAACAAGTTTATCGGGGTAAATATCTACTAACCCATCATCTTGCATTTCTTTAAGCATACCAATAGTTTCAGAAAGCATGTTAAACTGTAAATGAGGCTCATTAAAATGAGTTGTAAAAGTGCACATAAGGTTTAAAATGTGCTTTCTTATTGTTAAATCTTCATCATTTAAAATATGACCTCTATACACTGGAATGATATCTTGCTCTAACAAATGGTAATATTCTTCTATATTTTTTACGTTTTGAGCAAAACCATACCAGCTATCGCTAATGCTAGATGCCCCCAAGCCAATCATTAATTGTGTTTTAGAATGCGTATATCCCATAAAGTTTCGGTGCATTTTACCTGTAATAGCTGCTTTATAAAGGCTATCTGAAGGAAGGGCAAAATGATCCATTCCAATTTCTTTATACCCTAATTCTTCTAATAATTGTTTGCCTTTTTCGTAAAGTGCTCTTTTATGTGCTCCTTTAGGTACATCTTCATCCTTAAAACCACGTTGTCCGTTACCTTTTATCCATGGTACATGTGCATAGCTGTAAAAGGCAATACGGTCTGGCATAAGTTTTTTAGTGCAAGAAATAGTGCGCTCAATATCTGATATCTCTTGAAAGGGTAATCCAAAAACTAAATCGTGACCAACAGAAGTGTAGCCAACTTCACGAGCAATTTGTGTTACCATTTCTACACGTTCAAAAGGCTGAATTCTGTTTATGGCTTTCTGAATGTTTGGGTTGTAATCTTGCACTCCAAAGCTTACTCTTTTAAAACCGTAATTGTATAGTGTTTGTAGGTGTTCTTGAGTAGTGCTGTTTGGGTGCCCTTCAAAACTATAATCACAATTTTCTGCTTTTTTGGCATATTTAAAAATGCCGTCTAATAGTTTAGCTAAATTTTCCGGAGAGAAAAAAGTAGGAGTACCACCACCAAAATGTAACTCTTTAATTATTGGGGTGGTGCCCAACACATTACAGTAAAGCTTCCATTCTTTTAAAACGGCATTTATATAAGGCGTTTCTACCTCGTGGCGCTTGGTAATACGTTTATGGCAGCCACAAAAAGTACATAGGCTTTCGCAAAATGGTAAATGAATGTAAACACTAATGCCTTCTGTTAAGTTACTTTCTTTAAATGATTTTTTAAATGAGTTAACCCAGGCTTTGTAAGAAAATGTGTTTTCATCCCAGTACGGAACCGTTGGGTAGCTGGTATAACGAGGCCCGGGCACATTATACTTTTCTATTAATGTTTTGCTCATACAATGTATTATTTACATAGCAAAATTACATGTTGAGCAAAAGGAATTTTATGATATTTATCAGCTTAGATTACCATAAAAAGTGATGAGGTTGGTTTATTGATGCTGCCAGTTTTTTGTTTAATGTTTATTGTCTAAGAATACGAGCTCGAAATTAGCCTCTCTTAACTTTTTAAATGCATCATCGGCAGAGCCAAATTTTAATTTATGTTTTTCTTTGGTGCCACCGTGAGAGTTGCCATCTTCCCACGCTGAATTTTTAATAGTATCTTTTAATAACTCTTTTAGCTCTTCGCTTACGTTAAGCCACCCATTAAAGCTTATATAACCAATTTTATTTCCGGTTTGTTCTTCTTTTTGTAGCCCGTAATAGTGTTTGGTTTTATATACTTTTAGTTTCATGATTAGTGATATTTAAAAACTATTTAGATTATTTGGGAGATATACATAAAAATTTTGATGAGTTACTTATACTTAGCCTTTTTTTCTGCAACCATACCCAACTTTTTTTGCCTCACCAATAAAACACCTGCCCATTCATCAACATAGGTAACAACCCATCGCATATAGCAGTGAGTTTTTTTTTGTTTTAAGGTTTCTACTTTGAGCAGAACGGGTATTTTATTTAGATTCCTCGCCTTTCTGCAATGCTAACATCTTTTGAGGGGAAACAACAGGTAAAATTATTCCTTGCATATTGGTATTTGATAATCTTTCATAAATGATACCTCTTGCCGTGGAAAAACTTATACCTAGAAGAGTGGCAATAAGCAATCCTGAAAAAATGGGAGAATTATCTTCTTTTAACTCATAATAGTTATTTAATTCTTCAATTTTAAAATGAAAATCAAAAACAAAACGTGCTCTAGCTTCAGAAGATACATCGTTGTGTATTAAGTCTACAAACAATCCAATTTTAACTCTTTCATCTTTCAAGTTGTGCATGGTTGTTTGAGCAATTTCTATGTTAAAGTTGTTGTTTTCTTTTTGCACAACATCTTTAATTGCACTTTCCACTATATCGATGTGAAATAAATGTATTTTTTCTGGATTGATTTTCATCTTTTCATTCATTAGACTGCTTCATTATAAACCGATTCTTCATAATCATTTATAGCATCTTTCATTCCACCTTGAATAGTGCCTAGATAAACATATTCTATTTCCTTAATTGGCTCAACATTAATGAGATTAATCCCCAAAACATTTTCCATTTTGGTTATGCTTTTTAACGTTAGGTTATGCAAACCTGATAACCATTTAGACACTTCAGAAGGCGATTTACCTAACATTTTTGCAAATTCTTTCTTTTTGATGCCTCGTTCTTTTAAAACGGTGTTTACCTTTTCTGTAATTGCTAAATTTCTTTCAATAAATTTATCAATTTCTGGGTTTTGGTTTTCTGCTAGCCAATTATCAAGTATGTTTTCTTTAGGAAATTTCATTTTTGTTTTGCTTTAATAATAAAGTTTAAAATCTTCACTACAATTAATTAAAGTATAATCTTCGTTCCAAACAATGTCTTTTTCGCGAAAAGCATTATCAATGGCTTTTGTAAGTGCATTGGCTAATTTAAAATGATGTTGAACATTTGGACAATCTTGTGCTTTATTGGTTGTTTTAATATCGCCACTAAACAAAAAGACAACATTTTTATTAGCTTTTTTCTTACCATACTCTACATAATATGGATTTCTATCTTTGCCAACGGGTGGTAATGCTGAAGTATCTGCTTCTTTTGCTTCATTTCTAAAAAAACGATTTTGTGCGCCATATTTATCACCTATTAATTGTATCCATTTTTGGATATGATATAATTTATCTTTATTCTCAACAGTATGTTTTTCAACAAACTCTTGATAGATTGTTTTCTCATTACCCGCTAAACTAACAGAATAATAGGCTACTGTTTTAAGTTTAAAGAGTGGTTTTATGTATGCAAAGTTATTCACTTATAAGTTAATTTACAACTGTTTTTCACTTTTAAGTTAATTTTAAGACTTGCTTTTGTATTTCTCAACGGGTTCTGCAACCATACCCAACTGTTTTTTTGCCTCTCCAACGGTAACTTGCCCATTCATAAGCATTGGTAACAACCAATCGCGTAAGGCGGCGAGTTTTTGGTTTTCTAATAAGTTTTTTTGTTTCTTCTGGTGTAAGACTTTTACTTTATTATGAAATTGCTCTACGATTTCTTTTGGTGGCTTCACAACTTTATAGTTGGTTATGAAATTTTCAAATAACAAGTTTTTTATACCACTTGTTTTTCCTTCCCAACCAAATAAAACTCCTGCATCATACAATCTATTCCAATTGTAAACAAAATTGTATAAATATGTTTCATCTTTAAGAGTAACAGCTTTACAAAAGTTAGAACAGATTAAAGGATTCTCAAATCTATCTAAAGTTTCTTTGGTAATAAAAGCTAGACGACCTGTAGATTGAGTTGGACTACCGCCAGAAATTTCAACAATTAAATCGCCTTCTTCTAATATTTTATGGGTGTTTTTTTCTAAAATAAACCTAGTTGGTGATTTTACCTCACCATTTCCGTTTAATCCATTAATATCTGCACCTCGAATACAGGACACTTTTTCTGTGTAATTTCCTTCCTCTTCTTCTTTTCCCCAATCACCATTTTTACCTTTTTCAATCCAATCAGAAATTGTCGAATCAGTCCACCCCTCAGGAATCTCACGTTTTAGCTGCTCGTTATACACCATTTTACCACCAGACGATTTGTAGGGTTTGCCATTGGCATCGGGAAAATCGAACTGGACAAACCAATAGTCGTAAATGGTTTTGGCGAGTGCCTCTAACTCTGCATTGATTTTGTTGTTGACTTCTATTTTGGCATCTAAATCGGATAAGACTTTGGCGATTTGTTTTTGGACTTCTAATTCAGGCAGGTTGACTTTTATACCATAGTACGCTCCAAAGGTCATACTTGGTACACCTGTCCCTGAATTAAGGTTGCTTAAATCCAACAATTTCAAATAATGATACAAATAATAAGCATCAACTTTTTCCTTATTAACTTCGGTATAATAGATTGTATCTACTGTCCAAAAAGGCTTATTGGTATACTGTATATTATTTAATGTTCCTTTTCGAGGAAGCAGAATGCTTTCTTCTTCATAAAGAGATTCGTTTGCATAACGCATAATTCCACCACTTCCATAAACAGGAATATCACCATCTTCAAGGTGCTTATGGTCTCGACCATTCTTGATTTTTAATAGTTCACTTAAAAGATATTCTGTCATAATTTCAATTCCTTCAAATTATTTTGAATTTCTTTTTCCAGTGTATCACTTTTAGCAAATAGCTTCTCTAAATTGCTTTCAAATTCTTTTAGTTTGGCATTAAACTCTTCTGCAGTAATATCTATATATTCAATTTTTACTTCAAAATATTGTCCTGCACTTAAGGAGTAGTTTTTGGCTTTTATATCCTCGTACTTTACCACTACCGAGAAATCTTCTACTTCGGTTTTATTGGTAAAGGTTTCAATAATTTGGTTTTCTTCGGCTTCGCTCAAAACCGTTTTTTGGTTTTTACCATCTTCTTTTACGGTGGTTCCTAAATTAGAGGCGTCTATCAATACCACATTGTCTTTGTTTTCTTTATCTAAAAACACAATAGAGACATTGGTTCCTGTGGTCGCAAATATGTTGGATGGCATACTTACCACACCTGCCAGCATTTTGTCATCTACCAGTTTTTGGCGTATTTTTTTATCGATTCCACTTTGTGCGGTAATAAAACCTGTAGGCACAACAATGGCGGCTTTTCCTGTGTCATTGAGACTATACATAATGTGTTGTAAAAACAGGGTATAAATGGCCATACTTTCCTTTTTCTTTGGTGGCACATTGGGTATCCCAGCAAAAAAGCGGTCTTTGTTTTCCTTTTTCTTTAGGGTTTCTACATCATCACTAAAATCGAGCTTAAATGGCGGGTTGCTCACGATATAATCAAACTTACGTAGTTCACCATCTTTTTTGTGATATGGGTCGGTCATGGTGTTCCCCTGTATCACATTTTCTATACTGTGCACCAAATTGTTGAGTACCAAATTTAACCGTAACAAGTGCGACGATTTTTGCGAGATGTCTTGTGAGTACACCGTACATTTATCTGGGCCTATTACGTGTGCCAGATTCATTAACAAGGTGCCGGATCCTGCACTCGGATCGTAAATGGTTTTATTGCTCACAGGTTCTGGCACCAAGATGTTGGCAATAATTTTAGATACGGCGTGTGGTGTGTAGTATTCGGCATACTTTCCGCCAGCATCGCTGTTGTAGTCTTTAATTAAGTATTCAAAAATGGTAGAGAAAAAGTCAAAACCTTCGCCCATAATGTTTTCAAAATTGAAAATGGTAAGTTTATTAAACAATGCTTTGGCAAAGGCATCGCGCTTACTACTTACAAACTCGGTAATACGGTCGAAGAGGCGTATTTTTTGTCCGTCTTCGGTTTTTACAGCAAACAAATCGTTGTTGGTTGCCGCAATATCCATTAAGGTATCGTCAACAGTTTTGGCAAAATCGGGTTCGTTTTGGCGTTCAAATAAATTTGGGATTAATTGGTGTGGTAATAAAAATGCTGTACCAGCAATCATTTGGTAGCGTAGCATTTGGTATTCGTTATCGGGTATTTTTGCCAGTTCTTTTTCTATATTTTCTGCAGTTGCCAGTTCTGGCTTTACTTGTTTTACTTCATAAACAAATTTGTCGTTTAAAAACTTGTATAAGAATATCTGGCTAATAATTTTAAATTCGTTACCATCGTTACCCAAACCATAATTGGCACAAACGGCTTTAAGCTCGTCTATTAATACTTTGGTTTTTATTACAAAGGGCTGGTTGTTTATGTCTTTAGTCATAGGTTAGGCGGTTTTTCCGTAATATTCGTTTAAGTATTCTTCTACAATTAAGTTCTTTACAAATTCTACAGTTTCTACGTTCATAGTAACGTTTTGTTTGCTAAACTCTTTAAACACCAAGCGTGCTACCAATTGCCCAAAATAGTGCTCGTTGTCTAAAGTATCTACCCTATTAAGTACGGCTACATCTGCTTCTTCTTTAATATGCTGTAAGGCTTCAATGATAACTGTTTTTAGTTTAGAAGGTTTACCTGCTTCTACCAATCTTTTTTGTACACGAGCGTATTTGGCATCACCTTGGTACTTGTCTTTTAACAACTCATTTTTACGATTTAGTTCTTTTATTTTTTGGTGAATTTCCTTAAGAGATACCATATTTTCTTCCATTTCCTCACGTGATACTTCGCTTAAATTTTTGTTTTCGAACAAGCGTCTCAGCTCCTCATATAGCGATACCCATTCTGGGTCTTTAGTATCAAAATTTCTGGCCATTGCCACGCGTGTTCTTTTAAGTAGGTCTTTAAGTTCATCGGCCAGTTTTAATTCTTGTTCGCCTACTTTTTTGAACATAAATAGTACGTCCTCCAAAGCTACGTTAAGGAGATTGCCAATTTCTTCGTTGGTTTCCAAGGCATTTTTGGCATTTATCAACGCCAAATGGTTTTCGGCTTCAATACGTAGGGTATTTAGTTTTCTAAAGTCGATTTTTTCCAACAATTCATACTCACCAACCAAACGGATGATGTTGTACAGTGACCGTGCATCGTCCAATGCTTTTCTAATTTCGAGCATTGTTTTGTGGTCATCAATTTGCGCGATTTGAGATGAGAAGTTTTCGGCATTTTTCAAATCGAAATCAGCAAGTTTCTCTTTAATCTCTAAAATGGTTGCTTCCATTTCCTTACGTGACATAAAGAGGTTGGAATAGCTTTCCATTTCGTCTCCCAACACTTCCTGGAGTTCATCAAAATAGGCTTTGTTGGTTTTATCAAACTCCTTGGAAATGTCTGCAAAGTCTACCACATACCCAAAGCGATAGTTTTTATAGGTTCGGTTTACACGTGTTAAGGCTTGCAATAAATTATGCGCTTTTATGACGCGCCCTAAATAGATTTTCTTTAAGCGTTTGGCATCAAAACCCGTGAGTAACATATTGTACACAAACAAGATGTCTATTTTGCCAGCTTTAAAATCGTCACGCCATTTTTCCAGTTCTTCTTTAGAACCACTATCGTATAAAATAAGTGCTGCTTTTTTAACTTTATAGCTTTCCTTTTGTTTGGTTAAGTACTCGCTGGCTTCTTCAGCAGCTTGTGGCAAAGAAGATTCTTCTTTTTCATCTTCTCTGTAACTCTTGAAAATATTGAACATTTCACGTGCTTGCTCGCTACTATCGCAAATTACCATGCCACCCGTAGACGCATCGGCATTGCGTTGACGGAACAATTCTAAATCCTTGACAATATAATCGAGCATTGGCGCTACAAATGAAGGATGTGCATAGGCTATTTTTTTATCTAAATCGCCTTTTAAAACGTCAATACTATCTAAAGCTTGTTTTAGTAATATCTTATATTCAGTTTCTATTTCCTCACGGATTAACTTTAAGGTATACCCATCGGCAATAGATTTGTTATAGTAGTATTTGTGTATATAATCACCAAACAATTGTTTGGATTTGAAATCACCACTAATTAAGGGTGTTCCTGTTAAACCAATTTTAACGGCATTTTTATCTGACTGCTCCAAGTTTGCCAAGAAACTACCTTTAGGATTGTAGCTACGATGTACTTCGTCTAAAAAGTACACACGTTGAATGTTTATATTATAGTCTGTTTCTTTGCTAACATCGGTATCATCCCTAAATTTTTGAATATTGACCACTGTGATTTCTCTTTGGCCTTTATCGTTATTAACTGCCGTGGTTTTCTTTAAGTCAGCAACAAATTCATCACGAGAGTTTACAGTATGTACTTTTAGTCCACGTGCGGTAAATTCATCTCTAGCTTGGGTCAATAAATCCAAACGGTCTACGATAAAGTAAAACTTTGGAATGACATTTTTCTTCTGAAAGTAATCTGTTAAGAAATGGGTGTTGTAATAGGCCAAAGCTGTTTTACCCGAACCTTGGGTATGCCAGATAATTCCTTTCTTTTTACCCTTGTCTAAATGCGCTTCAATGGCTTTGGTTGCAAACAATTGCGGATAACGCATAATGTGTTTTTGTAAACCATTGGTTTCTTTTACATAGGCTAATGCATATTGTAATACAAACTGTAAACGCTCTTTAGATAATAAAGACGTTAATATGCGATTAGTTGCACTATCTGGGTTTTTATTGGTTTTGTATTCTTCACTATTTTTTATGGAAGGATAATTGGTGTCTTTTAAAACAAAAGCTTCAACTGATTCATCTAAAGGTTTTAAAACCTGCGATAAGTTAAAACCAATTTCTTCCCTGAAATAATTGAAAATCGGTTTCACATAAGAAGGTGATGCATAAAAAGCACCTTGCCAAGGTTCAATTTCATTATCATCATACTCCATATTGTTAGAGAAAATCATAAACTGGGTAAGGTTTACAAATTTTCTAAACTTCTTATTCTGAAAGCGCGTAATGATACGCTTGCGTTCTGCCAAAACACCATCACGATTATTGGGCTTTTTAACCTCAATAAAAACTAAAGGCATACCGTTAATCAAACAAATAATATCTGGCCGAAACTCATCTTCTCCATTTTTATAAGTCAATTCGGTAACAACGTGAAATTCATTGTTATCAAAATTTTCAAAATCAATCAATCTAGTACCAGAACGATTGATGAGTTTATCGTAAAATGCTTTTCCTAAATCTTCATTTTCTAAATCAAGCGTTATTTCTTGATACAATCGGTCAATTTCTACCTCAGATAAATCAGGGTTAATCTTTGCCATTGAAGATTTAAAAATATCAGTAAATATATTAGTTTCCTGATCCCAAACTGAATCCTTTAATGAGAGGTAATCATAACCCAGTTGGGTCAAGTGGAGTATGGCTGGAAGTTTAACTCTTGAATCTTCGTTAAAACTCATTAACTATAATGCATTAGTTTTAAGAAAACATAAATATATATTTTTTCTTACATCGTATCAATATTTAATAACAATTTCTAAACACCTACAAACTAAAAATCTACTCATTATATTTTTTTAGTTTGCTTTTCAAGACTACTAATTACATTGCTTATATTTTAATTTATTGTTACTCTACACTTAATTGGAGATAAACCATTAGAATTTGTTCTAGATTTTTTTAAATAAAATAGGATGTTAAGTTTAGTGTTTTTCATTTCCTTTTGCTTGAATTTTGCAAAAGGTGTCCTTTTCTAAATTTATGTAACCCTTTTTAAGTTGTGTAACCCGAATAGTACCCCTTTTTTTGATTAGTTTTAAGTAAAATCGGTAGTAATAATTACTTACTTTAATTTTTAAAAAAGCACCAAAAAAGCAGTGTTTATGGGCAACAAAAAAAGCTCCACATTTCTGTGAAGCTTTCTCTTTGTAGCGGGAGCAGGACTCGAACCTGCGACCTTCGGGTTATGAGCCCGACGAGCTACCTACTGCTCTATCCCGCGATATTGCGATTGCAAATATACAACGTTTTTAATTATTGCCAAATCTTACCTAAAAAAATTGTATTTATCATTTTCAATTTAAAAAACTACTACTTTTTTAGTAGCTTCGAGCAATCACAAATTACAAATGGTGTTTGTGGTTAAGTAGTTTACTATCATGAAATAACAAACTTATGGAATACGGATTTCTCTCAATTGTGCCTCCAATTCTTGCAATTATTTTAGCCTTACGCACCAAACAAGTTTATATAGCATTATTGTTTGGTATTTGGTTTTCATGGCTAATAATTAATGATTTTAATGTGCTAACCGGCACCTTGGCAGCTGTAGAAGCTTTGGTAAATGTATTTAAATCTGCCGGAAACACCAGAACTATTATGTTTAGTGCCTTGGTTGGAGCATTACTTTTATTCATACAATACTCAAGAGGGGTAGAAGGGTTTATTAACGTTTTAAACAAACTAATAGCCAAGCTCGAAGAAAAGCAATCAGGTTACAGTAGAGTAATGGTGCAATTGTTAGCAATGGTTACCGGAATTTTACTTTTTGTAGAAACCAGCATAAGCTCACTTACGGTAGGTACACTATACAGGCCGGTGTTTGATAAGCTTAAAATTCCGAGAGAAAAATTAGCCTACATTGCCGATTCCAGCTCGGCACCATCCTCTATTTTAATTCCTTTTAATGCTTGGGGAGCTTTTATAATGGGGCTTTTACTAACACAAGGACTTGAGAATCCTTTCGGGCTAATGCTATCATCTATAGGGTATAATTTTTATCCTATTCTGGCAATTATTATTGTGTTTTTAGTGATTATTACCAAAAAAGATATTGGTCCGATGGCCAAAGCAGAGAAAAGAACTCGAGAAACCGGCAAACTGCTTAATGATAATGCAAAGCCAATGATTTCTGATTCTGTAACGTCGTATAAGCCCAAAGAAGGCATCCCGGCAAAAGCATATAACATGATTGTTCCTTTAGCTACAATGGTTATAATGATGCCCGTTAATTTGGCCTATACCGGTTGGGATGCGGTAAAAGATGCTACTTCGTTTTCAGACCATTTGTTTAAAGCTATTGGGCAAGGCTCCGGCTCATCGTCGGTTTTATACGCTGTATTAACTGCAATTTTAGTTGCTATGATTTTATACAGAGCGCAACGCATAATGAAAAGTAAAGAGATGATAGATTTATCATTAAAAGGAATAAGTGAACTAATGCCTTTAGCCTTGTTAATGCTTTTAGCCTTTGCAATTGGCGATGCCTGTAATCAATTAGGAACTGGAGAATTTGTAGCTAATTGGTCTAAAGAGTGGTTGTCTCCTCAAATGTTGCCGGCAATTATTTTTGTAATAAGCTCATTTATTGCGTTTTCTACCGGAACATCTTGGGGAACTTTTGCTATTATGATGGCAATTGCTATCCCAATGGCCGAGATTCATCAGGCACCAATAACACTTGTAATTGCAGCCACACTCGGAGGCGGTATTTTTGGCGATCATTGCTCGCCAATATCAGACACCTCAATTATTTCATCAATGGCATCTGCAAGTGATCATATAGATCATGTTAATACACAACTTCCGTATGCATTAATTGGTGGATTAGTAACTACGGTTTTATACGTGATTTTAGGATTTACCATAGTTTAAACTAACTAATAACGTACCTTTGCATAAATAAATAAAAGTATGGCGCACAAAGCAGGTTTTGTAAACATCATCGGAAATCCTAACGTAGGTAAATCTACCTTAATGAATGCTTTTGTAGGAGAGAAACTATCTATTATTACTTCTAAAGCCCAAACTACAAGGCATAGAATTTTAGGAATTGTTAATGGTGATGATTTTCAGGTTGTTTTGTCTGATACGCCCGGAATCATAAAACCGGCTTACGAACTGCAACAATCTATGATGGATTTTGTTAAATCTGCTTTTGAAGATGCTGATGTGTTGTTGTACATGGTAGAAATAGGAGAGAAGCATTTAAAAGACGAAGCCTTTTTTAACAAAATAGTTAACACCAAAATTCCGGTATTGCTACTTATTAATAAAATAGATAAATCTTCTCAAGAAGCGTTAGAAGAACAGGTTGCGTTCTGGAGAGGAAAAGTACCTAATGCAGAAATATATCCTATTTCTGCTTTAAACAACTTTAATGTACAAGAAGTATTTAACAGAATTATAGAGCTGTTACCCGAAGCACCACCTTTTTACCCTAAAGATCAGTTAACCGATAAGCCTGAACGCTTTTTTGTAAATGAAACCATCAGAGAAAAAATACTACTTAATTACAAAAAAGAAATTCCGTATTCTGTTGAGGTTATAACCGAATCTTTTGTAGAAGACGATAATATAATTAGAATTCAATCTGTAATAATTGTAGAGCGCGATAGCCAAAAAGGAATTATTATAGGGCATAAAGGCGAAGCTATAAAAAAAGTTGGTATACAAGCACGTGAAGATTTAGAACGTTTTTTTGGTAAAAAAATTCACTTAGAGCTATTTGTTAAGGTAAATAAAAACTGGCGCACTAATCCAAATCAATTACGCAGATTTGGGTATAACTTAAAATAGCTTTAATCTACTTCGTATGTTAATTTCATGGTGATAGAAGCTGTTTTTTCTTTAGCCGAAGTATTGTAAGTGCCACCCCAAGAATACTCTTCGTTAGAATTTTGACCGGTAATTTGAAAAACGCCCATTTTAGCAGTTAAAACTTCACCGAGTTTCCCACCGGCATTTTCAGCAATTTTTTCGGCTCTTGCTCTGGCATCAGCTGTAGCTTTAGAAATCATTTCAATTTTTAAATCGGCAAGTTGAGTATAATAATAACGCGGAGGTTGTGAGTAAAACTGAATTCCTTTGTTTAAAAGTTCGGTAATTTCTCTTGATACGGTTTCTACTTTTTCAACATTTTTAGATTCTACGGTAATAGCTTGAGTAAGCACATAACCTAAAAACTCTTCACCCATATATTTACCCTGAGGCGAGTATTTTACACGCGTATTTTTTCTGCTTTGTACCGCGTTAAAAACCAATTCTTCGGGGCTAATACCTTTAGAGGTTAAATAATCAGAAATTATTTTTTTGTCGGCTTCTAATCTTTTATAAGCTTCGGTTAAGTTTATACTCTCACTAGAAAAAGATCCTTCCCAAACAATTAAATCCGAAGTAAAATCTGCTTTTCCCAATCCGGTAACAGCTATTGTGCCATCGGTTTTATTTCTGTTTACAAAAGCATTTCCTAATAAAAAAGCAGCAGCTATAATGGCAATGCCAAAAATTAGTGCCGAAGAGGTGTTTTTCATAGTAAGATTTATTTGAGTAACCAAAATACAACAAATCATAGTCATATCACTATATTTGCATGAAATTTTAGAATATATGAGCGCTATAGTAGCCATTGTAGGAAGACCTAATGTTGGAAAATCAACCTTTTTTAATCGATTAATTCAGCGTCGCGAAGCCATTGTAGATGCTGTAAGTGGTGTTACCAGAGACAGACACTACGGTAAAAGTGATTGGAATGGGAAAGAGTTTTCTGTGATAGATACTGGTGGCTATGTTGTTGGTAGCGACGATATTTTTGAAGCTCAAATAGACAAACAAGTTGAGTTAGCTATTGATGAAGCAGATGCCATAATTTTTATGGTAGATGTAGAATCTGGAATTACCGGAATGGATGAAGATGTAGCTAACTTATTACGAAAAGTAGATAAGCCTGTTTTTGTGGCTGTAAATAAAGTAGATAATGCTAAGCGAATGGAAGATGCCGTTGAGTTTTATTCGCTTGGTTTAGGAGATTATTATACCATTTCTAGTATTAACGGTAGCGGAACCGGAGAACTTTTAGATGCCCTAGTTAAAGTACTACCGGAAAAAGAAGCTGATAAAGATGATGAGCTACCAAGGTTTGCAGTTGTAGGAAGGCCAAATGCCGGAAAATCATCTTTTATAAATGCTTTAATTGGCGAAGAAAGATACATTGTAACAGACATTGCCGGAACCACACGCGATGCTATAGATACTAAATATAACCGATTTGGTTTTGAGTTTTATTTAGTTGATACTGCAGGTATTAGAAAAAAATCTAAAGTTAAAGACGATTTAGAGTTTTACTCTGTAATGCGCTCTGTAAGAGCAATAGAACATAGCGATGTTTGTTTATTAGTGGTAGATGCAACACGCGGTTTTGATGGTCAAGTACAGAATATATTTTGGTTGGCTGTTAGAAATAATAAAGGCATTGTAATTTTAGTAAATAAATGGGATTTAGTAGAAAAAGATACACATACTACTAAACAATTTGAGCAACAAATCAGGAAAGCTATTGAGCCTTTTACCGATGTGCCTATAGTTTTCATTTCGGCTTTAACTAAACAAAGAGTATATAAAGCTATTGAAACGGCCGTTGCAGTTTATGAAAACAGGAGTCGTAAAGTGCCAACCAGAAAGCTAAATGATGTAATGCTCCCTATTATAGAGCATAATCCGCCACCGTCTAATAAAGGAAAATTCATAAAAATTAAATTTTGTACACAGCTCCCAACACACTATCCTCAATTTGCGTTTTTTGCTAATTTACCTCAGTATGTAAAAGAGCCTTATAAACGCTTTTTAGAGAATAAATTAAGGGAAAACTTTAATTTTAACGGGGTACCTATTACAATATATATGCGCAAAAAATAGCTTAAAGAAGTTGTTTTTATAAGCAAAAAAGGCTGATTTAAATTAACCCTTACCAGCTTCCTCCGGCACCACCGCCACTAAAGCCACCGCCTCCGAAGCCACCGCCAAAACCTCCGCCAAAACTACCGCCTCCGGACCCAAAACCGCCACCCGAAGAGCCTCCGAAACCTCCTTTACCCATGTTGCTTAGTATTATAATATCCATTAAATCTAATCCGGACGATCTATGTCCTCTGTTGCCACCACCGCGCTTGTTGTTAGAAAGAATTATAATGATTATAAAAAATATAATTATGGGTAATAAAGCAGCAAAAGGGAAGCCGTTGTTGTTAGAGTTAAAGTTTCTATCTTCTTTGTATTTTCCGGCTAAAACAGCAATAATTGCATCGGTACCTTTGTCTAAACCTCTGTAATAACTACCTGCTTTAAACTCCGGTATTATAACGTTTCTGGTAATTTCTCCAACAGTTCCGGCAGTTAGCCTATCTTCTACACCATAGCCGGGAGAAATCCAAATTTTGCGTTCTTTTTCGGCTAATAAAATAAAAACTCCATTGTCTTTATCTGCTTGCCCAACACCCCATTTATGAGCCCAACGCGGAGTTAAAAGTCCAATGTTTTCTCCTTGTAATGAGGGGATGGTTACAACTACAATTTGTGTAGAAGTAGTATCTGCATACGAAATTAATTTGCGTTTTAAAGTTTGCTCTTCTTGCTCTGCAAGTAAATCAGCGTAATCGTAAACACTAGTTTGCTGCTTGGGTACAGGCGGAATATTAAATTGTGCAGTAATGGTGTTGCTTACAAGCAATAATCCCGCTGTTAGCACCCATAATATGTGTTTATTTGTAGCGTGTTTACCCTTTAGAAATTGCATCAGAAAGTTCGTTTGTGTCGTTATGATCCCACGGAAAATGTTCTTGCAATTCTTTTCCGGCAAGTAATATGCCTTCTACAAGGCCTTGTTTATATTGTCCTTTTTTAAAATAAGATGCTATTAAATCTCTTGTAGCATTCCAAAATCCTTCTGGCACTACTCTGTCTATACCTTTATCACCACAAATAGCAAAAGTATGGTCTTTAACGGCAACGTAAATTAGCACGCCATTTTCTTCTTTGGTGTTGTCCATTTTTAATAAATGAAACACTTCTTTGGCTCTTTCAAACGGATCTTTACCGGTGCCGGCTTCTATGTGAACTCTTATTTCGCCAGAAGTATATTTTTCTGCTTTTCTAATAGCATCTATAATTTCTTGCTCTTCTTGCGGAGATAAAAAGTTTTCGGCAACAGACATTTGTTTAGTTAAAGTTAAAATCTACTTCAACAGGTTTTTCTGCTCCTGCTTCTGCATCAAAATACGGTTTGGCATCAAAACCAAACCATCCGGCTAAAATAGAGTTAGGGAATGTTTTAATATGTTCGTTATAGGGTTTAATGGCTTCGTTAAATCTTACACGAGCAGTTTGAATGGTATTTTCTGTACTCGTTAGCTCATCTTGAAGCTTTAAAAAGTTCTGATTTGCTTTTAAATCAGGGTAGCGCTCAACAGCAACTAACAATCTAGATAAGGCTCCGCTTAACCCACCCTGAACTTCGTTAAATTGCTTAAGTTGCTCTGGAGTAATGTTGGCAGGATCAATAGTTGTTTGTGTTGCTTTTGCACGAGCCTCTATAACTTCTCTTAAAGTGGTTCGTTCAAAATCTGCAGCACCTTGCACAGTTTTTACTAAGTTTCCTATTAAATCGTTTCTACGCTGGTAAGCAGTTTGTACATTACCCCAAGCTTCAGAAACATTTTCGTTTAATCTAACAGCCGTGTTATTAAACGATACGCCCCAACGGTATAAGCCAATAACAATAAGGGCAAGAATAATAACAGGAATTAACCACTTTTTCATAATTTTTTGTTTTTAGTTAGGTTAGAGTTGTTCTTTTATTTTTAAAAGCTCTGTTTTTATATATTCTAATTTACGAATTATCTCAAAATTTGAGAGCACCTTTTTTTTCTCTTCTTTTAAATGAATTTTAGCGCCTTCTAACGTAAAACCACGCTCTTTTACTAAATGATAAATTAACTGAAGGTTTTTTACATCGTCTGGTGTAAACTTACGGTTTCCTTTAGCGTTTTTTTTGGGTTTTAAAATATCAAATTCTTTTTCCCAAAACCGTATTAAAGAGGTGTTAACACCAAAAGCTTTGGCAACTTCGCCAATACTGTAATACCGCTTTTCTGGTAAGTTTACTTGCATTAATCTAACGATTGGTTTTCTTGCGATGCTGCTTTTAGTAATGCTTCAAACTCTTCGGCAGATAAACTACCGTAATAGAAGTTAATTGGATTTATGCGCTCTCCATCTTTAAAAACTTCGTAATGCAGATGTGGTGCTTGAGAACGACCGGTGCTGCCTACAAACCCAATAATATCTCCACGCTTAACACGTTGCCCTCGTTTAACATTATACTTGCTTAAATGTGCATATAGTGTTACGTAGCCATAACCGTGGTCTATTCTAATATGTCTTCCGTAACCGGCAGAACCGTTGTCTGCTCTGGTTACAACACCATCTCCGGTAGCATACACAGGAGTGCCTCTTGGTGCTGTAAAATCCATTCCGTAGTGAAATTTTCTAACCTTGGTAAATGGGTCAGAGCGCCATCCGTATCCTGAGGCCATTCGGGTTAAATCTTCATTACTTACCGGTTGTATTGCCGGAATTGCAGCCAAAAGCTTTTCCTTTTCTTTGGCTAATTTAGCAATCTCATCTAGCGATTTAGATTGCACCACCATTTGTTTTTGTAGCACGTCCATTCGTTTTAACGTACTAATTATCATCTCAGAGTTATTAAAACCCTCAAGTTCTTTATATCTGTTTATACCACCAAAACCGGCTCTACGTTGCTCTTCAGGTATTGGATTTGCTTCAAAATAAAGTCTGTAAATATTGTTGTCGCGCTCTTCTATATTAGCTAATACCTCTTCTAATTGCGACATTTTTTTGTTAAGCAACTCAAACTGTAGCTCGTAATTTTTTAGTTCTCGTTGCAAAGCAAGTTCTTTTGGGGTGTTAAAAAAACTGCTATTAAGTAAACCAACTAACATTAACCCACCAAACAAAGCAGATGCCAATAGAAACAGTAAAAAGTTTCTAATTTTTTTAGACTTTTTGGGTTCTATCTTTCTATACGAAAGCGTCTCAGGGTCGTAATAATATTTTACCTTAGACATTGGTTTAAATGTACTATTTTTGCAGTTTTAAAACGATAGTTGTTTTCAATGGGAAACGAACAAAGATAAAAATTGTTTTACACATACTATTAAATTTATAAAAAGGTTAAGATTTTCATGAAATCTCAAGAAATACGCGCTAAGTTTTTGCAGTTTTTTGAAAGTAAAAAACATGCAATTGTACCATCGGCTCCAATGGTAATTAAAGACGATCCTACCTTAATGTTTACCAATGCCGGAATGAACCAATTTAAAGAGTTTTTTCTTGGGAATAAAACACCCAAACATACTCGCGTTGCAGATACTCAAAAATGTTTGCGTGTTTCTGGAAAGCATAACGATTTAGAAGAGGTTGGGCATGATACCTATCATCATACCATGTTCGAAATGCTGGGTAACTGGAGTTTTGGAGATTACTTTAAAGAAGAAGCAATTGCTTGGGCATGGGAGCTTTTAACCGAAGTGTTTAAAATAGATAAAGACATTTTGTACGTTACCATTTTTGAAGGCGATAAAGAAGATGGTTTAGCGAAAGATACAGAAGCCTATAATTTCTGGAAAAAACATATAGCAGAAGACAGGATCTTGCTGGGCAACAAAAAAGATAACTTTTGGGAAATGGGAGATCAAGGTCCGTGTGGCCCATGCTCTGAGATTCATGTAGATATCAGGCCGGAAGAAGAACGGAAAAAAATTCCTGGGAAAGATTTGGTAAATAAAGACCATCCGCTGGTTGTAGAAATCTGGAACTTGGTATTTATGCAATACAATCGCAAGGCAGATGGATCTCTAGAAAAATTACCTGAGCAACATGTAGATACCGGTATGGGCTTTGAACGCTTGTGTATGGTTTTACAGGGCGTAAAAAGTAATTACGATACGGATGTTTTTACACCTTTAATTAAAGAGATAGAAACAATTACCGGTAGCCAATACGGCAAAGAAGAAAAAACAGATATAGCTATTCGTGTAATTGCAGACCACATTAGAGCCGTTGCTTTTGCCATTGCAGATGGGCAGTTGCCAAGTAATAACGGTGCTGGGTATGTAATTAGAAGAATTTTACGAAGAGCTATCAGATACGGGTTTACATTTTTGCAGCAAAAAGAGCCGTTTATTTATAAATTGGTTCAAACGCTCAGTAATCAAATGGGCGAAGCCTTCCCTGAAATTAAAGCTCAAAAAACACTTTGTGAAAATGTAATTAAAGAAGAAGAGCATTCTTTTTTAAAAACATTAGACCAAGGTTTGTTATTGCTTGAAAATGTTATACAATCAAGTGATAGCAAGATTATTTCAGGAAAAAAAGCTTTTGAACTATACGATACGTATGGTTTCCCGATAGATTTAACTGCACTAATTTTACGTGAAAGAGGGTATAGCTTAAATGAAGAAGAATTTAATGTCGAGATGGAAAAGCAAAAGTCAAGATCTCGTGCAGCCGGAGAGGTGTCAGCAGAAGATTGGGTTGAGCTTTTAGATGATGACGAAGAAGAATTTATTGGGTACGATGCCTTAACAACACAAATAAAAATCACCAAATACAGAAAGGTTAAAAGTAAAAAAGAAGGAGAGCTTTATCAGTTAGTATTTAATATAACTCCGTTTTATCCAGAAGGTGGGGGGCAAATAGGAGATAGAGGGTATTTAGAAGCTTCAAACGGGGAGGTTATACATGTTTTAGATACTAAAAAAGAAAACAATCAAATTATACATATTACTAAAAATTTACCCTCTCACATAACAGATACTTTTAAAGCTGTAGTAGATAAAAATTTAAGAAGTAAAACAGCTGCTAATCATACTGCTACACATTTATTGCACCAGGCTTTAAGAACCATTTTAGGCGAACATGTAGAGCAAAAAGGAAGTTTAGTGCATTACGATTATTTACGTTTTGATTTTTCTCACTTTGCTAAAGTAACCGACGAAGAGCTTAAACAGGTAGAAGATTTTGTTAATGCCAGAATTAAAGAGCAATTACCGTTAGCTGAAAACAGAAATATACCATTTAACGAGGCTGTTGCAAATGGAGCAATCGCTTTATTTGGAGAAAAATATGGCGATACCGTTAGGACCATTCAGTTTGGTAAAAGCGTAGAGCTTTGCGGTGGTACTCACGTACAAAATACAGCAGACATCTGGCATTTTGTAATAAAATCTGAGAGTGCTATTGCAGCAGGAGTACGTAGAATTGAAGCTATAACCGGAGAGGCTGCTAAAGATTATTTTACAGCTCAAGTACAAGAGTATAATGAGGTTAAAGCCTTATTAAAAAACCCAAAAGATGCGCTTAAAGCAATTGCTAACTTACAGGAAGAAAATGCAGCACTAAAAAAACAAGTAGAACAATTGCTAAAAGACAAAGCTAAAAACTTAAAAACCGAGTTAAAACATAAACTACAAGAACTTAATGGTGTACAGTTTTTAGCTACTGAAGTAGATTTAGATCAAGCCGGGATTAAAAACTTAGCTTTTGAGCTTGGCGGAGAGCACAACAACTTATTTTTACTATTTGCAACTGCTACCAACGGCAAAGCAATGCTTACTTGCTATATTTCTAAAGAATTGGTTGCAGAAAAAGGATTAGATGCCGGTAAAATAGTTAGAGAGCTTGGTAAGCTAATACATGGAGGTGGTGGCGGACAACCATTTTTTGCAACTGCAGGAGGAAAAAATCCTGAAGGTATTGCAGAAGCTTTAGAAAAAGCCAAAAGTTACATTGTTTAATTAATATGATATTGTGAAATTAACAACACAGATACCTTTACAAAAGCAAACTCATAATACAATAAGTTACGAGTCTAAATTGCTGTTGTTAGGGTCTTGTTTTGTTGAAAATATTGGGGCTAAGCTTCAATATTACAAGTTTCAATGTACAATCAATCCGTTTGGGATTTTATTTCATCCTGTAGCAATCAAAAATTTTGTAGAACGTGCTGTTAATTTAGATTGGTATGCTGCAAACAATGTTTTTTACCATGAAGATTTGTGGCACTGTTTTGATGCTCATTCTAAACTTAGCGCTAATACACAAGAAGAGGTATTAGCTACTTTAAACAAAAATCTTGAAACTACCAATATGGTGCTAAACCAGGCTACACATGTTGTATTAACGTTGGGTACCTCTTGGGCTTATAGATATATTGAATCTGATGCTATTGTAGCTAATTGCCATAAAGTTCCACAAAAAAAATTCTTGAAAGAGTTGTTGCCGGTTGCATCAATAACAGGTGCATTACAAGATATTTTGGTGCTTTTAAAGAGTGTAAACCCCAAAATCACCGTAATTTTTACGGTATCTCCTGTTAGGCATTTAAAAGATGGTTTTGTAGCGAATAATGTAAGTAAAGCACATTTAATAAGTGCTGTAAACAGCGTGGTTTCTGAACGAGAAAGGGTTTATTATTTTCCTTCGTACGAATTAATGATGGATGAGCTAAGAGATTACAGGTTTTACGAAGCAGACATGATACATCCAAGCCAAATAGCAATAGATTACATTTGGGAAAAATTTAAAAAAGTATGGATAAACGATAATGCTCTATCAACACTAAATCAAGTAGAGTCTATACAAAAAGCATTGTCGCACAAACCCTTTAATGAATCTTCAGAGGCACATAAAAAATTTAAAAACAGACTTCAAGAGCAAATTAAAACCATACAAGCGCACTATCCGTTTATAGAGTTTTAGGTAGAAATTAATTGCTGTAAATATTTCCATCCTCCGCCATTAATCGCATCAATATTATTTAAATTTAAAAATTTTGCAGCCTTTTCAGATCGTATTCCACTGGCACAACAAACTATAACCGGTTTTTGTAAAGCCTTAATTTCATCTAAACGTTGGTGCAGCTCTTGCAACGGTATGTTTTTAGCATTCGTTACACTTCCTTTTTTAAACTCATTAGGTGTTCTAACATCTATAATAACAGCATTGTTTTTTAAAAAACGTTTAACTTTAGTAGCTCGTTTTCTAAAAATAAAGTCAAGCAGTCCCATAACATATTTTTATTGTAATTAATATATTTATTCAAAATTAAGCAAACTACTTTTACATAATGTGATTTAGGTTGCAAATGAAAAAGACAGAAACCCGTAAAGACGAAATTGTTAAAACTGCAGCAAAACTTTTTAAAGAAAAGGGGTATAGTGCTGTTACAATGCGCGATTTGGCCAAAGCAATGGGTATTAAAGCAGCAAGTTTATACAATCATATTAGTTCTAAGCAAGATATACTAATAAACATAATTATCACTTTGGCAGAAACATTTACTGCCGGGATGGAGCAAATAAAACAATCTAATAGTAGTGCCATTGGTAAATTAGAACAAATAATTAGTTTACATGTAAAAATTACGAGTGAGAATACTTACGGGATGGCGTCGTTAAATAATGATTGGATGCATCTTGAAGACCAATTGGCGTACTACTTAACACTCAGAAAAAACTACGAGGAGAACTTTAAAAACATTATCATTCAGGGCATTAAAGAAAAAGAAATTATAGATGCCAACCCTGATGTTTTATTGTTTTCAATGTTATCAACACTTCGCTCTTTATATATCTGGATTCCAAACAAAGAAGATTTAAATACTCAAGAGCTTTCCGCAAGCCTTGCTAACGTTTTAATAAACGGTATAGCAGCTAAACATTAATTTTTTATAAAAACTGTTAATTTACTGATAGTTACCTTGTTAAAAGGTTGCAACTTTTAAAAATTATTTTTTAAATTTGTCTGGCAAACTAACAACTGTTAGTTAAAAATAGGTTAAGAGAAGATGACAGATTTTTATCCCTTAAAAGTTGCGTCGGTATATAAAGAAACCAAAGACTGTGTGGTGGTTTCGTTTTCAATTCCTGAGCACTTAAAAGAAACTTTCAACTTTAAACAAGGTCAGCATATTTCAATAAAAAAAGAGCTAAACGGCCAAGAGGTAAGAAGAAACTACTCGTTGTGTTCTGCTCCTACAGATAATGAGTTTAAAATTGCTATAAAGAAAATTCCTGGCGGAGTGTTTTCTACCTATGCAAATACGCAATTAAAGGCCGGAGATGAGCTCGAAGTAATGCCTCCTCATGGAACTTTTTATGTAGAAGTAGATCCCGCAACACCAAAAAACTACATAGCATTTGCTGCCGGTAGCGGAATTACTCCAATTCTATCAATCATTAAAACACATTTACAGCAAGAACCCAATAGTACCTTTAAGCTGTTTTACTTGAATAGAACCGTAAAATCAATTATCTTTAAAGAAGAAATAGAGCAGCTTAAAAATGAGTATTTTGAGCGCTTTCATGTGTTTTATTTTTTAACAAAAGAACAACGAGATATTCCGTTTTTAAATGGTCGTTTTGACGATGAAAAAATGGAGATTCTCACCAGCACATTTATAGATATTCCAGATACGGCTCACTGCTTTATTTGCGGCCCGGAAGAGATGATTTTCTTAGTTAGAGATAAACTTCAAGAAGCCGGATTAGACAAAAACAAAATACATTACGAGCTGTTTTTCTCCGGAGGATCGGCAGAACAAGATAAACACATTGCCGATGTGCTTGAACAAAAAGTAGATGGCACTCAAGTAACCATAATAGATGGAGGTAAAGAATTCCATTTTGTAATGGAAGATGAGTACGATAATTTATTAGACGGTGCATTGGCTGCCGGAGCCGATTTACCATATGCCTGTAAAGGCGGTGTTTGCAGTACATGTAAATGTAAGGTGGTAGAAGGCTCTGTAGAGATGAAAATAAACTACGCTTTAGAAGAAGAAGATCTAAAAAACAACTTTGTATTAAGTTGTCAGGCTGTACCTACCACCCAAAAAGTAGTGGTAGATTTTGATGTATAAAAGCAACAGAAAAACAAACGCTATGAGCGAAGAACAAATAAAAAGTTTAGAAAAACAATTTGAAGAGCGTATTGCTCGCGATGAAAAAATAGAACCAAAAGACTGGATGCCTGAAAAATACAGGCAAACCCATATACGTCAAATTTCTCAACACGCGCATTCAGAAATTGTTGGGATGCTACCCGAAGGTAACTGGATAACTCGCGCACCTTCTTTACGAAGAAAAGTAGCGCTTTTAGCAAAAGTGCAAGACGAAGCCGGTCATGGGCTATACCTATACAGTGCTTGCGAAACACTTGGAATATCTAGAGAAGAGCTTTATGAGCAATTGCATTCGGGTAAAGCAAAATATTCATCAATTTTTAATTACCCAACCATAACATGGGCAGACATAGGAGCTATTGGCTGGTTGGTAGATGGCGCTGCAATTATTAACCAAGTACCATTATGTAATACATCGTATGGCCCGTATGCACGTGCTATGGTAAGAATTTGTAAAGAAGAAAGCTTTCACCAAAGACAAGGGTACGAGATAATGCTAAAACTTTGTCAGGGTACACCAGAGCAAAAAGAAATGGCTCAAGATGCGCTAAACAGATGGTGGTGGCCGGCACTTATGATGTTCGGTCCAACAGACGATCAATCTGTGCACACAGCACAATCTATGAAGTGGAAGCTTAAGCGTAAAACAAACGATGAGTTACGTCAGCAATTTATAGATCAAACCGTTCCTCAGGCCGAAATTCTAGGGTTAACAATACCGGATCCTGATTTAAAATGGAATGAAGAACGTGGTCATTATGATTTTGGTGAGATAGATTGGGATGAGTTCTGGCAAGTAGTTAAAGGGCATGGCCCGTGTAACAAAGAACGTATGAAAGCCAGAAAAGGTGCCTGGGAACGAGGCGCATGGGTTAGAGAAGCTGCAATGGCTTACGCAGAAAAACAATCAAATAAAAAAATAAATAAAGCAGGTTAATATGAAAAAAGATTGGCCACTTTGGGAAGTTTTTGTTAGAAGTAAAAACGGACTTGAGCATAGACATTTTGGAAGTCTTCATGCAGCCGATGCAGAGATGGCTTTAGAAAATGCCAGAGATGTATATACACGTAGAAACGAAGGAGTTAGTATTTGGGTGGTAGAGTCTAAACATATTAAGGCCTCTAATCCTGAGCACAATGGCGAGTTATTTGAGCCCGCTCAAGATAAGGTTTACAGACATCCCACTTTTTACAATTTGCCCGATGAGGTAAAGCACATGTAACAATATGTTACGGTAAAACTTAAAACAATGAAAAACAATCTATATCAATACATTTTAGGTGTAGCAGATAACTGTTTAATATTGGGGCAGCGATTAGGAGAGCTTTGCGGTCATGGCCCCAGTCTTGAAACAGATATAGCTTTAACCAATATATCATTAGATCTTTTGGGGCAAGTACGTAGTTATTACCAATATGCTGCAAAAGTTATTGGAGGTGATGCCACAGAAGATTCCATTGCATTTTTACGTAAAGAGCGTGAGTATGTTAATGTGTTGTTAGTAGAACAGCCCAATACAGACTTTGCTTACGTTATTGCACGCCAGTTTTTATTTGATGTTTATCACTGGCTGTTTTTAAAAGAGTTAGAAAATAGTAACGATTTAACCTTATCTGCTATCGCTAAAAAGGCCATTAAAGAAGTTAGTTATCACAAACGTTTTTCTACAGATTGGATAAAAAGATTAGGTGATGGTACCGAAGAAAGTCATACAAAAATGCAACAAGCTATAGACGATCTTTGGATGTACACCGATGAACTATTTCATCAAACAGAAGCAGACAAAGAGATGATTAAACAAGGAGTTGGTGTAGATACCCTAAAATTAAAAGACACCTATTACCAAATTGTTAAAGACGTTTTACAAGAAGCTACTATTAAAATCCTTGAATCTAAATATTTTCAAAAAGGAGGCAAGCAAGGAATACATACAGAGCATATGGGCTACATTCTTGCCGAAATGCAATATATGCAACGTGCTTATCCTAATATGGAGTGGTAATCTTATAACTATGTAAGTTATGATAACCCAAGAGCAACATATAGACAAAAAATTACAACCCATTCTGGAAAAGGTGTCAGATCCGGAGATTCCGGTGCTTTCCATATTAGACATGGGTGTTGTAAGAGAAGCGGTTTTAGATAGTGAGGGAGTTGCTCATGTTAAAATAACACCAACTTACAGTGGCTGTCCAGCAATGGATGTTATAGGAGACGATATAAAAAAAGCACTCTCTGAGGCCGGATATAAAGCTAACGTAGAGCTTGTATTATCGCCTGCTTGGACTACCGATTGGATTACAGAAAGAGGAAGGAAAGCGTTGGCCGACTACGGAATTGCACCTCCTTTAGATCCCGAAGCCGATAAACAAGCACTATTAGGCAACAAACAAATAGTAAAATGCACCCAATGTGGGTCTACTAATACAAGGCTGGTTAGCCAGTTTGGTTCTACGGCTTGTAAAGCTATGTTTCAGTGTAACGATTGCCAAGAACCGTTTGATTATTTTAAATGTTTAAAATAACCTGTACTGCCAACAGAACAGGATTTAATTTAAAAAGAAGGTATGAGCAACCCATCTGTAACATGTAATATAAATAATGGCGTAGCCTTTTTAACGCTTAATCGCCCTGAAGTATTTAATAGTTTTAATAGAGAGATGGCACTACGTTTACAAGATTTATTAGATTCTTGTAAGCAAGATAATGCTGTAAGAGCCATCATACTAACCGGAAGCGGTAAAGCGTTTTGCGCCGGACAAGATTTAAAAGAAGTAACCTCGCCCGATCTCAATCCCGGGTTTAAAAAAATTCTTGAAGAACACTACAATCCAATCATACAAAAAATCAGAAATATTCCTAAGCCAATTATTGCTGCCGTAAATGGTGTAGCAGCCGGCGCAGGAGCTAATATTGCCTTAGCTTGCGATATTGTTGTGGCACACGAGCAAGCCAGTTTTATTCAGGCATTTAGTAAAATTGGATTAATACCTGATAGTGCCGGGACATTTTTCTTACCCAGGTTAATTGGTTTTCAAAAAGCCTTAGCATTGTCTATGCTTGGCGATAAAGTGAGTGCTCAAGAAGCAGAAAGTATGGGTATGATTTATAAATGCTTAGCTGCAAATGAGTATGAAGATACAGTAAATAAATTGGCAAATACACTTGCCAATATGCCAACCAGAGCGCTAGGATTAATTAAAGAGGCTTTTAACCAATCATTAACCAATACTTTAGAGCAACAATTAGCTTTAGAATCTAAATTTCAAATAGAAGCCTCGCAAACAGAAGACTACTCAGAAGGAGTAGCAGCCTTTTTAGAAAAAAGAGTCCCTAAGTTTAAAGGAAAATAAAGAACCGAATGATAAAGAATGTTGCAATTATAGGTGCCGGAACAATGGGAAGCGGTATTGCTCAAGTAGCAGCAACTTCAGGTTGTGTGGTAAAATTGTACGATACCAATGATAGCGCTTTAAGTAATGCAAAGTCTAAGCTTTCAAAAATTTTGTCGCGATTAGTAGAAAAAGGCAAAATAGATACTACCGAAAAAGACAGAATTTTAAATAATATACTTTTTGTTAATAATCTCGATGCATTTAAAGATGCCCAACTAGTAATAGAGGCCATTGTAGAGAATTTAGCTGTTAAGCAAGAAGTATTTAAAAAAGTAGAAGCCATAGTTTCATCAGATTGCATAATTGCATCAAATACATCATCATTATCTATAGCGTCAATAGCATCGGCATTACAAAAGCCGGAAAGGTGTATAGGAATTCATTTTTTTAATCCGGCACCTTTAATGAAATTGGTTGAGGTTATTCCGGCAGTTCAAACTGCCAAAGAAATATTAGATGTTGCAGTTACAATAATTTCAGGATGGAATAAAACAGTAGCCATTGCAAAAGATACTCCCGGGTTTATAGTTAATAGAGTAGCGAGACCTTTTTATGGAGAATCGTTACGAATTTATGAAGAAGGTGTAGCCGATTTTGCTACTATAGATTGGAGTTTAAAAACAGTCGGAGGCTTTAAAATGGGACCATTTGAGTTAATGGATTTTATTGGAAACGATGTTAATTATACTGTAACCGAAACCGTATTTAAAGCCTTTTATTACGATCCAAGATACAAACCCTCGTTTACCCAAAAGCGTTTATCAGAAGCAGGCTATTTAGGAAGAAAAACAGGTAAAGGATATTACGATTACTCAGAAGGAGCTCAAAATCCTGAACCCAAAAAAGACAATGCTTTAGCACATTACATTTTTGATAGAGTTTTGGTAATGCTCATAAACGAAGCTGCAGATGCATTGTTTTTAAATATTGCCTCTGCACAAGATATAGACAATGCCATGACCAAAGGAGTAAATTACCCTAAAGGGTTACTTGCCTGGGCAGATGAGAAAGGTATAGAGTGGTGCGTAAATAAGTTAGATGAACTGTACAATGAATACCATGAAGACAGGTACAGATGCAGCCCACTATTAAGAAAAATGGCTAAAGAGGGTAAAAAATTTTATGAGTAGTTTATCATGAAAGGAGCACAGATACCATATAAAATGTTGAGCTTAGATCCTTTTAGCACATGGCTGGGGATAGAAATTTTAGAATGTGAAGTGGGTAGGTGTAAAGTTGGAATGACCGTAAGAAAAGAAATGCTCAACAGTATGGGAAAAGCCCACGGCGGAATTACCTATGCACTTGCCGATACAGCTTTTGGTTTTGCAGCCAATACTCATGGTAAATATGCAGTATCTATAGAAACCTCAATAAATCATATAGAAGCTGTAGAAGCTGGAGATTATTTAACAGCAGAATCTGTCATAGAAAAAGTAAACAACAAATTAGGATTTAATATTATAGAAGTTAAAAGAGAAGATGAGCTTGTGGCACTATTTAAAGGAGTAGTGTACAGAACCTCTAAAGACTGGGAATAATAAAATAGCGTATACATGAAATCAGCATATATAATAGACGGAGTTAGAACACCAATAGGAAGCTATAAAGGAACGCTATCGGCTGTTAGAACAGACGATTTAGGGGCACTTGTAATTAAAGAATTAGTAGAAAGAAACCCCAACATACCAAAAGAAGCATATGATGATGTTATTATGGGGTGTGCCAACCAAGCCGGAGAAGATAACCGTAATGTAGCCAGAATGGCTTTACTGTTAGCCGGATTACCTTATACCGTTCCGGGAGAGACCATAAACAGACTTTGTAGTTCGGGGTTGTCGGCAATTATTCATGCAAACAGAGCTATAAAAGCAGGAGACGGAGACTTGTTTATTTCAGGAGGTGTAGAAAACATGACTCGTGGCCCGTATGTTATTGCAAAACCGTCTAGCGCATTCGGAACCGATGCAAAAATGTATGATTCAAGTTTTGGGTGGCGCTTTATAAATCCTAAAATGGAGCAGCAATATGGTACAGACAGTATGGGTAATACAGCCGAAAACTTGGTAGATAAATATAAAATTTCTAGAGAAGACCAAGACGCTTTTGCATTCTGGAGCCAAATGAAAGCTTCTAAAGCTCAAGAAAATGGAAGATTGGCAAAAGAAATCGTACCGGTAACAATTCCACAACGAAAAAAAGACCCTATAATTTTTAGTAAAGACGAGTTTGTAAAACCAAATACAACATTAGAGGTTTTAGCCAAATTAAAACCTGCATTCAGACCGGACGGAACAGTTACTGCCGGAAATGCATCCGGCTTAAACGATGGTGCTGCAGCTACCATTATTGCTTCAGACGAAGCTGTAAAAAAATACAATCTAAAGCCGTTAGCCAGAATTGTAAGCTCGGCAGTAGTAGGAGTAGAGCCTCGTATAATGGGAATTGGTCCGGTAGAAGCATCAAATAAAGCATTGGCAAAAGCCGGATTAACATTAAACGATATAGATATTATAGAGCTTAACGAAGCATTTGCGGCTCAAGTATTAGCATGTACGCGTGCTTGGGGCATAGAAGATAACGATTCAAGGTTAAACCCTAACGGAGGCTCTATCGCTATAGGGCATCCGCTTGGTGTTACAGGAACAAGAATTTGTTACTCGGCAGCCTTAGAACTTCATGAGCAACAAAAAAAATACGCATTGGTTACCATGTGTGTTGGTGTTGGGCAAGGGTATGCTGCTGTAATAGAAAGAGTTTAAAAAATGAGAATACTTGTAATAGGAGGCAACGGAACTATTGGGAAACGAATCGTAGAAAAACTCGCTAAAGAGAACGAGGTAGTTATTGCCGGAAGAACATCTGGCGATGTACAAGTAGATTTCTCCAATGCAGACTCTATTAAGAGCATGTTTGAAAAAGTGGGTAAAGTAGATGCCATTGTGGTAACAGCCGGTGATGCTAAATGGGATGCATTTACAAACCTTTCTGAAGAAGATTTTTATATAGGAATTAAAAGCAAGTTAATGGGGCAAGTAAATGTAGTTAGAATTGGCAAAGACTACCTTACTTCAGGAGGTTCGATTACGCTAACTACAGGAATTTTGGCTGATGACCCTGTAGATAAAACAACAAGTGCAGCGATGGTTAATGGCGCTATTCACAGTTTTGTTAAAGCAGTAGCTTTAGAACTTACCTCTGTTAGAGTTAATGCTGTTTGTTCTGATTTGGTAGAAGACTCTTATGAGAAGTATAAAGATTATTTTCCGGGTAATACACCAGTGCCAATGCATAAAGTGGTAGATGGTTATGTAAAAAGTATTTTCGGAAAAAATACAGGTAGAATATTTAGAATAATGGCATAAAATCTATTTTATGAAAAAAATACAACATTACGTAACAGGGCAGTGGGTAGAAGGAAAAGACGAAGGAGTGCCGGTTTTTGATGCTGTTACAGGAGAACACATTGCGAATACTGCAGTAGAAGGATTAAATATTCCTGAAATTTTAGAATATGGTAGAACCAAAGGTGGAGAGGTTTTACGAAAAATGACTTTTCAGGAGCGAGGTATGATGCTTAAAAAATTAGCATTATACTTAACCAAAAAAAAGGAAGCCTTCTACGAAATAAGCTACCGTACCGGAGCAACCAGAGTAGATAGCTGGATTGATATTGAGGGTGGTTTTGGCAATTTGTTTGCCAATGCATCATTACGAAAACTTTTCCCAAATCAACCGTTTCATGTAGAGGGAGAACCAATAGATTTGTCTCGAGGCGGACGCTTTATGGCGCATCATATAATGGTGCCTAAACAAGGAGTAGCAGTACATATAAATGCCTTTAACTTTCCGGTGTGGGGTATGTTAGAAAAATGTGCCGTAAACTGGATGGCAGGTGTGCCGGCTGTAGTACTACCTGCACCACAATCTTCTTACTTAGCCGAAGCTGTTGCCCGAGAAATTATAAATTCGGGCATCTTACCCGAAGGTGCATTACAAATTATTAATGGTACAGTAACTACTATTTTAGATACGGTACAATCTCAAGATGTAGTTACTTTTACGGGTTCTGCAGCAACGGGGCAAAAACTAAAAACACATCCGCAACTCATTAAAGAATCTGTTCCGTTTAATATGGAAGCAGACTCCCTTAATGCTTCTATTTTAGGAGAAGATGCAGTGCCGGGAACTCCTGAGTTCGATTTGTTTATTAAAGAGGTTAGAAAAGAGATGACCGTTAAATGTGGTCAAAAATGTACAGCAATAAGAAGAATTATTGTTCCCGAGAAATTAGTTGAAGATGTACAAATAGCGCTTGGTAAAGCTTTAGATAAAGTTACCATTGGAGATCCCAGATTAAAAGAGGTTAGAATGGGGTCATTAATAAGCAAAGAGCAGTTACAAGAAGTAAAAAATAGTGTTCAAGAAATAGCTAAAAAGGCTCAAATAGTTTATGGTAGCTTAGATACGGTAGAAACTATTGGGGCAGATGCTTCTAAAGGAGCTTTCATTAGCCCAATTCTACTCAGAGAAGACAATCCGTTTAATAACCCTGCAGTACATGAGCAAGAAGCATTTGGTCCGGTAAGCACTATTATGCCTTACAAAACATTAGATGAAGCTATTAAACTGTCTCAAATGGGTAAAGGTTCATTAGTTTCATCTATTGTAACCTACAATGATGATATTGCCAGAGAATATGTAGTAAATGCTGCGAGTCATCACGGTAGAATTTTAGTATTAAACCGCGAGAACGCTAAAGAAAGTACCGGGCATGGCTCTCCACTACCAACATTGGTACATGGTGGTCCGGGAAGAGCCGGTGGTGGTGAAGAAATGGGAGGTATGAGAGGTGTTAAGCACTATTTACAGCGCACCGCAATTCAAGGTACACCAACTACATTAACAGAAATTACCGGAATTTATCAACCCAGAGCAAAATATAAAGATGCGCCTCAGCATCCGTTCAAATATCACTGGGAAGATATAGAGCCGGGTATGTCTTTAAAAACTCATAAAAGAACGGTTACAGATACAGACATTATAAATTTTGCAAATGTAACTTGGGATCATTTTTATGCCCACACAGATATTACTTCATTAGAAGGAAGCATTTTCGAAAAGCGTACTGCTCACGGTTACTTTATAATATCTGCAGCAGCAGGCTTGTTTGTTTATCCAAATAAAGGTCCGGTAGCTGCAAATTATGGTTTAGAAGAATGCCGTTTTTTACGTCCAATCTATCACAATGATACTATTTATGTTAGGTTAACCTGTAAGCAAAAAATAGACAGAGATGCTCGTGGTAAAGAGCTGCCAAGTGGCATAGTGAAATGGTATGTAGAAGTTTTTGATGCAGATGATGAACTGGTTGCAATTGCTACCATTTTAACAATGGTGCAAAAAAAGCAAACTACTTTTGTTGAGATGACTACCCAAAAAATTAAAGAGTGTTTGGCAAAACTAACGCCAGAAACTAAACCCAAGTGGGGTAGTTTAACTGCTCAGCAAATGGTAGAACACTTAGAATATACATACCGAATTGCTTCAGGAGAAATTCAAGATTTTGAAATTGCTACCCCTGATAAAATCTTAGAGAAAGTACAAGCCACTTTATATAATTACGAAAAAATGCCTCGAGAGTATAATTTCCCATTGGCAGAACAAAGCAAAATCACCTCACATAAACACCCGGATTTACAAACTGCTATAGAGAAAATTTTGGAGGCTAGAGAAAATTATGTAGCGTTTTTTAAAGAAAATCCTGAGGCTATAACTAAAAATGTGGTTTTTGGAGAGCTAAATAAGTTTGAGTGGTATTTACTGGAACGCAAACATTTAAATCATCATTTTGAACAATTTGGAATACTATAAGTTATGACACAACCATACGTAAAACAACATATTGAAAACGGAGTAGGGTATATAGAATTTTTTCATCCGGCACATAACTCTTTGCCGGGAGATATTTTGGCAAAGCTGGCACAAACCATAACAGAAGCCGGTCAGAATGACCAAATAAAAGTAATAGTGTTAAAAAGTGGGGGAGATCGTACTTTTTGTGCCGGGGCAAGCTTTAAAGAGCTTATAAATATTGATGATGCAGAAAGCGGAAAAGTGTTTTTCTCTGGCTTTGCTAACGTAATAAATGCCATGAGAAAGTGTCCAAAGTTTATAATAGGTAGAGTACAAGGGAAAACTGTTGGTGGCGGTGTTGGTTTGGCATCGGCTACAGACTATTGTATGGCCACACAATATGCAGCAATTAAATTAAGTGAGCTTAATGTAGGTATAGGTCCGTTTGTTGTTGGTCCGGCAGTAGCTAGAAAAATGGGATTAAGTGCTATGTCTCAAATAGCAATAGATGCTAATACTTTTTATCCGGCTCAGTGGGCTTTACAAAAAGGACTTTACACGCATGTTTTTGAAACTACAGAAGCGTTAGACAAAGCCGTTAAAGAATTTGCAGAGAATTTGTGCAACTACAATCCGGAAGCCATGGCAGAGATGAAAGCTATGTTCTGGGAAGGAACAGAACATTGGGACACATTATTGGCAGAGCGCGCTAAAATTAGTGGAAGATTAGTGTTGAGCGATTTTACAAAAGAGACATTAAAACGCTTTAAGTAATAAAAATGATTTACAGTTTTAAAGGTTACATACCCATTGTACACGAAAGCAGTTTTGTTCACCCGCTGGCTGCAGTAACCGGTAATGTTATTATCGGGAAAAACTGTTATGTAGGACCCGGAGCTGCAATTAGAGGAGATTGGGGGCAAATAATTTTAGAAGACGGTGTTAATGTACAAGAAAACTGTACCGTACATATGTTTCCGGGTAAAAGTATTACCCTAAAAAAAAGCGCTCATGTGGGGCACGGTGCCGTTATACACGGTGCCAATTTGGGTGAAAACTGCCTTATAGGTATGAATAGTGTTATTATGGACGATGCAGAAATTGGAGATGAATGTATTGTTGGTGCTATGACTTTTATTAAGGCAGAAACTAAAATACCAAGAAGGAGTTTAGTTGTTGGTAATCCGGCTAAAATTGTAAAAGAAGTAACCGATGAGATGATAGCCTGGAAAACAAAAGGAACAGAGCTTTACCAACAACTTCCGGCAGATTGTTTTGAGAGTTTGCAAGAAGTAGAGCCTTTGCGAAAAGTACCGAAAAATCAAAAAGTACAAGACGCATTTTACGATACATTGCGAGATTTTTTAAAAAACAAATAACCTTTTTAGGTTAAATTTTAGAGAGAATTACAAGTTTTAAACTAACAAACATTAGTTAATAAGATGGCGGAGTTTGAGTTAAAAATGCCCAAAATGGGAGAGAGTATTACCGAAGGAACCATAATTAATTGGTTGGTAGAGGAAGGTGATACTTTTAATGAGGGCGATATTTTATTAGAAGTTGCTACAGATAAAGTAGATAACGAGGTGCCTGCTCCGGCAGCCGGCACACTTGTAAAAAAATTATGTAATCCTAAAGACGTTGTTCCGGTTGGTAATGCCATTGCTATTTTAGAAGTTTCCAATAAGCCAAAGCAATCAGAAGAATCTTCTTCAAAAGAAACTCAAAATAAATCAGAAACTAAACCTCAAAACAAAGTTGCTAAACCCAAAAAGCCTAAGTTTCAACAGACTGTTCAACAAACAGCTACAACTTCGGTTGGTATTCAAAACAACACCTTTTTTTCGCCATTAATAGTAAGTATAGCAAAAGCACATCATATAAGTTTTGAAGAATTAGCCAGAATTCCGGCTACCGGAAAGGATGGCAGATTACGAAAAAGCGATTTGTATGCTTACATAGAGCAAGGCAGACCATACAAATTTAGTCAACCGGTAGTACAAGATCCTACAGCATACAGAATACCACAATTAAATTTAGATAAAGGTACCGGCCGTATAGTAGAGATGGATAGAATGCGCCAAATGATTGCCGATCATATGGTGTACTCTAAGCATACCTCACCGCATGTAACAGCATATGTAGAAGCAGATTTAACAGAGATGGTAAACTGGCGTAATGCCAATAAAGATGCCTTTTACAAAAAGTATGGAGAAAAGTTAACCTTTACACCGCTTTTTGTAGAGGCTGTTGCAAAGGCAATTAAAGATTTCCCAATGATTAATGCTTCTGTAGATGGCACAAAAATTATTGTAAAAGATACAATTAACATTGGTATGGCAACAGCGTTGCCAAGTGGAAATCTAATAGTTCCTGTTGTAAAAGAAGCCGATAAAAAACAGCTACCCGAACTAGCTAAAAATGTGAATGAGCTGGCAACAAAAGCAAGAGAAAATAAACTCTCAGGAGACGAAATTAAAGGAAGCACCTTTACTATATCAAACGTAGGTACGTTTGGTAGTTTAATGGGAACACCAATAATAAATCAGCCGGAAGTTGCTATTCTGGCCTTAGGAATTATTAAAAAAAGAGCTGAAGTTATAGAGACCCCTAAAGGCGATGAAATTGCCATTAGAAACATGATGTACCTCTCCCTTTCTTTTGATCACCGTGTGGTTGATGGTTATTTGGGAGGTTCATTTTTACGTCGTGTAGCCGATTATTTAGAACAGTTTGATACTAGTAGAACCTTTTAAAAACGTAAAAGTCATGTCGTACAACATCACTATCCATAAAACAACAGCATCTAAAATTAATGAGTTAGACTTTAATAACATTCCTCTTGGTATGAAGTTTACAGACCACATGTTTGTTTGTGACTACCAAGACGGAAATTGGCAAAACCCCAGAATAGTGCCAATGGATGATATTAAACTGCATCCTGCAGCCATGGCACTACACTATGGGCAAGCTATTTTTGAAGGAATGAAAGCTACCTTAAGTCACGATGGCAAGCCTTTACTGTTTAGACCCGAACAAAACGCAAAACGACTAAACTTTAGTGCTAAACGTATGGGAATGCCAACCATTCCTGAAGAGTTGTTTTTAGAAGGATTGTATAAACTAATTGGGTTAGATGCTAATTGGATACCACCACAAGAAGGGAGTGCACTTTACATAAGACCTTATATGTTTGCCGACGAAGGCTTTATTGGTATGAGAGCAGCAACATCATATAAATTTATGATTATTTGCTCTCCGGCCGGACCGCTTTACAACAAGCCAATAAAACTTTATGCAGAAACAGAATATATAAGAGCAGCCGATGGTGGTACTGGTGCAGCAAAGGCAGCAGGTAACTATGCAGCTGCAATTTTGCCTACAGAAAAAGCTAAGGCTAAAGGGTTTGACCAAGTATTGTGGTTAGACGCTAAAGAACACAAGTATATTCAAGAGGTAGGCACAATGAATATTTTCTTTAAAATAGACGGAAAGTTCATTACACCTAGTCTAAACGGCTCTATTTTGGCGGGAATAACAAGAGATAGCGTTATTACACTCTTAAAAGACAAAGGGTATGAGGTAGAAGAGCGACCAATTACCATACACGAAATAATAGAAAGTGCCAAGCAAGGAAAGTTAGAAGAAGCATTTGGTACAGGTACAGCCGTATTTATTACCATGATATCTGAGATTGGTTATAAAGATGAGGTTATAAAAATATCAGACGAAAACCCTGTTGCAACTTGGGTTACAAATACCATGAACGCAATACGCTCTGGCTCAGCACCAGATAAGTTTAATTGGATGAAAACAGTAAATACCAATGTGGGCGTTTCCTCTAACTAGTTAGAGGTCGGGCTTTACACTATATCTCCCAATAGGTTGGGAGGATGTCGTTTCAATCCCTAACGCAAAAACAGATGAAAACATGAAGGCAGTGAAAGAGAAAGAAAACGTACAAACCAATAGCATGAACAAACAAACACTAATACAAGCATTTACAAACCTTTGTACAGCAAAAGCTATGGCAGAGCTGTACGAAGAAAACTTTAAAGTAGTTTCTAAGTATGTTCATGCTACTTCACGTGGGCATGAGGTAATACAAACGGCTTTAGGTATGCAATTGCTACCACAAGATTATGTATTCCCGTACTACAGAGACGATGCCATGCTATTAGCAATAGGTATGCGTCCGTATCATTTAATGCTTCAAGTATTAGCCAAAAAAGATGATCCGTTTTCTGGAGGCCGCACCTACTATTCGCATCCCAGTTTAAATGACCCCGATAAGCCTAAAATTCCACATCAATCATCTGCAACCGGTATGCAAGCAATACCTGCTACCGGAGTTGCTATGGGAATACAGTACAAAGAAATTCAGAGATTAGACGATAAGAATCTAGAACAAAAGCCCATTTCGGTTTGCTCTTTAGGTGACGCATCTGTAACCGAAGGAGAAGTAGCCGAAGCGTTCCAGATGGCAGCCTTAAAGCAAATGCCAATTTTATATTTAGTACAAGATAACGGGTGGGATATTTCGGCTAACGAAGCAGAAACAAGAGCCCAAAATGCTGCAGAATATGCAAAAGGCTTTCATGGTTTAGAGGCTGTTTCTATAGATGGTACAGATTTTTTAGAAAGTTTTACTACGCTACAAAAAGTAATTAAGACTATAAGAGAAGAGCGAAGACCTTTTTTGGTTCATGCTAAAGTTCCGTTGTTAAACCATCATACTTCAGGAGTTAGAATGGAGTGGTACAGAGATGATTTAGAAGAGGCTAGAGCAAGAGATCCGTACCCAAAACTAAAGCAGTTGTTGCTAGATAACGGGATTACTTTAAAAGAGATTGAAGCAATAGAAGAGAAAGTAAAGAAAACGGTATCAGCAGATTATAATGAAGCTCTTAAAGCCGAAGACCCTAAACCTGAAGATTTATTTACACACGATTTTGCCCCAACTCCTATAACCCAAGAGCAAGGAGAAAGGGAGCCTAAAAATGCAGATAAAGTGGTTATGGTAGATTGTGCTTTATTTGCTATAGAGGAACTTATGGCAAAGCACAAAGAGTGCTTACTATATGGGCAAGATGTTGGCGGACGATTAGGAGGCGTTTTTAGAGAAGCAGCTACACTGGCGCAGAAATTTGGAGACAGCAGAGTGTTTAATACGCCAATTCAAGAAGCATTTATTGTGGGTTCTACCGTTGGTATGAGTGCGGTTGGGTTAAAACCCATTGTAGAGGTTCAGTTTGCAGATTATATTTGGCCGGGCCTAAACCAACTATTTACAGAAGTTAGTAGAAGCTGCTACCTTTCTAACGGGAAATGGCCTGTTAGCATGATTTTAAGAGTGCCAATAGGGGCTTATGGTAGTGGTGGTCCGTACCATTCATCATCTGTAGAGAGTGTAGTTACTAATATTAGAGGAATTAAAATAGCTTACCCAAGCAACGGAGCCGATTTAAAGGGATTAATGAAAGCAGCTTATTATGATCCTAACCCTGTTGTTATTTTTGAGCACAAAGGGTTGTATTGGAGTAAAGTTCCGGGCACTCAAAGAGCTACATCTATAGAGCCTTCAGAAGACTACATATTGCCGTTTGGTAAAGCCAATGTGGTTCAAGAAATCTGGAAGCAAGAAGAGCAAGAAACGGTTTCTGTAATTACATATGGTATGGGTGTACATTGGGCTTTAAATGCTGCTCAAGAGCTAGGACTACAAGACACCATAGAGGTTGTAGATTTAAGAACATTACACCCAATAGATTATAAAACGGTGTTTGATTCGGTTAAAAAATGTGGTAAGTGCTTAGTAGTAACCGAAGAACCATCAGAAAATACGTTTGCTCGTGCTCTTGCCGGAAAAATACAAGAAGAATGTTTTACATATTTAGATGCTCCGGTAATGGTAATTGGTAGTGAAAACTTACCGGCTATACCATTAAATAGTACTTTAGAGCAAACCATGATACCATCAACAGAAAAAGTAAAACAAAAAATACAACTTTTATTAGACTACTAACCAATTGTTTACACAGTAAGTTGTAGACATCACTTTTGCTTTTTAAAAGGAGCTTTCTAAGCTCCTTTTTTTACAATTTTTAAGATTTTTTAGCAGGTTTTTAACAATGAAAAACGGTTGTTTTTCTTACATTTTATTTAAACCAAAAAAGTTAAAAACTATGAAAAAGAGTATAATTGCTATTGCAACAGTTTTGTGTTTAACCGTTTTGTTTGTATCGTGTAAAGAAGAACCAAAAACAGAAGCCCAAAAGCAAATGGAAGCAATGAAAGCTGAAGGGGCAGAAGTGAAAATTAAAAAAGATGAAGATGAAACTAAAATTAAAGTAGAAACCGACAACAAAGAGTTAAAAATTAAGAAAGAAGAAGGAGATACTGTTAAAGTAAAAGTAGAAGACGATAGTAAATAACAAAAAAAGCGACTCACATTGTGAGTCGCTTTTTTTATACCTCAGCATCCACCAAGTTTGTAACTACATAGTATCTTGGGTCGTCTATAGCTGTTTCAATAATACTATCAAATTTAGGGTTAGCTTTTAATAATAATGATTTACAATCCGGACTTAAATGTGTAAGTTTTATTTGTTTTCCTTGCTCTATATATTTATTAGCAATATTTCTTAAAGCTTCAATCCCGGAATGATCTGTTACTTTAGACTCCATAAAATCTATTTCTACCTTATCCGGATCGTTCTTCGGATCAAATTTACTGTTAAAAGATTGTACCGATCCGAAAAATAATGGCCCCCAAATTTCGTAAACTTTAGTACCATCTTCTTTAATGCGTTTTCGAGCTCTAATCATTGTTGCATTTTTCCATGCAAATACTAAAGCAGACATAATTACACCTGCCAACACAGCAATAGCTAAATCTTGCCAAACAGTTATTGCAGAAACGGCAATAAGTACGATTGCATCTGAAAGCGGAATTTTATGTAAAATTCTGAAACTACTCCACGCAAACGTACCAATAACAACCATAAACATAACTCCCACCAATGCTGCAATAGGTATTTGTTCTATTAAAGGAGCGCCAAACAAAACAAAAAGCAACAAAGCAATAGCAGCAACAGTACCGGACAACCTGCCTCTACCTCCGGAGTTTACGTTTATGATAGATTGACCGATCATGGCACAACCTCCCATGCCTCCAAAAAGACCGTTTAAAATATTGGCACTTCCTTGTGCTACACATTCTCTGTTTCCGCTACCGCGAGTTTCTGTAAGTTCATCAATTAAATTTAACGTCATTAAAGACTCTATCAGTCCTACGGCTGCAAGTAAAAATGCTGTAGATAAGATTAGTTTCCAATGTCCGTTTAGCGTATAGAATAATCCAAAAATTTGATCTTGAAATTGAGGTAAGCCTCCTTGCAAGCCTTCACCACCACCTTCTTTAATAAAAGATCCAACAGTACTAACCTCAACACCTCCAAAAATAGTAATGGCTGCTACCACTAAAATTGCTGTTAAAGCAGCAGGGAGTTTTTTAGTGATTTTAGGTAATAAAACCATTATACCCATGGTTAAAGCAACAAGAGAAAGCATAATCCAAAATGGCTTATTGCTTATAACAGCCGAAATCCACTCTGAAGGATTGTCTGTAAAAGAAAGGTTAGTTGGAGTTATTTGTGGGAATAGTTTTAATTGTGATAAAAAGATAACAATAGCTAACCCATTTACAAACCCCATCATTACAGGATGAGGTATAAGTCTAACAAATTTACCAAGCTTAAAAACACCTGCCAGAATTTGAATTGCTCCAACTATTAGTAAAGTAATGAAGAGCCATTGTAATCCAAGATTTTCAATTGGGGTTTCTAAATTTAAACCTACCTCATTTCCTTTTTGAATTAAATGAACCATAACAACTGCCATAGCTCCTGTAGCACCAGAAATCATCCCGGGGCGACCACCAAATAAGGCAGTAACAATTCCCATCATAAATGCGCCATAAAGCCCAACTAAGGGGTCTACACCGGCTACAAATGCAAAGGCAACAGCCTCAGGAACTAAAGCCAGTGCAACAGTTAATCCAGAAAGAATATCGTTTTTGGGGTTCTGAGTAAAGTTTTTAATAAGTTTTTGTCTCTTTGTCATACCTTTCCCTTAAAAGCCGGCAAAGATATAACAATGTAACTAACTAAAAAATTAAAGGGAGTGTAATAAAAAAACCGCCTTTATGGCGGCTTTTATTTTATTGCCCAACAGAAGCAGGAGGGTATTGTTTTAAAATCTCAGAGACAAACTCTCTGATTCTTTCATCTTTTTTTTCAACCCTTTTGGTTAAATAACCACTTCCTTTACCTTGCCAAACAAGCTCTTTTTTCTTGGCGTCAATTAAATCAATGTAAAGAGAGCCTTCTGTACGGGTAGTAACAGTGCTGTAATTTGGGCCAAACCACCAAGGATTCCAGAACCAACCCATTCCGTAGTAATTGTTATACACTTCTACACGTTCTTTTTCTTTAGTAAAAATACTAACCAGAAGATCTGGGTTGTCTGATTTTTTAAACCCTTTAAGAATCATTTCGGCTTCAATGGCCCTAAGAATTCGTTTTTTGTCTAAATCAGAAATCTCGGCCTTATCTATACCGGGTTTGTAAAATGCAAATGTTTTATACGAATTAAAGTTGGCCTCTTTATCGTAGTCTGCAACTACCCGAACCGATACACAAGATGTAAGTAGTATTAATGATACTACAATACCTATAAATTTTGTTGTTTTCATAGTATTGCTTTTTGAGTTAACAGTTACTGCTTAAGTAAACAACGATTCGTCTACTTTGTTTGGTAAAGTAACTTTAAGTTTTGACTCTTCTTGCATAGCACGTTTTATGGCAAATATTGCTTCATCATTTCGAGCCCAACTTCTTCTGGCAATTCCGTTGTTTACATCCCAGAAAAGCATTGATTTTAAGCGCCTTTCTGCATCTTTAGTACCATCAAGAACCATGCCGAAACCACCGTTAATTACTTCTCCCCATCCAACACCACCACCATTGTGAATGCTTACCCAAGTAGCGCCTCTAAAACTATCGCCAATTACATTGTGTATTGCCATATCTGCTGTAAACTGAGACCCATCATAAATATTTGATGTTTCTCTAAACGGAGAATCGGTTCCTGATACATCATGATGATCACGCCCCAATACTACCGGACCTATTTCTCCATTGGCAATTGCTTCATTAAATGCTTTTGCAATTTTTATTCTTCCCTCTGCATCGGCATATAATATTCTTGCTTGTGATCCCACAACTAATTTATTTTGTTGTGCTCCTTTAATCCATTTTATATTATCTGCCATTTGCTGCTGAATTTCTTTTGGGGCGGTAGCTTTTATTTCTTCTAAAACCTTACAAGCAATTGCATCTGTTTTAGCTAAGTCTTCAGGGTTACCAGAGCAACAAACCCATCTAAACGGCCCGAAACCATAATCAAAACACATTGGCCCCATTATGTCTTGTACATAGCTTGGGTATTTAAAGCGTTTACCATCTTTAGCCATAACATCTGCACCGGCTCTAGAGGCTTCAAGCAAAAAGGCATTTCCATAATCAAAAAAGTATGTTCCTTTGGCCGTATGTTTATTAATGGCAGCAGCATGACGCTTTAAACTTTCTCGAACCAGTTCTTTAAACTTTTCAGGCTGGTTTGCCATCATAGTATTTGCTTCTTCGTAGGTAAGCCCAACAGGGTAATATCCTCCGGCCCATGGGTTATGTAATGATGTTTGGTCGCTTCCTAAATCAATATAAATACCTTCTTCATAAAACTTTTCCCAAACATCAACCACATTACCAAAATAGGCAATAGAAACTACTTCTTTTTGTGTTTTAGCTTTTTTAACTCGGGCTACAAGTTCGTTTAAGTTGTCTATAACTTCGTCTACCCAACCTTGTGAGTGTCTGGTTTGTATTGCTTTTTCGTTTACCTCTGCACAAACAGTAATGCATCCGGCAATATTACCGGCTTTAGGCTGTGCACCGCTCATACCTCCTAATCCGGCTGTAACAAAAAGTTTTCCTTGTAAATCTTCTCCTTGTTTAGAAATTTTTCTGCCGGCATTTAAAACCGTAATGGTTGTTCCGTGTACAATACCTTGCGGACCAATATACATATAACTACCGGCTGTCATTTGGCCATATTGTGTAACACCAAGAGCATTAAAACGTTCCCAATCATCTTGTTTAGAGTAATTAGGAATCATCATCCCATTGGTAACTACCACACGAGGCGCATCTTTATGTGAAGGGAATAAACCAAGCGGGTGCCCTGAATACATAACCAATGTCTGTTCATCGGTCATATTGGCAAGATATTGCATGGTTAACAGGTATTGTGCCCAGTTTTGAAATACGGCACCGTTACCTCCGTATGTTATAAGCTCATGAGGGTGTTGTGCAACAGCTGGATCTAAATTATTTTGAATCATGAGCATTATAGCCTTAGCTTGTGTACTATTGCCCGGATACTCATCTATTGAACGAGCATACATTTTGTAATCCGGTCTAAAACGGTACATGTAAATACGACCGTACTGCTCTAACTCTTCTTTAAACTCGGGTAATAAAATAGCATGGTGTTTTGGATGAAAATATCTAAGAGCATTTTTTAACGCCAGCTTCTTTTCATCGTCAGATAAAATGTCTTTACGCTTTGGAGCGTGGTTTACATTTGGGTCGTAAGGTTTTGGTTCTGGTAGTATATCTGGAATTCCTTGTAGAATTTGCTCTTTAAATGTCATTTTATCAATACTTTTTTGCATTACAAACAATAATTTATAAACGTATTATTTTTTGTTTTTAAAGGTGTTTGTTTTTTTATCAAAACCATAAGGGCAGTGCCTACATCCGCTCTGGCAACAATATCCTCTTTTTAAGTGATATTGCTCTGTAAAGCACCGGTAACCTTCTGGGGTAAAGTAATAGTCTCCTTCTTCTAAAGGGATATGTTTTTTCATAAATACACTATTAAAGTTGTATTTTTATGCAAAGTTAACTCATTACAAGCTAACTATGGCACGAGTACTTGTTTTTAAATATTTATTACCAAAACGGTTTGATGGGTTAACACTTTGGCCCTTTATAATACTAAAGAATAAGCTACTTAAAGAAGATGTTAAATTGGTTAATCATGAGTTAATTCATATTAAGCAACAGCAAGAGTTGTTAGTATTGTTTTTTTACATTTGGTACCTGGTAGAGTGGGTTATACGTCTTGCACAATTTAAAAACATAAAGCTGGCATACTACAACATCTCTTTTGAGAGAGAAGCTTATGCTAACGAGCATAATATAAACTACATTAAAGAGCGTTCGCTTTGGGCATTTACTAAGTATATTTAATAGAAACATTCTGTTTAAAATGGCATTTTTTTTGCTGTTGATATTTTAAAAAAAAAAGCTATGAAAAGAGCAGTTTTTATTGTAGCAACAATATTCTCTGTTTTAGCTTGTAGCGGGCAAGAGACAAAAGAAAAAGAATCTAAGTTAAAGGCTAATGAACCAAAACCAAAAGAGCGATGGAGTGTAACCAAAGAGATAGACGAAAACGGTAACATAATCAGGTTAGACTCTACGTATGTTTGGTCTTTTTCATCAGATGGGAGCGATGTGTCTCAAGAAATGCTGGATAGTTTAATGAATTCGTTTAAAAACAGATTTAAACAAGATTTTTCTTTTGGTTTTGATACTGATTTTTTTGAGATGTTCCCGTCAGATTCTATTTTTTATAAATCGTTTTTTTACGATGACTTTTTTATGAATTCATGGAAAAAACGTAATGAAGAAATAAAAAAGATGATGAAAAGGGCCGACTCAATTCATAGAAGCTACCTTGATGAGTTTAGAACAAAAAAGAAAATTTAAAAGCTGCCTTCTTTGGCAGCTTTTTTAACTTTGTAGCTTAATAGTATTGCATTGTACAATCAGGCTGTTACATTACCTTTATTACAAGAAAAAAAAGTCTCGCTTTTTATTAAGCGAGAAGACACCATACATAAACATATCTCTGGAAATAAATACAGAAAGTTATTGTACAATATAGACCAAGCCAAAAAGCTTGGTCATACAACGCTTTTAACATTTGGTGGGGCATACTCTAATCATATTGCAGCTACTGCTTTTGCCGGAAAAAAATATGGGTTCAACACTATTGGGGTTATTAGAGGAGAAGAATTAATTACAAAAGTTCAAACCAATCCTACATTACAATTTGCTGCAACAAACGGAATGCAATTGTACTTTGTAAGCAGAGAAAAATACAGATTAAAAAATACGCCGGAGTTTTTAAAAGAACTTGAGACTAAATTTGGAGCTTTTTACTGTTTACCTGAGGGCGGAACAAATAGTTTAGCTGTTAAGGGATGCGAAGAGATTTTAACTTTAGAAGACAAAACCTTTAACTTTGTTTGCTGTCCTGTAGGTACCGGAGGTACTATATCCGGATTAATAAATTCTTCAGCCAATCAGCAGCAAATAATTGGCTTTCCAGCTTTAAAAGGTGATTTTTTACACAACGATATTCGTAAATTTGCACAAAAAAATAACTGGACATTATGTGGTGATTTTCACTTTGGCGGGTATGCTAAAGTAAACAAAACACTAATTAATTTTATAAACAATTTTAAAGAACAAACAACAATACCGTTAGATCCGGTTTACACCGGAAAAATGATGTACGGCATACTAAGCCTGGTAAAAAAAGGTTATTTTAAAGAGCACACTAAAATTTTGGCAATTCATACAGGAGGATTACAAGGAATTGACGGGATGAATATGGTTTTAAAACAAAAAAACTTACCTACTATACATGTATAAATATTTAACATTATTTGCCCTTATACTTTTTGTAAGTAGCTGTTCTAGCAAGAAAAGAGCAATTACTACAAAAAAACCACATGTAGAACATAAAAAAGAGTCTAAAAATACAGAAACTACCAATCCTAAAACAGAGCCTTTTGTTGTGCCAAAAATTGTTTCTGTAGAGCATTACATTGATGTCTTTCATGAGATTGCTCAAGAAGAAATGCGCAAATATGGCATTCCTGCCAGCATTACGCTTGCACAAGGTATTTTAGAGAGCGGAGCAGGAAGGGGAGAGCTTACACTAAAATCTAACAATCACTTTGGTATAAAATGTCATACCGGCTGGAACGGTGCAAGAGCATACCATGATGATGATGAAAGAGGAGAATGCTTTAGAAAGTATACACATCCGCTATATTCGTTTAGAGATCATAGTGAATTTCTTGCTACAAGAAGCAGGTATGCTTTTTTATTTGAGTTACGAAAAGATAACTATAAAGGTTGGGCCAGAGGCTTAAAAAAAGCAGGCTATGCAACAGATCCTAAATACCCAAATAAATTAATTTCTCTGATAGAGAAGTACAAACTGTATAAATACGATAGAGAAGTAATTAAAGAAGGAAAGCTGGCTGTAAAATCTGCCCCGAAAGAAACCAATTGGGTTAATCATGTAGTTAGAGAAGGCGATACGCTTTATGCCTTAGCAAAATTATACAACACAACAGTTGATGATATAAAGTCATTAAACGGATTAAAAACAAATACCATAAAAGTTGGTCAACTATTAATTATTAAAACACCAATTACATCAAAATAAAAGAGAATGATTTACAAACGAAGCAGTGCATTATTCGTAGAAGCTAAGCAATACATTCCGGGAGGAGTAAACTCGCCAGTAAGGGCATTTAATGCAGTAGGAGGCACTCCGGTTTTTATAAAAAAGGCAAACGGAGCTTACTTATTTGATGAAGACGGAAATAAATTTATAGACTATATAGCGTCTTGGGGTCCAATGATTTTAGGGCATGCTTTTGAGCCTGTTGTAAATGCTGTAATAGATAAAACAAAACAAGGCACATCGTTTGGAACTCCAACCGAAATAGAAACTCAAATAGCAAAACTGGCAGTTTCTATGGTGCCTAATATTAATAAAATTAGGTTTGTAAATAGTGGAACCGAAGCTTGCATGAGTGCAGTTAGGTTGGCTCGAGGATTTACAAAACGCGAAAAAATAATAAAGTTTGCCGGATGTTATCACGGCCATAGTGATGCATTTTTAATTCAGGCAGGTAGCGGAGCGGTAACTTTTGGTAGCCCTAATAGTCCGGGGGTTACACAAGGTACAGCTAAAGATACTCTTTTGGCCAGATATAATGATTTAGAGCATGTTAAGCAAATTGTTGTAGCTAACAAAGGAGAAATAGCAGCCATAATTTTAGAACCGGTAGCCGGTAATATGGGATGTATTTTACCTAAAGAAGGCTTCTTAGAAGGGTTAAGAGCCTTGTGCGATGAGCATAACATTTTATTAATTTTTGATGAGGTAATGACCGGTTTCAGGCTTGCTCCCGGAGGTGCTCAAGAAGTATTTAACATAAAAGCAGACATTGTATGTTTTGGTAAAGTTATTGGAGGCGGGCTTCCTGTTGGAGCATTTGCAGCCAGAGACGAAATAATGAGTTGTTTAGCCCCTATTGGTCCGGTATATCAGGCAGGAACACTTAGTGGCAATCCTTTAGCAATGGCAGCCGGTTTGGCCATGCTAACAGCTTTACATAATAACCCAGCTATTTACGATAGCTTAAACAAAAAAACAGCGTATTTGCATGAAGGATTAGAGAAAGTATTAAGTAGTAGTGGTTTAGCATATACAATAAATAGATTAGGTTCTATGATTTCTGTTCACTTTACAGATGAGCCAGTTGTAGATTTTGAATCGGCTGCAAAAGGTAACAATGATACGTTTAAGAAGTTTTTTCACGGTATGCTAAATGAGGGTATTTATTTACCTCCGAGCGCTTTTGAAAGCTGGTTCTTAAACGATGCATTAACTTATACCGATTTAGATAATACTATTAAAGCAGTAGAACGTGTTATCACTAAGTTATAAAAAAAGCGCTGCCAGAAGGCAGCGCTTTTTTTAGTGTTTTTATTAAAATGCTTCTTCTTTTTTTTCTGGTACCACTACTTTTTTTCTAAGATTTGTTTGGTAAATCTCTCGTTGTTTAGCATTTAGAATTTTAAGTATTCTTTTATCAAACTGTGTCTCGAGCTTTCTTATTTCGTAAAAATATTTATCAGCATTACTAGGGCTATTTTTAATAGTACTTTGCTTCTGATCTGATTTCTTTAAATGATTATAAATAATAGAATATACCCTATTAGCTTGTCTTCTGTCTAAGTCTAAAGCAGAGTTAAATTTATCAAATAGTTCTTGTGCAACTGCTTTTTGCTCATTGGTGTTCTTTTTATTATTTATTTTGTCATCGTCATCGTCATCGTCATCATCGTCATCATCGTCGTCGTCGTCTTTATCTTTTTTCTGACTGTACTCTTTATCTTGTTTTTGCTTATTGGTTTTGTTAGATTGTGCTTGTGCATTTACAACAAATCCAAAGCATAAAACAAAAACTAATAATAGTAACCTGAAAGCTTTCATGATATTTTAGTTTACTGTAATAACGCTTAAACAAAAATAATATTTTCTATTATGTGAAAGCTTTACCTACGAGTTAAGTGAGCTCTTCTTTTTTTAAATACATGTTTAAGTTTTAACTTTTTATAGTGTTTGTACTGTTCTGTAGATAAAACTTCTTGCATTGCACGTTGTTTATTCAATAGTATTTTGTTTTTAAAATACATATTCTCAAATGTATTGCGAGAATTAGCACTACTTTCTTTGTGTTCTTTTAGTTGTTTAAAAAAATCTTTGTTTATCTCTAATACGGTCTGCTGTTGCTCTTCGGTTAAATCTAACAACAGAGCAAGTTTTTGAGCTCGTAATAAAGCTTTTTGTTCTGTAGTTAGTTTGTTCTTTTGGGGTGTTTTAACTTTTTTAAACGTAGTTGAAGAAATTTGAGCAAAAGAGTTAGTGCAGATAATGATTGCTACAATTAATAATACTTTCTTTTTCATGATTATACCTTTTATTGTTTAGTAGCTTAGACACTACTTAAAGCATAAGGTTTAATGCATAACTGGTTTAATTACTTGTAAAACAGGTTTCTAAACAAAGGCTTAAAAAAACAGAAAATCTGTTAAACATTTCATAAACAGCGTAACAAAGTATTCTACTACACGTCTTAATAATAAACAATCAACAAAAAACGAACCAGTTTAAAACAATACCACGATGAGAAAGTTAGCCTTAATTTGTAGTTTGCTTTTTGCTTTAAACGCTACTACACAGTCCACAGAAACAGAACCCTATAACGATTGCGAAGAACTCTCAGTTGTTTACGCCACCACTACAATAGATGACAATTATATAGCTTACACAGATAACGACTTGTTAGCTACTTCTTCTAGAAGCTGGATGCCAACAATAACTGCAAAAAAAGAATTCGATATTCATAGCGTAGAATACATTGAAGATGAAGTAGCGTTAAATTTTGAGTTTGATTTAGAAGCTCATACACCAAGAGGTTTTGATCCGAACGAAGCTTATTTTGACATTCATAGCATAGAATATATAGAAGATGAGGTTGCTCTTGATTTTAATTTTGATTTAAAAGAGCATACACCAAGAGGGTTTAACCCAAATGAAGCCTATTTTGATATTCACAGCGTAGAATATATAGAAGATGAAGTAGAATTGAGTTTTGAATTTGATTTAGAAGATTATACGCCAAGAGGTTTTAACCCGAGTGAAACTTATTTTGATATTCATAGTATAGAGTATATAGAAGATGAAGTAGAGCTTGAATTTAATTTTGATTTACAAGCATATTTACCTAAAAACTTTAATGCTTATGCAAAACCAGGCACTATTTAATAGTGATTACCAATAAATAATTTGTTTTTCATAGTAGATTATTTGAGTTAGCTGTAAAACCCTGCACATTGTGCGGGGTTTTTATTTAAAGGGAAAAATCCCCTAAAAAATATTAAATAAACACTGTGAAAACTAAGCAGTTATGTGTAACTTTACAAGTATTATTAACGAAGTAGTTCTTCATTTTTTAGTTTGGGTTAGTTTAATAATAAATCGTTGGCTTAGCTGGCGATTTATTTTTTTAATAACTCTTCCGGAAACATCTCAATAACTATATTCCAAATATGAGGTAATGCAAAATAAACAAAGGCAGTAATAAGTAGAATTGATGCTAAATTCATAAATAATCCTCTAGATACCATATCTGGAATTCTTAAATATCCGGAACCAAAAACAACTGCATTTGGAGGTGTAGCTACCGGAAGCATAAAAGCACATGATGCAGCCAAAGCAGCACTAACCATTAAACTAAAAGGGTGTACATTAACAGTTAAAGCAATTGGTGCTAACACCGGAAGCAACATTGCTGTAGTAGCTAAATTAGATGTTATTTCGGTTAAAAAGTTTACGGCAGCTACTAAAAGGAATATTAATAAAAGTAAAGAAACGCCTTGTAAAATGGTCATCTGGCTGCCAATCCAAAGTGCCAATCCGCTTTCTTCAAAGCCTTTAGCTAAAGCCATACCTCCACCAAATAATAAAATAATTCCCCACGGTAATTTAACAGCTTCTTTCCAGGTTAAAAGAGGTGTTTTTAAATCTTTATTCGGAATTATAAATAAAGCAATAGCAAAAGCTATGGCAATAATAGTATCGTCTATATTAGGAATAAATTTTTGTAGTAAGAATGAGCGTGTAATCCAACAAAAAGCAGTTAAAAAAAATAGTATTCCAACAACTTTTTCTTGATAAGAAGTAGGGCCTAATTGACTTAATAGTCTTTTAATTTCTTGTTTTCCTCCCGGAAATTCTTTTTGCTTAAACGTAAAAGCAACCGAGGTTAAATACCACCAACAAAGAGCAAGCAAAGTTAGTGATAACGGAAGTCCAATTTGAAACCACTGTAAAAAGGAAATCTCATAACCGTAAGTGCTTTCTATAACACCCGCTAATACTAAGTTAGGGGGCGTTCCGATTAAGGTTGCAATACCACCAATAGAGGCACTATAGGCTATAGCTAACATTAATGCTTTACCAAAAATTAGGTTTTCGTTTTCTATGGTGTTTGGGTTGTCTTTTAACTGTGTTACTATGGCTAACCCAATGGGTAGCATCATTACAGAAGTTGCAGTATTAGAAATCCACATTGATAAAAATGCGGTTGCTAACATAAACCCAAGTATTATTTTTTTAACATTCGTGCCTACAACATGTATAATAGAAAGCGCTATGCGCTTATGTAAATTACTTTTTTCTATTGCTTTGGCTATAATAAAACCACCCAGAAATAAAAATATAAACTTATGCCCAAAAGAAGCTGTAGTTTCAGGCAGTGTTAATCCTCCGGATAGCGGGAATAGCACTATAGGAAGTAAGGCTGTAACTGCAATGGGGAGCGCTTCTGTTATCCACCAAATAGCTACCCATAATGTGGTTGCAAGCACAGCATTTGCTTGATTTGATAATCCTTCCGGATGAAAGAATAAAAGTGTTACAATATATGCTAGGGGCCCAAGAAGTAAACCAATTTTTTTTGATGTAATCATACTGCAGGTTGTATAACCACGAATTTAATTGTTTTTATAAAAAAAAGAACTGCTTAACAAGCAGTTCTTTTAAATTATAAATATGGTAGTTGTGGTTAATCTATCACAGAAACAATTAAGCCTTCTTCGGTTTTGGTTACTTTAGCTAACTTATTTTTGGTTAAACCTTTAATGGCTTTATCCCACTTTTTATTACTTAAACCTGTTTTTTCTTTTAACTGGCTTAAATCTGTAGGAGATTGTTCTTTTAATAATGCCAATACGTTTTTCTCATCGTCTGTTAGAGATATTTGCTTTTTCTCTGGCTTCATTTGAGGGAAGAATAATACTTCTTGTATAGACGGTTGATTGGTTAAAAACATAGTTAACCTATCTATGCCAATACCGATACCTGAAGTAGGAGGCATGCCATATTCTAGAGCCCTTAAAAAGTCTTGATCTATAAACATAGCTTCGTCATCTCCTTTCTCCGAAAGGCGAAGCTGCTCTTCAAATCGTTCACGTTGGTCTATAGGATCGTTAAGCTCACTATAAGCGTTAGCCAACTCTTTACCGTTTACCATAAGTTCAAAACGCTCTGTAAGTCCGGGTTTAGAACGATGCGCCTTGGTAAGCGGGCTCATTTCTTTTGGATAATCTATTATAAAAGTTGGTTGTATGTAATGGTGCTCACATTTTTCTCCAAAAATTTCATCTATGAGTTTACCAACCCCCATAGTGTCATCTACCTCAATGTCTAATTTTTTGCAAACTTCACGTAATTGTTCTTCATTCATTCCGGTAACATCAAAACCGGTATGCTCTTTTATAGCATCTAAAATAGGAACTCTTGGGTACGGAGCTTTAAAATCAATCTCGTTATCGCCTATTTTAGTTTTGGTTGTACCGTTTACATCTGTAGCAACTTTTTCTAAAAGCTTTTCGGTGGTTTCCATCATCCAGTTATAGTCTTTATAGCTTACATAAAGCTCCATAACTGTAAACTCAGGGTTATGAGTTCTATCCATTCCTTCATTTCTAAAATCTTTAGCAAACTCATAAACTCCATCAAAACCACCTACAATTAATCGTTTTAAATACAGCTCATTAGCAATACGTAAGTAAAGGGGTATATTTAATGCGTTATGATGGGTTACAAAGGGTCTAGCAGCAGCTCCTCCCGGAATAGGTTGTAATATTGGCGTTTCTACCTCTAAGTATCCCCTTTCGTTAAAAAAATCACGAATACTGTTTGTTATTTTGGTTCTTTTAATGAACGTTTCTTTTACATGCGGATTTACAATTAAATCTACATAACGTTGTCTGTAACGTTGCTCAGGGTCGTTAAACTCATCATAAATTTTACCCTCTGCATCTACTTTTGGTAGCGGTAATGGGCGTAGTGCTTTACTTAGCAAAGTAAACTTTTTTACCATCACAGTTTTTTCGCCAACTTGAGTGGTAAAAAGAGTTCCTTCTACACCTATAATATCGCCAATATCAAGAAGCTTTTTATAAACTTCATTATATTGAGTTTTATCTTCTCCCAGACAAATTTCATCGCGGTTAAAATATACCTGAATTCTACCTTCGCTATCTTGTAGCTCGGCAAAAGAGGCTTTACCTTGTATACGTCTAGACATTAGTCTTCCGGCGATAACAACCTCTTTACCTTCACTAAAATCGTTTTTAATTTGTTTAGAAGTGTGAGACACAGGATATTCTGCTGCTGGGTATGGGTCTATTCCCATTTCTCTTAGCTTGCTCAGCTTTTCTCTTCTAATTATTTCTTGCTCTGAAAGTTGCATAATTCAAATTTAAGGCTGCAAAGATAGCTACTATTGTTAAATGTATCAATTGTGTGGGCATTCAAATAAAAGACATAATTAAAACAAATAATTCATTACAATAGTTTACAGCCAAAAAGGTGTAACAAATTAGTGGTATATTAGACCAATTAATTGCATCAATCAAAAAACAAAAGTATGAGTTTCTGGAGAGTACTACTCGTCATAGTTTTTCCGCCTCTTTCTGTAATGGATAAAGGGTGTGGCTCTATATTAATAGTGTTTTTATTGTGGCTTTGTGGTTGGGTTCCCGGTGTAATTGCTGCATTAATTATTTTAAATAATACCAATAAATAATACTTAAATGAGAAAACTTTTTTTTGCTTTAGCAATTTTATTTGGAGCTTTATTTTCTAGTTGCAATTTCACCGAAGAGTTACATTTAAATGAGAACGGAAGTGGTAAAATATCGCTAAATTTTAATGGCGATGAGCTAATGGCTATGGCCGGAGATGAAATGGTTAAAGAGGGCGAAAAAGCAATAGACTCTGTAATGTATTTTAAAGATTTTTTAAAAGAGAAACAAGATAGTATAGCACAGCTTTCTGCCCAGGAGCAAGCCAGATTAAAAAGACTTGAAAATTTTGCAATGCGAATGGTAATGAATCCGGAGGCTAAAAAAATGAAGTTAAATTTATTTACCGAATTTACTTCGGTTAATGAGTTGAGTGATATGTTAGGAGCTTTTCAGGATGCTAGTGCATTGCAAGGCAATAATAGCAATCAGGAAAGCAAAAACAATCCAATGAGCGCTAAAAGTGATGCCACTTCTGTAAAGTATACTTACGCAAATAACAGGTTTTCCAGAAAAACAACTATTACCAATAAAGAGCTTCATCAGCAAACTATAGATAGTTTAAAAGAGGGTAGCATGTTTTTGGGAAGCTCAACGTACACGCTTAAATATCATTTTCCTAAAAAAGTAAAATCAGTTTCATCTAATAAGGCATTGCTTAGTCCGGATGGTAAAACATTAACCTTAGAAACAGATTTTTTAACCTACATAAAAGATCCTAAGGCATTAGATATAGAGGTAGAGTTAGAAAATTAATGTAATTAGGTGTAGTTGTTGTAACTTTGCAGCATGAGCAAAAATAAGGCTGTTATATTAGAAGACTTAGGATTTAAAGACTATAAAGAAACTTGGGATTACCAAGAGCAGCTTTTTAAGCAAATTATAGACGCTAAAGTTGCTAACAGAAATAATAATACTCAAAACCCAACACCAAACTACTTTTTGTTTGTAGAGCATCCTCATGTTTATACGTTAGGCAAAAGCGGTGATATTTCTAATCTTTTATTAACCGAAGAACAACTTAAAGAAAAAGGGGCTGCTTTTTATAAAATTAATAGAGGAGGAGACATAACTTACCATGGTCCGGGACAAATTGTCGGGTATCCTATTTTAGATTTAGATAATTTTTTTACAGATATTCATAAATACTTAAGACTGTTAGAGGAAACCATTATTTTAACCTTGGCTGAGTATGGTTTAAAAGCCACCAGAAGCGAAGGAGAAACCGGAGTTTGGCTTGATGTAGGAACACCTTTTGCAAGAAAAATATGTGCTATGGGTGTTAGGGCCAGCAGGTGGGTAACAATGCATGGTTTTGCATTAAATGTTAATGCTAACTTGGGGTATTTTGATAATATAATACCGTGTGGAATTAGAGGTAAAGCAGTTACATCTTTAAACGTAGAATTGGGTGTAAATGAAGTAGATTTAAATGAGGTTAAACAAAAAATAATAAAACATTTTACTACGCTTTTTGAAGCATCAATCGTTAAAGAGCAAACAAGTGTTTAGTCAGAAAAATTTGTTAAAATAGCTTTAGCTTCAAGTTTACCGCCCTTTTTCTTATATTCTTCTGTTTTTACTACTCCAACGCCTTCGGCAAGCCATTGTTTTGTATGACTTTTACGTTTGCTAATGCCCATTTTATATTCGGTGTCATGAGAAACAATAAAACAATTAAAATCTCCGGCAGGTGTAGAAATAGTTTCTTTACCTTCTACTATTCTATTAAACATTCTGGTATACATTTTCATAGTTAACGGAGCCATATTAATTTCAAGTTCTATATTGGCTTCATCTAACTCCTGACCTACACTAAGTTTATTAGGAATAGAAATATTTTTACCACTCATTTTAATTTCTGCATTTTCATAATTGCGCAGCATATTATTATTCATTAACGATTTAAAATCTATAGAAACCCCATTTTCATCACAAAACATAAAATATTCAGAAGACATTACCTCGTTACCTTTTTCATCTAATAATGTAGATTGTACAGTAGCTTTATTGTCTGCTACATTTTTAATGGTATAGTTTACTACACCTTCAGGTTTATCTTTTTTATTATAAATAGTTATTTCATAAAAAACACCTTCTTTTAAAGGATAATATTTACTGTCGCAAATGGCTGTTTGTGCAAAAGTGGTAGCATAGCTAAAAGTGAACAATGCTGCCAATACAATTAGTTTTTTCATGATGTTTTATGTTTTTACAAATTCTACGCGTCTGTTTTTTGCTTTTCCGGCCGGGGTAGTGTTGTCTTCTACAGGTTCAGATTCTCCTTTTCCTTCTATGGTTAAACGATTTTCATTTACGCCATAAATAGATACTAATGCATTTTTTACGGCAGCAGCTCTTTCTTTAGAGAGTTTAAGGTTGCTAGATTCGTCACCATCAGAATCTGTATGCCCAACAATTTTTAAGTTTATAGAAGGGTCTTGTTGCAACACCTGAAAAATTTGCCGAATTATTCCCATAGATTGTGGTAATAGCTTAGCAGAACCACTATCAAACAATATTCCGTTGGTAGATATTTTTCCTTCGGCCATGAGCTTCCTTCTTAAATCTACACCTCCTTCGGCAATTTTTATGTTTTTAATAAACAAGCGCTCTTTACCATCTTTTAAATGTACCAACTCAAATTTTAAGGTAGTAATGTTAGAATTTTCTGGAATAAATTGTGGAACATCTAATAATTTACGCTCATTAACCCATAGCCTAAATCGTTGTTTATTAACAGCTATGGCAAAATGCGGTTTGTTTAACACTTCTTTTCTAATGTCTGCAGCTACCGTATTATTAATACCTTCTATTTTGCTGTAAATTCTAATTCCTACGGGATGGTATTGGCACATAGGTAAACCAACACTTACATACGTACCTTTGTTATTACTATATTTAGGATCTTCAGATAAGTAAATTCGTAATAGGGCAGATGAACTTGTTTGCCTATCTATGCCGGAAGTTAAAACATCAAACTCAACAGTATAGTCTTCCGGTAGCGTTGGCGCTAACGGAATATAAAAAGTGTTAAAACCGGGTTTAATTTCAAACCATTTTTCTGAATTTACAGAAACAACCTCTCCACTTCCGTTAGTATTCCATTTAGAAGGAAAATCACCAACAAAATCAATAGAAAAATCATCAAAAAAAAGCAGTTTGTCTCCCGGAACAAAATCATACTTTCTGTAAATAACAATATCTTTATCTTTTGAATTTTCAGATGTTTCTGTTGAAGGATTTTGGGTGGTGTTGTTTTGGCTATTGTTAGGTTCTGAGCCAGTACTCTCCACAACATCTTCTTCGGTTTCTGTTGTTTCTGTATCTTTTTTATGCCCTGTTAAAAGGTCTTTAGCAGTTTTAATACTATATTTTAATGCCTTTTTTGCACGATTAATTTGTAAAGTAGCTTTAGCTTTTTTTAAAGCGCTTTGCCCCTCTAAACTGGAAATTACATTAGGAGCACTTTCTGTAAGTAATGCAATATCTTCTATGGCTTGTTCTAAAACATCAAGATCATTGTCTTCTAAAGGTTTGTTGTTTTTGGTGTAGCCATCGTACATATATACTTTGTCGTACAAATCAAAAGATTCTTGTACAAAAGTATCTACATTGTTTATACCAACTCTACTGCTTGGCCGTTTGAGTTTTTTTTGAGCTATTCCGTCAAGACTAAATGTGCAGATTACAAGCAAGCTAAGAATTAGCCTACAGTTAAAATAGAGTGTTCTCATAATAGCGTAAGGTGTAAAAGAATAATATACAAAAAACGCTATTAATACACTAAAAATCAAGGGGTTATTTCCCCTGTTGCGTATGTTGCTAGTTTATTTTGTAAACAAGTATGGTGTTGTCTTGAGCTTTAGTAACAAGTTCTAAATGGCGATCGTTATCTATATCAGATAGGTCAATAATTTCTGTACCATAAACCGGAAAGTTTTTTATGTTTTTAGCTTGACTGTCAAATAAATATACTTTTTGATTTTGGATGTCGGTTACTGCTACATAAATCTTATCATATATATAAAATATTTTTGGAGCCGAATAAAAGCCATAGTCTAGCTCTATTTTCTTCCCTTTTATGCTAAGTAAATTATTAGATAATGTAACTAGGGTTTTAGTGGTGGCGTCTATATAGTGTTCGGGTTCAACTCCAATAGAAATCACATTTATGCCTCCTTTACTATCTATTTGCACTAGTTGTCCTTTGCTGTTAGTGAAGGTGAATTTATTTTTATAGAGGTAAATGTTGTTTTCTGAGAAAGAAAATTTTCGGTTTACTTTAATACGCTTTTGTCCTCTTCTATTTAAAATTTGTAAAGCACCATTTTTTTGAGCAAATACTAAATAATCTTTACTGCCAATTCTAAAGTGTTCCGGACGTTTAATAATTTCTGAATCAGATTTAGTGAAAGTAAATCCTTTAACGATTTGTCCTTTACGGTTGTACATGTAAATATTCTGACCACTAACTATTACAAATCGGTAATCTTTATTCTTATCGTAGTCAAAAACAGCTAAGGGTAAGAGTAACCCGGAAAATTGTTTGTTAAAAGGCTCTACAATGTTACCATTCCTGTCTATAATTAAAAATTTACTTGCAGTTGTAAAAGCAAGTTGTAATCTACCATTTTTATAAATATCTACTTGATGAATTTTTCCTTGAATTTTACTGTCTAATTGCTTTTTCCAAAGCACTTTTCCATCTGTTGCTATCAAGTATAAGTTGTTTTCTACATCTTGAACCACAATTTCTTTTTTCTGTGTTCTGTGGTTTATAACAAATTGTGGTTGGGTAGCTATTGCTGCATCTAACTGTACTGAAAATAATTGGGCAACAGTACCAACTTGGCTTTTAGGTTTGTTTTTAGTTATAGAAAGATGTAAATGATTAAAGTTATTATCGGCAATTAATTGTAAAGCAAGAGTATAGTTTTTTAGGTTTACAGATTTAAAATCTTCTTTAAAAGCATCAGAGTTACTTGCATTAATATAATCTTTAATTGCATTACCAAAACGAATTGTTAATAAAGAAGATTCGTCTGCTAATTGCTTTATTTGATTGTTATATTGATTAGAGTTTTTTAAAGTAGCATTGGTACTATTATTTGTAATTATGTTTTGAAGTATCTCTGTACGTTCTGCTAAAATGTAAAAGTTATCTATAACGCAATAATATTTTGGTGTAAACGACGCGTCTATTAATCTAGTAGCTTTAGTAAGTAAGTTAGATTCTGCAAGAGTGTAAATAGTTGTTTGTGAAAACTCTGTACTGTTTAGCTCTAAATTTTTAAAGAAATCTCTAAGTTCTTCAGAAAACTCGGCATAAAAACTAATAGCATTACCATTATTAAAAGAAACCAAACCAATTTCGTTAATACTCTCAAACCCGTTTTGTTTTACAGAATCAAGTAATGCTATATTGTTGTTAGATTGCGTGTTAGAAAAAAAGGCAGAAAAACTAGTGAAGTTAAACGATGTAAATCCGTTAGATGTAATAGGTGCTACATTAGCAACGTGATTTTGGGTAGGAGTGGTTTTCTTAAAATTATTAGTGAATTTTTTAATAGAGTCACTAGCAACAGCAACACCACTTAAAAGTAATTCGTTTTGGGAGGCAGCAATGTCTAAAGCAAGCCAATCAGCAAAATCAGTTAACTTGTTAGAATTTGTGTTTAGCAAAACATTTAAAAATTGGTTGTTTTGCTCAAGGTTAATGAATAAGGTTGCAGCCTTATTGGTTTTAGATGCATTATAAAGTTTGCTAAAAGTAGTATTCACAATATTTTTTTCTTTAATCCTAATTGAATTTTCAATTAAGAGTTTTGAAGAGGAAAGAATGTTAATATTGTTTAGTTTGGTGCTATAAAAAACAGTTTTGTTTAATGCGAATTTTTTATAAGAATGGTCGCTGTAAGATAGTGTTTCAATAGTTTTGTTTTGTGCAGACTCTAAGTTGGTTAATACAGAATCATTCTCAGTAACAAAAATTACTTCAACATTATTATTGCCTTCTTCTACAAAAGCAATTAATCCGGTAGTGTTGGGTTTAACATATTGTAAAGCAGATAGTTTGTTGTTTAATTTTTTAAAAGTTTTGGTATTAATAGTTTCTAAAATAAACGCATTATTTTTTAAGCTGCTTTTTAGTGTTTGAAAGTTGTTTACCTTAACAATTGCAGCTGCATTATGTGGTATATACGATAAAATAGAAGAGTTTAAAGGAGTAGTTTCTTTTTTACAACCCAATAACAGGCTTATTAAGATACAAACAACAAAAAAATGTCTCATTTTATAGTGCCCTTTTCAGCAAAAATATAATTAAAAATTTAGAGAGAGTTGTTTAGGTATTAATGTAAAGCTTTTTCTATGGTATTTAGTTGCACCGTATTTTAAAATTGCTTCTCTGTGTTCTTTGGTGGGGTAGCCTTTGTTTTGTTTCCAGTTGTACATTGGGTATTCTTCATGAATTTTTTCCATGTAAGCATCTCTGTATGTTTTAGCCAGAATAGAAGCTGCAGCAATGTGCATAAATTTAGCATCTCCTTTCACAACACATTTATAGGGTATATTGTTGTAGGCATAAAACTTGTTGCCGTCTACAGCAATAAGTGTTGGTTTTTTGCTGAGTTTATCTAAAGCCTTGTGCATACCAAAAATAGAAGCCTTTAAAATATTAAGTTTATCAATCTCATCCGGGAAAATATGAGCTACACCAAATGCAATAGCTTCTTTTTCAATTATATTTTTCAGGATGTGTCTTTTGGCTTTGGAAAGCTTTTTAGAATCCGTTAAAATATCATTTGTAAAGTTTTCAGGTAAAATAACGGCAGCAGCAGTTACCGGACCGGCTAAACAACCCCTACCGGCTTCATCTGTACCGGCTTCTAAGCAACTATTTATGTATGGTTTTAACATTAAAATTGTTAATTTTTTTCTTAAATAGGAGTTAAAAAAAGGGTTGGAATATAATTTTTTTAAAAAAAATAAAATTTTAACAAATTCAGTGCACTTATTTTTTGGTAAATATCATTAATATTTTGATTTTTGGCGTGAGCTAATTCAAAAATAATTTAATAATGAAATCAAAGTTAACTTGTTTTTTAACGCTAGCACTAGCGTTAATGGTAAGTTTCTCTTATGCACAAGAGAAGACAATTACTGGTAATGTTACAGACCAAAACGGTTTGCCTTTACCAGGTGTGAACATTTTAGTTAAAGGAACTACTACTGGAACCCAAACAGATTTTGATGGTAATTATACTATCAAAGCTAATACTGGGCAGGTGCTAGTTTTTACTTACTTAGGGCTTAAATCTGTTGAAAGAACAGTTGGGGCTTCAAACACCATTAATGTACAAATGGAAGAAGATGCTCAAGCTCTTGAAGAAGTCGTTGTAGTTGGTTATTCAGCGCAAAGAAGATCTGACATTACTGGATCTGTAACAAAAGTAGATAATGAAAAATTATCTCAAATTGTAAGCCCATCAATCGATAACGCTTTACAAGGAAATGTTGCAGGTTTAACCGTTTCAGCTACTTCAGGTACGCCAGGTTCTACTGCTAATATTAGAATTAGAGGTATAAGCTCTATAACAGCTGGTAACGCTCCATTATATGTAATTGATGGTGTTCCTGTAAATAGTGGTAATGTTGGTGCTTCTGGAGCAAGATCGTCTTTAAATGCTCTTGCAGCTTTAGATAACAACAATATTGCGTCGATTACTGTATTAAAAGATGCTTCTGCTACATCACAATATGGAGCTAGAGGAGCTAATGGTGTAATCTTAATTACTACTAAGTCAGGTAGAGCAGGTAAAACAAGATTCTCATTCACTTCTAGCTACGGTTTTCAAAATGATGCGGTAGAAGGACCAAAGCCTTTAACTGCTGCTAATAGATTAGAGCTTGCGTCTGAGGCATTTTTTAATGATGGAATTTTTCCTACAAAAGAAGATGCAGAGGCATACTTGCTATCTACATCATTTGCAGAATGGGATGCAGCCGGAAGACCAGAGGCACATTGGGATAAAGTTTTAACAAATAAAGATGCAATTATTAAGCAATATAACTTATCAGCTTCTGGTGGTGGAGAAGGCCATACATTCTATGCTTCATTAGGATATATGTTTCAAGAAGGAACTGTAATAGGAACTGAGTTTGAAAGAATTTCAGGTGCGTTAAACTTTTCTAAAGATTTAACTTCAAACTTAAAATTTAGTTCAAACAACTCGGCTTCTTATACATACCAAGATTCATTCTTAGAAACAAGCGCGTATTTTGAAAGCGCAAGAACTGGTAGATTTTTCTTATCTCCACTTTTACAACCATACAATGAAGATGGTACATTTAATGAGTTTGGAGGATCATTACCAAACCCATTAATAATAACTAGAGATAATATTGATGATAACAGATTTACGAGAATTGTTTCTGGTAACTCATTAACTTGGGATATAGGACATGGATTTAAAGTTGGGTCTACCTTTAATGTAGACTTCCAGCTATATAATCTTAGAACATACTCGAACAGAAATTACGGTTATGGCGTTCCTACTTCTGGAGATGCTAGTCAATACGACAGAACGAACGTTTACTACGTTTTTCAAAACTATGTTGACTACAACTTACAGTTAAACGAAAACCATAACTTTGATTTTAAATTACTTCAAGAATATCAATCAAATAGAAACTACTTCTTAGGTGGTGCCGGAGAGAATTTTGCTGATGATGGATTATTTAACTTAGACAACTTAGGGACACCAACAAGTGTTTCATCAAGTTTTACAGATTGGTATGTAGGTGCTTACTTAGGTTTAATAAAATATTCAGCCTTTGATAGTAAGTATGTGTTAGATTTCTCATTCAGAAGAGAGGGTAACTCTAGATTCTCTAAAAAGAACAGATGGGGTAACTTCTGGGCCGTAGGTGCTGCTTGGAATATGCATAAAGAATCTTTCTTAGAAGATTCAGAAGTTATAGATTATATGAAGTTAAGAGCATCATATGGTACAACCGGGAACGCATCTATTGGACTAAATCAATATCAATCTTTATTTAGCTTTGGTGTAGATTATGGTGGAGAAGGTGCTCAAACTGTAAGTACTTTTGGTAATGATGATTTATCATGGGAAAAATCTAATACATTAGATTTAGGTGTAGAATTTGGATTGTTTAAAAATGTGTTGAATGCAAACCTAGCATACTTCCACAGAACATCTACAGATCTATTATTAAACGTTCCATTGTCTCAAACTACTGGATTTAACAGCCAGGTTCAAAACATAGGTGAGCTTACAAACAAAGGTTTTGAGGCAGAATTAACAGCTAACATTATCAACACAGAAGATATTCAGTTAAGTTTAGGTGGTAATGTTTCAACTGTTAAAAATGAAGTTACAAAGTTACCTCTAGATCCTAATGGAGTTGAAAGAACCATTACAACTACAAGAACAAGAATTGAAACTGGACACCCGGTAAGAGCATGGTATATGCCTACATGGGCTGGAGTTAATCCAGACACAGGTTTAGAAGAGTGGTATATCAACGGAGTTGATGGTCCTACTACAACAAACTTTAATGAAGCAGAAGCTGTTTACCAAGGGGGTAATGCAATCCCAACTTTAACAGCAGGGTTAAATATAGATTTTAACTATAAAGGCTTCTTTGTAAATGCTAGCGGATATTATGCTGGAGGACATAAAATTTACGAAGGATGGCATAGATACTTAAACCAAACAAATGCATATCCAATATTAGCATTTAATGGTTATACAACCTTATTAGATAGATGGCAGCAGCCTGGTGACAATACCAGATATGGAAAATTCACAACATCTGCTACACCTTGGGAAAGACACTCTAAGTTTCTTTACGATGGAGACTTTTTCCGTCTAAGAGCGCTTACAGTTGGTTATGATTTACCATCAAGTGTAATGGATAAGATAGGATTAGAAAGTGTAAGAGTATATGTAAGAGGTAATAACTTATACACTTGGGTTAAAGATGACAACTTATTATATGATCCTGAACAAGATTTAGGGGGAGAAACCGGTTTAGAGACACCTCCTACCAAAACATTTACATTTGGTGTAAACATTAATTTCTAATTAGAAAATGAAAGACATGAAAAAAATATTTAAAATTCTTCCTGTTACATTTGCCTTCATTACATTCATGGCATGTACTACAGATGATCTAGAACCTACTTTAGCACAAAGTAAAAGTGTAGAAGGTAGTATCAAAAAAGTAAATAACCTGTATAGTATTTTAAAAGGTATTCATAATACCATGACTGGATCTGGTTATTATGGTAGAGATATCATTGCAACTAATGAGGTTAGATCTGACAACTGTTTTTCAAATGGTAATTCTGGGCGTTTTTCAACTCAGGCCGAATATGAATACAATGAAAACACAGGTTTTATTTGGGATGATGCCTATGCCGTAATTGCTGATGCTAATATTATAATCAATACAGACCTTTCTACTCTAGAAGGCGATTTAGATTATGGTAGGCATATTCAAGGTCAAGCAATGACGCTTAGAGCTTTAGCCCATTATGATTTATTAAGAACCTATGGGCAACAACATGCTGGAGGTAACTTAGGAGTTCCAATAATTACCGAGTTTAAAGGTGAAGATTTATTTCCTTCAAGAAACACTGTTGATGAGGTAAAAGCTGCTATTTATAGCGATTTAGAAACTGCATTTTCAATGATGGATTCTAGCTATGATGTTACAAAAACTATAGTTTCAAAATATGCAGCTAAAGCCTTAGAGTCAAGAGTAGCAATTTATTTTGGAGACTGGGAAAGAGCAAGAGATGCAGCTAAAGTTGTAATAGATTCTGGTTTATATTCTATTATTCCTGCAGCAAGCTATGTAGATAGCTGGGCAACTAAAGAAGCTCCAAACTCAATTTTTGAATTAGCATTTAGCGGAGCAGATAACTTAGGTCCAAATGCATTATCTTACATATACAGATTCCCTGGAGATGCTCCTGCTGGATATGGAGATGTAGAAGTTGTATCAGATGTTATAGATATTTACGAAGACGGAGATGTTAGAAAAGATATTCTTGGATATCAAGATGGAGGAACTCGTCTAAGAAATATGAAGAAATATCCTGATACGGCCACAGGTTCTGATAATATTCCACTGATCCGTTTTGAAGAAGTTATTTTAAACTATGCAGAAGCTTTATTTGAGATAAGCGGAGAATCTGCAGCACTTCCGGAAATCAACAAAATAACTTCAAACAGAGGGGCGTCAGCTTATACTAGCTTAACTAAAGAAGACATCATCAATGAAAGAAGAAAAGAATTAATTTTCGAAGGATTCAGATTTGATGATTTAACTCGTACTGGTCAAAACATAGATGTTTTAGGGTCAACTCAAAATGTTATTACACAATTAACATACCCTAACAATTTATTTGCATGGCCAATCCCAAGAGCTGAGTTAGATGCAAATTCTAACATGGTTCAAAACGACGGGTATTAAAAATTTATATAAGTCATACCAAAACCACCTCAATTGAGGTGGTTTTTTTATTTTATTTATGAATCAAATAATCAAAAAAATTACCTTTGCCAATAAATCGTTTTAGGTTAATGAAACACTTTACGTGCATTACACTTTTTTTACTGTTATTAGTTGCTAATAGCTATTCTCAAGTAACTCCTATAAAAAAATTACCGGGTTCAGACTCTTTGCAAGTAGCACCTAAGAATCAAAAAAAAGGAGCTATAATCAATTCAAATAAAAAACAAACGGCTGCAATAACAATTAAAGATTATAAAATTATTAGCCTAAATAACGATACAACTTATCTAGACACCACACTTACCATTTTTAAAGAATATAAGTATAACTATTTAAGAAAAGATAATTTTGAGCTGCTGCCATTTTCCAATTTAGGGCAAACCTATAATAGTTTAAGTTATAATCCGGGGCAATCAGCTTTGCCTCAAATTGGGGCGCTTGCAAAACATTTTAATTATTTAAAAGCAGAAGACATAAAATACTATCATGTGCCAACCCCTATGACCGA